>CAZCJL010000061.1:0-40372 GCA_964498785.1 uncultured Cytophagia bacterium | reverse complement strand
ACCGTTTTTTACCTGCCTAATTGCGCCTAACTTGCGTGTTGACTGCGGGGTTCGGTCAAGGTTAAGTTGCCTGCGGAATTAAAAGGCAAAACCTTGAATAAAAAAATAGCCTTTCATTACCACTCTCAAACACAAAAGACCGCCGAGAATAGCAGTAAGGTAGCAAACCAGCGAGTTATCCCTTTATATTAGATTTCAATTAACATTCAAAGGGACACTTTTCCAACAAGCCCCTTCCGAACCGTACTTGACCGTTTCCGTGTCATACGGCTCTCCAGTAAGTCTTGATTCTACTTTGCGGCTGTCATAATCTCCATTATGAATATTTACATGGCAGGAATGACAGACAAAAACAACCTTTCGATTCCTTGATGTCATGAACTGTACCCACTTTGGTATCTGTTTCCGTCCTCGATATTTCTCTTTCACATCTTTTAATTTGCGCACATGATGTCCCTGAACATCATCGTTTGATCCGCACAGTTCACAACGATCGGCAAGCAATCTGCTTATTAATTCATTGCCACTCCGATATAACTCTGCTTTCCTGTCATTAATAACAGCCGTTTTCTGACGGCGTAAAGGTTTATTCCCAAACTGCGCTCGATGTATTTTCCCCGACTTATCACTGCTTTTAACTTCAACGACAAAGCAGGTAACACCGTATCCTGACTTTCGTTTGTATTTTCGGTATGCCCACCGTACACTTTTTCTGTGCTTGGCTGCCAATGTTTTTGCCAATGACATGATGTAATGATATTTGACTTTGTACAGGCTCGATATATTATGAGCAAGCGCATAGTAATTGGCTAAACCCTGAAATTCAATCCCATAATTTAGTACAATTTCAAAATCACTGCATCGTATCAGATAAGGTCGACAGGCTACTTTACCTTTGCGATTGAATATTCGACTCTGTTCATTGATTACATCTTTTGGTATCAGAAAAATCACACATCCATTAATAGATCGGCGTTTCACTTTGTTTTGCCGTTTGTAATCTTTGGTTTGCCGATGATTATCTTGTGCAATCGTAATTTCATATCCCAGAAAACGAGCATGTCCAGTTGTCGCATGGGTTATCAGCGTTTTCTCGGCTGACATTTCCAGGTTGAGTGTTTTCAGGAATTGATCTAATTTGCGCTTTATCTGTTCTGCTTCTTCTCGTGTACCAATAAAGCCCAACAGAAAATCATCAGCATATCGAACATACCGCAATCGCCGATATTCAGGATCGTTGGTCACTTGGGAAGATAGGTATCGTTTCCGTTCCCGCAACGCTTTGTATTTAGCAATTTGTCCTTTTTGCCTGGCATAAGTCATTGCTACATTTAGCCGATTGTATTCGGGATCACGGCGCTTCATTTTTCCTTTGGTATAATTTGGTATCAACTCCTGCTCAACATACGAATCCAATTCGTGTAATACAATGTTTGCAAGCAGGGGACTAAGCACTCCCCCTTGTGGTGTCCCCGAATACGTATCATGGTATGTTCCGTTTTCGATATAGCCAGCTTTCAACATTCCTTTGAGTAATTTTAGCAAGCTCCGGTCTTTTATTCTTCGACTCAGCAATTCGAGCAAAACATCGTGATCAATGTTGTCAAAACATCCTTTAATATCGCCTTCGATAAACCATCGTGTGCCTGTCCATGTGTAGCGTATTTCCTGTAATGCGGTATGGCAGCCACGTTGTTTCCGAAATCCATGTGAATGACTCGAAAATTGAACATCGTAATATGCTGATAGAACAATACGGAGAACTTCTTCAATTAACTTATCATTCCATGTTGGTATTCCTAATGGTCGCTTTTTGTTGCTATTCTTTTTAGGTATTCTTGTCCGTCGTGTCGCTTTCCAGTGGTATCTCCTGCGCCGTAATCGCTTTATTAATCTGTCAATTCGTCTGATGGACATTCCATCAACAGTGTCTTTTGGATCAGTCCCTACAGTAGTAGCTCCCGCATTCGCATATAAATTGGCATAAGCCATTAAGAACAATTCACGATTAAGGATGTTTTTGTACACGCGTTTGAGTGTTAAACCTTTTTCGCCACGTTGGCGAACAATCTCGATATATTTAAGAGCAATACGCATTTCGCTGTTTCTCTTAATTTACATGAGATTTGACTTACCTGTTCCACTTCGCCCTGTAAACGGCTTTCCCGTTTTCCCTGGTGGGGCGTTACTCCCACGACTACTATTGGAACTCCGTCATCCCGCTTTGGCGGGACAATCCCGTGTTCCGTACAAGTCAGACGTTTTATAGATTGACTTAGGCACTCCTTTCACAACCTTACCATTACTCATTGTAACGTGTCTCTATCAGGTGTTATCTTCGATGACTTGACCGCCTTCATCGAAGCAAATAGAGTATAGGTTTCAACTGGTCTTCCTATAGATGATGCAAAGCATCACTGGTCATTAGAGTTCAAGCAGTTTAGGGGGTGAGATGCAACCTCATATCTCACCCCCTTAAGCTTTTGCCATTAACTACCAGAGTTTTCCAGGCTTTAATAATCAACTGGTTATTTTCATTTTCATTCTTGAATAGTTCATCGATGAATGCCGGTACTGAATTTTTTAAAGGTTTTAACGGCTTATAAAATTGATTATTAAAAACTTTTAAATTTTCATTATTTTCAAACGGGATGATAAATTCAAAATGGATTTTTTTAACAATTTCACCGGCATAGCTTCGCAAAGCCCAAATGATGCAAATAATTAGTAATACAGTGGAAATTAAAAAAATAATTTTTTGAATTAGTGTTAATGAATTTCCGTCCAACCAGGAAAATACAATTTCGGTAATAAATCCCATTGCTAATGCGGCAATTATGACCAGTACAATAAGCCTGAGAATTTCTTTTCTCCGAATTAGAAGTTCATCGGTCATACCGATGAGTCGTTCCCGCTGTTTTGTGGGAATTTCATTCATGATTTTTCTCCTGTTGGTCAAAGAATTATCTTTTGACTTCTATTACAATTTTTACAAATCTTAACGAATGAAAAATACAAATACACTACAACGACATTTCTATTTCCCCCAGCCCAAACGTCGCACCCTTTCCAACATGCACCACTTCACTGTAAGCAAGCAAATCCAAAAAAGGAGACAAATCTCCTTCCAACGTCATGCTGCCGGTGAACCCACCCATTTTTAGTTTTGTTTTTTGGCGGTTGCTGTATCGGTCCCGATCTTTCCAGTGGAGATTTCGGCGCGTAATTTTTATGTCATCGGCAGCGACTAACATCTCACGAAATTCCCAATTTATTTCATCAGGATTGGCATAGAAATGTGCCAGCTCCAAAATCCGGCGCAGCATTTTAAACGTTAGCTGTCGAAAAGAAAATTCGCTGACAAGCTGGTTGCGATAGACGATGCGGGTGGGAGTGAGAAATTTAATTTCAGTTGATTTTGGTACAGAGTCTGTGGTACCGTTCTGTTGCAAAAGCATCGGCTGCGGCGAAAACAGGATTTGTTCGCTGTCGCCATTGTATAATTTTTGCCATTCATCAGGAAATTGCTGGCAGTATGCCTCCCGCAGCCGGAAGGGATGGCGGCGTGCTCCCAATCCCCGCTGCGCCATTCGGTAAACGGAAAAGACGATGTATGGCATATATTGAACGATATCGCCTAATAAAATTATATTGAAAACAAGCTCGTCACCGGGCTGGAATTCGGTTTGGGATTGCCGGCATTCGAGAATGAAGGGTCGTGGCGAGGAAATCTGTCCTTTGAGAAAACGGGTCGGCGGTTCGGTGACAAAGGTCTCGAAAAGGCGGGTGTAGGCGCATTGGGACTTTAACAGGCAGTCCACGCATTTTTGGTTTCGTTGCATGGTGCAAACAGTGCTTTTTAATGCATGTCCAAACGCACCGCGAAGGGTGGAGCCTTTCCAGGAAGGTAAAACACATTCTTGTTGAGAAATTAATGTGAATCGTATTTTCAGATAACAGAGAGAAGGAAGACGAAAATTTTCAACCATTTTTACCCCAATTTTAATTTTCAAAAATACGGGGAAAAGCACGGATTGATAAATTTATAGTTGGCAAAAGAAGCTCAAGTGAAGATTAATAAATAATATATGATAAAGAAATGTAAATGTCAATAGCAAATATAGAAATTTAGTGGAAATTTATTATATTATTGTTGCTTTGTGTGAAGAAATCTTTCAGCAGGCCAAGGGGATCCCGCGGGTAATCAATAATCTGTGCTACAATTGTCTGGTCGATATTTATCAACACAATAAAAATTTCGTGGACACGCCAACGTTGGAAAAAATCCTCATCCAATGGGACATGATGAAAAATATTTGATCATTTATTCTGAGAAAATTGTGGGCAGATAATGTGAGATGTAACAATACGTCCGACAATGCCTTTGTAACGTGATTAACAAACAGATATCAATCATATCTCTCCATCCGGTTTACCACAATTTTGATAAGACACAACCCATTAATTGGACTTCGAGTCATTTTTAAGCGTTTATTTACATTTTTGTTTAAAGTTCGGGGTGAACTTAATTATGCAAATCAGGGTTGCAATAATGCATAAAATTATTTATATTACTAATAATATATTTTTGGGATAGAAAACAATCCTGATCCTGGCGCGTAAATCGCTGGATTTTTGGATTATGAATAATCATCTGAAGGAGGTTGTATGAAACCGATTAAATTGCGAATTCTGTTACTGACTGTGTTGATCCTCGTGTTTGCCACAGCCCTACAGGCAGTAGTGTACGGTCAGAGCGAAAGTGTTGTGCCTAAACATGCGCAGGCGCTGGCGGAACTGGATGGTCATTTTACGTTTATGATTGCCAATGATCTGGGCAGAAACGGATATTATGATCAGAAACCAGTCGCGGAAATGATGGGCGTGGTCGCCGCGATCGCTGATCCGGAGTTTGTTGCTATGATAGGAGATGCGCACCATTTTCAGGGTGTGCGCTCGGTTCATGATCCTTTGTGGAATACAAATTTCGAATGGATTTACAAACATCCGGAATTGATGCTGGCGTGGCATCCGGTACTGGGGAACCACGAATATGAAGGCAATACTCAGGCAGTGCTTGACTATGCTGCGATCAGCCGGCGCTGGGAAATGCCGGCCCGATATTATGCCATCACCGAAGAAGTTACCGACGATGTTGATGCGCTGCTGCTGTTCATTGATACCGTGCCATTGATCGACAAGTACCGCAAAAGTCATGATGAACATTCGGACGCTGCCAAACAGTCCATGGAACGACAACTCGCCTGGATCGATTCCACGCTTGCGGTTTCCAACGCCAAATGGAAAATCGTGATGGGTCATCATCCTATCTACGCGGGGACGACGAAATCCGAATCTGAACGCACGGATTTACAGAAGCGACTTCAGCCGATACTCGATAAATATGGCGTCGATTTCATGGTGAGCGGGCATATCCATACTTTTCAGCATATCCAGGTGACTAACTCCAAAATTGATTATTTCGTGAACACATCGGCTTCACAAACGCGAAAAGTGATAAAAATCGACGGTACGCAATTTGGCAGCCCGGATTCCGGATTCTCCCTGTGCACTGCAAAGGAAAATGAATTGATTATGACCTTTGTGAATAAAGAAGGGGAAATTATTTATCAGTATTCACGGAAGGAATAGAGCCGATTGAATTGATCTTCTATAATCCGCATACGGAGGATCGATAATTTCTAAAAAAATTTTCCTTGCATTAGACTAAAATTATGACTATATTTTAGTCAACATATATTTAATTATGGGGTTAACATGATTAAAAGCTATTCGATAAAACCGATCAGTTATTTAAAAGCTCATGCTTCTAAACTAATACGTGACATTTCTGAAAATCAAGACACGATGATCATCACACAAAATGGTGAGGCAAAAGTTATTTTGCAGGATATAAAGATATACGAACAGACACAGGAAAGTCTCGCAATGCTGAAAATATTAGCGCTGAGTTCTAAAAATTTAAAGGCAGGAAATACCAAAACGGTTGCGAAGGCATTTAGTGATGTGCAAGAAAGGATAAAAAAAGACAGTGAAAGCAAAAAATAATGACTTATAACGTATATCTTGTCAGCGATGCTGAAGAAGACCTGTACGATATCCATTATTATATTGCAACAACGGACTCAGTCGCAAACGCAGAAAAGTTGCTTGCAAAACTTGAAGAAACCTGCCAAAGTTTATCATCAATTCCAAATCGGGGACATCTTCCACCCGAACTCGAACAAATAAACGTTTTCGATTACAAAGAAATTCACTGCAAACCGTACCGAATAATCTATCAAATTCTTGAATCGACCGTCTATATACATTGCATATTAGACGGTCGACGTAATATCCAACAATTGCTTGAAAAGCGATTATTCCGATTAGATTTTTAATCCAATCCTAAAATTTTCCGATTCGTTTCCACATCTGTTTCACTACCGGCAAAGTCATCGAATACCACTTCAGTAGTTTCGATGATATGATCTTTTATGAACGGAGCCGCCTCTCGTGCGCCCTGTTCCGGACTTTTGATGCAGCATTCCCATTCCAGCACTGCCCAGCCGTCGTAATCTGCTTCGGATAATAATGTAAATACCCGCTTGAAATCCACCTGACCATCGCCTAATGAGCGAAACCGACCGGCACGATTGATCCATGGCTGACAGCCGCCGTACACACCGACACGCCCGGTTGGATTGAATTCAGCATCTTTTACATGGAATGATTTTATCCGTTCACCGTATAATTCGATAAAGTGCAGGGAATCGAGTTGCTGTAATACGAAATGGCTTGGATCGTAGGTGATACATGCAGCGGGATGATTGCCGGAGACATCCAGAAATATTTCGAATGTGGCGCCATCGAAAAGATCAGATCCCGGATGCAATTCATAGGAAATGGAAATTCCTTTATCAGCAGCCAGATCAAGCGCTGGTTTCCATCGTTTGTACAGCTCTTTAAATGCTTCCTCCACAAGACCTTCCGGGCGCTGGGGCCAGGGATACATCATGTGCCAGATCAAGCCGCCAGACAGGACCGGCACGCTTTTCAAGCCCATTTTTTCCGAAGCCAGAATTGCTTTTTTCAACTGATCGGTTGCCCATTCGGTTCGTTGGGTATCTGTTTGGCCTTTTGGATGAAATCCGCGGAATGCTGTAGCGTAAGCCGGATGTACCACCAACATTTGCCCCTGAAGATGTGCCGAGAGCTCGGTAATTTCCAGTCCGACGTCCCGTAATTTACCGGAAAACTCCTGGCAATAATCAGTTGATTCTGCCGCCCTGTCCAGGTTTATCATAAGGCTTTCCCACGTTGGTATTTGCACCCCCACAAAACCTAATTGAGCCGCCCAACGAGAAATATTTTCAAGATTATTATAAGGCTCCTCATTTCTCAAAAACTGTGCTAAAAAGATGCCTGGTCCCTTGATGGTTTTCATTATATCATCACTCCTGAATAGTTCACAAAAATATCTGCAATCAATCTGTCATTCTATCGAAATTTTTTCAACCTGATAACCGCCCAGCCTGCGATCACGGAAATATATTCCACCTAAAACAATCATCAATATTATTGATAATGAGGCTAAATATCTGAATGAGATTTTGCCTCCATAATTTTCAGGCGGCTTGAGTATATTCGAAGCGGATTTTGCGACCTGAGATTCAGGGATCACCTTAATAATATTGCGCAATGCATTGGATGTTTCGATCTCCGGCAGAGAGCCTTTTTCGGCATTGTATTCTAAAGCGTCCTGCGTTGCAGCGAGAGCGCTCTCAAAATTATTTCCATCATTATCGTTCAGCGTGGATAGCTCATTTACAGCTTTTTCCAGAACGACAACCGTCTCCTGAACCGGCAAGTGTTTATGCGTATATTCGTCCGCAATTTTACCCATAATAGGCGATGCTAACAGACCGACCGCAAGATTCCCGACAGCCCCGATCCAGGCGAGCGCCATTGCTCCGCCTTTGGGCACCCGCTCGGACGTGACGCCGAGCATGGTTGGCCAAAAATAGCAGACACCAATAGCAAAGAGCGTACTGGATAAAATTGCCATGCCGAAATTGTTGGCATAGCTCAGCCAGAACAATCCCAAACCGCCGAGAATGGAAGATCCGAATAAAATACCTGTGGGCGACAATTTACGAACAATCGGACCGGCGAAATACCGGAAAATTGCCATCAGGATGCTGATCCATACCAGCACCAGGATACCGGGCATACCAGCAGACGTTAATACTGCCGGGATCCATCGATTGGGACCGAGTTCCAGCGATGCCGTCAGCATCATGCAGAAGCACAGGATCAGAAACATGGGGCGGAAGATAGTTGATTTAAACATCATTCCAAATGATAAACCGGACTGCCGTCCCTCGGTGGCAGGGAATTTCTGTCCTGCGAAAATGAAGCCGTATATGATAGTCGGCACAATGATGACTGACAGCTTGAGCTGCCAGGAAGTAATTCCCACTTCATCCAGTCCGAACGCAATCAATCCGCCAATGACAATGCCGCCGGGAAACCACACATGAAATTTATTCAGCATTTCGGTTTTTCGATCCGGATAAATCGTCGCAACCAGAGGATTACAGGCAGCTTCGACCAATCCATTTCCCATCGCGATGATTAATGCGCCCAAAAACAGCATCCAGAATCCGTTGGCAAAAATCATCAGCAATACGCCTGCGGTCTGGCATGCAAAAGCAAGACGCATCAGAAAGCGCATTCCCAGCGTATCGCACAGCGGACCGAAGATAACGATCGTGATCGGAAATCCCCAGAGTGCAGCGCCGCCAATCAGCCCGACCTGTTCATTCGTGAGTATGAAAACTTCTTTGATCGGTCCCATAATCGCTCCGACCATCGCAAATGCCACAGAAGTGGCTATCAGAGCAAAGCAGCTTCCCATGAACAGTCTTTTAGAATTAATTTCTTGGTTCATCTCCAATTCTCCAAACAATGTTTATAATTCAATCCATCTTTTTTCATTCGCCGATCTTTCAATCGCGTCCAATACCCGTTGCACAACCAGACCATCGTGGAAATCGGGATGAAACTCCTTTTTTTCGACAATTGCAGTTACAAAATTTCGCACCTGATTCACGAACATATCCGCGTATCCGATCCCATGTCCCTGGGGCCAGTAGCCGCCGCCGTAGGGGTGATCATCATGGGTGCAATTGATTTTGCGAAATCCCTGCTCGGTCACCGGATTCGTATTATCGAAATAGTAGAGATAATTTTGCTTTTCGAAACTCCAGAAAACGCTGCCTTTTTCTCCGTTGATTTCAATTGTATTATTATTTCTGCGACCGGTTGCCAGTCGGGTCGCTTCAAAACAGCCGGGCGCTCCGGAATCAAATTCGCAGAGAAACTGCGCCAGATCGTCCACAGTGACTTTACCTTTTTCACCATCCGGTTTATCCGGGTACAGCGGGCGTTCGGGAATCATTGTCTTCAACTGTCCCACCAGCTTTGTGATTTCCATACCGGTGACAAACCGCACCGCATCGATGGAATGCGCAGCGATATCGCCCAGTGCGCCGGAGCCTGCCAGTTTTTTATCATGCCGCCACACAATGGGGAACGTCGTCTCCCGCAGCCAGTCCTGTGCATATCTTACGAAAACATTGTACACCCGCCCGATCTTTCCCTCTTCGAAAAGGCGCTTTGCCATTGCCAGCGCCGGCGTCTGGCGATAGGTGTAACCGCAGCAGTGCCGCACACCTGCCTGCTCCACCGAACGCGCCATTTCTTCGGCGTCCTGCAGGCTGTTCGCTAATGGCTTTTCACACAGGATATGTTTGCCATGTTTTGCTGCTTCTAACGTGATCTCTTTATGTAACGTTCCGGGTGCTGCTATACTGATCAGGTCGATATCATCGCGGGCAACCAGCTTTTTCCAGTCGTGTTCATACGATTCCCAGCCAAAACGATCTGCAAAAGCCGCTAAATTTTCGTCCGTATCTTTTCCGCATACTGCTTTCATCGATATTTTACATGGAATATCATACCAGCTCCCGGCATTTTTAAATGCATGAGAATGCGCAATGCCCATGAACAAATGTCCGATAAGTCCAACCCGAATTTCCTTTTTATCTTTCATTGACTGCTCCTTATTATTTGATTTCGTTTGCGGTAGTAATTATCAATTTTAAGCGCTTCTTAAACAGGGATCTTTACATAAAGAACGCGGATGCCATAGATTTTTATGGATAGAAATCAAAGCCGTCCCGGTTTTCTGCAATTTTTACCTTTCATGTTTTGGCTATCATCCCCGATATCTTTGCGCATCGAGTCTGCCAGCGCAAGCAGTCTCTCCACGACCTCGGGATGCTGATCCGCAACATTTACCTGTTCGCCGATATCGTTCTCAAGATCAAACAGCGCCAGCCCGATCTTTTTCTGCACCCGCGTCCCATACTGCCCGTCAACTCCCGGCTCAGCAACGCTGCCATAGGAATGCGGTAAATGCAGTTTCCATTTGCCGCTGCGAACGGCTTCCAACGACCATGCCCGGTAAAAATAAATTGCCTCATGCGGACTTTTTGCGCCAGACTCACCAGTCATCAATTTTCGGATATTTTTACCATCGATGCGCTTCTCCGGTAAATCGGCTCCTGCCATTTCGGCAAACGTCGCCAGAAAATCCATTGTTGAGGCTAATTCATCACAGACAGAATTTGCCGGAATTCCGCCTGGCATGCGCACGATACACGGCACTCGCTGTCCCCCTTCAAATGATGTCCCCTTTCCCTCTCGCAATGGCAGCGCAGAACCACCGTGTTTTCCGAACGTAAGCGACGGACCGTTGTCAGATGTGAAAATAACCATCGTCCGCTCATCGATGTCCAGCTCTTTTAGCGTGGACAGAATTTTCCCGACAGACCAGTCGATTTCTTCGATCACATCTCCATAGATGCCATGCTCTGTTTTTCCGCGGAATTTATCCGAGGCGAACAGCGGTATATGCGGCATCGTATGCGCCAGATAGAGAAAGAATGGCTGGTCCTTATTTTTTTTGATAAAACTGACAGACCGCTCGGTATACCGCTTTGTCAGCAAGGATTGATCGGGATTTTCCTCGACAATCACTTCGCCATCGATGAGCGGTAACGGCGGAAACTGATCACCTTTCAGCGGATGCAGCGGCGACATGTCATTGGAATACGGCAGCCCGAAATAATCATCGAATCCATGGCGCATGGGTAAAAATTCATGCTGATGTCCCAGATGCCATTTGCCGTAACAGGCAGTAGCGTATCCCTGCGTTTTCAATACTTCTGCAATCGTTTGTTCTTCGCTGTTGAGCCCGATGGTGGAACGATCATTTAGTACTTTTGGCAGCCCGATCCGCTGCGGGTAGCAGCCTGTCATCAGTGCAGCACGGGAAGGAGTGCACACCGAGGCAGCCACATAAAAATCCGTGAAACGCATTCCCTCACGCGCCATGCGATCCAGATTCGGCGTATCAAAACCTTTTGCTCCGTAAACACCAACATCCGCGTATCCCTGATCGTCGGTAAAAATAATAATAAAATTTGGTCTATTAGTCAATGCTTTTTTTAAGCAGCCGGGAATGAACACCGAAGAAGCCAAAATCCCGGAGCTTTTCAAGAAATCCCGTCGATTCATTCAAAATCCTCTATTGACATGCTTTTCGAAATTCATTTGCTTTTTTCTCGATCTCGTCATCGATTGAGTTTATATTGATCCCAAATCCTGCGCCAAGTCCGGCATCCACAACGCCGATGCTGATATTCATTGAGCGGCTTAAAATATCATCTGTTTGCGGGTAAGCGCCTTTGCCATTGGGCAGCCCCGCACTCTTGAGATAATTATTGACATGCTCCATATTGGCGTACACATGCCAGCCGCTTTGATCGACTGTGGTGTTGTTCAGCGATTTTGCAACCTCTGCCGCCTTTTCCACTGAATCAAATATGACTGTGCACAGAGTAGCGCATTCTCCATCCGGATCATTCAGTTTGCGGAATTGAAATCCGCTCACATCAGCAATCATCGCCTTTAAGGTATTCTTTTTCGTCCGTAGTGTTTTCAAGATGTCATCGAGTTTACGGACTTGCGCCAGCGCCACCGCTCCGGTCAATTCATTCATGCGATAATTCATCCCGAGGATCACCCGTTTTCCCACTTCGACACCCATCCGGTTCGGCGTATGTCCCTGATCGTGAATCGCGAAAGCCCGTTTATATAAATTTTCATCATTCGTCGCAACGATGCCGCCATCGCCGGAGGTGATTGTTTTAAACACATTGAGAGAATAAGTGCCAATATCTCCAATCGTCCCCAACCTTTTTCCCTTATAACAAGCGCCTGTTGCCTGGCACGCATCTTCGATCACTGTTAAGTTATGTTTTTCAGAGATTGCCATAATCGCATCCATATCCGCGGGATTGCCCAGCATGTGCACCGGCATGATTGCCTTCGTTTTACAGGTAATTTTCTCTTCGATCTGGTTCGGATCGATATTGAGGCTGTCATCGATTTCCGTTAACACCGGAATTCCACCCAAAAAAATAATTGCGCTATAAGTCGCCACGAATGTATAGGCAGGGACGATCACCTCGTCGCCTGGTTTCAAGCCAGCCGCCAACAATGCTGTAATTAACGCCGCGCTTCCGGATGTTACTCCAAGCGCGTGGTTCACTCCCATTAAATTTGCAAATTCCTGTTCCAGTGAGTACACTTTATGTTTGAAGTCAGGATCATTCATATCACCGTAGCGGAATAAATATCCTGAATCGATGACATCTATTAATTCATTTTTTTCGTCCTGATTAATCCAATATGCTCCCGGTCCCGGCATTTTTTTCTCTCCTCGTTTATTAATTTTTACCAAAATCTAATATAAATAACAACAAAACAAGCAACAACCACAGCAAACCAAAATTCCACGCTTTTCCACCACGGATATCGTGATTCTTTTTCGTTCGCGGGAAGTTTCAGCATTTCCCTTTTCCAGATCGTCGTTTCCAGATTTTCAGAACAGGACTGTTTCGTAAACAGGCTGATCACACCAACGATTAAAATAGAAATGATGAATATTATCGCGGATAAATTAAATATGTTGAAATCCGCCAGTATACCATAAAATTCTCTGAGAAATACGATCAGCAGCATTGGGAAAGCAAATAGAAGCATCGTAATACACGCGGTATTTGTGGTTCTTTTCCAGAAAATTGCCATGATGAACACAGCCATCACCGGCGCCAGCATCAGCGCCCAGCAATCCTGGACATAAGAAAAAATGGAGCCAAATTTACCAACCATCGGCGACCACACTGCTCCGAACGCCAGTAAAAAGATGCCCACTATTTGAGCAAACGTGACAAGATGTTTGTCCCTGGCATCTTTTTTCAACACACCTTTATAAATATCCATCGTTATCAAGGAAGATGTGGAATTGATGAGCGAATCAATGGTGGACATGATTGCGCCGATCAACACGGCGAACATCATTCCCCGCAAGCCAATCGGGATCAGGGTAGTAATCAGAAAGGGATAGGCTGAATCCACATGCTCCAGATTCGGATTGAGTGCGTACGCAATCATTCCGGGCCAGGTGACGCTGAGCGCCAGTGGGATCGCTAAAAACGCCGCGAGTACGATCCCCATTTTTCCGTGCCATTCGGACTTTGCACCCAGACATCGCTGCGTGATAAATTGATTCGTTGAATAATAAAATCCGCTTGAAACGACCGCGACTGCCAGAATTCCGGTCCACGGCAGCTCCGGATGATCTGCCGGCAGTACCAGATGCGCCCTTTCCCCTGTGCCGATAATTTCAGCAAGACCTCCGGGCACAGCCTGGATTCCCAGAAAAAAAACCAGTAACCCGCCAGCAATCAACAACACGCCGTTAAACAAATCGACCCAGGCAACCGCGCTCAGTCCGCCGAAAATGGTGTAGGAACCGGCGACTATCACCAGAATCCATATCGCCAGGTAGATATTCAAACCGAATATTTTATGCATTACAAAGCCACCGGAATATAACACAAGCGGCAAATTTATCACCAGATACATCACGATGCAGACGAGGGCAAAGGTGGTCCCGGCAAATCTGCTGAACCGCCGCGTCAGATATTCCGGGATGGTGTAGATTTTATTTTTCAAATATACCGGTAAAAAGAAAAACAGCAACAATCCCTGCGCAGGCCAGACGAGCCATTCCCAGTTACTGACCGCCATTCCGTATTTATATCCCCAGCCAACCTCGCCGATAAATTGCTCGGTACTGATACTCGATGCGATTAATGAAAACCCAATCACAAACCACGGCAGTCCGCGGCCGGCAAGGAAGAAATGAGAAGTACTGCTTTTTCCTTTTCTCCCGGAGACGAAACCAATTGTAACCACAGCAATAAGATAAATTATAAAAATTCCGATATCGATTCCTTCTAATTGCATACGAAACTCCCTTTCAAACGAATTTCCTCACTGGAACTTCCAACCATAACGTTGAATTTTCCCGGCTCTACTACTGACTGTAAATTCTGATCAAGAATCGCCAACTGATCCGGCGTTATTGTTATCGTAACCGTTTTTTTCTCGCCTGCTTTTAACATGACTTTTTTAAATCCCACCAATTTCTTAACCGGGGTGGTAACGCTGGAAATCACATCCCGGAGATAGAGCTGCACCACCTCGGCGCCGTCACGCTTCCCGATATTCTGCACATCAACGCTCACATTAAAGCTGCTTCCGATTCCTCCTTCTTTCGGGTCGATGACAAGATTACTATATTCGAATTTTGTGTAACTGAGCCCATGCCCAAAAACATACAATGGCTCAGGACTGATGTCTGTATATGAATGCCCCCACCCTTCGGTGAGCCAGTATTTTTTGGAAGGCTTGTGATTGTAATACACAGGCAGTTGTCCCGCATGTCTGGGAAACGTGATGGGCAGCCGCCCGCTGGGATTGTATTCACCGAATAGCACCTCGGCGACAGCGTGACCGCCTTTTTCACCGCACATCCAGGGCTGCACGATCGCCGGGATATGTTCCGCAATCCAGCGGATCGCCAGCGGTCTGCCGCTGACCAGCACCACAACCGTCGGCGTACCTGTTCGATGAACTGCTTTCACCAATTCATTTTGAAGTCCTGTTAACTCCAGCGTTGCAGCATCGTATCCTTCGCCGTTGGTGCCGGTTTTATTCGGCGCATGCCATTCATTTTCGCCCAGCACCACAACTGCCACATCCGCCCGCTTCGCTGCGGCACTGGCTTTTTCGATCTCATCAAGCCCGGCGCCAACAACATTGCATCCCTTCACATAAGTGACTTCCGTTTGCCGAGATACTTTTTTCTTTATGCCATCAAGAACCGTAACGATGTCCTGCAAAATCACATTGGACGTGTAATCGCCGAGTTGATTTGTTTCGTGATTTGCATTCGGACCGATCACGGCAATGGACTTGATATCTTTCTTCAGCGGCAGCAGATTGTTTTCATTCTTCAGCAGCACAATCCCTTCACGAGCCACCTGCAGCGCTAGATCCTGATGCTCTGGCGTATGACTGACCTGCTCTGCATAATCCGGCTCAACATACGGATTATCAAACAGTCCTAATCGAAACTTGATCTCCAAAATCCGCCGGACAGCCCGATCGATCAAATCCATGGATACACTGCCATTTCTGACATTTTCAACTAGCGGCTTCATGTAGGCTTCTTCAAAAGAGATTCCCACATCCACGCCGGCTTTCAGCGCGAGCATACCTGCCTGTTGCTGCGATTCAGCCAATCCTTCGTAGACGATTGTGGTCAGTCCATGCCCCTCACCGAGCACCAGTCCCTCAAATCCCAGCTCCTGCCGCAGGATATTGGTAAGAATTTTTTCCGAGGCGTGAACCGGAACGCCGTCGATCGCAGGATAAGTCGCCATTACTCCCAGAGCACCGCCATGTTTGATTGCCGCTACCCAAGGCGGCAGGAAAACCTCCCGCAGCTTTCGCTCCGAGATTTCCATCTCCCCGCGTTCCAAGCCGGATACTGGCTCGCTCTGTCCCGGATAATGACAAAAACCCGTAACCGTTTTATCGGATGCGGAGACATCTCTTCCCTGCACTGCTTTTACAATCGATTCTGCAATCCGCGAACAAAGGTATGGATCTTCACTGTACGTTTCCTCATTTCGCCCCAGCCGCGGATCACGGTTCGGTTCGATGACAAGTGTGAAAAGCTGATGAATCCCAACGGCTCGCGCCTCCTTTGCAACTACGGCATACATTTTTTCAATTAAATCCATATTCCACGTACTGCCGATTGCCAGCCCTTCCGGGAAAATCGTGGCGCCGGAACACATCAACCCGTGCGTTCCTTCTTCGGTTTGCAGCAGAGGAATTTTCAGCCGGTTCTCTTCCATGGCGATTTTTTGCAGTTCATTATGAAATTGAGCCTGCTGGCGGGGACCTTTGTGCAGGACGTTATTCGCCAGCGTGAAATAACCGCCCGATGGTCCGATTCCTTCCACATAATTTCCCCGTGCGAAATCCCGCGCCGCATCCATTTTCGCAGGAATATCCTTGCCCATGTCGTTCAGGTACATGCATGGCATGTTCATTTGTCCGACCTTTTCTTCCAGCGTCATTCGTGACAGCAGGTCGTCGACACGTTCATCGATGGAAAGCTCTGAATTCGAATAAGGTGGCATCTTTTCCTCTGGTTTTCGTTCGTTTAAAATTGATCCGCCCTGTGCATAGTAAGTGAATGCCAGGCATACTATCAGCGCTAATACCTTGTTCATTGAATTTCCTCTCTCGCTTTTCTAAATTTAATTTATTTTCTACCCTTTCGAAGGTTTGAAACCTTCGCAAGGGTGGACGTTTTTTCCGGAACTTAACTTCAATTTTTAGCTCATTAAATTTTCATTTTAGCAGCAATTTTATCAACTCATCACACTCCGAAAAATCCGGCATGACCAGCAGCGCGCCGGCTTTAATCAACCGGCTCCGTTTTTCTAAATTTAATCCGTGACGACGAATTTCATCGCTGGCAATGCCAACGGCAATTCCGTCCCGTTTGCGGCATTCCAACAGTTCGACAGGACCATCGCCAAAAACCGCCAGCTCTGCGCCATGCAGTTGATTTTCATCCATGATCCGGTCGATGACCATTTTCTTAGAATACCTGGACACATCTCCCACTGCTCCATAAATTCCGCCGTCGAATAAATCGGCATATCCCAGCACCCGAGCCTCGTTAATCACGTCCTCACGGTCCGTACCGCTCGCCAGATAAAGCGTGATCCCTTTTTCACGCAGCATGGTTAAAAACGGGATCGCTCCCTTAATCGTGAAATCTGAAATGTCAAGCTGACCATTTTTGAACTGTGCAATGCGCTGATTCACCATTTCCATCAGCGATTGATTGTAAATTTCCTTGTACCCGAATTTATCGCGAATTTCGCTTTCCGGCACGAAACCAAATTCGCTCACCATCGCGACCAGGTCTTCCATTTGAATGATCGTCTGGATGCCAGTAGTTTTATCGATATAGTCACGCACATGAGATTGTACTTTTCGATAAACGCTGTTATCAGCGGTTTCGAACTTGCTGCCGAGGATCGCTTTGATCATCATCGGCTCCATAATATCTTCCCATCCCTGGCGCAGCGTGCTGATAGTACCATCATGATCAAACACCGCATGTTTGATTCTGCCGAGCGGTATTTTCTCCGGCGGATAACAGGCTTCGATATTCGTTCCGTTGATATAATGAGCTTTTCTCTGATCCGCGGCTAATTCCGGCTGATGAACGTAATCCACAACTTCGGCGATTTTGAGGATCTCTTCCGCAGATGCAGTGCCGGTTTGAAAGTGCTTCTGCACAGTCACGGCTGCCGCAATATTTGCGAATTCAGCGGATTCTGCCAGCAATACCCCGGCTCCCAGACATAACGCCAGTGCACTGGTGACAGTATCTCCCGCACCAACCGGATCGACTTTTCTGACAATGCGAATGCCGGGCACGGTATGTACTTCATTTTGATCAATGGTCACCATTCCGTTCGCACCGCGGGTGATAATCACCGGCTTTTTATATTTTTTGAATAACTCCCCGGCAAATTGAATGACCTGTTCACAGGAGATCAATTCATTTTCATTAAAGGAGATATTAAGAAGCCCTGCCGCTTCTGCCTCGTTGATTTTGCGAAGCACAGATGTAAATTGATCGCCGTAATTCCGAGAGTCGAGCAGGACAATCCGATCATCGAACTCCCGGAACAGCGCATTCGCCTGCTCGATGAATTCCGCGTTCGTGATACTGCCGGGAACCTGTTGATTGAAAATCACCACATCCCCGCGCTGCAATGCCTTTTTCAGGCTGTCTAAAATTAAATCATCTGTCTGCCGTGTTCTTTTGTTATTAAATCCGAAATCGATCCGCGGCTGCTCAACATCATCGACATATCTTTTCGCGAAAGTCACGGTGTCAAAATTGTCCTGCTGAATAATCAGCGACTCTGTATCCACATTCAACTCTTGAAACTGCCGCTGCAGCTCCCGTCCAAAAATATCATCGCCAATAGCGCCGATCACCCGGATTTTTGCCGGTCCCAGGGCTGCGATGTTTGCCACAATATTGGACGCGCCGCCCAGCGTGTAGTAATGCCTGTCCACTGCCTCAGCTTTCAATCCCGTTTCCACGGAAATCTCCGATCCCCGCAGATCCATGATCCAGTAAGCATCGATACAAAAATCACCGTAAACGGTTATGTTGACATTTTGTATTTTATATAGAATTTTTTTTACCCGATCAATTTTCATTCAAATCCTCTGTCGGTCAAATCGTTCGCATGGTTTTTAAGGTAACGAGCTGGATCTCATAAGAAATAACATCTCAACCATCCAGCTTTTCCAGAATCTTGTGATAAAGCACCGGAATCGTCACGTTCTGATCTCCCTGAACATAGTACCCCGCGCCGTGCAGTACCTCCGGTACACGCGTGACCACGCTCTTCTGGTCGCGAAAATAATAGCCGGGAGCGCTTTCATCATTTTCATGATCAAATACAAATTTGCGGATATCAAAATCTGCTGTCACAATATTTCCGGGCGTCAATCCGACATTCGCCACCATAGATACGGCTTTGAGCAGGACTTCGGGACCTGTCACTGCGCTGCCGATATTCACTGCAACGCCGCCATTTATAAATTTTGACATTTCATTGGTATAAATGAGAAAATCCCTGCCAGAGCATCCGCCCTTTGCCTGTCCGTCAAATGAAGGGTGCTGATCGATGACATCGGTTCCGATTCCCGCGTGAACCGTGAACGGAATATTGCGTTCATAACAGGTCGCAAGAACGCTCAGCTCAGGATGAAGAAACTGGCGGGGTGCACCATCTCTGCCGATTATTGATAAAATTTCACTGCGGAATGCATCATCGCAAATCATCTTCCCCAGAGCTTCGCCGTATCCCAGCTTATCCCGGTTGCCCAGTGCCAGCGCCGTGTTGATATACCCGAATTCATAAGCCATCCCGAATTGACCTTTTCCAAGCGCCGCTGGGACGTTTTCACTGGTCTCGCCGATCAGCGCCAGCTCGAAATCGTGGATCGCTGTCGCCGCGTTTCCGGCAAACAACGAAATGCAATCTAATTTAATAAGCTCAATAATGAACCTGCCCAATCCGTTTTTGATTAAATGAGCGCCGGAGAAAAAGACAATGGGCTGTTGTGCCTGCCGCGCATCGACGATAGCCTGCGCCACGCGTTCGATATTATCTTCAATACCGGGCGAAACCTCTGATTGATCATAATCAAACAAATTCGGATCAACAATATCTTCCAATTTGACTTTATTCGAACGCTGACTCAACGGATACGTTTTTATCTGATTCGGATCGAAAATTTCATATTTGCCATTATAGTTCATCGATCAGTTTTCCCAGTCTGTGAATTGTTTGAATCATGGAACGGACGGTGTGATAATTAATTTTCCAGGAATGACCAAGATGCGTCCAGATCGGCTCACCCTCCCGCGACAATAGCGGCAGCCATTCGCCTACTTCATGATCAATAAGTTTATCGAATACAAAGCGATGCACATTTTCATACACAGGAAAATATTTTTCCGGCCCGAATAACAGACACGCATCGAGCATGCCAATGAGGATTTCTGCCTGCTGCCAAAATTCTTTTTCCCGGTCGTACACACCCCCGCGATGCGGACCTTCCACATAAACGCCGCCGAACTTATCATCGATCCCGTTATTCACGGCGTGATCAATCAGTTTCTTCAGAATATTCATATAGGGATCATACGTTTCTTCCAGAATATCCAGTGCATGTTTGAACAGCCAGGCAAATTCCACATTGTGCCCGTACGATGTATTATCCTCTGCCTTGGATTGCTGTCCGCCATCCGGGAAGCGATCCCAGCCCCAGACAATATCGAATTTGATTTGTGGCGCCACCTGCCAGTCCGGCATAAACTGCGGAATGCCTGTACCGAATTCAGGATGCAGCATCCGTCTGGTCACGATTTGGATCGATTCCTGTAATGCCCGCCGATGGACTGGCAATTGAGTACATTCATAAAGAGTCGTGAAGGCTTCCATCAGGTGCATGTGCACGTCCAGCGTCTTTCGATCACCGCCGTCGGAGCCGGGACCAGCCAGATTCCAATTGCGCCGGAACATTTCAAAATAGCCGCCATACATCGAATCGAGGCAATATTTCCGGATGAGATCGAATGTCTTTTCAGCATATTCTCTACCGACGGGATCGCCGGTTGCCAGCGTGTATTCGCTGAGCGCATAGATCGCGAAACTGTGACCGTAGAGAATTTTTTGATCGATTTTCACGCGCCCGCCGCGATCCATCATCCAGTAGAATCCGCCGAACTCATTATCCCACATTTTTTCAATGAGAAAATCAATACCATGTTTGGCATATTCGGCGTAAATGCCATCGCCATATCCTGCCCGGTGCGTCGACGCCATGGTATAAATGCACCGTGCTTGTGCAATCAGAGATTTTTCATCTTCACCGGTGTCATTGCCATTCTTATCAAAATGTGTGACAAAGCCGCCGTTTACATCATCCTTGCACCGGTCACGCCAGAATGGCAACAGCTCGTTCACAAGATGCTGTTCAGCTTCATTTTTATATTTCAATTGGTCTTTAATCATAGAATCATCCTTTTTTGGGCAATCATTACATCTTGCCCCAATCCGGTTTTATATTGCCGCCGGTTTCTTTCACAAGCTCTTCGATTCGTTTATCAAACTTTCTGATAAGCTGCCGTAATTCCGGATCCGTGATGTGTTTATCGAGATACTTCTCCGGGTGCGTGATCGTGCGTTTCAACGGGATATTCCCCAACAAATTTCTGGTCTGTTGCGGATCGTTTTCCATGTCGTACAATTCGTTAATATCCCAGGTGCCGTACGATTTCATGTAGCTGTATTTGTCTGTCCGCAGCCCGCGGATCGTCGGCGTCATCGGGAACCATTCCTCCCAGAAATACTGATACAGAAAATCGTGACGCCAGTTCTTCAGCGGTTGCCCGGTAATCGACGGATAAAACGATTGCCCGTACATTGATTTCGGAACCGGAACGCCGGCTGCTTCCAGAATCGTCGGCGCAATATCATTATTGAGAATCAGCCCCTCGACCGCCTGTCCGCCTTTATTCAATGCGGGACAGTGCACAAACATCGGCACACGAATGGATTCTTCATACATCACGCGCTTATCAATCAAACCATGTTCGCCAAATTGAAAGCCGTTGTCGCCCATGTAAATAATGAGCGTATCGTTCAGCAAATCTTCCTTTTCCAGAAATGCAGTCAGTGCACCGATGCCATCGTCCAGTCCCAGCAGACATTCTGCATAGCGGCGGTACAAACCGTCGATTCCGGTTTTGTGGGTATAGGACAATCCATCCACACCGTGGCAGCTATATCGCTGCTTGCGAACCCAATCCGGCTTATCATCATAATTTTCATCGGTATTATGATATGTCACCGGTCGTGGCGGCGTAATGTGATTGAATTTACTGATGTGCCGAGGCGCCGGATCAAAATCTTCATGAACTGCTTTATGCGACAGATAGAGGCAAAACGGCTGCTCCTGTTGATTCCTGATGAAATCAATTGCGAAATCTGTCAGCACATCCGATACATAGCCCTTCCGCAGTTTTCTCTCACCATTGATGTTGTACACATTATCGAAATACAGCCCCTGTCCCCGGAATGACACCCAGTGATCGAAGCCGGGTCGGGGATTATCGTTCGCGCCGCCCATGTGCCATTTCCCGACAAATCCGGTTTTGTAGCCGGCTTGTTGCAGTAATTTGGGAAATGTCGGCAGTCGGTCATCCAATTCGGTACTATTATCCAGCACATTGTGTTGATAACTATACAGACCGGTCAATATCGTGGCGCGGCTTGGTGAACACAGCGAATGCGAGACAAATGCATTTTTCAGATGGATGCCGTTCGTGAGCAGCCGGTCCATATTCGGCGTCTTTGCGAGTGGATGATTCAGGCAGCTCAGCGCATCATAACGGTGGTCATCGCTCAAAATGAAGATAATATTTCGCTTTTTCCCCGGATGAGAATAGCTACTATTCAACCCAATTGTCGACGCAGCCGCGACGAAACTCGCTGTGGTTTTCATGAATTTTCTTCGATTGAGTGGTTTGGGCTCACTTGAAGATTTATTATTGGATGTCATTACTGTCGTCTCCTGTAATCATGATTGTTTGTATTCCTGTCAATTGTTAGTTCGATTTATAAAATTGAAGATTTCCGAAGTCTCAAAGACTTCGGAAATCTAATACCGTGCATGATTGCTGCCCCTCCCGTAGCGCATAAAGAACGTGTCCAGGAACTTTGATATCGTCGGCAAAACCCTTGCGAAGGTATCGCTACAACACAATATATAGATAAATACATGAATATGTATCAAGATACAGCTTGCCCGTTTTGAAATCCCGCTCGGCGGGAGTAGTTCGCGGACAGGCTCTAAAGACGCTGTACTCCTGAGCCATTAGCTTTCCAAATTCCGAATGGCGTGTTCCAGAGGCCAGTGAAACAGGTTAATCCGTTTTACATCCGGATATTCTTTCTTTAGCGCCTTTCGCATCTGCTCCAGTGCCGGTCGTGCTCTTTCACCCATTCTGTCCAGAATATTCGCGGCGTACACCCGAACCCAATGTTCGTCATGCTCCAGAAGTTGAACCAGTGTTGAGAGTGCGTCGTTTTCGTAGCCAATGTGACTCAGTGTCTCCGCAGCCGCGATGCGTACTTCCGGTACAGGATCGCTCAAGCGCTTTTTCAGTGCGGAAGCAGCCACTCGTGCTTTCTGTCCCTGGTTCGTCAATCCGGTGGCAGCCCAGAAACGCACAGCACTGTCTTCATCATCTAATAAATCGATTTGCTTCTGGAGAACCGCTTCACCCTGTCCCACGAGCAAGGCTGCGTCCAGTATCCGGTCGAGATTGTAATCATCGCTCCGTCCGTACTCATATTCGGTCGAATCCTTTGCCCGCTCGCGCATTTCCTGTTCCGGCAACAGTCCGAGGTCTCTCGTCTCTTTCACCCATTGCAAGTGAGCTTTTCGCATTCGATTCAACACATCTGCATACTGCGGATCAGCAGCAAGATTATTCAATTCATCAGGATCATTTTGGATATCGTACAACTCTTCTACCGGCTTGGCAGGAGCAATGAAAAAAGCGTGTGCACCGTCGAGTTTTCCCTCTGCATCCAGGCGGCGCCACTCTTTGGACGTATCCAACCGCTCCATAAATTCGAGCCAGGGCCAATGCGGCAGGTGGGGCATGTAATTACGATAATATTTGAATTCCTTATCGCGCACTGCACGCACCATGTCGTATCGCTCATCCATTCTGTCGCGAATCCCATAGACGTATTTCCGCGGCTCGGCGGCTTTTTTACCTAAAAATGGTTTTCCCTGAATATAATCAGGAATCCGCACTCCGGCAAGATTCAGCACAGTCGGCGCCAAATCCACAAAACTGATAAGCTGATCTACTGTCGAACCGGGTATACCTGGCGCAAGGTGACGATATTTCTCCGGGAAATACACAATTAGCGGCACCTTCATGCCGCTATCGTATATCCACTGTTTGGTGCGGGGTAATCCCACGCCCTGATCGGAAAAGAAGAACACGATGGTATTATCATCCAGTCCGTCTTCTTTGAGCTGATCCAGCAACTCACCGGCTCTGTAATCCATTGCAGTCATTAAATCATTATACCGCGCCCATTCTCTGCGAATCAGCGGCGTATCCGGCATGTACGGCGGAATTGTCGCTTTCATCGGAGCATGTCGTTGCTCCGGAGTGAGATATCTGGTGAGTCTATGAAACTGATCTTCCGGCGCCCGGTATTTGGATTCATGCGTTTCAACAAAATTAAATACGCTGAAAAATGGCTGATCCGAACTGCGGTTCCGCCAGTGAGCCGTTCTGCTGGATTCGTCCCACGTCTGCGGAGACTCTTCGAAATTATAATCTGTTTTCACGTTATTCGAACAGTAATAGCCTGCTTGCCGCAAATATTCGGGAAAACATTTGATCATATCCGGTAGTGTTGTCAAGCAGCGCATGTGATGCGAACCGATTGAGCTGGGATACATCCCCGTGATCAACCCTGACCGGGACGGAGCACATACGCCGGCATGAGAATAAGCATTCGTAAAACGAAATCCCCGTTCTGCAAGACGATCCAGATTGGGTGTAATTGCATACGGATCCCCGTAACATCCTAAATTCGGACTGGCATCTTCGCACGTAATCCATAAAATGTTTGGTTTATCACCTTTTTTACCACAGGAAATGGATGGCAACAGCATTGCTCCGGCGGTTGTAACACCAGCCCGGTAGATAAAATCGCGCCTGGTTATTTTAGATTTTTTATTCATTTTTCCCTCATTTTAATGAGATAAAAAAATTATAATTTATCAACCTATTTCCAAACTATTCTTGCGAAGGTCTTATCGCTAACGAACCCTCAAACTCCCCTGCAAACGAATATCCTCTGAAGAGCTTCCCACCATTATCTCAAATATACCGGGCTCAACCACAGGTTTTAAACAATGATCCAGGAAAGAGAGGTCTTCCGGTCCCAATTTAAATGTCACTATTTTACGTTCTCCTGGTTCTAATGCAATTTTTTCAAATGACCTCAATTCTTTGACCGGTGTGGTAATACTACTAACGACATCGTTGATGTACAATTGTACTACCTCATTTCCAGCCCGGTCACCGGTATTCTTCACATCCACCTGAATATTCACCTGTCCTGCCGGACCGATCTCTGCTGGAGAAATTTGAAGATTGCTGTATTCAAAACTGGTGTAGCTCAAACCATACCCAAATTCGTACAACGGCTCGGCGCTCATATCCACATATCCTTCGAAACCGTGGTTTCTGCGGGCGCGTTCAAGGTAGTACTCCTTCGATGGTTTGTGGAAATAATAGACCGGCAACTGCCCCACATGCCGCGGGATCGTCACAGCAAGACGACCGTCAGGATTATAATCGCCAAACAGCACATCTGCCACTGCATGACCGCCTTTTTCGCCTGGAATCCACGCTTCTACAATCGCTGGCACATGTTCAGCAGACCAGCGGATGGATAATGGTCTGCCATTAATCAGCACCACGACTGTTGGCGTGCCGGTTTCATAAACAGTTTGAATAAGCTGCTGTTGAAGCCCTGTCAGATCAAGACTTGCAATATCTCTGGCTTCACCATTCGTCCCTTTCTTATCGGCTGCCCGCCGTTCATTTTCCCCGACAACGACCACAACCACATCCGCAGATTCCGCTGCTTCGCGGGCATTGGCAATGTCCGAAGTATCGGTGCCGACAACATCACAACCTTTCACATACATCACTTTCGTTTTATCAGATACTTTTGCTTTAATTCCATCCAGCCCAGTGACAATATCCTGCAGGATCGTCTTCGATGTATAATCACCCAATTGATTTCTGTCGTTATCCGCATTGGGACCAATGACGGCAATGGATTTGATATTTTTATCCAGCGGCAACAGATTATTTTCATTCTTCAATAACACGATCCCTTCGCGTGCTGCCTGCAATGCCAATTCCTGATGTTGAGGTGAATGACGAACTTCTGCCGCGTGATCGGGATCGACGTACGGATTTTCAAACAATCCAAGTCTGAATTTCAGAGTCAGTATCCGGCGCACCGCCCGGTCGATCAGATCGATGGATACTTTCCCCTGCCCGACATTTTCGATCATTTTATCCATATATCCTTCTTCAAAGGAAATGCCCACATCCACGCCGGCTTTGATCGCCAATTCGCCAGCCTGTTTCTGATCCGCAGCCACCTGCTCATAAACCAATGTTTCGATGCCGCCGCCCTCGCTGAGGACAAGTCCCTCGAATCCCAGTTCTTCCCGAAGGATTTTCGTGAGAATTTTCTCCGAACCATGAACCGGAACGCCGTCGATTGCGGGGTAGGTTGCCATGACGCCCAGCGCACCAGCTTTTTTGATACCAGCAACCCACGGTGGAAGGAAGACTTCGCGCAGCATGCGTTCGGATATTTCCATTGATCCGCGTTCGAGACCGCTCATCGGCAGACTTTGTCCCGGATAATGACAGAGTCCGGCGACTGCCTTATCACTGGCAGAGATATCATCACCCTGTGCGCCGGCGACAATGGCTTCTGCAATGCAGGCTGTCAGGAACGGGTCTTCACTGTAAGCTTCCTGATTCCTTCCCATCCGCGGATCCAGGATCGGCTCCACTACCAGCGTGAACAACTGATGGATACCGGCGGATCTGCCTTCTTTTGCCACGTCCGCGTAAATCTGTTGCACCAGATCCATATTCCATGTACTTCCGATGGCAATTCCCTCCGGGAAAATGGTTCCGCCAGAGCACATCAAGCCATGCGTGCCTTCTTCGGTCTGTAGCAGAGGGATTTTTAAACGCGTTTTCTTCAGC
This sequence comes from uncultured Cytophagia bacterium, assembly GCA_964498785.1. Lineage (GTDB taxonomy): Bacteria > Zhuqueibacterota > Zhuqueibacteria > Thermofontimicrobiales > Thiofontviventaceae > Mariaggregatimicrobium. The sequence goes on along the minus strand of CAZCJL010000061.1, from coordinate 13,368 downwards.
GCGATTTTCTGAAGTTTATTGAAAAACTCTGCCTGCTGCCGGGCGCCTTCCGGTAAAATATTATCTGCCAGCGTGAAAAATCCGCCTCCGGGTCCGATTCCCTTGACGTATGTTCCTTCGGTGAATTTTATACACGCGTCCATCTTGCTGGGGATATCTCTGCCCATATCCCTCAGATAAACGCAGGGCATATTTATCTGACCAATCTTTTCTTCGAGTGTCATTCTGGATAATAAATCCTCAACCCGTTTATCAATGGATTGATTTGGGTCAAGATAAATTTCATCATCTGATTGGACGGCTGTAGCCATCACCAGTAAAATTAGAGATGAGAGAAAAAATGTCAATATTTTTTTTGAAATCATGATTATTGTTCCTTAAAATATTTCAAGAAAAACGTCTGCTTTAGTGCGTGCCAGGTGTAATTCATCGAAGCTGGTACAGATTTTCAAATTGCTTGTTCATGATCCGCTCCCCCGCACAAACAGCGATCAACCGGGGATCGGAATCCGCACCATAGCCGCCATAGGCTGCAGAACGGATATCAGGCACATAATGCGGAAGATCGCCGCCAATATCTTTACATGAAAATCTCCAAAATTTGGATTGATCAGTTTTTCAAATCATAAAGCATTGACAGTGCCTTTGTTACCACCATTTCTGCTGCCTGCGGTGCAAACGGGCTGGAGAAAATTTCATATCCGTCTTCGGTATACGCGTGATGTGGCGCGAGATAACCGGACGCGCCGTTACAATGCGTTATCAAAAAAGTATATTTAAACGGCGATGCTTTTTTAATCTCCATTCCGATCTCGGTCAACATTTCAGTGCCAAAACCGATAAATGCCACATCTCCGATCCGGGCTGCCGTGATATTCAGAGGGTATGTTTTCTGCAATAACTTCTGTCCCCTCATCTCGCCCCGGGTCGGCAGCTCGATGGCAGCAAAAGCGGTTTTAATCGTGCATTCACTCTGAAATTCCTTTATGCGCTGATGCGTATGCACGACCTCTTCTCCCAGCATAATGCCAAGTAATTCGGTTTCAGGTATCCATCCGTTTTGATCATTAAATTCAGTGAGCTTCACGTACCACGGATTAATATCTCCTGATGCACCGGGAAAAACCGGAGCAATGACTTCCTTCTCATGATAATTCTCGACAAATTGCGCAGCCAGTCCAAGGACATCTCCGCTTATTTGCAGATTCTTCTGCCCGAGACTGGTTCCATGCGTTGCAAAGTCGAATAGCAGACTTTTTATCTGATCCTCATTATCGATTATTTTCAGCACATGCACATCTTTGTCCACAGGACCATACGGATTCCGACCGAGCGCGATGCTGCCGTCTGGCTGCACTGCGCGACGGTTCATACCAATCGGGCAATAGCCGATACCCGCTCCGATCCTGACATCCTGCATCCGGTCAAACGCCTCCTTAACCGCAGAAATGAGTTTTGACTTGAGATGCTTTGTGTATTCCAGATTCGTTGGATACGGAGCAGCGTCTTTTCGTCTGATTTTAAACAATGTGAAATTTTTTTCCTTATCGATCGTCAGCGTTGGTGCGGCATGTGTATGCGTGCATGTTAAAAATATTTCAGATTGATCGAGAGCGAATTCCTCAGCAATCGCCTCTTGAAAATATTCATACGTACCAAAATAGAAATCACCCAGATCTGACGAAATGATCAGTAATTTTTTACCATCATTTTCAAAGGCAGTGACGCGTGCATAAAGCCGGTCGTGAACTCCCTCGGACAACGTATTGCCTCTGCCCTGATATCCGAACATGACAACCGGGTTCTCCGGAGTAATATCGATTTTGGAGAATCCGGCCTTTAATGTGGCAAGGCTTTCCCGCGTGAACACGCAGAATATTAATATCAAAAGAAGTGCAAAAACAGCAATTCTGTTCTGGTTGAATATTTGTATTTTCATGAGTATCCTCTTATAAACTCCAATCCTGCCGGTATTGGTGCTGGATGAATTCATCCGCTTCCGGCGCATTGGTTGCTTTCATGTTTTCGCCATCCCATTCCAGTTTTTTGCCCATGCGAATGGCGACATTTCCGAGCAGTGCGACTTCGGTCATCGGACCGGCATATTCGAAATTAGAGCATGCCGGATCACCGCCTTTGCACGCACGAATCCAGTCGCGTTCATGCCCGGCGCTTCCCAATGGAATGCGCGGCAATGTTTTAGGCGGCTGCTTGTAAGCTCTCATCTTTGTTTCGGGGATCAGGCGCGGGCTGTCGCCGTACTCACCGCACATGAGTTTTCCTTTATCCCCGATAAAGATGACGCCGCTTTGACCGCTACCCATGCGGCGACCGGGTTCCAGATCGTCGGGAGTTGGTGGTAATAAGCCGCCATCAAACCAGATAACTTTTACCGGAGGCATCTTTTCCCGGGACGGAAATTGAAATCGAACGATAGAAGCGACAGGAGCAGTATCCGCCATGGTGTCGTTCAGCACGCCGCGATCGATGAAAATCTGGGGCGAGCTTGCTTTCACGGTAGTGGGATAACCCAGTTTCAACGCCGAGAAAATCGGATCAAAAATATGGCAGCCCATGTCGCCGATTGCACCGCAGCCAAAATCCCAATATCCGCGCCATTTGCGCGGCAGGTAATCCGGATGATAATCCCGATTAGCAGCCGGACCGAGCCATAAATCCCATTCCAGCGTATTGGGAACCCGCGCTCGTCCATAAGGCTTGTGAATTCCCTGCGGCCACACCGGTCGGTTGGTCCAGGCATGAACTTCCCGCACAGGACCAATGGCGCCGTCCCAGATCCATTCACATATCAGGCGAACGCCATCACCGGAATGTCCCTGATTTCCCATTTGAGTTGCGACTCCTGTCTCCCGCGCAATTTCTGTGAGCTTGCGCGCTTCGGTAATGGTTCGCGAAATCGGTTTCTGCACATATACCCCTTTTCCCATTCTCATCGCCATTGCCGCAATCACGGAATGACTGTGATCCGGCGTGGCAACGATGACCGCATCGATATCTTTTTGCTTTTCCAGCATTTCTCGGAAATCAGCATACCGTTTCGCATTGGGAAAGTCCTCAAAAACATCCCGTGCATATTCCTGGTCCACATCGCACAACGCCACAATATTTTCCCCACTTTGAGCCACATTTTTCAGGTTATTTCTACCCATTCCGCCAATTCCGACAGCAGCGACATTCAATTTGTCGCTCGGGGCTTTGTTGCCTTTTCCTCCCAGAACATGACCCGGAACAATGGTAAACGCGGCGCCGGCAGTCATCGCCCCGGTTAAAAACTGGCGTCTGGTTACCGTCGATTTCATATTTTCTTCACTCATTATTTTTCTCCGTCTTTATATCGCTTAAAATGTCTGTACTACTTTGATAGTAATCTTCCCGGGAAATCCTTGCGAAGGTTTAAAACCTTCGCAAGGATCGGTCTATTTAAAATCCTTCACTGTTTCATTATAAAATTGAATGCATTTTTCCACATCCGGCATGTTATTATCCCAATTGTATTCATATTCAATGGAGATCACGCCTTTAAATTTTTGGCGATATAATTCTTCCAAAACGCCTTTGACGTCTCCCACACCGGTTCCCCATACCACATCATGGGATTCGCGAATGCCGAATTCATTGAGATCTTTTAAATGCAGACAAATTACGCGACCTTCCAGCATTTTTAATGCATCCACCGGATTGATTCCGGAACGCATCCAGTGACCGGTGTCTCCGCATACACCAAGCCGCTTGCTTCTTCCATCCAGAATTTGCTTCACTTTGTTTGGGTCCCAATATGGCGTCGGTTTCGGGTGATTATGAATCGCGACATTGATATTGTATTCATCGCACAATTTTTCCAGCAGATCGAAGGCATCTTCTTCCGGCTCCGCAACAATGGTCTGAATTCCCATTTCTTTTGCAAAATCGAAAACCTGCCTGCATTCAGTTTCATCATTAGTGAATTTAACAACGCCATAATTAATCAGGGTAACGCCTTCTTTTTGTAACTTTTGCTTTAATTCATTTCGTAGCTCAGGGGTCAGCATGAGATAATGGGTTCTGATATCCCGCTTTTCAGGACTGAAATACGCTCCTCTGCCAACGTCAATCCAATTCAATCCAAGGGACGCCGTTTTATCAATGGCCTCAAAAAAAGTAAATTTTTTGAATGTATAGGCATGAATACCCAGCCGCCAGTCCTTTTGGATATCCAGAGCCGATGTTTCTTCTGTTTTGGCACAGAAAAACAGGACCGGTAATGCGAGCAGAGTTATTATGACAAACCGTTTGAAATTAAACTTCATAGTGCACCTCACGATTAAAATTTGTTTGATAATCAATCTATTAAATATGCCCCGGTTCTCTCACATTATTTCCCCGGATGCGGTAGAACGTGCGTGCATCGAAAAAATCTTTTCCTTTCACGACTTTCTTTTCCGCATCGCCGAGGTCCTGGCGTCCTTTTTCTGCAAGAGCCAGTAATCGCTCAACAACTTCCGGATGCATTGCAGACACATCGTGTTGTTCACCGGGATCTTTTTCCAGATCAAATAACGCCAGATCAATTTCTTTCCACACACTTTTCCCAGGATAACCTCCTGTACCACCCTCACCAAAGCCGAAATATTTGTGTGGCAAATGCAACTTCCATTTACCACTACGGACTGCTTCCAATTTCCAGACATTATAATAATAAAATGCCTCATAAGGCGTCTTCGCGTCAGGTTGGCCTGAAATTAATTGCCAGGCATTTTTCCCGTCAATTTTATGTTTGGGTAAAGGAGCGCCGGTCAAATTGGCAAAAGTTGGCAGAAGGTCCATTGCCGTCGCTATTTCATGACATACTTTACCTTCGGGAATTTTACCAGGCCAGCGCATGATGCACGGAACCCGCTGTCCGCCGTCGAATGTCGTGGTTTTGCCCTCCCGTAACGGACCTGCTGATCCGGCATGATCGCCGTAGCTCAACCATGGACCGTTATCTGAAATAAAAACGACAAAAGTATTTTGATCGAGTCCTTCATCATCCAGGGTCTTCAAAATTTCTCCCACCGACCAGTCGATTTCCATCATCACATCGCCGTACAAGCCCTGTTTGGATTTTCCTTTGAATTTATCAGACACAAACAATGGCACGTGCGGCATGGGATGTGTCAAATATAAAAAGAACGGCTCATCTTTGTGGTCGCAAATGAATTTGACAGCCCGCTCAGTCAACCGCGTGGTAAGCTGTGATTGATCCGGATTGAATTCAATGACATCTTCGTTTTCGATGAGTGGTAAATCCGGGAAAAAATTTGGTTTTGTGGGATGTTTGGGCCACATATCATTGGAGTAGGGTATCCCGAAAAATTCATCAAATCCATGTCGGGTCGGTAAAAACTGGGGATGATGTCCCAGATGCCATTTACCATAACATGCGGTCGCGTATCCCTGCTGTTTCAGCAACTCGGCAATGGTGGTTTCCTCGCTGCTGATGCCTGTTTCTGACCAGGGATGAAGCACTTCGGGCAAACCGATCCGCTGTGAGTAGCAGCCGGTCATCAGCGCGGCGCGGGACGGCGAACACACTGCAGATGCGACATAAAAATCCGTGAATCGCACTCCTTCGGCTGCCATCCGGTCCAGGTTCGGAGTCTCAAATCCTTTTGCGCCATAGCACCCGGCATCGCCATATCCCTGATCATCACAGAGAATGACAATGAAATTCGGCCTGTTACCGGAATCCTTTTTCATCGCGCAGCCAAAAGGAACTGCCATCGCACCCACGGACGCACCGGCAATCTTTAAAAATTTTCTTCGGTCAATTTTAGAATTCATACTTCGCCTTTCTATTTATCACATCAAAAAAGGAATTCAATGTTGACTGACATAAATTATATTATCTTAATTTAGGTTTCCAGATAAAAACAGTTAAAAACAATTGTTCGATACATGTTTTTAACAACGCATTTTTCAAAAAAAAGGGACTTCTTATTCAGATGTCCCCTTTTTTATCAAATAGCTTCCGGGCTCATTTTAGTAGAAGCATTTTCTTTGTCGCTTTAAAGCCGTCTGTTTCCAACCGGTAGTAATATATTCCGCTAGTCATTTCATTCCCTGCATCCCATTGCACACGATGAACACCCGCAGCCTGACGTGTATTCACAATTTCTTCCACCTGTTGACCCAGCATATTAAAGACCGTTAATTTTACCAGTCCTGCTTTGTTTAACTGGTAGGAAATTTCTGTTACCGGATTGAATGGATTGGGATAGTTTTGGTATAATCGGAAATCCTTTGCTGTTACATTATTATATTGATCACTTTCAATTGCTGTCATTTGATCTTCCCATTCCACCTTTTTATCCGGAAACCAGTTAAGATCGCCAACAGGAAAACCGTCAGTTCCGCCTGTGTAGAATGCAGAGGCTTCGGAATATGACAAATCTTCCGGTAACTTCCACTGGATGTTGAAATAATCTTCGTCCGGATCCCAGCCCCAGTAAAAATCAGGCACGGTGCCGGTGGATCTGTAAAGTGTGCACCATTCCAGCATTGTTTCCAGATTGTCCGGCAGATTTGTGAATTGTGGCTCGATATTCATATTGTCTTCTGCATCTAAATAGGGATAGTCTTCATCGGCATCAAACATTGCCTTTGTTCTTTCGTTCATCCAGGGCACAGCAAATACAGAATCGATGGAATCCCAAAAGTCAAGAACTTCCTGATCGTGGAAATAACAATTATTGTTTACCTGAAGCACACGCTCCTGTTCAGAAATACCAAGCGCGGCTAAAAAATTTGCATAAATGGTATCCGTATTGATAGTGCTCCAGATCAGATTATCGCGATCATACATCGCCAGATCGTCGGCATCCTGTCCCATGGTATTCATGTTATAAAATATGTTATTGGAGCAAATCGCCTGTTTTGAGAAGAACGGATAACCAATAACCATATTGAGCATATTAACGAACGTATTATGCTCCAGCCGCAGATAATTTATGATATTTCTGGCTGCGATAAACTGACTGTTGCAATTAACGATTGTATTATTTAAAAATATAACCGAATCCGAGGGACTGTCACATCGATAGCCGGCGCCACCCCATTCGCCGCGGGGATCTTCACCATTTCGGAAAATGCAGTTTTGGACAAGCACATCGCATTTTTTGGCATTCACTTCAATCGTGTTTCGGATAATCCATTCAAAATAGCAGCCATCGATAATCAAATTTGTATTGTCCGTTAACATCAAAATCCCTCTTGGAATTGCCGGATAGATATCCTGAGAAGCCGTCGGCGGTTTTGCCATGAAGTAAATATCCTTCAAAGTCAAATCCCCGCGGGCACGAATGAAATTCGCTGAAAAACTGCCATCAGCTCTCACTCCGGGGGCAATGGTTGCCGGCTTGAACGGATTCGCCGGGTCTTCTTTCTCTCCGATGATTTGTAAATGATAATCCTGCGACTGAATTACATCATCGAGGAAATATATTTGCCCCCGTTGTAGTTGGTACACTCTGTCCGGATTATTTCGCTCCCCTGTCGCTGTCGTGTCGCCCTGGATAAATTTATTGATTGCACCCAACGGAGTGCCATCGATCATCACCGGGACAACAACCGTATCCGGCGCCTGGGCAAATAGCTGTTGAAAATTCAGCAGACTTAACGCACACAGCAAAATAATGATTCCAGTCATGTTTCGTTTCATCTGTCTCCCCAACCTTTCTTTCACACTGATATTTATGTAAAATATTTTGTTTTCCATTTTGCAGAGGGTACAAATTTCTCTGTTAGTAGAACTGGTAACCAAAACCAGAGACCGGGCTTATCGATTTAACCTGTGCCTGAAGAAATCCTTGTGCGTTCCGTTAATCAAGCTCTCAGTGTAACCTCTTTCCTAAACGATTGTGTTTATTTCCTGCACCCGGCCTCCGATTTTTTAGACTTCAGAAATTAACAAGAAGTCACTCAATGAAGCAATTGGTCCAACTCATTTCAGCAATAACATTTTCTTGGTCGCTTTAAAACCATCTGTTTCCAGATGATAATAGTAAAGTCCGCTGCTCATTCGCTGTCCGCTTGCGTCCGTACCATTCCATTGCACACTGTGAACGCCGGCAGGCTGTTGGGTATTCACCAATTCTTTCACCCGTTGTCCCAGCATATTATAGACAGTCAATTTTACAAGCCCTGGTGTTTGCAATTGATACGATATTTCTGTGACCGGGTTAAAGGGATTGGGATAATTCTGGAACAACTGAAACCTGTCGCTAACATTATTATCCGAATTACCTTCCGCGATTTCTGTTACCCCTGATGTAAGTATTTCGATGTAATCCACATCAACGCCTTTTCCACCTGAAAGCACTTTAAGTGTATGAGTTCCTTCCCCTAAATCGGCGGACTCAAATAAAAGAACATTTTCAGCAGACGGATTACTAAACCAGCTCAGGTCTTTCGCCACTGTGTCTGCATCGATAATAATATGGCCAGATTGACCATTTGGATTGGTGATCACATATACTCTTACTTTTGTACCGATAAAGGTATATTCTGCTGCTTTTCCTGCTCCATTCATCAAAATTGCAGAACCATTATCTCCTACCGGTAGGCCAAAAGCAGTGGGATCGACACGTTGTGCGCCACCGGAAAGAGTCCAGCCTTCGTCCTCATCGCCGATTTTTGTCCATCCCGGAGGATTATCCTGAGCCTGTTCCCATTCTGCTTTTTTATCCGGGAACCAGTTCAAATCGCCAATCGGGAAGCCATCAGAGCCACCTGTATAAAGTGCAGAGGCTTCGGAATAGGATAAATCTTCCGGTAATGGCCACTGAATATTGAAACCGTCGTCATCCGGATCCCACCCCCAATGATACGTTGGCGTGCTGGCAAATTCTCTGAAATAGGTCATCCACTCAATCATCAAATCCAGATTTTCCGGGGGACTGGTAAATTTCGGATCTGTATTGATATTATTTTCAGTGACCAGATGTGGATAGCTTTCGTCAGCATCGAACATCGCCTGAGTTCGTTCGTTCATCCAGGGTTCAGCGTAAACAGTGTCAATGGAATTTAAGAAATCAAAAACTTTCTGATCATGAAAATAGCAGTTATTATTGACATCGACCATTCGGTCTTGTTCGGAAATACCGAGTTGAGCCAAAAAGTCAGCGGGTATTGTATCGACATTTGCAATGCCCCATAATAACCCGTCAGGATCATGCGTCGACATTTCCTCAGGCGTTTCACCGATACTATGAACATTGTAAAAAATATTATTGGAGAATGTAGCATTGCTCCACCAGTCCCAGAGCGTAAATTCATTCAAAGAATTTACAATTGTATTATGCTGAAAGCTGCAATAATTCACTGTATTGAAGCGGACGTTAAACGGCAGGCAATTACAGTTCACAAAACTATTATTCACAATAACAACCGAATCCGCAGGATTGTTATTGGTAACAATGCCAGCGCCGCCCCATATACCGTTCATTGATTGATTGTTTCTGAAATAGCAGTCACTGACAAAAACATCATTATACTCAGAATTAATAGCAACGCAATGACGGGCGACCCATTCGAAGGTACAATTCTTCAATTCAACTCTGCCGTTATCATAAGCTACCTGAATCGCCCAGTTAACTCGCAGCATAATATCCTGTGCTCCGGTTGGCGGCCTTCCCATGAAATAGACATTTTCAACAGTCAGATCGCCACGGGCTTGCATCAGAATATTTGCAAAACTACCATCAGCCCTTATTCCGGGAGCAATGGTCGCCGGTTTCACGGGATTTGCCGGATCTTCCGGTTCGCCCATAATCCGCAGGTGATAGCCCTGAGACATCAACGTGCCGTCAACGAAATAAATTTGTCCCCGCGCCAATCGATACACCCGATTCGGATTACTTCTTTCACCTGTCGTAGTGGTATCCCCCTGGATAAATTTGTTGATTGCACCCAATGGCGTCCCATCGATCATCACCGGGACATCAACAGTATCTGGCGCCTGGGCAAAAGCATTGGGTATGCTCATACAATATATAAACAATCCAAACATAATGGTGGTAGCGACTCTTAAATTCATCATGCATTCCTTTCCTCTTTTTAAAAATTGAAACGAATTAATTAGTTAGCTTAAACAAGTTAATGACACACCTCCTTTCCATTTAAATAACTTGATGTTTTATTTAAAGTCGATATCGTAAACCCACATCGATTGTCTTGCCATAAAACTCTTCGGAATTGGGAAAACTTGAACTATGATATAAACTTCTATCAAGCGCGTCCGTAATGTTATTCAGATTGAAAAATAGCTGAAGTCCTTTTATCGGTAATTTTTGCTTCATTGCCAGGTCCCATCTCATATAATCATCTGTGTTGTTTCTTAGCTCCGGCCAGAAATTGGCGCCCGTGAAAATATCTGACTGATACAGCATGGATAATCGAATTGAAAAGCCTTTGTAATCATAACCGATTGACAGATTCACAATATCATTGGGCTGATCTACCAGCCGCGTGGTATAAAAGCTATCGACATTGGTTTGCGTAACCCACGGCGGCTGCATTAAGTATTCGGTCTTAATTTCTGTGCGTGGATATTTTGCCTCAGAAATTGTGTGTGTATAATTTGCGTTCAGCACAAGCCCTCTCAATGGTCCGGGAAGATACCAGAAGTGCGTTTGCCAGTCGACTTCAATCCCCCACAGATCAACAGTGAAATCATTATTTACGTTTGTGTTTACCATTAATCCGGACGCCGAAGGCGGCAAACCGTATTCCTCAGGATCGAGAATGGCTCTTCTGCCGGTGCTGAAAACCAAATCATCAATTTCTTTATAAAAACCACCCAGTGTAAATAATCCGATATAATTCTCATAGACAGACAGATGCAAATCAAAATTTTGTGAACGGGATGGTTTCAATTGATAATTGTTCCAGTTGACGACATTCACCCCGATATTCCAGGAGGGGATAATTTGATTATATCCAGGCCGGGACAACGTGTTGGTATAGGCAAAACGAACATCAAACCATTGCAGCGGTTTATAACGAACATGGACCATTGGCAGCCAGTAGTCATTCTTACGAACCGTGGTTGTATCATGATGATTATACCCCTGCCACGCCTGTAAATCGACAGTGTTTCCACGGACTCCGGAATATTCAGTTTTGTTATATTCGTACCGAACACCTGGTATAATTGTAAGGCTGCTCCAGAGATTAAGTTCAGCCATAATATATCCGGCGCCATAATCTTCAGTCCCGGAATAATCATCGCCAATTGTATTGGGAAAATGGGTCCAATAATAACTATCGATTAGTTTATCCACGTCTTTCATAAAGCTGACGGAAGCACCCGGACCGAGAGCATAATCACCATCCAAAAAGTTTGAGACTTTGTAATCAGGGTCGACAAACAGTGAATAGGGAAGAAGCCCCGCTCCAATCGGGGTGGTTTCCTGCATCCATGCATATTCAGTTAAAATAAGATTCCGTTCTTCCTGGCGCCCGCCCCAACTAATCGGCATGAATTCTTCATCTCTGTTGTACGTGCGATATTTGTGACGATATTTACCACCGAATTTAATCAAACCTGTTATCTGCTTCGTCGCTTTAAGATCAAACTCAAAATTCATCGCCGCGGAATATTCCTGTTCCTTCATATAGTTGTAGGCTCTCGACATTTCGTCAATATATGTGTTCGAGATATCGTTCTTGGCAAATAATGCTGCTTCGGTGGGATGAACTCGTTCGTTGACATCATTAAACGCGGATAATTCCACAAACTGGAACGTCAAATTATCCGGCGAACGGTTTTCTGAAAACGAATGTGAGGCAAACGCATCAAACCGGAACCGGCTAAAACTCTGCTCCAGCTTAATGCCGTTTGTTACAACCGTCAAAGTACCCCGACTATCGCCAGTGGAATAATTGTGACCGTTATTTTGAATATCGTACGCCTCCCCACGACTCAATGTTTTATTATCAATATGACTGGCAAAATTTGTCAGATTAATTTTGCCTTTTGGCAATCGATAATCCAGCACCAGCGTACCGCCATAACGATACTTATCCCGGTATACATTTCGTAAATTAAAACTGCTCAGGTATAAATCATTCAACACATCGAGGTCGTGTTCCTCAAGCCGATAGGAGGCGCCCAGTTGTTCCGAGTCCCGGTTTCGGTGCTCGATATCTACCTGAGCGAACACTCCCAGTTTGTCGCTCAGGAATCTGTTACTGGCGCCAAGCACGAACTTATAATCATTATAACTGCCACGCAGTCCGTTATAACCACCCTGCGCCATTAAATCGTAATGAAAACCGGGTTTTGCTTCTTTAATTTTAAAATTAACAGTTCCGCCCAGCACGTCGGCGTCCTGGTCCGGCGTCACAGCCTTTGTAACTTCAATTCCCTCAAGCATGTAGGGAGAAATCATGCTCAAATCAACACTACGATTGCCACTGCCTGTGGCAGCCAGCCGGACACCATTTACATTAATATTATTATATTGGGGAGATAATCCGCGAATCACCACCTTGTTGCCTTCGCCACCACTTCTCAATATGGCAACGCCCGGTAGTTTCCCAAGGGATTCTGCAGCGTTGGCGTCCGGTAACTCCTGAATCCGGGCTGACGAAACCACATTGACAATGGATCGTGCTGCCAGTTGCTGGTTAATTGCAGCCATTTGACCTTCTGCCTGGGCAGTTACAGTCACCTCTTCACCACCGATAACCACAAATTTTAAACCAATATCGCTCTGAACTGATCCTCCGGCTATAACGTTCACCAGCGTCTCATTCTGTTCATAACCAATATATGTGATCCTCAGTGTGTAGCTGCCAGCCGGGACATTGGTGATCACATAGCGGCCATTCAAATCAGTCGCCGAACCCAAACTGGTTCCTTTGATCAGTACATTTGCACCCGGTAATGCATGACCGGTTTTCGCATCTGTGATTGTTCCCCAAATCTTTCCTGTCGTGGAAGCATTCAATTTTAGTGGTGTCATTAAAAGGAGATAAATGATAGAGAAGATAAAAACATGAAACAAAATTCTGGTAGATTTCATATTCTTCCTCATTTATTATTAGGAATGAAAAATTATATTTTGGAGTGATAAAAAATTTAAAAGCCTTAGCACGATTAGTTAAACATAATGATAAAATAAAAACAATACCAGTTAAGAACAGTTAAAAACAAATGTTGTTTACATGTTAAAAACATGTATCTTCTCAATATTTTATGGTAGATATGGGCGCTTGCCTCTATGTCGTATTTAAACAGATTCCGTAGGTGTCACTTCGAGCGAAGTCGAGAAGTGACTCACTCGATACCTTTAAATTTTCGATGATGTGTTTTATTCGCGCACA
>CAZCJL010000060.1:0-40827 GCA_964498785.1 uncultured Cytophagia bacterium | reverse complement strand
TAAAGAGAATCCGAAAGCTTTGATGCACACCATCAATTATTGAATGGATACGATTATTATTCAAGATAATTAATTATAATAACAAAATCAAGCATTAAAATTTTATGTCGTTATATTTTGCGATATTATAATACATAATTATTATTGAATTTTCTAAGTCAAAATTGTATCGTTAAATTATTATTAAAAATCAACGATAATAAAATTAGCAATGGATTAAAATTTAAACATTATATCATAATACTACTATGAAATTTATAACAGATAAAATAGGCCAGCAACTTGTTAAAGAGAACAAGTTAACTGCCGAGCAACTTAAAGATGCGATACATATTCATCGGCAGACCGGAGAGAAACTTCAAGATGTGCTCATAACAAATGGCTCAATCAGTGAGGATGATTTTTTAGACATTCAAAGTAAAATTTGGGGAATCCCGCGGGCTCATTTGGAATCAAGCCTGGTGGATAAATCCATTATAAATACAATTCCACTTTCAATGGCAAAAAAATATCGAGTTGTACCAATTGTTAAAATTGACAAAGAACTAACAGTGGCAATGTCTAATCCGTTGGATGTATACGCAATCGATGCAATTCAGTATTACACAAAATGCAAACTACTTGTTTCGCTGGCATCGGATAAAGAAATTGATCGGGCTATTGACAAATACTACAGTTTAAAAGATTCAATGGATCAGGTAGTTGCCGGAATTCATGAGGAAGAATCTGATAACAATATATCCGGTGAAGAAATTGAAGAAGATGATATTTCTGGACTATCAATAACCGAAGATAGTGATGAATCCTCTGTAATCAAACTCGTAAATCTGATTATTTTACAATCAATTAAGGATCAGGCAAGCGACATTCATTTTGAACCAGATGAGAAAGAATTTCGAGTTCGAAACAGAATTGACGGCATTCTGCACGAGATGTTTACTCCACCGAAAAGTTTACAAGCCAATATTATTTCGAGAATTAAAATACTGTCAGACATGGATGTTTCCGAGCGTCGCGTCCCGCAAGACGGGCGATTTAGTTTAAAGTACGGAAAAAAAGAAATCGATATTCGGGCATCCATTCTGCCAACCGTTGAGGGCGAAAAGGCAGTATTGAGAATTCTTGATAAATCAAATACAATTTTAACATTAGAAGATATGGGTTTTTCTCCAGCAGACCTGGAAAAATGGCTGGATATTCTGAATAGAACTGAAGGCATTATTTTGATCACCGGTCCCACAGGAAGTGGCAAGACAACAACTCTTTACGCAGTTCTGAATCGTTTAAACTCAAAAGAAAAGAATATTGTAACAGTGGAAAATCCGGTTGAATATAAACTAAACCTCATCAACCAGGTTAATGTAAATCCGAAGGCAGGATTGACTTTTGCCAGCGGCTTGCGTTCAATTTTACGTCAGGATCCGGACATCATCATGATTGGTGAGATTCGGGACGGAGAGACAGCAGAAATAGCGATACGCTCTGCCTTAACCGGCCACCTTGTTTTATCCACATTACATACAAACGATGCTCCCAGTTCGGTCGCCCGGCTCATTGATATGGGACTGGAGCCTTTTCTTGTTGAATCTTCGTTAATTGCTATTCTTGCGCAACGACTTGTTCGAAAACTTTGCCCCAAATGTGCTCAAGAAATCAAACTGGATGATAAAATAGTCGCCCGGCTGAACGTCCCTGAATGGCTTCAATTAGATAAAGTCTATCGCGGAAGTGGTTGCCCGGAATGTAATTATTCTGGTTATCATCGACGAACAGCAATTCATGAACTACTTATCATTGATGAATCAATTCGAAAGTCTATTATTTCCGGCGCTTCGACAGATGAAATAAGAAGCGTTGCCAGGAAAAATGGAATGCGAACCCTTAAAGAAGATGGATTGCTAAAAGTTTCTAAACAACTCACTACCGTTGAGGAAGTTCTTCGGGTAACATTCTAATCCTCATTTAAAAATAAGCATGTATAAAGAAAAGACCGAAAATGAAATATTCATATATTGCAAGCGATACAACAGGTAAAATACACAAAGGGACAATAATTGGTGAAGACCAGCAGGCTGTTTATTCGAGACTGAAATCGCGCGGACTCTTTCCGATGAAAATTAATCAATTTAAGTTGCTTTCATTTTCATTTGATATTTCCAATATAAGGAATAAAATTTCCAATAAAGAATTATTCTTGTTTATCATGCAGTTAGCCACCATGATAAAATCCGGTATTTCATTATTAATTAGTTTTGATATAATTAGTCACCAAATTAAAAATAAAAAATTTCGTACAGTAATCAAAAGTATTAAAGCAGACATTGCAAAAGGAGAAAATTTTTCTGAAGCGTGCAAAAAATTCCCTAATGTTTTCCCGATATTGTTTTCTAATATAGTAAAGGCAGGAGAAGAAAGCGGAAAACTTGAACTGGTTTTAAATCGCTATGCTGAATTTGTGAAAAATAATGAAAAAATTACCTCTGAAGTTAAAAGTGCGTTGATTTACCCAATCATTCTTATTTGCCTTAGTATCGTTGTTATGGTGTTTTTAACAACGTTTATCGTTCCACAGTTTGCTGACATACTAAACTCATCCGGAACTGAGTTGCCGGGTTCTACTAAATTTTTACTGGCTTTGAGTGAATTCATTAAACAAAACTATCTGCTCATCATTGCAGGGATAATTATTATCGTTGTCAGCCTTATAAAATATATCAGGACAGAGAACGGAAGCTACTACTTTGATCTTCTTAAAATAAAGGTGCCTGTTCTTGGTAAAATTATTTATAAAACTGCAATTTCCAGGTTCATGCGAACAATGAGCACTCTGTTAGTGAGTGGAGTCCCATTCTTAAAAAACCTGAATCTTGCAATTGATATCATAAATAATAGAGTAATGACTAATAAATTTAACTTTGTGTACGATAATATAGCAAGAGGTAAAAGTATTGCAGATCAATTTGGCTTCACTGGAATTTTTTCACCATTGGATATCCAGATGATAACAATCGGTGAGAACTCGGGCCGGTTGGGTGAAATGTTCGATGAAATCGCGGACATTTATGACAGAGAAATTGATAATTCAGTGAAAAGACTTACGACAGCTCTGGAGCCATTTGTGTTAATACTTGTGGCTTCCGGGATCGGCTTTATTGCTGTTTCACTCGTTTCTGCTGTGATGAAAGCAGTAAGTTCGTTTCAATAACGATTAAATAGTAATTCTAAATGAAATCAACGTACCTCGTTCAATAAATATCATTCTAATAATTATAAAGGTGCGTGGCACAATGTATTCATTTAAGTAATTATATAGTACTAACATTAATTAATTTAAGGAGTTATTCTTATGCGACATTTGATCAAAAATAAGAAGGGTTTTTCTTTGGTTGAGTTGCTGATTGTCATCGGAATTATTGGCATTCTTGCAACCATCGTGATCATGAACATGCGTGGTTCTGAGACCGGCGCCAAAGAGACAAAATTGAAAGCCAACCTGGCAAATTTGCGTCAATCCTTGTTCGCGTATAATTCGGATCATGGATTTTTCCCTTGTACAAGCAATGATCATAATTTCAAAGGAAACCTGGAAACATTTAAGCGTCAATTGACCTGGTACACTGATGCGAACGGAAAAACATCTACAAAAAGAACGGATGAGTTCCGGTTTGGTCCGTATTTACAGGAGTTTCCGTCAAATCCTTTTTATGAAGGCACAGACCCCACAGAGGGTGAAAAAGTTACTATTGATACAAAAGGTGACCAAATTTTGGAAGATTTAAAAAATCAGGTTGCCAAAGGGAACGGAAATAGTGGTTGGTATTATCAGGCAAAAAGCGGAAATATTCTTCCCAATCTTGGCGGCTCAGCTTTCTCTGATGAATATTGCTATTTTTAATTTTGAATTAATTCATTAGCATACAATTTTTTCATTGGGAATTGGAAACATGGTCAACTGTTTTTTTCCAATTCCCAATGATTTTACAGGGCTATAATGAATCACATAAACAATCAACGCGGGTTTTCTCTGGTTGAAGTTTTAGTAACCATGATGTTAATTGGTGTCTTAACAGCTTCAATACTTTTAATGTTCTCCGCTGCTATCAGAAATCAACATGAAATTTATGATCGCTGCCACAACATTGTTGTCGCTCAATCAATGCTTGAGCAGGTAATCGCGGATAACCAATTAAAAGGATATGATTTTTTGATTGCAAATAATTATCTGAAAATTTTTGCTGCAAAAATAAAATCTGATGTTAAAATTGACACACTTCATCATGATTTAAAGAAAGTAAAAATAATTGTCCAGTCGCTGCATGGTACAGATAGTTTGGTGACGTATATTGGAAATTACAAGAGGGAAAAATTTCGGGCAACACGGGCTCACCTTAATTGAGCTATTAATAGCGATTTCAATTTCGGGGATGCTATTACTTATAGTATTTCAACTTTACACATCAGTTCATCAGATATGGTCATCTTCAACAGATCAATTCCGGTTCATGCAAAATTATATTAAAACCGTACATTACATTCGAGAAGATATTCAGTATGCGGACGTCATAGAAAAGACAACCAAGACTTATCTTCGCCTCACGTCTGGTCAGGATAAAATTCGATACCAGATTTACTATACACCCGAATTTATTACAATTATCAGAGAAATAAAATTGGCGGCACGCAACGACTGGATTCAGCAACCAAAATTTCCTGTTTCTGAATTCAATATAAATCAAATTGAGCCGGAATCCGTGATGTTTAAAAAAATTTCTGATATACAAGTTGTGTTCCACGTCAATGATCTGAGAAATACTTTTCGCACTGCATTGACCCGGAGAAATCAGTTTTGATATGTATTTATTACAAAAACCAAAATGGTGCTATTTATATCATCACCCTTTTCATTATGATTGCCGCGTTGATTCTCGGACTTGCGATGATTCAACTGACATCTGTGAACCGGCAAACAATCATCGCGTATTTGAACAAGACAAAAGCAGCTTACATTGCTGAAGCAGGAATCGAGCTTGCAATCGTTGAGCATGTTTTAAAAGACGAAGATCGAAATCTTTCAGAATACAGCTCTGAAAAAATTATCTCCAAAAACAAGCTGGGAAATGGCTATTTCACTGTTTTTCTTTTACAAGGGACAAATTCAGATATTACGATTAAATCAATAGGATTCTACCGCGGAGTGAAAGAAAATGTATCGGCACGGGTATCTGTGGATTGGGAGCCCAACTTCCCCACTATTAAATCATTCCGCTATAAAAAACCAGTATCAGATTCAGTGTTAACGATTCAATAATTTATTAAGCAACTTATGCTCTCTGAACAAACTAAAAACAAGATTTCACGATTAACAGCGCCTCAATTTAATTTTCTTTGGCGTCAGGTCGAAAAGCTGGAAAAAACGCTGACATACATTTCCACAAAACCTGAGTATAATAAATTGAATTTACGAGCCAGCCTTCGGAAAATTCATATCATTGAAAAATTTGCCCAACAATATAATATCCCGGCTATTACGGCGCTATCAAACAGTATTGAACTGCCACTAAAAAATAGTCTCCTTTTTAGTGGCAATGGCTCAATCGACCTAAAACCTGAACTTGAATATTTTGTATTAGCACTTAAGACAATAGCGCCCCAACACTATAATAAACAGGCGCCTTTGAATGGTGATGATGCTCAAGTGCAAACCGAGATTGATGAAAACAGCAAATCAGTCATAAAAGTTAGTTCACCTGATATTGAAATTACTTCCGCCAAAATTTCAACAAAATCTAAAGATGAACATTTTTCTCGTCAACAACATCAAAAAGCCAGAATTGAGAGCGGTACTGTCGGAATCGACATAGGACACCATTCGATTAAAATTGTTGTTTTGGAGCAAATCAAAGAAAAATTATCGCTTGTTTACTGGACTATTCATGAGTTTAAGAATCAATCCAGGCGCCCTGATTTTGATGAGATAGCAGATATATTATCCGGATTTTTTAAAAAATATAATATTTATAAAAAGCTACCGATCGTAACCGCGTTAATCGATAATAATTACATGGTTCGTTACAAGGAATTACCGCACATGAGTGATCGCAACTTCATCCGGACAACAGAGTTGGAGATACATTCCGAACTCTTTTTTGAAGACCGTACATCACGAATTTTTACGTACTCCTATCCAAAAATAACCACAAAAAAACCCGGGAATAAATGCGGTATTGTTCTGGCCATCGATGAAAATATAATTAAACAAACGATCGGATTTTTAAAAAAGTCACGCATAAAAATAAAGCAATTAAGCATTGATATTTTATCGCTGGCTCAATTCACAAATCAAGACCAAAATTATACAACAGCCATTGTTGATATTGGTTCAGATAAAATTAAAATCCTCATAATAGAAAATAACGCAATCCGATTTGCCCGAACAATTGATAGCTATGAAAATAAACTTACGAATGATATTTCCCAATTGGAGCAGATAAGCTTTTGGAAAGCAGAGAAGATTAAAAGGAATTTAGATTTCTTATTAAAATCGCGGGGAAAAGGAAAGAACGAACTGCAAGAATTACGCGGGGAAAGCGGAACACCTCAAAACATTGTATTTCAAAATCTTCATAAAGTTGCCAATGAAATTCATCTTTCCTTACAATTTTATAATTCCAAATCTGACTCGGCTATTGAAAAAATATATCTGAGTGGAGGGGGCTCACAGTTACCGGGAATTCGTGATTTTCTTGCCATTGATCTGGAGTTATCGGTAGTCCCTTTGAATGTTATACAAGATATTGAGGTGAGTGAACATATTTTACCGGCAGACGAACAATCGCGGATTGCGCCGCTATTAGCCACAGCAGTAGGTCTGTGCAAGAGCTATCACCAACCTGCCATGGATTTACGGATTGATCTTCGCAAAAAAGTAACTGCCCATGATGACAAAAAATCGCGAAAGCTTATTGCCGGAATTGTCCTCTCTGTGGTGATTTGTCTCCTGTTGCTCGGAATCCGTTACGCGTTAATTCACCGGTCTAATAAACTACAAATTTCAATTGATCAAAAGCAGAATTTAAATAATGAATTAAAAACAAAAATTTCTGATCTTGATCATTTCAATGTTCTAAAGGATGATATTGATTCGCAAATCCATAAAATCAAATCTTTGAAAATCCGGCAGCCACTATGGTCGCTTGTTCTAAGGGAAGTAAGTAAAACAATTCCCCGGGATATTTGGTTAACTCAATTTAGCGGAACTTATCAATCCGCGGAAATGAATTCAGAGGAAGAGGAGCTTGATGACCCTTTAAATTCCGAAGATGAGCTAACAAAAAAAATTCAATACTCACACGTTCTGTTTTTGGGTCAAACATCCAATCCGGATCAAATTCAGGAATTCATTTATAATATGGAGCGAAACACAAATTTTCATTATATAAATTTCAATAAAATAACAAGCAGAAAGACGGAAAAAGCCGATATCACCAGTTTTCAAATTGATGGTCGAATTCAAATTTCCGGAAATTAACTAAATTACCACAAAACAATTATGCTTACACTTGAAGCGACAAAAAATCAAAAAATGGTGTTTGGGATTATAGCATTAATAGTTACTGGTTATGTTATATATCGATTTATGATTTCAACTGCATATCATTCCTATAGTGAGAATAAAGCAAAAGAAAAACAGCTTTCCACCCAGATTACGGAACATTACCAAAAACTGGTTCGCTTGCAGCAGTTGCGAAAACAGTATCTACAAGATGCACACTTCTTAAAACAAGCGACAGAGCAACTATCTATTGACGTAGCTGATTTGTTAAGTTTACTCACAAAAAATTCACCGGTTCGTAATTTCACACATGCTTATCTCGAAAAACAAAAGAAAAAAATCGAAGAAAGCGGAATTATTCAATATCCGTTTGAAATTGAATTTCAGAGTGATTTTCAAAAAATTGGTGAATATTTGTTATATCAAGAATCATCACTGCCGATTTCATTGATAGAGAATATTGTTGTTGAAAAAATAGCCGATCGCCCCGACATGCTTAAGACAAAAATTAATGGTGTTATTTACAAGGTGGAATAGATGACCCGGACATTGATTATAATTTTTTCTTTCATCGTCTATTTTTTGGATTGTGCGAATTCAACTGAAGAAAAGCAATTTCAATTCAAAAATTTCCTGACAGTTATGAATAATGAACAGGATACCACATCGATCCGATCTCCTGTGCCTGACGCAGAAAATCCGATTCTTGTTGAAATAGCAACTGAATATAACTGGGAACGAGAGCAAAAGGACTGGCAAAGAAACCCCTTTGCGCCGATCGAAACAAAGGTAACAATTAGAAATTCGACGTTACAAAAAAAGAGTATAAAAAATGAAGCAGAAGGACTTATAGTAAACGGTATTATACAGGTAAATAATACTCGAAAAGCATTGATTAACGGGAATCTTTACAATATCGGCTCAACACTAAAAAATCTGACAATCATAAAAATTGAAAGCAATTCTGTTACCCTAAGCAGTCCATATCGGACCTATACATTATTTTTGAAAGAATGACAAAATGAAACAACACTATTTAAAAATTATCTCGTTTAGCGTGATTGTTACAATTATTGGATTAATCCTTTTAAATTGTAGCCACCCAAAACCAATGCGCCAAAGTTCACGTAGCGTTCCTTTAAAAAAAATAACTCGGAAAAGCAACAGCAGCGCACGTTCCCGTGAAAAAGTTGAACATAAAACAACAAAGCCGGAATTAACGATTTCATTAGCATTTCAAGACGCTCTGTTAAAAGATGTTTTACAGGTTATTGGTCGTGAATTCAAGGTAAATCTTGTTATCCCGAATGATCAGCAAAGCAGGGTCACGGTTTTTTTACATGAGGCCACGCTCACTGAAGCGCTGGATATGATTTTATCCAGCCTTGATTATTCTTATTTAAAAAAAGAAGATACCTATCTGATATTGAAAAAAAATGAACGAGTAAACCGTGTTTATCATCTAAAATATGCAAAAGCGTATGAGGTTCAACAAATATTGCAGGGCATTTCCCAGTCCGGCCACATCCGTGCTGATGAGATGACCAATTCGATTGTTGTTGTGGATGAATTAGTGAACATGCATGCGTATGACGATATACTTTCACGAATAGATACATTCCAACCCTCTGTCTTAATAGAGGCAGAATTATTTGAGGTTTCGCGGGATAACCTAAAAAATTTTGGTGTGGAGTGGAATATAAATTATGCTAAAGACCAACACGATTTAACAGGAAATTTGCCGTTTACTTTAAGCGCCAGCGGTATAATTCTGGATTATAAAAATTTAAAATCACCACAAATTCAAATGCTTTTAAAAGCCCTGCGCAAAACAGTTGAAAGCACACTTCTTTCCAGTCCTCGCATTGTTACAATGAACGGCCAGGAAGCAAAAATATTAGTGGGAGAACGCGTGCCTTATATCAAAACATCGACATCAACAACCGCAGGCAATGTTTTGGAACAGGTCGAATTTGTTGATGTCGGGATTCTATTGCGAGTGACTCCACGAATTTTGGAGGTTGAGGAATTAGTTTTCCTGGACGTTCAGCCAGAAGTTAGCGAGGTAATGGATCGGGAAGTTCAGGGTATACCGCGCATCGGCACGCGAGAAGCAAGCACGCGGATTGCTGTTAAAGACGGGGAAACTGTCGTCATCGGTGGATTGATTAAGCGAGATAAAATTCAGTCCAATTCCAGTATCCCACTATTAGGAAAAATACCATTATTAAATCTGTTGTTCAAAAACTGGAGCACCTCGTATGTAACACGCGAATTAATCGTCTTTATCACTCCTCATATTTTGAACAGCGACCATTATAAAATCATGACAAATAAGCGAAATTCATTACAGGATGATTTCGATAACGATAATTCTAACTTAAATCTTTTTCCATAATATGATGATAACAACTTTTATTTTTATTATCGGATCAATACTCGGAAGTTTCCTGAATGTATGTATATCGAGACTTCCACAAAATAAATCCATTATTTTCCCGGGATCAACATGTCCTGCTTGTGGCGTCGCAATTAAATGGTATCATAACATTCCACTTTTAAGCTACATTATCTTGAAAGGACGTTGTCGATATTGTAACAGACCAATTGCAATACGTTACCCGCTCGTAGAATTATTTACCGGCATTGGATTGGCGGTGCTGTATTCGATGTTTTCACTAACAACAGTATTCTTCCTTTATGCAGTTCTCTTTTTTATTCTCATTGTTATTACATTTATCGACATTGAACATCAGTTAATCCCAAATAAAATTAATGCGTTCGGGCTGATGCTTGGTCTTATCACTGTGCTGGTTACAGACTTTTCACTGAAAGATGCTCTTGCCGGAATATTTACAGGCGGCGGGACATTATTCGTCGTCGCTCTGATTGGAGATATCATTTTCCGAAAGGAGAGCATGGGAGGCGGCGATATTAAAATGGCTGCAATGGTTGGTTGTTTTATTGGTTGCTATGGTATTGTTGTATCGCTTTTTTACGCATTTATCGCCGGTGGCGTCATCGGAATTTTCGCGAAAATTTATCATCGCGAATATTTGCCCTTTGCGCCGTTCATAACCCTTGGGACTATTGTTTTTCTCTTTGCCGGTGATTTTTTTGTCACGCTTTTTATACGGTAGATGTTTTTTTTGCGCCTTCCTCTTTTGTTCTTGACTATTAGTCATAATTTGTTTATTTTAAATATTATTCTTTAACCGTTATGATAAACAAAACGATATGCCACTCGTCAGTGTAATTATTCCGACATTTAACCGAAAACACGTACTTAATGAGGCGATAAATTCTGTTTTAAGCCAGTCATTCAGTGATTTTGAATTGATTATTATTGATGATGGCTCTACCGATAGCACTCAAAAATTGCTTGAGTCTTATGGCGAGCGTATTCGTTGTTATTTTCAGGAAAATAAGGGACCAAGCGCTGCCAGAAATCTGGGAATTCGTCACGCGAATGGCTTGTATATTTCTTTTCTGGATTCTGACGATATGTGGCTTCCAAACAAATTATCCACACAAATGGACCTTATTTTCACAGCTCCTGAGACAAAAATATGTTACACTGACGAGATATGGATTCGGGATGGCGTTCGAGTAAATCCAGGAAAGCGGCATCAAAAATATAGTGGCTGGATTTTTAAATATTGTCTTGCATTGTGCATTATTAGTCCGTCTTCAGTATTAATGCACCGGGAAATTTTTGAACACATCGGAATGTTCGATGAAAATCTTATTGTATGCGAGGATTATGATCTCTGGCTGCGGGTGAGTTTATTTTACCCCATCACTTTCATTAACGAACCGCTGATAATTAAGCGCGGCGGTCATTCGGATCAACTGTCTCATAAATATTGGGGGATGGATCGTTTTAGAATTACGGCCATCGAAAAAATGCTCACACATCCCAAATTAAGTAATGAGCACAGGACAGCCGCGTTCAAAATGCTTCGCAAAATGTGCCGCATCGTCGGGAACGGGTTTTTAAAACGCGGTAAAACAGCAGAAGGTAATTATTTTCTTTCAATACCTGAAAAGTATCGTTCATCTTAAATAAAATTTGGATATTATGAAAAAAGAAACTATCTCTATCAAAAACATCGACCTGTCAGATCGAACTTACATTTTTACATTTGAGCCCATTATTTCACAAATGGTTCGTTCGGTGCGGGAAATCGGATTGATAAACCCTCCTATTCTGGAACAAATTTCCGACCAATCAGCATATCGAATTGTTTCCGGCCTGAAGCGCATTTTAGCGTTGAAACATTTGAAAATGGAAACGACAGACGCTTTCATTTTTACATCTAATAACAACAAACCACGCCTGGATCTTTTTCTATTAAATTTTTATGAAAATATCAGCATCCGCGG
The DNA here is from genome assembly GCA_964498785.1 of uncultured Cytophagia bacterium. GTDB lineage: Bacteria > Zhuqueibacterota > Zhuqueibacteria > Thermofontimicrobiales > Thiofontviventaceae > Mariaggregatimicrobium. The sequence continues at coordinate 28,889 of CAZCJL010000060.1, read as the reverse complement.
TCTAAATCTTATTGAGAAATCTATTTTCCTGAACAAACTCATCCTAAAATACAATGTGAGTCACGCAACAATTATCAATGATTATTTAAAATTGATTGAACATGGTTCTAATGAGAAAGTGCTCGATATTTTACTCCCACTAATAAAATTGGAAGATAATCTGAAATGTGCTGTTGTGGAAGATTTTCTCTCCGCTGATTTTGCAGTGGCATTATTAAAATATTCGCATGACGACCGGGAAGCCATCTATGAATTTTATAGCCAACTTAAATTAGGTAAAAATCGTCAAAAAGAATTTTTGCGACTGCTGGACGATATTGCCCATATTCAGGAACGATCAATTTATGACATCATTAATGATCCTGTCATTGTATCAATACTGAATGATGAAATTTTAACTGTATCTCAGAAAGTCAGCAGAATTAGGGATGTACTACGTAAGATGCGTTTTCCTGAATTCGTGAAAGCAGATGAAACATTTTCAGAAATCAAAAAACAGTTAAAACTACCGCCATCTGTTATTCTCCGGCCGCCACCCTATTTTGAGAACGATAAATTTTCAATCGAGGTCGTTTTCAGAAATCAGACAGAATTTGATAACGCACTGAAAATTTTAAACACTATTTCGTACAATAAATCCCTTAATCAACTGGATTCACTTATTAAATGAGCTATAAACCATATTCACCTGACAAAATTTTCATTTTAAAGAGTGCTGAAAATTATCCTGCGACGTCTACAATTTTATCTAATGCGTCAAATGTTTCAACCCAAATTATTGATGATATTTCTGAAGCAGATAAAAATACAAATAAAAAAATACTGATACTGGCGAAGCAGAAAGGTAAGTTTTATAAGCCGTGTCCGGGAACTCAGAATTACATTTGTTGCGGTTACAAGATTCTAAACCTGGTGAATAACTGTGAAATTAATTGTAGTTATTGTGTTTTGCAGGGATATTTCGATAGCAATCACATCACGGTTTATGTTAATATAGAAGATCTATTCAAAGAGCTTTCCGATCTTTTAGAGAGGCACCCGGAACATAATTTTCGCATCGGAACCGGCGAACTGGCTGATAGCCTTAGCACTGATCATATTACAAGATACAGTACTCAACTTATTTCTTTCTTTGCTCGATATCGGAATGCTCTCCTTGAGCTAAAAACGAAGACCACTCAAATCGAAAATTTTATTAAAGAAATGCATAACGGTCGTACGGTTGTCTCCTGGTCTCTCAACACTCCTCACGCAATCGCTGCCGAAGAACAGGATGCTCCTGCATTGGAAGACCGTTTGCAGGCAGCCCGTGACTGCCAAAACGCCGGCTTTAAAATCGGTTTTCATTTCGACCCGATGATCTATTATCCGGATTGGGAACGCGATTATAAAATAACGGTGGACAAAATTTTTGACTACATCAACCCGGAAAATATCACCTGGATTAGTTTGGGGGCGCTGCGCTATCCGCCGCACCTGGATGGAATAATTCGTGAACGGCACCCGGAAAGCAATATTGTTTATGGCGAATTATTCCCCGGTATCGATGGCAAATCCCGATATTTCAAACAAATCCGAATCGATATGTTTAAAAATATGCATAGCTGGATTAAATCACAAAATGACAACATTTTCGTTTATTTGTGCATGGAAAGCCCGGAAATCTGGCAAAAGGCCTTTGGCTGGTCGCCTCAAACCAGTGGAGGGCTGGCAAAAATAATGAATGAGTTAGTCAAACGCTAAACACGACATCGTCAATAATTCTCTCTATTTGCGATGCAGGAAAATAAATCCCGAATGTAAATGTAACTTTGGAATCTGATATTGTTTAAACGACCTAAAGTTGGTTTGGCTCTTGGCGGTGGAGGAGCCCGGGGGCTGGCGCATATTGGCGTTCTCAGGATATTAGAAAAGGAGCGCATTCCTATCGATATTATCACCGGCACCAGCGCCGGCGCGATAATTGGAGGCATGTATGCTCAAAATCCATCCGTAGAAATCGTTGAACATAAAATGCGCACATTTTTATCCAGCAAGGAATTTAAAAAGACGGGTGTTGAACACGCAATACAAAAACCTCATGGCGAAAACTTTTTTAAACAATTAGCAGAAAACCTAAAAGAGCGACTTGTGATCAATATTGCATGCAGCCGTATTTCCATAGTCGCTAATAAACGATTGCATGTTGCTCTATTATCGTTACTGGAAGAATCTGTTATTGAAGACGCCACTATCCAATTCGGTGCTGTTACCTCGGATCTGGTATTCGGGGAGAGTGTATTGTGCACGACTGGTGACATTATGCAAGCAATTATGGCCAGCGCTTCCTTACCAGGATTTCTACCACCATTGGAACGCGAGGATCACAAATTAATCGATGGCGTGGTAACTGATCCGATTCCGGTTAAGGCAGCATTTTCAATGGGCGCGGATGTTGTGATTGCTGTTGACGTCAGTCCGAATTTGGGCATACAAAAAAAATTCGATAACATCATTGACGTCATTATGCGTAACAATCAAATAACCGGGCATTTTTATAAAGAGAAACTATTGGAAAGTGCAGATATCGTTATCAGGCCGGATGTTGGCGAATATCATTGGAGTGAATTTAACGCAAGTGATGGCATTATTAACAAGGGAGAGGTTGCCACACTGAAAATCGTTTCCGCGATAAAATCAATCACGAGTCGGCGGTATTTGTTAATAAAAAAATTTCAAATTCATTGAATGATGGCTTCGTAAAAAGTCGACGAGACTCTCGACACACACAATATAATGTGTTATATTATAGATAAACCATCAATATATTGTACTACATTTTAATCCGTCTAACTTTTTACGAGTTCATCATTAAATAGCCTGAAAAATTCATAGCCACAGAGACTCAGAGTACACAGCGTTCTTATTTTCAAAACGTTACGCAAACAATAGCAACTCGTATTTTTCTTAACTCAGCTTGAAAAGTAATATGCACATACGTTGTTGTTTCTCTGTGACCTCTGTGCTTCTGTGGCACGTTTTGTGAATAATGCATAATAGAGAACCCTCCGGCAAATTCCATTTACGGAGGGCCTACGCAAACATTATTCAATTTCCATGCGCACGGTTTTTCTAAAAATAGAATACAACTGCTTTAGAAAATCGCCATATTCATCCATTTTTACCGCCATGGTAAATTGTACATATTCTACTGGTATACGTTCTGCGTCTTTCCCTTTTCCCACTCGTTCCATTTTATTTTTCACTGTGAAATCATCAATGCTCACATACTGAAATTGGATATCTTCATCATGGGAATCATACGGCGAAAAGCCGACTGTAATCAATTTTTTCCTGAATCCTGCAAAGAGTTCGGTAATTTGTAGCGTATTATCCAGTTTGGTTTCACCCTTAAAAATCAACCGGTCCATCACTTCGTTCGTTTCCCTGTCTTTTTCCTGTTTCGGTTGAAACGATACGATTTTTGTATCTTCAAAAACCTGAGCCATTGTCTATCCTTTCATTTTAAATTTATTTAGTATCGCTCATAAATAGCGATAATAATAGCTAAAAATTTTTTAAAAATCAAGCGGAAAATCATTTAAAAAAAATCTTGAAACCACACTAAAAAAAAAGCGTTCAAGATTAGGTCTGAAATAGCAAATCTTTTTAAATCTAAAAAGGAGGTGACTATGCGACATCAAAAACGTATTTTTTCAATTCTCATTTTATTATTAATTGGCTTTCTAACATTCATCCTGTCTTGTGAAGAAAGCACTGTCGATCCTGAACCTACTGAGCAGCCCACGCTCCCCCCTGAAGCGTCCATGAAAATGGACTTATCTTTATTCACCGGGCAGGCAGCCCAGTCGCTTGCAAAAAATCCGGCACTTACAAAATACCACTTTGCAACAGCGGTGGTGACTGCAACACTTGTAAATGTCTCGGTTTTGGTTCATTTAGCTGTTCCGACTGCTGTATTTGCTACGGCGCTATCCCAGGAGCCTGAGTTCAAAGATGACGGCAAATGGCATTGGATTTATACGATTAATAATTACAGTGCGGATCTTGCCGGATGGATTGATACTCCCAACAAAGAGGCTGTCTGGGAAATGTATGTCTCACATGGAACTAAATTAAAGAATTTTCTCTGGTATGAGGGCAGAAGCAATTTGACAGTTACGTCCGGATACTGGTTATTTTATAATGCTGAAAACCCGGACTCCCCGGCTGAAATGATACAGTTGGACTGGACAAATAACGGTGAAACTGACCGAACGCTTGAAATTACAAATGTATGGGAAGGAAACTCAGATCAGGATGATATTCTGAAATACACTGTCGACGGCACTGATAACAGTATCGAATTTTACGATGCATCTGAAGATATCACGGCAATTATTTTCTGGAACAGCGAGACGACCAGCGGGTATATCCATCTTCCAAATTATAATAACGGAGAACCGGCTTTTTGGGATGAAAATCACAACGATTTACCGTAAGCATTCATTTATCCACACTTCCGAAACAGCAACTTTTCGGAAGTGTGGTAAAATTTATCAACTACCGCTTTTTTAGCGATACTCATCCCACGATTTAACTTGTAACTGTTCCAGCGATGTTTGCGACAACGATTCAACAAACCGCTTGGCAATTTGTAAATTCGTGATCAACGGCACATCAAAATCAATAGCCTTCCGCCGGATGCGGTAATCATTATCCAATTCTTCTTTTTCAATATTTTTCGGTATATTGATAACAAGGTCAATTTTGCCTTCAGTAATATACGTTAGTGTATTTGGCTCAATATTTTCCGATGGCCAGAACAGAATTTTTGACGGAATACCGCTTGCCGCTAAAAATTGCGCAGTACCTTTTGTCGCAAATAATTGATACCCCATGTCAGAAAGTTTTTGTATGCTATCCAGCAAATCGGCTTTGCTTTCAATAGGTCCTGTCGATAACAGAACCGTCTTTTCGGGCATTTTAAATCCGACAGACAGCAGGCTTTTTAAGAACGCTTCATGAAAATTATCACCAATGCAAGCGACTTCACCGGTAGAAGTCATTTCAACGTTTAGCACCGGATCAGAACCTTTCAAACGAGTGAATGAAAATTGTGGCGCTTTAATGCCGACATAATCAAGGTCAAATGCCGATCTATCGATGCGCGGCACATCCTTGTTCATGATAATGCGTGTTGCCAAATCAATAAAATTTTGTTTGAATACTTTGGAAACAAAGGGCACGCTGCGCGATACCCGCAGGTTACATTCAATGACTTTCACTTCGTTATTTTTTGCCAGGAATTGAATATTAAACGGTCCGGTGATATGCAACGACTTTGCGATATTACGGGCAATGACTTTTACCCGTCGCATTGTTTCCAGATAAGTCCGTTGCGGAGGCAATACCAGTGTCGCATCCCCCGAATGTACACCAGCATTTTCCACGTGTTCGGAGATCGCATAGCAGTAGAGTTCGCCATCCTTTGCCACAGCATCAATTTCTATTTCCTTGGCTTTAGTAATAAATTTACTGATGACCACCGGATGCTCCATATTCACTGCGGACGCCTTGATGAGATATTCCCGTAATTCCTGCGGACTGAGAGCCACACTCATCGCAGCCCCGCTCAACACATAGCTCGGACGAATCAACACCGGATAACCGACTGCTTTTGCAAATGCTTCTGCTTCATCTAACCGGGTAAGTTCTTTCCATTCCGGCTGATCTATTTTTAACTTATCAAGAAGTTTTGAAAATTTATGTCTGTCCTCTGCATTATCGATGTCCTGCGGAGAAGTGCCCAAAATTTTTACTCCTGCATTGCTCAATGGTAAAGCAAGGCCGTTTGGAATCTGTCCGCCCATGGAAACAATCATTCCCATCGGAGTCTCTTTTTCGTGAATATCCAGCACCCGTTCAAAAGTCAATTCTTCAAAATATAACTTATCGCAGACATCATAATCCGTGCTCACAGTCTCCGGATTATAATTGATCATGATTGCATTGTAATTCATTTTGCGCAACGTAATAATCGAGTTGACACAACACCAGTCAAATTCCACAGACGATCCGATTCGATATGGGCCGCTTCCCAAAACAACAACCTGGTTTTTATCAGCAAATTCGATATCATCTTCCTGCCCATTGTATGTCAAATAGAGGTAATTTGTTTTTGCCGGATATTCTGCGGCAAGTGTATCGATTTGTTTTACCACAGGCGTAACATTCAGCGCTTTGCGTTTTTCCCGAACATCAGATTCCGATGCTTGCACCAATTCTGCAATCTGCGGATCAGAAAAGCCTGTTTGCTTGGCGATACGCACGGTTTCAGCATCAAAATCGTCAAGTGAGCTGCTTTTTAATTTTCGTTCAATTTTGACAATGTTTTTAATTTTATGCAGAAACCAACGATCAATTTTAGACAACTCGTGTATTTTATCAACAGAATATCCTTTCCGAAAGGCATCTGCCACGGCAAATACCCGTTTATCTGTTGGTTCTGTTAACTCGCTGTCAATGTCTTTGATGTCATTATTATTTTCATTGGCAACTAACCCAATCGAACCAACATCCAACATCCGAATTGCTTTTTGCAGTACTTCTTCAAAACTTCGTCCGATGGCCATCACTTCGCCCACTGATTTCATTTCGGAACCAATGTTCAGATTCACTCTCCTGAATTTTTGTAAATCCCATCGAGGGAATTTCAATACAATATAGTCTAACGCCGGTTCAAAACACGCGGATGTTTCTTTGGTCACACTGTTTTCAAGTTCAGGCAAATTTCTTCCCAATGCCAGTTTCGCCGCAATAAACGCCAACGGATACCCGGTTGCTTTGGAAGCCAATGCAGAACTACGACTCAGCCGTGCATTCACCTCGATAATGCGATAGTCTTCCGACTGCGGATCCAGAGCAAACTGAATATTACACTCGCCAATTATCCCCAAATGACGAATGGCAGCGATGGAAATTGCGCGGAGCTTAAAATACTCTGAAGCAGATAAGGTTTGAATTGGTGCGACAACAATACTCTCACCGGTATGAATCCCCATGGGATCAAAATTCTCCATAGTACATACCACAATGCAGTTATCATGTAGATCCCGGACAACTTCATATTCCAGTTCTTTCCATCCACCCAGATATTCTTCAATTAATATTTGATCTGTATGCGAAAACGCTTTTCGTGCGATGTCTGCCACTTCATCTTTGTTTTGAGCAACGCCGGAACCCAGCCCGCCTAATGCATAAGCAATTCGGCACATGACCGGATAGCCGATATGTTCGGCGACCTTAATTGCTTCACTCACATTATTTACTGCTTTACTAACCGGTGTTTTCAAATTCACCTCATTCAGCTTTCGAACAAATAAATCCCGGTCTTCTGTATCCAGAATGGATTGAATCGGCGTGCCCAATACCTCCACATCATATTTTTCATAAACATTTTTACGAGCGAGTTCTACCCCGACATTCAACGCCGTCTGTCCGCCAAATCCCAGCATAATCCCGTCTGGTCGTTCTTTGGCAATCACTTTTTCCACAAAATATGCATCAATGGGGAGAAAATAAACCTTGTCAGCCAGATGCTCTGATGTTTGGATTGTTGCGATATTTGGATTTACCAGAATTGTGTAAACACCTTCTTCTTTTAATGCTTTAATCGCCTGACTTCCTGAATAATCGAACTCTCCGGCCTGACCGATTTTAATGGCGCCGGAACCTACTATTAGCACTTTAGTGATCTTTTTGCTCATTTCATAGCCCTCACAAACATATCAAAAATTATTTCTGAATCATCGGGTCCCGGAGAAGCTTCGGGATGAAATTGAGTGCCGAAAAATGGTTTGGAAATATGAAGCACTCCTTCATTTGTACCGTCATTATTATTGAAAAACCACTCCCGCCAATCTTCGGGCAATGTGTCCGAATCAACTGCATACCCGTGGTTTTGCGAGGTAATATAACACCGTTTTGTCCCTCGTTCCATGCATGGCTGATTCTGGCTTCGGTGTCCGTACTTCAATTTGAACGTATCGGCACCCGCGGCTAATGCCAAAATTTGTGAACCCAGACAGATCCCTAAAATCGGAATATTCTTTGATAAAAAGCGTTTTACATTATCTATGGTTTCTGTATAAATTTTCGGATCGCCAGGACCGTTAGAAATTAGAATACCATCGGCTTTTTCACGGGTCAAATCGTAATTCCAGGGCACGCGAATGACGGTAATATTTCGCCGAAGCAGGGCTTTGATGATATTATTTTTTACACCACAGTCAACCAACAGAATACGTTTTTTCCCTTTTGCATATTCAACAGGTTCTTTGATACTCACCTCATCCGCAAGTTTGCGTTGATTCGGATCATCAAAATCGATGTCTTCGGCGCCATATATAATTTTTCCCAGCATCGTCCCGTTTTCCCGTAATTTCTTGGTGAGTTGTCGAGTATCAACTCCCCTGATACCAGGGATGTTATACTCTTGCATCCACTGTGACAAAGATCGTTTCGCATTCCAATGTGAATAATCTTCTGTGTAGCTGGAAACAACCAACGCTTGCACATGAATTCGCTCTGATTCAAAATATTTCATAAGCGAATCCTCACGCTCATCACCGGGGACGCCATAGTTGCCGATCAATGGATAGGTAAGAATTAAAATCTGTCCTTTATAGGAAGGGTCTGTGAGTGTTTCAGGATAACCAACCATTCCTGTGTTAAACACAACTTCGCCGGACACTGCTGTTGCTGCTCCAAAAGGATTTCCGGTGTAGACTGTTCCATCCTCAAGGATGAGTTGTGCGACTTCTTGCTTTTCTTCCATGTCAAAATCTCGTCGTTTGATCTGGTTAACATTAATAATAATTTTATTTGGATTTTGTAAGCGGGAATTAATAGCGGGCGACTCCTTTTTTCATGAGGTATTTTTGCACCTATCATTTGGATAAATTAGGGTAATATAAAATTCTTTGACCAAAGATACAAGGAAAAAATAAAAAACTTTTATGCAGCAGTAGACACGGGCAACACTTGAAGCACTAACAACTTCTCAAGTTTGATTTTACACCCACATCTAATAATTCGGGTTTGATTAAAAAATAAATTAGCGGAGGCGCTTGATAGATTTTCCGTCACTTTTGAATATGACGGCGCCGTTTTCATCGGTCCGGATTATTTGAGTACCATATTTTTTAAAGCGATCAATCACAAGAGTTGATGGATGATTGAAGCGGTTATATGCCCCGACTGAAATGACAGCGAATGCAGGATTTGTATAACGGAGAAATTCTTCTATTGAAGACGTTTTACTGCCATGGTGTGCAACTTTTAGTACATCGCATTGAAGCGCGTCTGCATAACGCAACAAATGCTCCTCGGCCTGACCTTCAATATCGCCTGTAAATAAAAAACTGACGTCACCATAAATTACTTTCAGTACCAAAGAAGCGTTGTTAATATCATTATATTGAAGCGAATCATCAGGATTGAACACAAATACTCCATACTTGTGCGCTTCAAGAACGATTTCACCTGCTTTCACTGCTCGATATTTTATATTCAGGCTATCAATTAAATGGCGATAATCCCTGTAAAATTCATGATCCGCGGCGTATCCCGTATCGATTACCCGGGCCACTTTAATATGCCGTAAAATATAAGGGAATCCACCAATATGATCATTATCCGCGTGGGTTAGCGCTAAAACATCGATGCGCCGAACCCCCTGGCGTTTTAGATATGGTATTACATGTCGTTGACCTGCATTGGAGAAATCGTTACAAGCCCCGCCATCGATAAGCATATTTTTCCCATCCGGGAATTGAATAAATGCGGCATCGCCCTGTCCGACATCAAAAAAAATTATGTTTAAACATTCGTGCCTGGCTGCCAGCCCATGGAAACTGACCACGAATAATATCGACACAAATATGGCAACGCATGTGCGCCGGATGCGTGGTTTATCTAAATTAAAAATTAAGATAAGAAAAATATAGGCGGCAACGATATGAGCTAATTTTGCTTGATACACCGGGATATATGAGAAAGGTAGCTCTGCTATTGATTCAATAAAATTTATAAGGATTTCAATGACCTTTTGTAATACTTGGGCAAGAAATGCGGCAGCAGACCATACAAATGCTGAAACCAATATGAAAAGGAAACCAAACCCAATAATAAAGCCGACAACCGGAATCACGATTATATTCAGGAACCATGTAAACACCGGAAGTTTTTCAAAATAATATACCGTAAGAGGTAGTGTCCCGCATGACGCTGCCAGAGAAACGAGAAACAATTGAATAATATAATTCGATAGCCAATATCGTGAAAGTGTTTGAAAATATTTGTACTTCTGAAGCCTTGCATTCATTATTTTATAAAAATATATAATGGAAAGAACCGCAACAAATGATAATTGAAAAGAAGGCTGAAAAAGCTGCAACGGATCAATTATAAGGATCAAAATTGCCGCTACTGAAACCAGATTGTAAATATTCGCTGGTCTCTGAATAAGTGTGCTGAGAAAATAAAGTTCGACCAGAATTGTTGCCCTCACAACCGGAGGCTTAAAACCAATGAGTATCATATAGAATAAAACGCTGATCATTGTCAGAATTGTCGTGATGCGAAACCGGAGGCGTAGTAATTTGAATACGCCACTAAATATCAGTACAATGAATCCCACATGTAAACCCGATACTGCAAGTACGTGCATCACCCCTGTTTTACTAAATGCTTCCTTAACTTCCGGTATAATTTCGTCCCGTTCGCCTAAAATTAACCCTTTTAAAAACGCTCTATTTTGTCCTGTAAATCCATTATCGATTTTGCCTTCAAGAAATCCCCGGCAGGCAGTGAGTGTTTTCTCCCACCACGGGAATTCTTTGGCATTTTTTATTATGGTAATTTTGGCAGAATCATAGACCGAAATTATTCCATAAATATTTCGCGATTCAAGGTATTTTCGATAATTAAATTCGCCCGGATTCCTCTCACCGGCCGGTTTTTTTAATATTCCGATAACTGATACACGGTCCCCTTTGCTTAGAGATTCAGGAACGACTGTACTTTTTAGCAATATTTTTCCGGTTGTTTCTAACGGCCCACTTCCCGCTAATTGTATTTTTTCTGTTTGCAATTCGCAGGATAAAAGAGAATCTTTATAAACAGGATTTTTACAAATATATCCATCTATAAAAACATCTTCCTTAACACCGCTAACGAATTTAATATGATTAGCCGAAAAAATGGAGCTTGCTGCCTGATAGTGAAACACTGATGTTATAAAAATAAAGCCGGATAATAAAAAATCGATTGCTGGCGATTTCGATCTATCGGCGACGATTAAAGCTATCAACAACAAAAACAGACAGGCTACCAAAGTGATGGTGAGTTTTAAAGGGAGCGTTACATGAGCGGCAAAGATGAGTCCCCCCATCATAATAATTACCACTTTAACAGCAGGCCACCGGCATAGATATATATCATTCATATATTCCACACTGATTTGCTAAAAGGAATTATTTTATAAATATTGTACGTTGGATGGTTATAACGCAGGCTGTGTGTTTAATACTATACGATAACATAACATTTAATGTTCATCGTTGATGATTGCTATTAATGTAAATATTTTTACGTAAAATGTCAATAAAAAATTTATCTGATTTTAAAATATTTAATCCATAATTATCGCGGGTCATTTTTTTATTGACATTTTGAATAATAAACATTAAATTTTTCTTATCAAACATCTTTCATAAAGTGCCACTACATTATAAACTAATAAAGGAAAATATAATGGCATTAAAACCTATTCATGTTGACAAATTTACATCACAATCAATCGATTTATGGCTTAATCAATGGTTTTTACTCACTTGCGGAGATTATCAAAAACAGCACTATAATACAATGACAGTCGCCTGGGGTAGCATTGGCGGGATGTGGAACAGACCATTTGTACAGGCTGTCGTTCGGCCGCCTCGCCATACATTTCAATTTATGGAACAATATGATTCATTTACTTTGTGTGCTTTTCCACCTAAATATCGCTCCGACCTGCAATATCTTGGCACACATTCGGGGCGGGATTTTGATAAAATTGCAAATACAAAACTAAATGTAATTCAATCCGGAAAAGTAGCGGCTCCTTCATTTGCTGAAGCAGAATTGATTATTGAATGTCAGAAAATATATGCAGATGATTTTAAACCGAAATTTTTTATTGATACATCAATTGAAAATAAATACCCGAACAAAGATTATCACCGCTTTTATTTTGGTGAGATTGTTGTTATTTTGGGAGATGACAAGTACAACGGAAAATAAAATTACCAAAAACGTTCACATGAGCGAAAACACCCTTATGTCTGAAAACAATAGAACAATAACTTCGATTGGTTTCTGGCCATCGTTTTTCATTTTCGGTGGTGCCGGCCTGATTCTGTATCTGGAAACGCATTTTCTGATTCCGTATCTCAGTGCAATCACTGGCATAGAAACTGTCATTTTTTGGTTCCTCGTCGCCGGATTGGGGATTTTCATGCCGCTACTCATCATCGCTGCGATTATCACACAAGCAGAAGGTTCTTTTAATCAACCTGATTTTTGGAAAGAAAGACTACGATTTCGTAAAATGACACGCGTTGATTGGCGCTGGGGCATTCTCGCAATTTTGGCGATATCATTTTCAAGTGGCACAGTCATGGAAATCTTGAAATTCTTCACCGACGAAGTTAAGCACCAACCCGCGTTTATGTCTTTTGAGCCCCTGACACCAAATCGCTACTGGCTTTTACTCCTGTGGTTTCCTTACTGGCTGCTGAACATTATGGGTGAGGAGATACTCTGGCGGGGAGTTCTCCTTCCGAAACAAGAGCTTGCTTTTGGAAAATTTGCCTGGGTTTATCACGGTTTTTTTTGGGGTATTTTTCATCTCGCCTTTGGCTGGCAATTGTTACTTACCCTGCTCCCGACGTTGTTTATTCAATCTTATATTGTTCAAAAACGCCAAAACACATGGCTGGGCGTCCTTATTCACGCGGCGATTAATGGGCCCGCTTTTCTGGCAATTTCGTTTGGTCTTCTTTAAATTTAGCTGGATTCATAATTTGATTCGAAAAATAACAAAATTTCTTTTGGTGTTTTTACTGATCTGCATATTTTGGCCATGTTTTTTATTTGCCACAGCCCAAAGACCGGATATCTTAATTTTTAATAACGACACGTTACTATTACATTGCAACCCATTTGGAAGCTTTTTTAAATAAGTCAAATCCACGGCCACAACCCTTTTTCGATGACGGCATAATGAATACCGGTTGTTGGAGAGGGTATCAGGCCTGGTGGGAAGTAAAGAACAGTGCACTTTATTTAATCGAAGTTCGAAATTGTAACAAAAATGTAAAGCTCGATTTGCGAACAATTTTCGGCCCGGCAGCCAAATTTAATAAAATTCGCGCTGATTTGTATAGCGGGAAATTATGTGCGCCCAAAGGGAAAATGACTCATTATATTCATGCCGGATATGAGTCAATATTTGATTTAATTCGTCTCCGCGAAGACTGTTCTGAATATCTTTAACAAATTTTGAGAATATGTGAATGCATTATATTAAAAACCTAAGACTTCCGTTATTACAACTTCATCTTGAAAAAGAATTGGTAGCCTTGCAAGTTATCGAAACAGCCAGCGCTATTAATGATAACTTATTAAAACAATGGTTTATTGATATTCTTAATTCACATTCTTCTGAACGTGATTTTTTACTTCAATTGAATCAAGACCATAAAACCGACCTCGCGTATCATGCATTTCTTCAATTTGTAAATATATTTCGAAAATTAAGTCGCCATCAACTGACCACTTCTCTGGAGTCTTATGTTTTGATGCACGATTTATTAAAACCACTTTCTTCCATATATCATGACAAACTAATAAGCGATATACTAAAAGACTATGACGATCGTTACAATCTATGGGGCAATTTTGGTGTTATAGAACCGCATATTAAAAATTTTTACAATCTTTCACTTCGCTATCATCATATTTTAGGAGTGATGATTATTGGTGAAATGAATTATTTAATTTTTGAAGAACTTTTCGATGACGCCGATTTCCAAAAAATTGATCTGAATGCAAAAAAGTTGTTGCTGGAATTTTTAATTCTTCATGCTGCCATTGATTCCGCTGCAATTTATGACGGATATTTATCCCGAAAAAAAGCTGAGCGGTATTTCACTGTCATGACAAGGGTCGAACAAATATGCGATGCATCGAACCGCGATGAACTATTACATCAAATGTCCATCGAAACATCAATGGAGCGCATCGAATGGCTTGTTTCTTCTTATGATCCGTTAATCGATACCCGTCCCCCAAATTTTTATCGAAACATATTTACTCGTGAACAATTCAACAGATTGCAGGAAAATGATTTCATTCAAGGATTCGCAAAGATACGGCGAATTTCTTACGGCGCCAAATTTCTCTATTGCATGTTACATCAAATTGACCATCTGGAAGTACCGCATGATTTAGCCCAACCTGCTGTCGGAGAGCAAAGTTTTTTAAATTTTATGAAAGCAATGTCCGAAATTGCTCATTCTGTAGAATACCCGATTGAAGTCCATTTTAAAAACACACCTGAAACACCTGAAGATCGCTACCGCGCGTTTGTCCTTTTAGAGAACGCCGATTCTTCTTTCGAGTTATTTAATCATTCATCCAAATTAGCACGAAATGGTACGGTTTATATCGAAGTTGATCTTCGTTTACTATTCTAATTAACCTGAATTCTTAATTAAAGACACAATTCTTTAATCCATCTTTGTTTTCACAGGGAATGATTTTTGCAATTCCACGCTTTCAACTCAGAACATTGAACAAAGTGGAAAATCATGCAACGTCTAATTTTATTCTTAATCTTACTCATAACGAATATTGCATCCGCTGTCATAAATCCCCCGACGCTTAAATGGTTGGGCAAAGGCGGAGGTCCCTATCTGATGTACGGCGGATATGCCGGCTCTCCGGTTGTCGTTGATCTGAATGGTGATAACCGTCAGGAAATTATATGGGCTGATTATATGATCTATGTTGTGGACGGGGAAACCGGCGATCCGATTTGGAATGTATACTCTGGTCATGATCGAAGTTATAGCGGAAAGGAACACGTTGGTAACACCTATCCTGCGGTTGCCATTGCTGATTTAGAAGGCGATGGAAATGTGGAAATCATTACCGCTCATCCAAACGGAATTGTTTCCGTCTATAATTCGGATGGTTATTTTTATAAATCACAATGGCCGATCGATCTTCATGTAAATAGTGAAATTCGCTCCTTATGTGTTGCTGATATAAATAATGACAGCATTTTTGAAATTATTGTGGGCTCGGTTCGAACAGATGACAATGATTACGACTGGTACATCCTGAAACCTGACGGACAGCCATTTCCCGGCTGGCCTCAGCGAGCGCGTGTAAATAGCGGGCACGGAACGTTCAATCAAAATTCAACCCTCGCTGATTTGGATGGGGATGATGATCTGGAATTAATCGGATTATCGGACAACTTTTACATCCACGCACTTCATCACAATGGCGAACATGTGCACACCGGCGCTTTTTATGATCATAAAATCTGGGCGCAAATTCCATTATGGATGGATGTAGAGTCTGAATTACGCGGTTGGGCTGAGGAAGGTGAATTGCAGCCCAAATTTTATTTCAGCTCCTCAATTGTAGATGATGTGAATAATGATCATATTCCGGATATCATTACTGTCTCAATAATTCATGAACGCGGCGAAACAAATGATATCAGCTATCCGCAATATCACACCCCTGTTATCCTGCAACCAGACCGTACCCGTTTCAATCAAAATGGAGTTGACTGGCGCGTTTTTCCGGTCCCTGAAAATTTGGCAGAAAACCACCCACACACCGATGACTGGCAAATTATCAAAGTATGTCTGCCAAATCCAGTGACTGCTGACCTGGATAACGATGGATTTAAGGAAATTCTGTACCCGGCCAATGACGGAAAATTACACGCCTGCTGGCTCGATAAGACAGAACATCATAACTGGCCGTATCATGTTACTCGTGACAGTGAAGGATTCATCCGCTATGCAACTGCTCCGAGCATCGCTGATCTGGATAACGATGGACACCCCGAGGTGATTTTTGGTTCATGGACTCCACGCAACAGTCAGGAGTTGGGTAAATTACATATTTTAAACTGGCAGGGCGATGTATTGCATGAACTGGAGGTTCCTAAAAGTGACCGTGGCTGGAACGGAATTACCAGCACCCCGACACTTGCCAATATCGATGGCGACCCGGATCTGGAAATTGTGGTCGGCACCACGTGGACCGGTATCTGCGCGTATGATCTGCCGGGAACCGAACACGCAAAAATTATATGGCAAACAGGTCATGTAAATTTTCAACGTACCAGTGCGGTCGATATTGCGGGGAATTATCATTCTGTGGATGACAGGCGATCTAAACCGGATCGATCCGTTATTTGCAAAAATTATCCCAACCCGTTCAACGGAGAGACTTCAATTCAAATAAATTTACCAACAGATGATTTTCTGAACATGACTGTTTTCGATGTGCTCGGCAGAACAGTCGCACAACTTTTTGACGGGAATTTACGAGCTGGTGAATATCAGTTTCGGTTTTCATCAATTCAACGCGGGAAGCAGCTAACAAGCGGCGTGTATCTGTGCCGGATTCAGGGAACGTCATTTTCTTCGACATTGAAAATACTGCTATTGGAATAATTAAATTTTCCTATTTGAAATCAGTTCTTTCCAAACCAATTTTTTTCATTCGGTATTGAAGTGTTTTATAGGACAATCCCATCATTTCCGAAGCCTTTTTGATGGATCCCCGATGTTTTTTTAGCGCACGAACAATAAAATCCCGTTCGATTTGCGGCAGTTTATTTCCGTCCACATTGACGCCAGGATCAGTAATCATTACCCCAAGAATAGGTTTCCCCATTTTCTTGATTTTGATTTCCTTCCCGATTTGCGCACTCCCTGTCAGAAAACCAAGTATCAGAGACAGGAAAACGGTCGCGACAATAAATAAACTTTTCTGTTTCATGAAATCCTCCGATTTCTAAATTCGTTTTTATAAATAAGACTACAGGATTCATGCCAAAGTTTTAAGTTATTAAAAAACAACCATTCAAATATTTTGCACATAAAAAAATACCCCAAATAAGGCATAAGAATACCTGATTTGGGGTATCTTCAAAATAGTGATGTTGCTTAATGATTTTGAGCGGAATTTCCCAATTTCAATTGTGCCGATTCTGATATAAAATCCTGCCATCGCTTTTCAAATTGAGAGATATATTTTGCTTTTTCGCTCTCTAAAATTGCAGCAAATTTTTGATAAGAATCACTGTCGCTTATCTGAAAAGTCTCGTCGTTCATTGCCTGTTTTAAAGTCAGCAGGCACACGTCGTAATCATGCCAATTTCCCAAAGCCTGATGAACAGCGCGCATTTTATTATTCAGAATTTTGAATTTCTCATCCTCTTCCCCGGTTGTTGTGATGACTTCCAAAACATATCGTGCCTCTTTACACAGGATACGGATCTTATGCAGATCAGCCTCCTCAAGCTCCTGGTGATTTTTAAAGTCGATTAATTCAGCAATCATTTTCTCCAGGCGCTGATGCATTTTGTGGCTGATATATTCATAATCAATAATGGAAAGTGCCGTCTTAATCAATTGTAAATTTTGATCCATTATATTTAAATCATAATTTTTATATCCTTTATAAAAATCATCCCTGGCTTGTAATTCACGATGTTTCAGCACGTTGTAAAATTCATGAATATTTAATTTTTCCTGACTGCTATTATCGCGCACAATATTTTGTAATACATGCATATCACGAATTTTACCCGCAGCCTTAAAAAGTTGGCGAATCGGTTTAAGTCTTTTCTTCGCTTTAAAATTTTGATTGATCCAATTCACTAATTTATAAAATGCACGAAGCCGTTTTATCTCCACGCGCAAATCATGAATTCCATCTTCACTAAAATAATGAATTGCTGTTCTGTAATTTTCCCGAATATTTTTAGCTCGCTGTTGATAATATTCACGGAAACCATCAGGTAGCATATTTGATCACCTTTAACATAAGATATTAAAAATAAATAAAAATCATGATTTTATTACCGGAGCAACTTGAACTGCATTATCAAGTCGTCTTTTTAGAAAGTGATATATTTCAATCTGAGACCTCACTTTAGGATTCGCGTTCGTTCTTCGGCGAATATTATCCTGTTTACCATTTAAGACACATGCTTTTACATTATCTTTCATTTGAATTTCGAGAAAGTTGCGTAATTCGTATTGTATTTCCTTATTGTAAATCGGGCACATGACCTCCACCCGGCGATCCAGGTTTCGGGGCATCAGGTCAGCCGACGAAATATAATATTTTTCATCGCCATCATTGCAAAAGACAAAGATACGCGTGTGTTCCAAAAATTTATCAACAATTCTGAAAGCCTCGATATTTTCACTTTTACCCTCAATTCCCGGAATCATGGAAAACATGCTGCGGACTATCAATTTTATTTTTACGCCAGCTCCGCTTGCTTCATAAAGTTTCTCGATAATTTGGGAATCGACCAGATTATTGAGTTTCAGAATAATATATGCCTCTTTCCCTTTGTTTGCATTGTCAATTTCATTTTGAATGCGATTGATGAATTTCCTGCGCAAATGAAACGGTGCAACGATCAGATGCTTAAAATTGATCACTTTAAAATTTGTCTCAAAAAATTCAAATATTTTATCGACTTCCCGGGTTAGTCGTTTATCTGCTGTAAATAACGCGTGATCGCTATAAATAGTCGCCGTATCCTCATTAAAATTGCCCGTCCCGATAACAGAATAATGCACCAGTTTATTATCTTCTTTTCGCGTAATGAGGCACAATTTTGAATGAACCTTAAGACCGGGCACACCGAAAATAACCTTGACGCCTTCTTCCTGCAACCTATCTGCCCAGTAAATATTGGCTTCTTCATCAAAGCGGGCTTGCAACTCCAGTACCACGACAACATTTTTTCCGTTTTTAGCCGCATTAATTAACGCATTCATCACGCTGGATCTTTTCGCAACGCGGTATATCGTTATTTTTATTGATTTAACATTTAGATTAATTGCGGCTTCGCGCAATAGATCAATCACATAATTGAATGATTGATAGCAAAAATGAAGCATGACATCTTTGGTTTTGAGAACATCCATTAATTTTGGCTGCGGATCAAAATCTTTGTGAGCCAGTTTAGGAAAATTTTCATATTGTAAATGCTTTGCACCGAAATTTGGGAATCCCATAAAATCCCGGAAATTGTGATATCGTCCACCAGGAATGAGCGTATCTGCTTCATTTAAATGTAAATTTTCGATAAATAAATTCAGGAATTTTTTCGGTAACATAGCATCATAAACAAATCGAACCGGATTGCCATCTTTTCGCTGTTTCAAACTTTTGGACATTTTTTTCACGTAGCTTTCGGAAATGTCATCTTCGATATCAAGTTCTGCGTCCCTGGTTAATTTAACAGTGAACGCATCCAAAACTGTAAAACTCGATGTCCGAAAAACTTCTGATAATCCGAAACGAATCACGTCATCCAGCAGAATAATGTATCGTCTATCGCTGATTTGCGGTAACTCCAGAAACCGGGAGAGCGATAGCGTCGGCACCTCAATTAATGCTAACGTTCGCTTTCTTGAATTTCCATTCTCCTGTAATAGTGTTGCCAGATAAATCGCATGATCCTTCAGTTCAGGAAACGTATTAACCTGGTCGATCATGATGGGTATCAACCGTGGCCGAACTTCCTGCTGAAAATACGATTTGACAAATTCTGCCTGCTGTTCACTCAATTGCTTTTCATTAATGATAAATATTTTTTCTTTGGCTAATTCCTTGATGATCTGTTCATAAATTCTCTCGAATTTACGCTGCTGCTTTAAAACGATTTCCTGAATCAGCAGCAGCACAGATTTCGGATCATGACCAATGAATTTTTTTGCTTTCCTCCCCAGTTTCACCAATCGTTGAAGCGTGGCGACTCGTACGCGAAAAAATTCATCCAAATTCGATGAAAAAATTCCAAGGAACTTTGTTTTTTCAATCAATGGTGTTGTTGGATCCGCAGCTTCCTGCAACACACGTTCATTAAAGGACAGCCAACTGATTTCTTTGTTGATAAAATGTTGATCCATAACTTCGTAATAATTTACATGAGAAAATTTACATTGATTTTGCAACAGTTGAATCTGATTTCTCTGTTTTAGTTGTGTTCGCTTTTTTAACAGCTTCCTTCTTCTCCGGTTGCTTTGTTGCAGTGCTTCCTGTTTTTGCTTGTGGTTGTGTTGTTTTTGGTTCTATTGTTTTTGGGGGCGCGACTTCTTTCTTCTCCGGTTTTTGGGGTTGCTCTTTTTTTACTGGTTGATCCGGTTTTTGTTCTTTTTGAATCGTTTTTTTATCAGTTTCTTTCTCATTATCCGATTTTAATTTACTTTCAGCAATTAGCTGATAGTAATCACTCACTTCTTCTATGAATGCCAATGCAACTTTTTTACTGTTTTTCTTGATCGCATTTTGGATTTTCAAAGTTGCATCTGCATCAATTTTATTCAATTCCGCTTCAACCGCTGTCATCAACCGGAATCGGATATCCTTTATCACTTTTTTATCATATTCCGCTTTTTGCGTTTTATTCAGCGGAAATTGGAAAAATTTTAAACTGCTGTTATTTTGCGAAACTGATTTCCAATTTTCTGTGGCAAATTCAACACACACGATTCCTGCTTTTGGGATTTCGTACGTAAAATCTTTCAAAATTGAAGCCGCAAACTCACTGATGCCTGGATCGTGCCCAAAGAGGAAACACGTTTTAAATTTATCATCCAGTCCCTGAACCAATGTCAGAAATTCTTTACCAGTGTTACTTTCGTAAATAACATCTTTCAATAAAATTTTCGTAACCGGATAGTCCATCCTCTTTGCGAAAATATGCGCTGTTTCCAGTGCGCGATTAGCAGGACTCGACACAAATACAACACCATTGGTCTTTTGTTTTTTTATCTTTTTGGCCATTTTTTGGGACGTTTTCACACCTTGTGCTACCAGAGATCGCCCAAAATCCGGGAAGCCCTTATCCCGACTCACCGCTTTTGCATGTCGCACAATATATAATGTTTTCATAATTAAACCTCCTCTTTGAATAAAAACCATTTATCAACGTAATTATCAGGAAATAATATAAATAAACCTTACCTTTAAATCAAGTTAAATTCTTATTTTTTATTTTAAAAATTTGTTTTATTGTTATTCAGTTTAAAATTTAATATATTTTATTAAGCTATCCAACATAACCTTCATCTTGTCTCTATTTAATAATCTCGTAGCCTCTGCTATAAAAACCCATTTCCGATCCCGAAAAGACGACTCCATCCAATTATCCATTATCTTTGTCACTTCCATCGGAAACATTTGTACATGACAGGTTCCATCCCATTTATTATATTCATATTCACCAATCGACTCCGCAAACACCTGTCCGATTACACCGGCCTCCTGTAGCGCTTCTCTGGCAGCAGATTCCTGCGGCGTCATTCCAGGTTCAATAATGCCTTTCGGGAAAATCCATTTCTTGCGCCGCCGGCTTGTAATCAGCAACACTTGAATTTTTCCGTTCAAAACCCGAAACGGGATGACTCCGGATTGATTATACATCCAATCCGAATCTCTGTTATTTAAGATATTTTTCATAATATCGCCGGAATTCCGAATTTCGCAAGGTTGCGATTTTTGAAACGTTCGTCATTAGTAATCTCCTTTCCGAACCAATTCGGGGGAGAAAATCGCTCGCTATCTTCAACAGTTTTAAATTCCACCTCTCCCATTATTAATCCTTTGAATGGTGCATCATATATATCGAGTTCGATCTTCACATCCTCATACAGGATTTCAAACCTTTTTTTCCGAAGTTGCCAGCGACCGGCTAATGGCCATAATTTATTAAACTGTTCAATTGAAAGTTCAATTTCTGTCTCTTTCCGCTCAAGCCCCTCTCCGCTTTTGATTGTTTGAAAATAGTATTCTCCGTTTTGTCGCAACCGAAGTTCTGTACCGTCTTTAGTAATGATAATATAGCCTTGCAGAATTTTGTGTGACTTATATTTATGTAAATCTTCCGGTGTTTTTTTGATCAAAAATTTTCGCTCGATTTCTGTTTGTATTTTTTGGGTTTCAGAAAAATTATTCATCTTTATAATCTTTCTTCGATGCGTTCCGTGACTGTTTTTAATGCTTTAATTCGTGCAAATAGTTTGCAATTGGCTTCAATAATTGTCCAGGGCGCATAACTGGTACTGGTCTTCAGAATCATATCATCCACTGCGACTTTGTACTGATCCCATTTCTCTCTGTTGCGATAATCTTCTTCGCTCATTTTCCAGCGTTTGTGCGGCGTGCTCTCTCTATCCTTAAATCGACGTAATTGCTCCTCTTTATTAATGTGTAACCAAAATTTAATGATCAATGTCCCATAATTTGCCAGCATTTGCTCCATTTCATTAATTTCCCGATACGCGCGGCGCCACTCTTTTTCAGAACAAAATCCTTCAATCCGTTCCACCAACACGCGCCCGTACCAGGATCGATCAAAAATAGTAATATGTCCCCCTTTCGGAATATTCATCCAAAATCGCCACAGATAATGATGATTTCGCTCAATATCATTCGGAACGGAAACAGGCACAACCTCATATCCCCGCGGATCCATACCCTGTACCAGTCGTTTGATATTTCCCCCTTTGCCTGCGGCATCCCATCCCTGGTACACAATAATTACCGGCAATCTCTTGAGAAATATTTTATGTTCCAATTCTCTGATTTTAATCTGATATATTTTCAATTCCCGATCATACTCTTCACGCGACATGATTAGTGATAAATCAACTTTATCAAGGATGGATTCTGTTTTTAAGGGCAATATCGTCAGTTTTGAAGATTGTCGCTGATCATAATCTGAATCTCCGGTATCCTGCTGAAGTCGCCGCTCAATTGCATTAATCACAATTCTGAATATTTTCGCAGTTGCATACCGACGATCATGCGCTTCAACGATTGTCCAGGCGGCAACTTCCGTGTCAGTTTTTTCCAGCATATCCTCAATCGCCCGGGCATATTTTCTATATTGCTTGTGATGTTTCCAGTCATCTTTCGTCACCTTCCACTCAGTCGCCGAATTTTTCTCCAATTTTTTAAACCGTTTTTTTTGTTCTTTCTTATCGATATGCAAAAAGAATTTAATAATAACCGTTCCGTCATTCACCAATTGTTTTTCGAATGTGTTAATTTCAGCATACGCCTCTTTCCATATCTTCTTTTTCACGACGTTATCAACTCGTTCTACCAGTACCCGACCGTACCAACTGCGATCAAAAATAGCTATTCGCCCCCTTTCAGGAGTTTTAGTCCAGAACCGCCATAAAAATGGACGAAGTTTTTCTTCTTTCGTCGGTGGATTAATCGGGTGCACGCTGTAACTGCGGGGATCAAGCGCCAATATCAGTCGATTAATCAATGTTCCTTTACCTGCAGCATCCCACCCTTCAAATACAATCATCACAGGGATTTGGGCAGTTCGCACTTGTTGCTGAATTTGACTCAGCTTTAATTCCAGCTCGGATTTAAGCGATTTATATTCTGCTTTTCTCAATTTTTTCGATATATCAATCTGCTCCAGCATAATTCCCTCTTGCTGTTAGTCAACTTTGATATTTGCATTACTCATTTGGATTTTGATTCACACTTGTATAAAAGGTCGACAGAACACAACAAAAATCAACCATAAACCAAAAAGGGCAGGGAGCGTATTGGCTCCTGCCCTTTGCACAGTAAAGTAACTTAAGCTTTTATAAAAAAGTATAGGTCAAACCAACAGCAAGCGCCTGTTTGATTTGACGCTGCTTTGAAATATCACGATCATAGAAGAGCTTGAAATTGAAATTTACACTGATATATTTTGTAACCTTCGTGGAAACAACATTGTCCCAGTTTACATCAATCTCATTAAAAGCACTGAGAGTGGAAAACAATTCCAGCTTGCTTGTATACAACGTGTTTTCGGCAATTTTCCAGTTGAGGTCTGTGACTGATTCAGCACCAACCTCATTTTTTGTTTTCTCGATGTCTTCGGTTCCGGGATCATCTGCATACGGAACGGGATAGTCACTCGTGATGGTTTGTTTCAAAGCCACACCTAAACGAGTCTGGAAAATGTCATTTGGCTTGTAGCCCATACCAGCACTTTCTCTGAAATAGCCGGGATCCATAAATTTGGAAATTTTAACTTTGGAATCATCTCCGTAATTATACCCTGCTGCAAATTGGGTTTCACCGGTTGCTGCGACAAATGGATTAATATATTTGGCAATTTTATAGGTCAACACGGATTCCAGTTTCATTTCATCAATTGATTTTCTGGCTTCCTGATCACCTGTTTTTGTTGAGCCATACGTAAATTTGCCTGAATTGGCCCAATTCGTTTTCTTTTGATCATTGACAAATTTAAAATTTAAATGAATCTGCCAGGCAGCCTGATTTTCGCCTCCTTGCGCCCAATTATCAAAACTGGTTTGGGTCAGATTAATTCCGCCGACCATTGACTTTTGCCAGCCATATATCGGTTCCTCTTTTTTGGGTTCTTCTTTCTGGGCTTCATCCTGGGCAAACACAAAAGAACTAACCATCAGAATGCTTACTATGACAATAAGCAGTTGTTTGAGTTTCATTATTCCTCCTAAGCTTATTTTATAACCATTAACTACTATTTATCATGATTATAAATATGAACATCCCGTTGTGGAAACGGAATCGAGATTCCATTCTTATCGAATTCTAATTTTACTTTTTCGATCAGGTCAAACTTTACAGCCCAATAATCAGATGTTTTTGTCCATACACGAGTTGTTATATTAACTGAACTATCAGCGAGCTCTGAAGTAACGACCATCGGCGCCGGATCATTTAAAATCCTATCATCCGCCTTGATAACATTTTGGATAATCTCCTTTGCTTTTAAAATGTTATCATCATAACCAATGCCATAGACAATATCCACTCGTCTTGTATTTTCTCTGGTAAAATTAGTGACTGTACTGTTGGATAATGACCCGTTGGGCATTATGATGGTTTTATTATCCGGTGTTTTCAAAATTGTGTGTAAAATCTGAATTTCACTTACTGATCCTGAAAAACCTTGTGCATCGATATAATCGCCAACTTTAAACGGTTTGAAAAATAATATTAAAACGCCGCCTGCAAAATTCGCCAGGCTTCCCTGCAACGCTAAACCAACAGCCAGACCAGCAGCTCCCAAAATTGCAATGAAAGACGTCATCTGTACGCCGACCATTGATATCACTGTGATAAATAATAAAATTTTCAAGACAATGCTAATCAAACTGGACAGGAAGGATCGCAGTGAGACGTCGGTTTCACTTTTTTCCATTGCCCGGATTGCTATTTTCACAATAATTTTTATAACCCATAAACCGATAAGTAAAGTAACAATCGCCAATATTAATTTCGGGCCATAATTCATGAGCATTTTAATCGCCTCATCAGAGTACGCATTCAAATTCCCCATAATCCTTTTCCTCCATTCAATTTAAATTTTATATTATCAATTAACTTAAATATATTTACTGTTCATTGGTGTTCATTGGCTATTAGATGCAAAAGACTGTACAGTGATTCACATTTTGTAACATAAATTACATTGAGTTTTAATATTAGCAAATTTTCATTTAATTTGCAAGGAAATATTTATTTTTTCTACTTTTGATTCAATTAATTTCTGATATTTTGCTACTAAGCGAATAAATACCTTGAAATTGTAAATTAAGTGTGTTATATTAACCGGTAAATTAAGTAAATAGGAGCAAATATGAAAAAGTTAATTCTAATATGTCTGCTATTATTTTCCATTGCAGCTTATGCTGAGAACTACTTAATCAATGGCGGACAGGAAACGCGCATCGATTATCAAATGATTCAGAAAGTCGAACCCAATCCGGCGATTAATAAACTTTATCTCACGTATGTAAAGCCCGTAACTTATCAATCACCGACCTATAATCAACAGATTACGAATCTTAAATTTAATTTTATCCCTCAGCCAAATGATCAGGAAGAATATACAGATAAACGCGGAAACCAGGTGATTAAAGTCATGTGGAATAATCCCCGGAGCACGATAAAAACAGAAATCTCACTAACTGCTATGAACACGACGTTATTAAGAGAGTTGAACACAACGTCTCCATTCCCGATGAAAAATCTTCCTCCGGAAGTGAAACAGTATTTAACAGCGACTGATCAGGTTCCCGCTACCGATGCTCAAATTGTTGCAAAGGCAAAACAGCTCACCACCGGAGCGAACACTCAGTTTGACGCTGTCCAGCGAATTCTGGCCTGGGTGATCGATCACATGCATTATGTTCTTACGCCACAGGATTACGGGGCAATGTATTCATTTCGCACAGGGAAAGGGAACTGCCAGAATTATTCACATCTGTCCTCCGCGCTGATGCGGGCTGTGGGAGTTCCTGCAAGGATCGTAAATGGCGTTACGCTAAAAAAGCCTTATAATGTAAATATTGGTTCCGGTATTCTCACCTTAAAAATGGCAGAAGGTCGTCATTCATGGATTGAAGTCTATTTTGAAGATTTGGGATGGGTTCCCTTTGATCCGCAGCAAACAGCCCTGTTTGTCAGTAATCGTTTTATCCGGATCGAATTCGGGCTGGATAATAACGAAACGACCCAGGATGGTCTGATCCGATGGACGCAATCCGAAGGCGCCCTGGCAACACCGAATTTTGAAGAAATCATCGATACATCGTTTCCACAGGATAATGTGTCGCTAAATGCCCAAAAACAAAAATATGGGCCGCGCAAAATGTTGCTGTTGCCCTCTGTGAAAGCGTCATTCAAACGAATCGAAATTGAACCCGAACCAACGCCGGTTGCCATGGATCAGGATAAATTGCAGACGCTATCCTATTCCAAACCCTATTTATTCGGAAACCTCGAATTCCCGGAAGGAATTGATTTTCTATCTTCCCGTGGACCTGCGGAAAAAGAGGGAGCTGCAACTTACGAAATGAAGAAAAACTTTCTGGTTGAAACCGCAGAATATGTGACCAGTGGCGCACAATATGCCCAGTTGTTCATTCTTCAAAAACCATTAAAACTTGGCAAAATTGGATTAGCGCTGCACAAATTTGGCGGTAACGGACAATTGTGGGCTGAAATCATAAAAGACGATAACGGCGTCCCGGGCGAGATTATCGCCACCAGCGATTTCATTCCCCTGGATCAAATATCGTTCAAAGCAGGCTATTTTTGGGTGGATTTTGATTTCAGGCGGGACTGGCCAGTCTTATCACCCGGCAAATATTGGATTGCTATGGGATTTACCGGCAGCCCGATAATCAACTGGTTCTATTCCTATGGCAAACCCGTGGGTCCCGAAGATGGAACCCGCTACAAAACTGTTCTCGATACCAAATGGAGCAGAAGTCTTTCGTATGAATTCAATTATCGGATCATCGGGTTGACAATACAATAAAGAATATATTTCAAGCATAAAGCCGCGGAGGTATGCTTTTAGCGTTTCTCCGCGGCTTCTGCTTTTTCGTGCTTAGTCATTGATCCGCTTTGCCGGATTTTTTAGTCCTGCCTGATAGATGATGAGACCATCCACCTTGCCGTCTTTCCTGATAAATTCCACTGTTGCATTTACTTCTTTTAAGAAAAATTCAGTTTCAGAACGGGGATAAATCTTAAGTGCGGGCTGCCCTGTTATCTGAGAAAATAATTGATCTCCCTGCCGGGTAACCGATACAATGACATCCGGCGCCAACTGATATTTGCCCACATAATCCTCACGAATTTTCTCATCTACCTCAACAGTTTTTTCCTGTTCGAGTTTTGGCGCTTTAAGATCCATTCCACCCTGATGATGCATTGCATAAGTCACAACGCCTTCTTCATTCCGTACAAATTTTACGGACGCATCTACAACTTTCCAGAAAAACTCATCATCTCCTGTTGGGAAAATTTCAAACTTTGGCTGTCCGGCCATTTGCGCGAATAAATGACCATCGTCTTCCGTGACAGTCAACACTGCGTTCCCGTAATCATATCTGCCAATGTAATCCTGTAAAATCGCCGTGTCTATTTCCTGCTCCACAAAAGATTCCTGCTCTTTCATCTGTTCCCAAAAATAAATCTGGGCAATTTCCAGTGACATCTGCTCGGTGTTCATCCCCGGAATCGTTGGCACACAATTAGCAATCACAGCGACGGTCACATCAAGATCGGTGAAGCGACACAAATATGTGCTAAATCCATGTAATCCGCCGCCGTGCATGATCATTTTCCATTTGTAGGATTTCCCGTCAATGACCAATTTCCAGGCATCAATGCTCTGCTTCACTTTTCCCGGAGAAAGCGCATTTTTTGCAAAAGATTTTTCCTGATTTTCCGAAGTCGGTTTTTCATTTTCATCCAGAACTGGTATTGGTTCAGTAATCAGCCATTTTTTCATAAAAACATCCGGAGGCAAATTTTTATAAACCGGTTTATCCACACTAAAGGCGATGCCACCAATTAACAAGAGCACAACTAAAATGGAAAACTACGAGACTTTCAGATTCTTGAAATTCATCTAATTATCCTCCCTGATAATTTTTACTTTTCCTGTAACTATTCAGCCACAGAGTCACAGAGAACACAGAGTCAATAAAAGGACTACA
>CAZCJL010000059.1:0-40984 GCA_964498785.1 uncultured Cytophagia bacterium | reverse complement strand
ATACGACATAGAGGCAATCGCCCATATCTACCATAAAATATTGAGAAGATACGTTTTCTGCATATCCCTGCAGGTTTTAAGTTTCTATGTTCCGAACTTGCAGGCGGTTTTTTGAATTTGTTATCTTTTACTGGAGCGAATGTATTATGAGGATCCAAATTATCATTTAAAAAATCGGAATAATAAATGGCAGACCGACATTCCACGTTTACAAGAGGGGGGTGTGGATATTCATTCAAAAACATTTTTTTCTATTTGACATTTATCTGAAATTATCGTACATTAGCATTTATTTAATTTTAGAGAACAAATCGCGAGGAGTATGTGAATGGCTGCATCTATCGAAGACATTACCATTAATTATGAAGAGAATGACATTTTAATCGTAAAAGAGCTTGATAAACAGGTTTTGACAAAAGGCGCATGGACGACCATCATATTTAAATATCAGCAGTGGGAAGCGGCAAAGGAATCTTACAGCCCGATTCGGTTTACAATCCGTCGTTATCGAAAGATAAGAGGCCAATACATGCAACAATCCAAATTTAACATATCCAGCATTGATCAGGCGAAAAAAATAATCGATAGCCTGGAAAAATGGATTGGGCAGGAATAAATCCGATAAATTGTAAATTAAATTTGAATGAATGAAAAATATTTTTCAGATCTGCTCGGTCCGCTGGAACATCTAATTCAAAACTTAACACAAAAGTATGCCCGGATTTGGTGGGAAAGTAATACGTGCATGCCGCGATTAAAACGGCAGTATACCGAACCGGAGCAGATGAACATCGCCACTGAACTTGAACAGTTGATTAAACGGCTTCACCAATTTAATAGCGAGCATGCACAGGCGGGAGACAGTGTAAATCAGGAACGGGCTAAAATTGCAAAACCACATTTAGAAAAAATATCGCATTTAACCGGGATTGGTCTGGATCGTGAGTTTTCACCCGGGTTTAGCAGGTCTTCAAAAGAATTTATCCGACTGGTCGAAACGTTTGATACTGCAATGACGCCCGCGAATGTTTATCAGGCGATGCGAAACGTCTGGATCATGAATGCATTACAACATTACATGAAAGAAAAAGTGGAATGTACAATTCCGGTTTTTGCATACAGCCTGTTATACCCTTACACAGATAATATTTTAGATGATCCGAATCTTTTTCTTGAAGAAAAGTTGGAAAT
Organism: uncultured Cytophagia bacterium; assembly: GCA_964498785.1. Lineage (GTDB taxonomy): Bacteria > Zhuqueibacterota > Zhuqueibacteria > Thermofontimicrobiales > Thiofontviventaceae > Mariaggregatimicrobium. The sequence goes on along the minus strand of CAZCJL010000059.1, from coordinate 39,793 downwards.
AAAACTGAAACTGAAGTATTGGCTGGAGGGAAGTAATTGTGTTCGTGAGACCGATTATCAGGAAAAATTGTATCGATTGGTGTCGATGATCGAAGATCATTTTCCCAGAAAAAAATTCCCCGGTGTATTTCAAAGTATGTTGTCGATTTATAATGCCCAGATTCGAAGCTTGATTCAACAGCGAAATTACTCAGTTCCTTATGATTTGAATATTCTGGATATAAGCCTGGAAAAGGGAGGGACGTCTGTGCTGGCAGACGGGTATTTAATCCGCGGACAATTATCACCGCCAGAAGCGGATTTTTCATTTGGTTTTGGCGCTTTTCTGCAATTCGCAGATGACATTCAGGATGTTTCCGAAGATTATAAACATGGACAGATGACGATATATTCGCAATTAGCGCATCACTACCCTCTGGATTCATTAGCAAATAAGTTATTAAATTTTATCCGTCGTGTAACGTTAATGCATCTTTCCCGGGATAATCACGGAAAATTGATCGATCTGATCATTAATAATTGTGAGTTTTTAGTAATGGAAGCCATTGCCAAAAATCGCCAATTTTATTCTGACGAATATCTGAACCGGATTAAAATATATTTCCCGTTAACTTATGAGTCTTTTGATAATTTAACGGATAAATTAAAACAAAGCTATCGTTCTCAAAAAACGCAAAAAGTTGGGGCGCGATCGGTTTTTTCAGCGCTGTTAAAAATGGGATTCGATTGGCATTGAATTACTTCAAATTGAAATAAATTGGAAACTTATTTCAATCATCAGAGTGTATATACTTCTATTTAAAATTATTGGATTTATTAATGGCTGGAGTGCAACGCTGTTACAGACTGTCCAAGAACTACCCATGCGAAGGTTTTTAAAAATGAAATAGCTCGTATATCGATACACTTCTTTATAATCATATTGTATCGCTGTTTAAACCTCCGCACGGGTTTTTCCTGCGAACCTGTAGTTGCGGGATACGTTGTTTGTGCATTGCAGTGAATCGTATAAATACACCTGATGCGCACAGGAGCGACTCACTCCAGTCTAATTAAAACAGGAAACACAATGTCTGACTGGATAAATTTTGAAAAAGATCCAAAACATGTTGCCAGAGAAAAGGCAAAAGCACGGGAATTGCGAAAAACCCAATGGTGGAAAAACGAGATCAACAAGGGAATCTGCTATTACTGTAAAAAAAAGTGTCCGGTAGAAGAACTCACCATGGATCATATCGTACCCATTGCCCGCGGAGGAAAATCGACACGGGGCAATGTGGCGCCTTGTTGCAAAACATGCAATGTCGAGAAAAAATATTATACGCCAGTTGATATACTATTAAAAAATCTAAAAAAAGATGAAGGTGATTCCTGATACATTTAGTTGATTAGATTCAGAAAATGATTACAAAAGAGGATGGTTATGAAGATTGGTTTACTCGGTTTGCCTAACTCCGGAAAAACGACGATATTTAACGCACTCACGAAATCACATATTACAGTATCAGCGTATTCAAACACCAGGAATGAGGCAAATCTGGCAGTTGTTGATGTTGGCGACGACCGCGTGATTAGATTGTCTGTAATGTATCAGCCGAAAAAAACGACTTATGCAACGTTGGAGATAATGGATTTCCCCGGGATGACAGAGAAATCGTCAGATATTCCCACTCTTTCCCAGGATATGTTTCAATCAATGAAAAATATGGACGCGCTGGCTATTGTGCTTCGCAATTTTTCTGAGGGAGTTGCCGGAGAGCCGACCCCATTGAAAGACCTTGAGCAGATTAATATGGAATTGATTTTATCCGATATGGTGCTTACTGAACGTCGGTTTGAACGGATAGAGTGGGGAAATAAGCGCGGCAAAAAAACATACGATACCGTGATTGAAGAAAAAGTCCTGCATAAAATCCGGGATCATTTAAATGATGAAAAACCCATACGCGAGCTTGAGCTGTACAAAGATGAGAAAAAAGCGATTCGTGGTCTGCAATTCCTAACACAAAAGCCATTAATGGTTATTTTGAATTCTGCAGAATCAAATTTTGGAAAAAATAAAGCGCTGCTCTCCGAAATAAGCGCGTCGAACGAAATTGTTGAATTTGCTGGTACATTTGAAATGGAACTCTCCCGATTAAATGATGAGCAGGAGATTCAGATGTTTATGGAAGATATGGGAATCATGGAGTCTGCCCGCGTGTGTCTCACGAGAATGGCATATAAAATTTTAGGATATATCAGTTTCTTCACTGTAGGAGAAGATGAAGTCCGTGCCTGGAATATTCACAGCGGATACAATGCAATGCAGGCAGCAGGTGTCATCCACACTGATTTAATGCGTGGTTTTATACGTGCCGAGTGTTTTTCATACCAGCATTTAGTGGATTTAGGTTCAGAAAAAGCTGTTAAGGAGAATGGAAAATTTCGCCTGGAAGGCAAAAACTACATTGTAAATGACGGTGATATTTTAAATTTTCGTTTTAATGTCTAATGAAAACTGAACCGGAACTATTAAGCATGAATTAAAATTTAGTACAGGATTTAAAGGCCTGGTTTAATAATTACGTTCAAACGTTTAAAGCCAATAACGGCCATGTCCGCGATGCCATTAAAATAAAAATTATTTATTCTTTGAAAGTATGCGAATAGATTGTGGCGTTAGCAAAAGCTCTGTCTCTGACAGAGGAACAAACGGTGTTTGCCGAAATTATGGGGCTGTTTCATGATATTGGCAGGTTTGAGCAATATGTAACTCACAGCACATATTACGCATTTAGAATTTTTATAACATAAGTATCTAACCTGAATAATTCATAAACCAGGCAATCAGACAAAAACGTAGTACCAAAAATTTTTAGAATACATTTTTCAATAAATCGGACAAACTTTGCTTAAAATCAGATTGTTCTGACTCGCGTTATCATGAATGATATCGCGAGATCTGACTAATAAATCGTGCCATGTTCTTTGTTGGACACACTTCACCTGTAATGCCGGAGCATTTGAAAAAATAACAGTTTTTCCGGTACACGTCCATACTTTAGCCGGAATAATTGAGAACCTCAAAAATTTGAAAGCTCTTTGTCATTGACGATTAATTATTTTTATGAAGAGGGATCAAAAGATTCGCCGTTCATCCTGGAAGAGCTTAAACCCCTCCAGATGCCGGGGATGGATATGCAGGAGTTATTTGATGACAGAGAACATTTCACACTTGAAGAATGGATTGATATTTTAATCCGCAGCGTGGGCATAGAACCGACAAATCTAAAAGAAAACGCGAAATGGCATATAATCGCGCGGCTAATTCCTTTTGTCGAGAATAATTTTAATATTTGTGAACTGGGATGGCGTGGAACGGGCAAGTCCTATGTTTATGATGAGATTTCTCCGAATGCAATCTTAATATCTGGCGGTCAAACCACTGTCGCTGATTTATTCTACAATATGGCGTCAAAAATGGTTGGATTGTGGGATGTTGTGGCGTTCGATGAGGTTGCCGGGATTAAGTTTCGGGATAAAGATGGCATTCAGATAATGAAAGGATATATGGCAAATGGTTCATTTGCACGGGCAAAAGAGCATATCAATGCGAATGCTTCTATGGTCCTGGTGGGCAATATCAACGGCTCAATCGAAAATATTGTGAAGACCTCCCATTTATTTTCACCATTCCCGCCGGCAATGGCAGACACTGCATTTTTTGACTGATTTCATCACTATCTTCCGGGTTGGGAAGTACCAAAATTACGGTCTGAATTAATTACGAATGAATACGGTTTTATCAGCGACTATCTCGCTGAGTGGATGCGGGAGATGCGCAGGCGAACTTATACCGATGCAATTCAAAAGCATTTTAGTTTGGGAAAGGATTTAAATCAACGGGATACAATTGCAGTAAAGCGTACAGTCAGCGGGAGTGGCATTCGTGAAGAATTAAAAGAAGCGATCAATTACATGAAAGCGAATCTTTCGCGCATCTCACAAAGTGTTCACTATTCTGATTTTGAAATCCATTTGAAAGGCTCTGATTTGAATGGTGTCGGCAATGTATTTGGATTAGAGCTTGCAATATTTATTTCCCTGGTCTCCGGAATTTTGGAAAAACCATTGCTGCCACAAATGATCGTCCCGGGATCGATGAGTATCGGCGGCGCCATCATCGGCGCTCAGAATCTCGGCGATGTTCTGCAGATTGCCGCAGATAGCGGCGCGAAAAAAATACTGCTCCCGGCCAGCGATATGACGAAAATGGCAACTGTTCCGCCAGACTTGTTTGCAAAATTTAATTTGATGATGTAGGCTGATCCGATTAACGCAGTCTTTAAGGTATTGGGAGTGGAGTAAGTGTAAGATATTCAAATGTCGCCCGAGTTCATAACCATAGAATTAACCGGATTCCTGTCCCGCGCGGATTGCACTTCAAAAATCATCCAATGAAAAAGCCCACTTTTACAAGCAGGATAGTGAAAAGCCAGCGAAGGCGGGGAGCTCGTCACTGGCTTTTCATAGATCATTCCTTTAACGATACACTTTCTTACAAGCAGGTTAGAAAAAAACGTGGTAGCATAATATATAAAAATATTTGCAATAAGTCAATAACATTTCTGTAAAAAATTGGAAAAAATTGATCAGGCATTTTGGGGAGAGTTCATTTTTCTCCTGATTTTGATGCATAAAAAGGGGGTGGAAACTCACTATAAAATATGTGCCTGCTGCATATAAGCAATAAAGAGGCAGGGGCGCTCTTATTCATTTTAGGTTGATTGATTTTTATCTGTTAAGGATTCGAACCTTCGACCTATCCGCCTGAGTTAATGCCATATGGCACAAATATAGGCGGATTGCTCTTTGCATCGGCCTTCAAGACTGGCAGATCGTTCTATAAGCACCCAATAAAAAAGCCCGCTTAAGTTATTGTTTATGATGGGTACGCCCAGAAGGATTCGAACCTTCGACCTATCCGCCTGAGGCGGATTGCTCTTTGCATCGGCCTTCAAGACTGGCAGATCGTTCTATAAGCACCCAATAAAAAAGCCCGCTAAAAAAGCAGGCTTAAGTTGTTGTTTATGTTGGGTACGCCCGGAAGGATTCGAACCTTCGACCTATCGGCCTGAGGCGGATTGCTCTTTGCATCGGCCTTCAAGACTGGCAGATCGTTCTATAAGCACCCAATAAAAAAACCCGCTAAAAAAGCAGGCTTAAGTTGTTGTTTATGTTGGGTACGCCCAGAAGGATTCGAACCTTCGACCTACGGATTAGAAGTCCGTTGCTCTATCCAACTGAGCTATGGGCGCAATTGGTAAGTCTCCAATTATACAAAAATTTTGGTTTAGAGTCAAGATTTTTTTTGCGTTTCTATCGTTCGCTAATGCAATATCTGTTGAAATGAATATATTGCGCCTGGTTTTGTACCAGCGGTATATGCAGACCGTCCAGGTCTTCAAGACGGGCGAGCATGTCGCTTAAAACATTTTCAAATTTTTGCAGATTTTCTGAGCTTATGGGATCGCCGGAGGTGTTTTTAATTTTCAACGGATTAATAGGGCGGCCATTCTCGTAAAACGTGTAATGCAAATGCGGCCCGGTTGCCAGTCCCGTGGAGCCAACATAGCCGATGACGTCCTTTTGTTTGACAGATATTCCTTCAGCCATACCTGTGGCAAACCGGCTCAAATGGCCGTAAAGGGTTACAAAACGTGGATTTTTATGGCGAATTTTTATGAACCGCCCAATTCCTTTGTCATATCCCTTTTTGATGATCACACCATCAGCAGCCGCAGAAACCGGCGTGCCGGTTGGCGCGGCAAAGTCGACGCCGTAATGGGGACGAACGATTTTAAGGATCGGGTGTTTGCGTGCATACGAAAAATAGGAGCTGATGCGCCGATAATTGAGCGGCGATTTGAGGAACGTTTTTTGGAATGACTCGCCTTCGGGCGTGTAATAGCCATCGTCTTTCGGGGAATTGTCAAAATAGATTGCGGTCAAATCCTCGCCCTGTAAGACATATTGCGCGGCGAGTACCTTTCCGTAGCGAACGAATTTTTCGCCGGCAGACGCCGGTTCACTTGAATCCGCGGGAAGATAAAATGCTTCGAACACGATTTTAAATGAATCGTCCACGCGGGGATCAATGAAAAAATCAACATCCCATTGAAAAATATCACTGATCGCCACCAGTAATTCAGGCGTCTCGCCTGATTCCAGGATCGCGTCGTACAGCGTGGTTTTAATTTTACCCTGCAGGTTTCTGATTTTCCTGACTAAATTTATTTCATTCGCCCGTGCCGTGAGTTCGCCGGCTTCATTTATTTCAACAATGTATTCACGTTCCAGAGAGGGTTTGTAACTGAATTTTTGAAATGTACCCGAAGAATCGGTGGCAATGGTATAGTCATCGTGTGCCCGCATTCGGCGGACATCATACACTTCTCTGAATTGAGAAATAATGTTTGCAACCAATTTAGAATCGATGTTGTGTTTGTGCAAAATTAAGGATAGCGTTTCGCCGTACCTTAGTTTTCCGGTTTTTATAACAGGCGGAGGAGTAACGGTCGTCTCCGCGGATTCAGTAATTTGATCCACTGTTTCCGTGGTGTTGAACTCAGATGACTGATTGCATGAAATAATAAATACAAATAAAAATGATACGAAAATAACCGTGGTTCTGAAACACATTTTCCCTCTCAATTTGCTGTAAATACAATGATGTAGATAACTTATTTAAACGTTGTAATAAATTTACAAATTTTATTTAAAGATGCAATAGAAAAATGAAATAATTTTATTACACCTTCTGAAAAGATAAATATTGAATTTAATGATTCCCAAATATTTATTTTTTGTAAAAATATCTTGCTTTGTTAAAAAAATTATCCTATTTTATATAACAATAACTGATCGTGTCTTTAACCACGAACGGAAGGGGAGAGTAAATATGAAAAAAATATTATTTGCTATTTTCAGTTTGATGCTATTTACGAATAGCTTTTCACAAAATTCACTGAATCAATCCATTGCTGAACAAAAGCTGCATTATATTTCCCTCAAATCAGAATTATCCAAAACAGTCCGGATGTACAACACAAATTTATCAACGATTCAGTTGAATTACGATATGCCTGAGATGTCACTATCTGCGGATTCTCTGATAGAGGCGCTACGGCCAATTTACGAGCTAAAAAGTCCCTATAGCCGCAATGCCCTGGAAATTCATGCAGACCGGCTGATGATGCGGAATCGCGGGATTGAATATTTTATTTCCGAATTGACAGCCCAGCAGCAAAATCTTACCAACCTCTGGAATGTCGCTCAGGTGTGTGATACAAAATATTTATCTCTCATCGACGATTATCAAAATATACAACATCAGCTTGCCAGTTTGGAGGAACAGCAGCAAAGCAGGAAATCTCAGAAATACCAAAAAATCATTTACACCTTTGTTTCCGGACTGGTCGTTGGGGGACTGGTTGGCGCAGTTGTTTTCTAAAAAGAAAGGAAGTTCAATGAATTTAAAATCATTCACAGTGCTTTTTTCCCTGATGACAACATTTCTTTTTTTCTTCTCAATAAATGAACCGCTACATGCAACTACCCGATTTGATTATAATAATGAACGCTTCACCAGTAATGTAAATTTTTCAGAAACGCTGTTTGACAGCGCGTCGACTTTTATCAATGCCCGATTTATGAAAGTTGCGGATTTCAGAGAGACGGTGTTTCAGCAGCCGGTTGATTTTGTCGCGGCCCGATTTATGGACAGCACCTGTTTTAAAGACGCGCAATTTATGAATGCCGCTGATTTTTCTGACGCCAGGTTTAGTAAAAAGGCCGATTTTCAGGAAAGCATCTTTCATAACAGCGCAGAATTCCGGGATGTGATATTTGAACAGGACGCCAGTTTTGCTCTTTTATCTGTTAAAAAACAGGCGCAGTTTGATCGCAGTCAGTTTAAAGGGCAGGCGTCATTTTCTTATGCCCGGTTCGATAGCGCCGTATCCTTCGGTTATGCCAAATTTTATGATAAAGTCAATTTTCGCGGCGCACAGTTGGAACATACGATTGATTTTCGCGAGGCAACGTTTCACGAAAACGCTATTGTCGATTTTACTTCAGCGCAGATAAAACAGGATGTGCGTGTAGGAAGCTCCGGGGCTGATGAATTTCAAAAATACGATTTCCGATTGGCGGTTCTGCTCGATAATGCAGATATCGTTTTGTTTAATCCCATTAATATCCAAATTCAACACGAAAAAATCCGCTACATAACACTTCCGGATCACCTAAATTATTTTACAAAAAAAGTAATTATCGAGGGGACAAAACAGGCCAGTTTTGAAGGAGAAAATTTCGATAAACAACGGTTTGAACTTGATTATGTTTTTGCCAAATCCACGATGTATCAGGACAAAACCACAGTGCCCGTGGAATCAAAATGGTATCAGATCACCAAATGGCCAAAGTGGATTGGTAACACCATTTATTTGTGGACAATGGGTCTCGGATATCGCCCATTCCGAATAATCTACTGGATGCTGGGGACAATCGTTCTGTTCGCTATTTTATATCTGATCTTTTTCCCTGCTAAAATTAATCAATATGTGTTTGAAGATAAAGACAAACACGCCCAAATGACAGACACGATCATCAATTGCCTGTTCTTTAGTTTTAATTTGTTTTTTACGTTCCGGCTAAAACGGGAAATCATTACCTTTTTTGAAGCCGGACAAAAAAGATTAATTCTGATTGAATGGGTGCTGGGTTTTGTGAGTTACATTGCATTCATCGCACTGGCAAAATCCGGGTCCATTTTGCACAGTTTAAAAATATTATTTATGGGATAATTGACACAAATCAAAAAGTATGAGGAGGTTGCCGTGTCCAAAGAATTCAAAATGCTGATTAATGGGAAATGGGTGAGTGGTGTAGAGCGGATTGAGGTCCGAAATCCGTATAATCAGGAAATCATTGGCACAGTCCCCGGAGCTAGCACGGATGAGGTGGATCAGGCAATCACGAGTGCTCAAAATTCGTTCAATGAAATTGCAAATATGCCGGCACACAAGCGGAGTCGGATTCTGGAGAAGACATCCGAATTACTTGTCAGACACAAAGATGAAATTGCGACCATCATCGCGACCGAGTCCGGGAAAGCATGGAAATATTCCGCGGGAGAAGTGAGCCGTGCGGTGCAGACGTTCAAATTTGCGGCAGAAGGTGCAAAAAATATTCACGGAGAAACTGTTCCCATGGATGCCAGCGAAGGCAGCGAGAATCGCATCGGATTTTATATGCGATTCCCGGTGGGCGTTATTGTGGCGATTTCGCCGTTTAATTTTCCGTTGAATTTAGTGGCGCACAAAGTAGCGCCGGCAATCGCCGCCGGAAACAGCGTTGTTTTAAAACCCGCGACCGCCACTCCGCTAACCGCGCTGCGTCTGGGTGAATTACTGCTGGAGGCCGGATTACCGGAGCGTGTGATGAATATAATTATTGGGCCGGGCTCTACTGTCGGAAATCAGCTTGTTTCAGATGAGCGGGTTGACATGATTACATTTACCGGAAGTCCGCCAGTGGGAAAGCACATTATCAGTCGCGGGGGATTGAAGAAATATACCATGGAATTGGGATCAAATTCAGCGACTATTGTGTGTGAAGATGCGGAAATGGATTTTGCTGTCGAGCGCTGCGTTGTCGGGAGTTACGCGCTGTCGGGACAGGTGTGTATTTCGGTGCAGCGGATTTACGTGCAACAGACCATCGCTGATGAATTTATCGGAAAATTCGTTGATGCCACCCACAAACAGGTGGTCGGCGATCCGATGCAAAAAGACTGTGACGTTGGCCCGATGATTGATCTGAACGAAGCCGAACGAGTGGAGCAGTGGGTTCAGGAAGCGGTGCAGGGCGGCGCTCAAATTTTGACCGGCGGTACACGTGAGGACGCCATTTTTCAGCCCACTGTTTTGACGAACGTCAGCAGCGCGATGAAGGTCGTTAAAGATGAAGTGTTCGGGCCTGTGGTTTCCATCATTCCGTTCGAGACAATTGCAGATGCCATCCGGATGACAGACGACTCGCGATACGGATTGCAGGCGGGGATTTTCACCCGGAATATTGACAATGCATTTCAGGCGATCCGAAAGATCAATGTCGGCGGCGTGATCATCAATGATGTTCCCACATACCGAGCTGATCACATGCCGTATGGCGGCAATAAAGAAAGCGGATTTGGCCGGGAAGGCCTCAAATTCGCAATCGAGGAAATGACGAATCCGAAAATGGTATGTTTTAATTTGTAGGAGTTAGTCCCAGGCGACTAATAGTATTTCGTGACTATTGTTGTTCTTTGATAACACGTATTTATAATTTTCATAAATGAATAGCTTGCAGTGTTTTTTGTGAGATTTGACTATTTTTATGAGATCATCGACGCTGGGTATTCCGTCGCTGCGATAGGAGATAACCAGATGTGATTTCCGAAAATGTGAAATCAGTTCATCAAATGCAGATGGTATCGAATTTTTATCACACCAGGGATTATAATCAGATTTCAGTGGGTGATGCTTTCTGTTGTAATCAATGCGTTGTTCCCAATCATCATAATGCGCCAACCCTTCTAAAAAATGATAAAAATGTTGATAATCAACTCCGACTCCTTTTTTCGAGACATAAGGAGTATCGATGTAAATCAGATCGTATTGATTCGGAATCTCCATTGCATCGGATTGAATCGCCTGGCATTTTTTGCCATTATCAAAAATTGCCTCAGTGATTTCGATTGAGAATTTTTTAAAATAGGATTCAAAAGATTTGTCCCAGGTTGTTTTATTACCGAAAGATCTACTCACGTTATTTGTTCGCATGTATAAATTTTTGCGGTGGAAAAGATTAAACGGGCGCTTAATAATACATGCCTGAAACAGACACCAGAGTGCAACTGATTTTTTATATGGATTATTGGTGTACAAATTGTTAATATTTTGAATAGTCACATCAAGCCATCTGTTTTCTTCATTTGTGAAATAGATTTGATGAAAATTCTTTTGAATAAAATCAGAATAATTGAAATCCTTTGTCGTTAGTATGTTCTTTACGTCGTTATTGGTAAGTGTTTCATGGCTGTTTTCTATCAGAGCCAATCCCATGAGGTGATTCGATTTTAGAATATCATTGTAAGTGACAGTTTTACCGGAAGTTTTGAACAGGTAGGAAACTGATCCGGTACCACCAAAAGCATCAAGCACGGTCTCAAAATCAAGGAATGAAATATTTTCCCAAATCCAGCCCAACAATTTGTTTTTACTTCCCTGATATCTGGTTTGCGGAAAGTTTGAAAAAGTTCTTTGAAATATATCTTCCTGGAACAAGAATTCCATTAGTACGATCTCCAATATTGTTCGAATTCTTGATGTGTTTGAAATGCTCCATTTCCTGACTTGAAATCTTCGATATCGTTACTTTTTATGGAGCCGATGTTCGTTGTATTGCCGCTGCCCGGTTTCTTACCGGCGATTCGATATTTATGCTGTACAAAGTATTCAATATTGGTATATGGTGATTGCAAAGTGGATGCTTCGATAATCTTTTTAATTTCTGTTTTTTGACACTCCGGATTTCGGGAATATAAAAATCCGATAATCCAGTGTTCTTGATATTCTGAATAAGGATAAAGAATTCCCTTTTTGCCATTCGGATCTCTGAGAAACGAGCGATATGATCCGAGAGTAAAGCCAAATTTTTTTAGTTCGTTCTTTGCATTATATTGACGATATGTTGATTTTACCTCAACTGCGATTTTTTTTAATGGTTCTGATTCATGGAATAATGTGAAATCCGGATAGACGTTCTGTGCTGATTTTTCCAGCATCAAATTATATTCATCTGCAATCGAACGGACGACCGGTTCACAAAAGATTTCAAATATTCCTGAGAGTATTTTTGAATCATAGGATAATGTGTAAACATTACCATTTTTAGTTAGGATACCAACTATGCCCCACTCTATGCCATTTGGGTATAGTTGATCAATTTTTGTCTGGAATTCAGAGGAGAAGTCGAATGTATCCATTGCATTTTCAAAATTTTTTTTATATTTAATGTAATATATAAAATAATGATATATTTGTCAACACAAATTCTGAATTGTTCTCTTTTAAAATGAATAATCCATGAAACGTGAGAAGCTAATAAAACAATTTCATCTCACGTCTCCCGTTTCACTTCTGACGTTTTTTAAAAAAAAGCTATTGACTTTTACCTATTGAACACGTATATTTTTTTACAATAAAATGGAATTGAACTTAATTTAAAGGAAATGACCATGAAAAAAGTGACTGCGTTTATAACAGTGGCTATTTTATTCGTAACTTCTAATTTCCTTTTTGCGCAGGAAGAATCAACTTTTGGTAATAGTGGAACATTTACGGGCGGTATCGGAATGGCGGTGATTGATAATGAATCGTATTTTACGATTAATCTGCACCCTGATATTTCGTTGGGTAATTTTGGCGTCGGATTGAATGTGAACCTGTTATATAACACGAAAACAGGAGCCATCCGTACAGAAGATTGGGATGAAGACTATGACTGGCTTCGGCTGATTCGGTACGTTCGTTACGGTCATAAACGCGACAAGTTCTATACCCGTGTTGGTACGCTGGATGCTGCCAGATTAGGGCACGGATTCATTATGAATTACTATACAAACGAAGCCAGCTACGACCAGCGTAAAATCGGTCTCGCTTTGGACCTTGATTTTGGTATCGGCGGATTTGAAACTGTTACGAACAACCTCGGTCGGTTTGAAGTTTTTGGCGCCCGTGGATATATCCGCCCGCTGCGACTTTACACAACTGTTCCCATCGTTAAGGACATTGCCTTTGGACTGACTTATGTCACGGATATCGACCCTGATGAAAACCGGAGCACCAGCGATGGTTTCCATGAGTTCGGTTTCGATATTGAAGTGCCGCTGATTAATATCCCGATGTTCAGTTCCTTTGCCTATTTTGACTGGGCGAAAATGCAAGATTACGGTTCCGGTCGGGCTATCGGTATTGAAGCAGGTTTGTCTGTGATTGCAGATGTCGTTGAAATCAACGCTAAACTGGAGCGGCGCTGGTTGGGCACCGAATTTTTACCGTCTTATTTTAATGCATTCTATGAAGTCGAACGCTACGTAATGATTGATGATTCCACGGCCTATCGAAAATACGATAACCTTCTGGCAGTCACCGAAGAAACGCAGGGAATTTTTGGTGAACTTACTGGTTTCATCTTAAATACAGTTCGGTTAACCGGTAATTTTCAAAGATTAGATGATATGAAAAATTCCGGTATTCTCCATCTCGCTGCAGAAGTCCCGGATGCAGTTCCCAAAATTGCAGCTCACGCCACGTATGACAGACGCGGTATTGAAAAAGGCAGCGATCTTTTTAAATTAGATGACAATTCCATTGCCAGAGTCGGGCTGGGCTACAAAATCAAACCGTATTTAATGTTTTTTATGGACTATATTTATACGTTCAGATATGATGAAGAAAAGAATAAGTACAAAGCACAGGAACGATTTGAACCGCGAGTGGCATTTGTGTATAATTTTGGATTGTAAATAACTCATCAAAGGATGTTATGTTTGATATAGGAAAAGTTGTTCGGTATTTTCATATTTCAAGAAAAGCGCGTGATAATTATCATTTTGACCAATCGTTGTTTGCTCTGAATGGCAATGTTATTTTGGGCAATTTTTATGCAACACGCGTTGTCGCTCAAAAAATGAATCAAAAACGGGATTTGCTTCATTATCCGGAATTGGCAATTAAAGCCGGGCAATTGAACGCAATGGGGCTCATCGATGAAATACTGCATTATGTCGTGCAAATTTATCGCGAACAAATAAATGCTGATGTGATGAAACAAGCGCTAACGTCGCTGGAAAGAGAATTAGGGAAAGAAACAGTTGAAAAAGTATTGCACAAATTTACCACCGATTTCCCGCCAGTGGAAGTGTATCAAAAAAAGATGAGTGTTGAAGAATATTTGCAGAGTGAGACCAACGGAGATTCCAATCGTCAGATTGCCTTAGAAGAATTGCTTGCGCTGTGGCTTGAAAATATGAATCCGGCTTTTTCTCCGTTTAATGAATTATTTGACGATAGTGAACTTGAGAAAAGAACCGGTTACCGCACTATCATTGAGAAATTACAGGAATTTTTTGAAACACAGGAATTTTTTGGACCGGACAATGAAAATTTGATTGACATGCTCCGCAGTCCTGCCATTGCGATACCGAGTTCATTATCCGGCCAGTTGGAGTATATTAGAACCAAATGGGGCGCATTTTTAGGCCGCTATTTGTATCGATTGCTTGGCGGCCTGGATTTAATTCGTGAAGAAGAAAAAATGCGCGGGCTGGGTCCGGCTACTGCGGAAGTTACCCAATTTTTAGGGGCAGAAGAAGAAATCGAACGATATAGCCAGGATCGGGATTGGATGCCGCGTCTGGTGATGATTGCCAAAAGCACTTATGTCTGGCTGGATCAGCTTTCCAAAAAATATAAACGTTCCATTACCAGACTCGATCAAATCCCGGATGAAGAATTAGATCGACTGGCAAAATGGGGTTTTAGCGGGCTCTGGTTAATCGGGTTATGGGAGCGCAGCCGCGCGTCGCGGCGCATTAAACAATTGTGCGGCAATCCGGAGGCTGTGGCTTCAGCCTACTCACTATTTGATTACCAGATCGCAGAAGACCTCGGCGGGGAAGAAGCGTTCAATAATTTGAAACAGCGGGCGTGGCAGCGTGGTATTCGCATGGCTGGTGATATGGTTCCCAATCACGTCGGAATTGATGGTAAATGGGTTATTGAACATCCGCACTGGTTTGTTTCGCTGGATTACAGTCCCTATCCGACGTATTCGTTCAGAGGGCCGGATCTCTCCTGGGATGATAATGTAGGTATTTATATTGAAGATCACTATTTTACCCGCAACGATGCCGCTGTTGTATTTAAACGGGTGGATCACAGATCAGGCGTGGTTAAGTACATCTATCACGGAAATGACGGAACCAGTATGCCCTGGAATGATACAGCCCAGTTAAATTACCTGAATTCAGAAGTCCGGGAAGCGGTGATTCAAACAATTTTACATGTCGCGCGCAAATTCCCCATCATTCGCTTCGATGCAGCTATGACGCTGACAAAGAAGCATTTTCAGCGATTGTGGTATCCGCAGCCCGGAACCGGCGGCGATATTCCGACCCGGGCAGAATTTGGTATGGATAAAAAGCAGTTTGATAATTCCATGCCAGAGGAATTCTGGCGTGAAGTCGTGGACAGGGTGGCAAAGGAAATCCCTGACACCTTGCTGCTTGCCGAAGCCTTTTGGCTGATGGAAGGGTATTTTGTGCGGACACTGGGGATGCACCGGGTTTACAATAGCGCGTTCATGAACATGCTTAAAAATGAGGATAATGAGAAATATCGATCCTCCATAAAAAATGTTCTCGAGTTCGATCGCGAAATTTTGAAACGGCATGTCAATTTCATGAATAATCCGGATGAAGATACTGCTGTTGCCCAATTTGGTAAAGATGATAAATATATCGGTGTCTGCATGATGATGGTGACAATGCCCGGTCTGCCAATGTTCGGTCACGGACAAATTGAAGGATTTACCGAAAAATACGGGATGGAATACAGGCGCGCCTATTGGGACGAACAGGCGGATGAACATCTTGTCCGGAGGCATGAACAGGAAATTTTCCCACTGATGCAAAAACGTTATCTTTTTGCAGATGTAAAAAATTTTCTGCTTTACGACTTTTTCAATCAACATGGCGGAGTCAATGAAAATGTATTCGCGTATTCAAACCGTTTCGGATCGGAACGCGGATTGGTAGTTTATCATAATAAATACGATAGCGCCAACGGTTGGATTCGGACATCTGCCTCGTATTCGGTAAAATCAGGAAATGGTGAGGACAAAAACCTGATTCAAAAAAATTTGGGGGAAGGTTTGGGATTAATTTATCAGGATGACTATTTCTGTATTTTTCGGGATCAGGTATCGGGGCTGGAATTTATACGCTCCAATAAAGAGCTTCATGAAAAAGGATTATTCGTATCGCTGGGAGCTTATAAATATCATGTCTTTTTAGACTTTCGTGAAGTTCAGGATAATGTGTGGCGACATTACTCCAACCTGGCTGCATTTTTAAACGGCAGGGGAGTGCCGGATATTGAGCAGGCGTTAAAGGAAACATTCTTGCAACCAATCCTCGCGCCTTTTAAAGAAATTGTTAGCGCAGATCGTATTAAGGATTTTATTGATTCGCAAATAGAAAGTCCGAGGCAACAGGTTGATGTAGAACTAAAAGAAATGCAGACAGAAAAATTGACTGCCTTTCTCAAAGAAATTAGAAACTTTACAAATCGGGATGTAGATGAAGCAGCAATTGTCCGGGAAATGATGGGTGAGATAGAAATTATTTTGAAACGCCCGGTAATCTTTCGTAGATATCTGCCTGAAAAAACATCAAAGGCAAAAAAAATAGCTGCTTACATGACGAAGAACGACGTCCCGAAGGACATTTCCCAATCGTGTACACTTTACGGTTGGTGGACGGTTCATGCACTGGGGAAAATGGGAGTAGAGATCGATTTTGAATTACAAAGTCGCAGTTGGATCGATGAATGGCTGTTCGGAAAAATTCTCGCCAGTGCATTCCAGGATTTTGGCATGAACGAAAATGACGCCTGGGATACAGTCAGTCTGATTAAATTACTGACAACCCATCAACATTGGTTCAATATAAAAGGAAATGATAACACTAAAAAAGCCGACCAGGTGCTGGAAATATTACTACAGGATAGTGACGTTCAGCAATTTATTCAGGTTAATCGCTACAACGACGTCCTGTGGTTCAATAAAGAAGCCTTTGATAAATTAATCTGGTGGCTGATGCAAATCGCTATTGTAAAACACGGAAAAGGTATTTTGGACGCCGAGCCCAAAACAATTGATAAGCTAATTGATTGCTATGAAATCATTCAACAAATATTGAAAATAAAACAAGCCTCCGGCTATCAAGTCCATAAATTGTTGAAATCTGAAACTGAATAATTTAGTTGTTTTACGTTTGGAATGCCTGCCTGGGGCAAAATCCTGACAGGGCAACTATTACGATCCATTTTATCACAAATTGATATGTTTCCCTCTGATCTGCACCGAATTCTAAAATAATAAATTCGGAATCCTGACAATGAATTTTTTGATTTCGTTTCCTGTTCAACGTATTTTAAAAATAGTAAAAGCATTCGGAGATTTTATTTATCCTCCGTACTGCTTGTCCTGTAAAACACAATTAAAGCATGGTACAGAGCTGGTTTGTAATGACTGTTTTAATAAAATGCCCCGTATTCATATTGATGATAATATTGTGGCAGAATTGAAGGAAAAACTTCAGGAAGATTTATACCTGTCCCGGGTTCTATCGCTGTGGAAATTTGATGAACTTGCCCAAAAGCTAATACATTATCTCAAGTATAAGAATCATTGGAAGATAGGAAGAATATTGGCTGTGCAAATGGTTCAGCTATTAGGTGATAATGAGATAATAAAAGCCACTGAAATTATTATACCGGTCCCATTACACAAAGCTCGAAAGAGAGAACGTGGTTATAATCAAAGCGATATTATTGCACAAAACATTTCAGTGTTGACGAATAAGCCAGTCATGAAAAATATTTTAAAGCGAGTGATTAATACCAAAAGTCAGACAAAGCTCAGCGCCATGGAAAGAAAGAAAAATGTAGAAAAGGCATTTGTAGTTACAAAGCAAGAAGAAATTAGAGACAAAAATGTTTTGTTAATTGATGATGTAATTACTACTGGCTCAACGATTAATGCCTGTGCGTATCAGTTAAAGTTAAGCGGCGCCAGAGAGGTTTTTGCGCTAAGCGCTGCCAAAGCGTAAAAATAGGATAATTAAATAAATATTGGGAGGAACCATGAAATCTTGTCGTCTATTTATGTTGTTGATCGTATTTGTCCTGCTTATTTATTCAAGTTGTAATATATTAGATTGGATGAGTACATCGACAGAGGAAGAATTCTATCGCGGCTTAAAGCTATTTAATGAACAAAAATTCAGCGATGCAAAGGAAAAATTTGCAGAAGCAATGGAAGCTGATCCGAATAACGCAGAATATCGCTATTACCATGCAAAGGCAGCCGTATTTGAAGCAGACCTTGATTTTTACACCATCGCCCGCAGAATCATCAATATCGATACATCCTCTTTTCAAAATTTGACATTGCCATTGTATACCAAAGAACGTGATATGACTCTTGTAGAAGATGCGAAATACAAAAACGAGATATATCAGGCCACATGGGTTGCTCATGAGGATTTGACACCAATTTTTTTCAACAATACACATGGCAATATTTGTGCAGAAGACATCTCCTTTGAATTTTCGATTGTTTCCATGGCGCGGGCAATTTTGCAAATGCGGGATACAAATAATGATTTACAAATAAACGAAAATGATTTATATTTTGTTATTACAAAGGTGTACAATCCTATAATTGATAAATCGTTTTATTTACCAAATTTAGGAGATATTTATAATTATCTTATGGAATCGCCGGAAAATCAGGCTGGATTTAATAACATGCTCATAAACACTGCCAGTTATGCGGCAGAAGGTGTGGGCTCAATCATGAACACTTTTTCTGACACCACTTTATTCGATAATCAAGATTTGGAAGAAATCCTGGAAAAAATAGAAACATTGGGGAATTTGTATCTGGTCAATGATAATATTGATAATGACGGGGACGGACAAATTGATGAAGAAGAAATTAATTTTCTTGATGATGATGGAGACGGGTACATAGATGAAGATACTCATTTATAATTAATGGGGAGATAACATGAAAAAAGAGTTACTAAAAATCGTTTTATTCTGTCTTTTCTGTTCACAAACAGTACTTCAGGCGCAAACTGCCAGGCCTGCATTTTTATATGATATCAGAAGTCTTGGCATGGGAGGAACCGGGGTTGCATCGGCGCAAGGCGCTTACAGTTATA
Organism: uncultured Cytophagia bacterium; assembly: GCA_964498785.1. Taxonomy (GTDB): domain Bacteria; phylum Zhuqueibacterota; class Zhuqueibacteria; order Thermofontimicrobiales; family Thiofontviventaceae; genus Mariaggregatimicrobium. Next base: position 20,688 of record CAZCJL010000059.1, on the reverse strand, counting down.
TATATAATCCTGCACTTTTGACGCGAGAGGGTTTTATACTCAGCATTCCTGGGCTTGAAGCAGAAATTGGCCAAAAATTTATGGACTTATTAGATTTTGTGGTTGATAATCGGGAGAACTTCGAAAAACTAAATAAAAGTTCACTTTATGTAACCCATGAGGAAAAAGCGGAAATCATCAAAGATTTAAGAGCAGGCGGCGCGGAATTCGACAATATCTGGCATCGGGGAAATGTTACTCCGGCACTGGGAATTGTTATCAATAATTTCGCATTCAGCATTTACAATATCGCTCAATTTGCAGGGAAAATTGATGTTGGCATTATCGTGCCCAAAGTTCAAATCCATGCGATTAATGATCTGGTCTTCTCCTTTGGCTATGGTCGTCAGGTTAATGAAAAACTGGCGCTGGGAGTCGGTTTAAAGTTGATCAAGCGCTACGAATCGCCTCTCATAAAATTGCAGGTTGAAGAAATATCTAATATGAACGAAATCATTGATGAAGGCCTGGAAGAAATGAAGCAGGAAAAACGGGGCTATGGTTTTGATATCGGCGCATTGTACAAATTAACACCTAACCTCGAACTTGCTGCCATCGCACAGGATATTCTGGGCGATGTGGAAGACGTAGCAACACCTTTCAATTTCAAACTGGGAATGCAGTATCTGTATAATCAAAATTTAATTTTAGCCGCTGATTTTGAAGATTTCTTTAATCGCGATGGTGATAAGTTTGTTAATAAGTTATACGTTGGCGGAGAATATCGGTTTTCCGTGTTACGATTTCGGTTTGGTTTTGGTCAGGGATACCCGGCAATTGGTCTGGGCCTGAATTTGAAAATCGTAAAAATAAATTACGCTTATTTTACAAGAGAAATAGCCGATTCCCCGGGATCACGCGGGGAGAGCTATCATCGGGTTGGTCTTGGCGTTGGCTGGTAGCACTGATTTAAATTGAAAAATTCTCATAACAACATTCAGCATCCGGAGTGCAGTTCCTTTACAGCCTGTACACGAACTACCCTTGCGAAGGTTTTTTAAAAAGGGACCATCTGTATATTGATACATATTCATGTATTTATTTATATATTGTGTTATCGCGAAACCTTCGCAAGGGTTTTTCCGACGATATCAAAGTTCATGGATAGGCTGTTTGTGAACTGCACTTCGTGAGCTAAAAATAATTATCACCTAACATTCTGAAATAAAAATTGCTATCATGTTTTAAAACCACAGATGACGCTAATTGCGCAGATACAAAATCTGTGTTATCTGTGGTTATTCTTTAAGTATAAAAAAGCAAAACATAGCAGCAAATTCAGACGATTCGTTTTAGAAATTCAGGTATCAAATTATGCTTTTTCCAGATAATGCCCACCTTTTGCTTCAATAAATTTTAGCCAGATTGCAAAGATCAATCCAACGACTCCCAGAATTGCAAACATAAACATTGCGGGATTGTAGCTTCCGGTTGAATCACGGATAATACCGACAGCCAGAGGAAACGTAAACAAGCCGATGTTCTGAACCATAGCAATAACGCCATAAGCGGTTCCGATTTGACTTTCCTTAACGATTAATGGTAGCGCCGGCCATAGTGCCGCGGGAACCAGTGAAAAGGATATTCCGAGAATTACCATCGGAATCCAGGGGCTGATGTCTGTATAAGCCATGGAAATATGACATGGAATCATGGCCAGCGACCCGATGATCATCATGGTCGCACGCTTTCCGATGCGGTCAATGATGGCCCCGAAAACCCATGTTGTAAACATAGAAATGAGGATGATCGTTCCGGCAAGTCGCGCAGCAGCGATATCATCCATGGCATAACGTTCCGTAAAAAAATCGGTTGCCGCCGCCTGAAAAGGGAAAATTGCCGAGTAGTAGGTCATACATAATAAACTGATCACCCAAAAAGCGAGCGGTAAACGAAAAGCCGTTTTTAATTCAAATTTTTCCACTGGTTCTTCAACAAAAGAAACATATTTCTTTTTCTCGCCCAATCGATCAATAATCATGTACAGAAATGTTGAGGCTAATCCCAGGATATTGATGCCAGCAACAATCCACAACGCATTTGCTAATGAAAAGCTAGACGCAACCCATGGTAGTCCGAAAAATGCGGCGTAAGTGCCAGCGCGGCAAAGAAATAAATTCACGCCGAATGCCAGCGCCAATCCCTTATCTTTAAACCATTTTGCCAGGATTTTATTCATTACCACATAGTAACATTCCGCTCCAATTCCAAAAAGAAAACGACCGACCAGCATAATCCAAAAATCCTGACTCGCGGTCAGAATTGTTCCGATCGTGAAAAGCCCTGCAAAAACGACAGATGCCAGCTTGACGCCAAGTTTGTCAGCCAAAATTCCCCCAAGAACAACAAACAAAATGACCGGGATTGAATAAATGCTGTATAGCCAGTAAACCTGTTTTGCTGATAAACTGAGTTGTTCCTTCAGAAGCGGGGTTAACGGCCCGATACAATCATAAGCAAAATAACTTGCCATCGCAGCCAGACTAATCAAAAAAAGTGCGATATAACCGAGAATATAAGCGTTGACCGTTTTGTTGGGATTTGTTGATGATTGGTTCATAAAATAGTATCCTTTCTACATGACGGGGTGAAATGCAAATATAATAATGATATGCTGAAAAGTCAAGAAAAATTGTCTGAATTATTTACATAACCAAAAAGAAACATGACAATAGTATTGCTTATCACCTGACAATATGACAGAAACCCGATGAAATGATGATTAGTGATTTAGTCGTTAATCGTTTTAAAAATAAAGTATTAAACCGACGATAGAAATTTTTGGCATGTGTTTTGTTTGTAAAGTAGACACTCTTTCATATTTATCAAATAAGAGTGTAATCTAAAACATAGCATACAAAGGACAATTATCATGGGTGAAAATAAAAATGCTGTAACTTCAAAAGTACCAGTTGTTTTACCGATTATACCGTTGCGAAATGAGGTCATGTTTCCGAATCAGTTTCTACCGATTACTGTCGCACGCGATAAATCGCTAAAACTGCTTGAGGAAATGGGAGACGAGAAAACTGTAGCAATTTTAACGCAAAAAGACTCAACAGTTGAAAATCCATCTTATTCTGATTTATACTCTATTGGTACGGTAGCGAAAATTATTCGGACTATTGATATGCCGGACGGAGGAAAAACGATTTTAATTCAAGGGCAACATCGAGTCCGGTTAATAACATACATCCAGGATTCACCTTTTTTTAAGGCCATGTTTGAGCCGATTCACGATGAATCAAAATCCAGTGAACAGGTGGATGCTTTTATCGCGAACATCCGTAAATTATTCAAACGAACCGTTGATTTATCGGCCGATATTACGTACGAGCAGTTGGTGATGGTTTCCAATATCAAAGAACCGGGAATGCTCGCCGATACGGTAGTTGCTTTCTCAAATCTGACAATCGAGGAAAAACAAGATGTATTAAATACATTAGATGTTGAGTCGCGTCTAGAAAAAGCAAACATTCTGATAAACAAGCGGTTGCAAACATTAGAGCTTGGCGAGAAAATCCAGTCTGATATTCAAAGTAAAATGAATAAAATGCAACGGGACATGTACCTTCGTGAACAACTTAAGACAATTCAAAAAGAGTTGGGAGAAGACTCGGAAGGCACAGAAATCCGGGAAATTCGCGAGAAAATTAAAAAAGCGAAATTACCAGATGAAGCTCGTGAAGTTGCTGAAAAAGAAATCGATCGACTTTCGCAGATGCATCCGTCCTCTGCGGAATACACTGTTGCCAGAACTTATCTGGATTGGCTGATTGATTTGCCCTGGAATAAAACAACCAGTGATAATCTTGAGGTCTCTGAGGTTCAACGCCAGTTAAATGATGACCACTATAATTTAGAAAAAGTAAAAAAAAGAATTCTCGAATATATCGCAGTGTTGAAGTTAAAAGAAGATATGAAAGGCCCGATTCTGTGTTTTGTTGGCCCTCCGGGAGTTGGTAAAACGTCTCTTGGGCGTTCCATCGCCAATTCATTGGGACGTAAATTTTTACGCATGTCTCTCGGTGGAATCAGAGATGAAGCAGAAATACGCGGCCATCGAAGAACGTATATCGGCGCTTTGCCCGGGCGAATCATCCAGGGGATTAAAAAGGCAGGCAGCAATAATCCGGTTTTTATGTTAGATGAAATAGATAAATTGGGTTATGATTTTCGGGGCGATCCATCGTCGGCGTTGTTGGAAGTATTAGACCCAGAGCAAAATTACTCGTTTAGCGATCATTATCTGGAAGTGCCATTTGATCTGTCAAAAGTAATGTTTATCGCGACTGCCAATATGGATGAACCAATTCCGCCGGCCTTGAAGGATAGAATGGAAATTATTGACATTCCGAGTTACGTTGAAGAAGATAAACTGCATATTGCTCGTAAATTTTTAATTGCAAAACAGTTAATGGAGCACGGATTAACAGATGATAATGTGGAGATAACGGATGATGCACTACGACTTGTAATCAATTCGTACACACGAGAAGCGGGCGTTAGAAATCTGGAGCGCCAGATTGCAGGAATTATGCGCGGGGTTGCAACCGAAGTTGCTAAGGGGAATAAACAGAAAAAGGTGGTTCAGGAAAAGGATGTTTCCGGATACCTTGGTGTGATTAAGCATTTTTCAGAGACTGCCGAAAGAATTTGCGAGACCGGTATTGCTGTCGGATTAGCGTGGACTCCTGTCGGCGGCGATATCTTGTTTATCGAAGCAACAAAAATGCCGGGTAAAGGTGGTTTAACACTCACCGGAAAATTAGGAGATGTAATGCGAGAATCTGCATCAGCAGCTCTTTCATTTATCCGAGCAAAAGCGAAAGACTATAAATTGGAAGAAAAATTCCATGAACAATTTGATATTCATGTCCATGTTCCTGCGGGCGCAATACCAAAAGACGGTCCCTCGGCTGGGGTAACTTTGTTTGTGGCGTTATTATCGTTGTTATCCGGTAAAAGAGTTCGAAGTGATATTGCAATGACCGGGGAGATTACGTTAAGAGGAGCAGTGTTACCTGTCGGAGGAATCAAAGAAAAAGTGCTGGCAGCTCATCGCGCCGGGATTAAGAATGTAATTCTCCCGGAGAAGAATAGAAAAGATCTGGAAGAGATTCCGAAACAAATCTCAGCGGATATGAAATTCCTTTTCGTTAAACGAATAAACGATCTCGTTGATCTGGTTTTTGAAAACGAAAAAGAAGAAAAGTAATTTTCAAAAATATGAGAAAAGCAATAGGAGAGTTTAATGATATTATTAAACCTTTTATTGCTTTTCGGTCATTTTACAAGGAACGCAATATTGTGTAATTGGAACTGCCTCAAGCCTTTCTTTTGGTATATCCTTACCACATATCACGCAGGTGCCGTATGTTCCATCTTCTATTCGGTTCAACGCTTCATTGAGATATACTATGTATTTATTCTCTCGAGACGCATAATAAAACGCTTTTTCCCGTTCCTGGGCGTCGGTGCCTTGATCAGCCATGTGAGTCGAATACGTCGAATCATTTCCCGTTGAATCTTTGGACGTGTTGTTAAGAGAAGATTCCTGAATAACCCCCATTTCTTTAAGTATTTCGTCTCGTTTCTCTAAAATCAGACGTCTGAAATATTTGAGGTCTTTTTTATCCATAGCTTTGTTCCATTAATTCAGTAACAAGTCCTTTATACATTTTTAGTTAAAGTTGAAATTCGAGTATTTAAATATACAATTAAATTACATAATTGTCAAGCGAATTCTATTCATGCCGGAATAGAAATATTATGAAAAATTATCTTGCTTTTCAGTCAAAAATTTATAGCTTTATGATTATTTGCAAATTATATAAATTCATGCTGATGAGAGATTAATTTCATAAAAAGAGGTGGTTTATGCAGCAGCAGACGACAACGAAAGTTTTCTACAATCATGTGGCTCAGAAATATAAAACATCTATGCCGATAAAACATGTCTTGCAACCGGAATGCAGGACAATTATCCCGGAAATTGATCTGTTTGAAGGTATGAGATTGCTTGATGTTGCATGCGGAAATGGCAAGCTGGTCTTTGGGATCGCGCAGATTATTTCAGATTCAGAACTTCATGGTGTTGATTCATCAAATAGTAAAATTGCCAGAAATGTAAAAAGGAATTCAAATTCGAATATTCATTTTGAGACAGCACCCGCAGATAACTTACCATTCGATAATAATTATTTCGATGTAATTACCTGTGCAAACGCAGTGCATTCCTTTCCACAAAAAGTTAGAGCCATCGATGAAATGCACCGTGTGCTAAAAAATGGTGGGCATTTGTATATCCTTGAAGGTGTTCGCAGTAAAGATTGGAAACAAAAATTTGATAAAACACTTCGCCAAACGATGTTTATCCAACCGCGAAAAAAATACCTTCAGCGCTCATCCATTCTCCGTAAAAGCTATTTGATTATTGCAACAAAATGATTTGATAACCTATCCCGTAAATGTTTATACGAGCGGCATACTTATTTATATTGCTGCTCGTTATTCTTTGTAGTAAATCATCAGTTGTTTACTTCATCAAACACTCCGTTACAAATAAATTCAAAATTTCTTGACTTTTACAAAATATTTATTTATTTTTCATTATATTAAAAAAAATGACTATTTCGCAATTTCGGCTCCATTGAAATTGGGTGTCATTACTTCTGAAAAACATCATTGAACTTGCCTCGTACCATTTTACCGCTTCATTGATTTCATTAGCAACAAATGTAGGTTCCTGGTCTCGTATTTAAGATCTGACGGAACAAAAATTTAATAAATAACCAATACGCTTTTAATCAGATTTTTCAGGGAGGAATGCAAAAAATGAAGAGGATATTTATCTTATTAATGATATGTTTACTCTTCACAAATATGTTTTTTCGTTTTAATCTTCAGCGCGCGTTTGCGCTGGATAATACGTTAAAAAAAAATCTGCTTGGTTATGACAACAGTTGGGCGATATTGATTGGTATTAATGATTTCAAATATTGGCCGGATTTGGATTACGCCCTTAATGATGTGCAGGATGTTAAGAATGTTCTGATTGATGATTATGGTTTCGATAAAAAAAATATAAGAGTGTACCTGAATAAAGAAGTGACCCTTGAAAATATTCATATTTTGTTGCGGGGCGATTTTATCAATCGAATTGGTGAAAATGATCGCCTCGTTTTCTTTTGGGCTGGTCACGGCGAAACCCGAACATTTCGAAACGGTACGGAAAAAGGTTTTCTTGTTCCTTATGACGGAGAAAAGAAGAAGAGTAAAAACGCTTATGCAACCTATCTAAGCATGGAAGAAATGGAACAATTTTCCACGAACTGCGCAGCCAAACATATTTTGTTTCTTATCGATGCCTGCTACAGCGGATTTGCAGCTTCAACACGCGGGGCAACTGTTGTACAAGTTGAAAATGAAGCTGATATCAATAGAAAAAGTCGCGAACTCGGACGCCAAATAATTACCGCCGGAAAAAAAGGAGAAAAAGTGCTGGAAAGCCCGGATTGGGGGCACAGCGCGTTTACTTACAAACTGTTAGCTGGTATTAAATCACCAGGTTTTGCTGCTGATACAGACCTAAATGGAATTATTTCTGCCACAGAACTGGCTTCCTACTTAACACAGGAAGTCGCCCGTATCACAAACGAAGTCCAGACTCCTGTCTATGCCAATTTTAGAGGAAGCGGAGAATTTATTTTTATGCCCACTGATTATTCTCCGATTACTGAAATACCTGATGTTGATAATAATTGGAGCCAGCCTCCTCCGGTTTACCCGCACCTGCCCCCGATACCGCCACCACCGACATTTGTGAAATTCCACAAAGCAGAGTTCATTATGGGAGATACCTTTGGCGATGGCGAGTCCAACGAAGGCCCGGCACACAAAGTAACGGTGAATGATTTCTATATTCTTGAGCACGAAGTGACAAATGAAGAATATATTGATTTTGTCCGCCAGATAAAAAAACATTTCCCTGCCTGGATGAAATCAGTAGATCCTGTTGAAATTGACTACTCCTGCGATTCGCGTTATAATAGTATGAAGAAATATCTGGTTGAACCTTCGCATCCGGTTGTGGGTGTTTCGTATGATGATGCACAGGCATATTGTGAATGGGTTGGAACGAAATATCGTTTAATAGGACGCCTTCCGACAGAAGCCGAATGGGAATATGTGGCTCGCCGCGGCGGTGAAGCTGTTAAATTCCCGAATGGCAAAGACAATCTGAGTCAAAACGACGCCAACTTACGGGATATAAGCTATCGGGATCAATGGACATTTACCGCGCCGGTAGGAAGTTTTCCGGCTGACGTCAATGGAATTAAAGATATGGCCGGTAATGTTTGGGAGTGGTGTTATGATGTGCATGATGGCTATGGAGAATCGTATGGTTCCGGTAGACGCGTTATCCGGGGCGGCGGTTACGATGCATTTGACTGGCAATGTCGGGCTACGAAACGACTGATTATTCCATTTTCTAAAGGATCGTCAACCGTGGGATTTCGGGTTGTTCTAACTGTGCCTGAATTCTGATATTTTTGAATAGGAGGGAAAGAAATAAATGGGCCGAAAAACGGAGGATACGTTAGATATTCTAAGAAGACTTACTGCGGAACGGGATGAACTGGAGGAAAAATTAAAAAAGCAAAAAGAAGAATTAAATAAGCTAAGATTTGATAAAAAAGCTGGTGCGATTAATGATGTTCAAATCTCTGAACAAAAATCTGAAATCAGAGAGACCGGCAACCGATTAAAACATGCAAATAAACAAGTTGCCTTTTTTTCCCATCAGGTCGGAGGTGGAAATAATTACAGTCCGGGCTTGATTATCTCGCTTTCATTGGTGATGCTGATTTTGGGCGTCATCCTCGGTTATTATGTCGTACCAATAATCGAATTGCCGGGAGCAAAAAGTCCTGCCGATCAGATGACCGTCTGTGAGTTTGTCTATAATGGCGAACCAGCCGGCCTGGGCCCAACGTTTGAAATCGGACGAAGTAAAACGTTGCATTGTTTCACGGAAATATCACCACGGTCACAACGGACTGATTATTTTATCGAATGGTTTTATAAAAAGGAAATTAAAGATTCCACGCCGCTTCCGGTCTCTGTAAAGGGAGGTAAAGCCTGGTGCCAGCGAAAATTTGCTCTGGATGAGTTAGGTGAGTGGGAAGCCCATTTAAAGACGAGAGATGGAAATACATGGGCGATTACCGCATTTACGCTGATATATCCCAGGATTGAAGTGCCTGTTGCCGTTATATGCGAGGATGTTGTAGAAGAGAAACCCCAAAATACGGGAAAAATATTCCTGGCAAAAAATCGCGTTTTATATTGCTACACAGAAACTCACACCAAAGAAAAGTATACTGAAATTGTCCATGAATGGTATTATGATAATAAACCCGAAGCTCGGGAAAAAGTTATGTTAGAAAAGTTGCGAGAAAAAAATTGGAGCAGATTAGATATTAGCTCAAAAAAAACTGGCAACTGGTATGTGAAAATTTTAGATGGCCAGGGGACGAGTCTGAACAGAGTAAACTTTTCAATAGAAAATAAAAAACAGGAAATAAACCAGATCGAACTGGCGACGGGTATTACACAAAGCAAACCAGATAGCGTATTAACTCAGTTTGTTGCAGATGGCAATGAATATGTGTTTTTTTCAAAAGTATCCAGTAATTTCCCGGGAATTTCTATTAAACAACAGTGGTTGTTGAACAATAAGCTGGTCTCAGAAGAATCGTTTCAATCAGATCAATTAGTAGCAGAATTTAATAGCTCCCGTAAAATATCAAGCAAACAATACGGAACCTGGCTGCTACGAATTACTGACGAAAAAGGAAATGTATTAGGTTCAAAGAAAGTAACGGCGAATAAACCGATTACTGAGGATGTCGCTATTAACCGCCTCGTTTTCTGTCGAACGGTGTTTCAGCGGGATCCGTATGACATCGCATCAAAATTTACCATTTCAAGTGCTGTCAAAATCTGGGCTCATGCCACAGTGAGTAATAAACGCTCCCGAACATTTATTACTTACAAATGGTTTTACAATAATAAATTAATTAAGCAAAATAAAATTAAAAATATTGTTCCATCTAAATCATATCGTACCTATGATTATAAAACCATTTATCCTCATCAAAAGGGCACATGGAAAGTAAATGTTTATGCAGAAGATGGAACGCTCTTGAAAAGTAGTCAATTCGTAATCGGATAATAATTAGAATGATGAAGTCGTCAACTAACTGACTATTTAAAAACAATGCACACAAAATAAAAGGGGTGTTGAAATGATACATCACAACTCATTGATTCTTTTATTGATTCTTGTCATTCGCATTACCACTGTTTATGGACAGGAAGTCAGGTCGACAATTGTGGAGGCTGATGGTTATGTTTATCTTTCCGAAGATAAGACAATCCGCCAGATTCGCAATGAAGCGCGCATGGAAGCCAAACGGCTTGCCCTTGAACGGGGAGAGGTGCATATCGAAAATTTGACAACGGTTGAGAATTACAAATTAAAATATGATATTATAAAATCCAGCGCTGAAGGAATGCTTAAGATTCTGGATTATAAAGATTACGGTTTTACGGAGGATAACCGATATCATTACTGGATTAAGGCTGAAATTCGCTATGCGTTAAAATCAAAGCCACCTAGTCCGGTTAAAGAAATTAACGCACCCGAGTTGAGTGGCCCGTTGACGGTGATAGTATGGTCTGCGAAAGATAAATACAAAGCAGGCGAACAGATGAAATTTTATATGCGCGGGAACAAAGACTTTTATGCGCGGGTAATCTATATTGATGCAAAAAATAACAAGTTACAGCTAATCCCGAATCAATTCAATTTCAATAATTTTTTTCATGGAAATAAAGACATTGAATTGCCTGCCGCGGGTTCCGGATTTACAATTACGGTGTCACCTCCTTTTGGGAAAGAAAAAGTGGTTGTATACGCCAGCACAAAACCGCAAGGAGATATTATCACGACTTTTAGTGGAGGACCGATGCTTCAGGTGAACGATGATATGTCGGTTATTGAAATCCAAACTCGAGGTGTACGCATCGATAAGAACGAAACCGCTGAATTTTTTGAGACAAGCTGTAAAATTAAAACTTCTAACTAATAAATCATTCATACCGGATCGCGATATTGCGTTATGAGACAGATTATTCGTTTGCTGAGCTTTTTGATTATTAATATTTTGTTTTTAGCGCTGACAATTATTGTCACGATTATTTTTTTACCCTTTGGAACCAAAACGCATCGGAAGGCGACTACATATTTTGTACCTATCTATGCCAAAATTTTTCTGTTCATTTTTGGAATCAAAGTCACTCTCACAAATTCACATTATATTAAAAGAAAGCAAAATTATTTCATAATTGGAAATCATCTCAGTTATATCGATGTGATCCTGGTTGGCAGCCAGATTCCGGTTGTGTTTGTCGCTAAAAAAGAAGTCCGCAGTTGGCCGCTGTTGGGTACGCTGGCATGGCTGGGCGGCATGTTGTTTATTGATAGAACGATCACTGGTAGTACGCACCGACCCTATATTCATCAAATCGCAAACGCGTTAAAAGATGGCTTCAATATTTCCATTTTCCCGGAAGGTACGTCCTCTAATGGTGAATCTGTGCTTCCGTTTAAAAAGACTATCTTTTCCTGTCCCATTCTCGCTCAAACTCCCATCCTGCCGATTGCCATTCGATATGTCTCTGTGAATCATCAATCCTTTTCCCCGAAAAACAGGGACCTGGTGTGCTGGTACGCGGATATGAAATTTGCCGATCATTTCTGGAGGTTTTTAGGACTAAAAGAATTCACTGTGGAAATCGTGGTTATGCCACCGCAATTTGAAACACCGGAAAAAGACTGGATCAGCAAAAACCGTCGGCTGGCTGCTAAATATCATGACATTGTTGAAAAAGGATATTTAAGAGAGCACGATGAATCAAAATAAATATGATATCCGGGACATGAGTCTCGCGCCGCAAGGACAAATTAAAATCGATTGGGTGGCCAGGTGGACGCCTGTAATGAATACGCTGTCCGAACGATTTAAAGAAGATGGTGTGTTTCAAAATAAGCGGATTGCAATGTGCATTCATCTTGAGGCAAAAACAGCGTACCTCGCGCTGACAATTCAAAAACTTGGCGCTACAGTACGAATTACCAGCAGTAATCCACTTTCAACCAAAGACGATATTGCAGCAGCGTTGGTAAAGAATGGCGTTTATGTTTATGCCAAACATGGCGCTTCTGATCAAGATTTTCAACGTTATATTCGGGCAATTTGTGAAATGAAGCCACACGTTGTTGTCGATGATGGCGGAGATGTGAGCGAATTTTTATACGAGAATTCTGAATTTGGCAAAGAATTGACAGGGATTTGTGAGGAAACTACCAGCGGTGTAAACCGGCTGCGAATGGCTGCCCAACAGAACAAACTGCGGTATCCGGCAATTGCCATTAATGACGCTGCTTCAAAGTATCTGTTCGATAATCGTTACGGAACCGGGCAATCTGCATGGACGGCGATTATGCATTTGACGAATATGAATATTGCCGGCAAGATTGTTGTCATTATCGGGTACGGCTGGGTTGGCAAAGGTATCGCATTGCGGGCAAAAGGATTGGGCGCCGAGGTTATTGTCACGGAAATCGATCCCTGGAAAGCGCTGGAAGCGAGAATGGACGGATTTAGACTAATGACTTTAAACAGCGCCGTTGGGGTCGGTGATTTATTCATCACCGCTACCGGAAAAAAACATGTAATCCGTACAGAGCATTTTGAACAGATGAAAAATGGCGCGTTTCTGGCAAATGCCGGTCATTTTGATTTTGAAATTGACGTCCCTGCATTACGAAATATGACTTTATCAGAAACAGATGTGAGAGAGGAAATCCGTGAGTTTAAACTATCAGAGAACAAATTTCTTTATCTGCTGGCGCAGGGAGGTATTATCAACATCGCAGGCGGACTGGGACATCCGATTGAAATTATGGATCTATCGTTTTCGGTTCAACTTGCCTGCATTCACTATTTGCTAAAATCGCCGAAGCTTACCCCGGATGTTTATCAGGTTCCGAAACACATTGATGAGATGGTTGTCCGGCAAAAACTAACAGTCGACGGAATTGAAATAGACGAATCATAAAAGGGGCTCGCGATGCAAAATAAAAATCAGCTATATATTCGGGAAATGCCAAAAGTTGAACTGCATGTTCATTTGGAAGGAGCATTTACGCATGAATTTTTATTTGAATTGATTCAAAAATACGGCGGTGATCCGGATGTGGCTTCAGTGAACGACCTCGCAGCGAAGTTTGAATTCCAGGACTTCCGGCATTTTATCGAGACCTGGGTCTGGAAAAACAAATTCTTTCGTCAGCCGCAGGATTTTGAAGATTGCACGTATGCGACTTTGAAAAATTTACATGAGCAGAATGTAGTGTATGTAGAAGCATTTTATTCTCCATGGGATTTTCTTGGCAATGATATCAAAGTAGAGGAAATAACAGAGGCGACGTTATCTGGTATCCGACGTGCGCGTGATGAATTTGACATTCGCTGTGCATTGATCGCGGATATTATTCGCGATCTCGGTGCGAAGACAGCTTTGGAACGTGTGCGGCAGGTAGTGCCGTTTGTGAATAGCGGAGTGATCGGCGTCGGTTTAGGCGGAAGCGAGCAAAAATTTCCGCCAGAGCCATTTGCAGACGCTTTTAAGCTGGCGATCAATAATGGGCTTCGCGTAGTGGCTCATGCCGGAGAAGCAGCGGGACCGGAATCGATTTGGGCTGCCATCGATGCTCTGCGGGCGGAACGAATCGGACATGGTGTGCGGGCTATTGAAGATGAAAATCTAATAAATGCCCTTGCTGATATGAAAATTCCTTTGGAAATTTGTGTGACCAGCAATTTGAAAACCAGCGTGTTCCCTTCCTATAAAAAACATCCGGTGCGGGATCTGTTTAAAAAAGGATTGATAATCACGATTAATTCAGACGATCCAACTATGTTCGGTAGTTCGCTGACAGACGAATTCTTCTTTCTGCACGATTATTTGAAATTCTCCATCAAAGAAATCAATCAACTCGTTTTAAATGCTGTTGAATCTTCATTTCTTGAAAAAGATGATAAAGAAAAACTGGCAAAAAATATTTTATCAAACCAGAGATAGTTCATCCATTACTTTTTTTACATAATAGGCGATTATCTTCCCGTCAATTCGCCCCCTTAATTGAGACATCACCTTTCCCATCAGAAAATCGTATATCTGGTTTTTATCCCTCAGCTCTGTCAGTGAAATTTTCGAGATAATGTCATGAATAACTCTTTCATGCTCTCTGTCCTTGATTGGCGTAAACTGAGAAGTCGGGTTACCATTTTTTACCAATTCCTCAAGCAGAATGGGGATCGCTTCCTTTGCAAGTTGCTTTTCCGAGTGTTTTTTGAATGGCTCCAGGATGGCATTCTCGGAAAATTTGCCCGGATTATGTCCCGATCGTTTCCAGTGTTTAAATAATGCCGTAAAAATGTGTGCGGTATAAGAGGGGAGTACATTATATTTTTTGATCGCGATATCGAACATATTAGAAAAAGGAGAGACAAGCAATTCCCGGATTAAATGCTCGGAAAGACCTGATTTTTGGTATCTATCGACTCTTTCCCATGGCAGTTCCGGTAAGTTTTGCTGAATTCGTTTTAAATGATCGCTGGTAAGCGCAATCGGTGGCAAATCAGTGTCCGGATACATCCGGTCAGCGCCTGGTAAAATTCGTTCAAATCCATTGTTCCCGTCGGAAAGCGCCTGGCGTGTTTCACTGGGGACGCCGTCGATTGCTTCCCGTGCTCGCAGGGCGATTTCCTTTTCCGCAGTTTGCACATCCTGTGGATTTCCCCAAACGATCACCAGCGCATCATCAGGCGTTGCTTGTGACAGCTTCCTGATTTTCGTCCAGTTAGTGCTGCCAATGGTCACATCGTCACTGTCCGAATGAATGATATTCGGTATTTTATCGAGACAGGCCACCACGCGAACACGGTCTGAAATTTCTTTGGCAAAATTGGTGTCTGGTTGTGTCGGATGTCGTAAAATTCCTTTAAATTTATTCAATCGAACGCAGCTTACTTTGAATTGTTCATTCCAGGAATTTTGAATGGGCTGGTAAACAGTATTTTTTAAAGTTTCAGTGACATCGTAAAAATCAGCTTTAAATGAATCGTGCGAAATACCGCGCTGGTTGAGTTTATCCTTGATTTCCAGCAATGCTTTTTGCCGGCCGGCCTCATTATGAACCAGCAACGGAATAAGCGGAATGCGAGGCACGCCTTTAATTTCGATACGTGTTCCGCCTTCAATACTCACATTTACATCCTGCCGGCCGGCGCCGATGCCGCGCCTCACTTTGCCAGTCATGTGTGTCAATTGGCGCAAAATCTGGCATACACCAGCGACTTCCTGTGGCGTGCGCATATCAGGATAGGTTACGATTTCGATCAGTGGCATTCCAAGGCGGTCGGTTTTGTAAGTGCGGATGTGACCATTATCGCTTACTTCACGGCAGGCGTCTTCTTCAAGACCTAATTGGATAATGCCAATCGTACGATTTTTGTACCGAATTTCACCTTCAATGCCCAGAATTGTCGTACGCTGAAAACCAGTGGGAATACTGCCATCCAGATATTGTTTGCGTGCAATATGAATTTCGCTAACCACATTGCAGTTCAGCAGCATGGTGATTTCCAGTCCATTATCCAAAGCCTGACGGTTCAGCTCGAACGGCGGTGCGTCATCCATTTCATACGTGCAGACTGTATTTGTATTTAGTTGATAAACAATTTCCTTCTTTGTTTTGAATTCCATCAGCGCGGTTCCATCATATTCGCCCAGTTCTGAAAGAGTTGGGCGCATGTGTCGTAAAATTTCAGCGTCATACTTTTCACTGTACTCACCAGCCTTGCACCGGCAAAATAGTTTCTTATCTGTGAAAAGCTGCTGATGGATTTCAAGACCTGCTTTTAATCCTAATTGATGATAATCGTGCGGCGTCATTTCTTCATACGGTTTGATCATGCATTCCTCCGGTTAAGGCCGGTTGTTCGGAATTTTTAATTTGATAAATGCAGCATAGATAGATTTCCATACGTGAGAGGCGGAAATCTTAATTCGTGATTAAATCTTAAAACGTTCGTTGATCAAACGCTTTCATTTTTTTCAATTCTTCAACCCATTCCGGGTTCATCACATCATAATCGACTTTGATGCCGAGTTCGGCAAGCTGTTCATCACTGGCTGAAGAAGGGGCGTCCATCAACGGATCCTGACTGGTTTGCTTTTTTGGGAATGCGACCACGTCGCGCATACTCTCTGTCCCGGTTAATACCATTACCAGCCGATCCAGTCCCGGCGCTGCGCCGCCATGCGGAGGCGCGCCGTATTCCAGCGCGGTCAACAGATGATTAAATTTTGATTCGATTTCTTCGTCCGAAAGTCCGATCATGCGCATGATTTTCATCTGCAATTCACGGGTGTGATTTCGAATACTGCCGCTGCACAATTCGTAGCCATTACAGATGACATCAAATTGGGTGCTGATCACTTTTAGCGGATCGGTATCCAGCAATGGCAGGTGTTCTTCTTTGGGATGTACGAACATGTGATGAACCGGATCGTATCGCTTCGCTTCTTCATCCCAGGTAAATTGCGGAAAATCAACCACAAAGGCAAATGCCACGACATTTGGATCGCGCAGCCCCAGTATTTCGCCAAAATGCAGGCGCAAACGTCCAAGTGCATTTCGAACAAGTTCATTCTTATCCGCGGCTAATAAAATCAAATCTCCTGTATTGGCTTCAGTCGACTGCACAATCGTCTGCAAGATTCCCGGCGCCAGATGTTTGCCCGCGGAAGATCGGATTTGCCCGTCTTGCTGTGGAATAATCCACACCAGCCCTTTTAAGCCAAATTTTTTCGCAATGTCGATCAATCCATCGAGGTCTTTGCGGGAGTAATGTCCACAATCCGGAGCGACAATTCCCTTGACCACGCCGTCATTCTTAATGGTTTCTGAGAACACACGAAAATCCGATTTTCGCACAGCATCTGTAACGTTTTTGATTTCGATTCCAAATCGTAAATCTGGTTTATCCGAACCAAATCGCTCCATGACCTCATGATAACTGAGCCGGGGCAGCGGAGTGAACATTAATTTTTTGTCGGAAACATCGGTGACAACGCCAATGATCATTTCATCGAGTATATCAATAATTTCGTCTCGTGAGACAAAGGACATTTCCATGTCAATCTGCGTATGTTCCACCATTCTGTCGGCGCGGGGGTCTTCATCGCGCATACAGCGGGCAATCTGAAAATAACGGTCAAACCCCGCGACCATTAATAGTTCTTTATATTGCTGTGGTGATTGCGGAAGTGCGAAAAAAGTGCCAGGGAAAATCCGTGAAGGTACCAGGAAATCCCGTGCTCCTTCGGGAGTTGTTTTGGTTAGTAGTGGTGTTTCAATTTCCAGAAATCCTTTGGTTGTCAAAAAGTCCCGCACATATTTCGTGATCTCGCATCGTTTCAGAATGAATTCCCGGGCTTTTAATCGCCGCAGATACAGATAGCGGTATTTCAGCAGTTTGTCTTCACCCACCGGAATTTCGCGGTCTATTTCAAAAGGAAGTAATTTGCAATCATTTAAAATCTCGATCTCCGACGCCCATACCTCGATCTCGCCGGTATCAAGTTCCTTATTTACCATATCGTCCGGTCGGGCAACAACGTTTCCTGTTACCCGGAGCACAAATTCGGATTTTAAATTTTTTGCCAGGTCAAATACTTTTTTCGAACTGTTTTCATCACAAACAACCTGGGTTAAACCATAACGATCGCGCAGAGTAATGAAAATTAACTGACCGTGGTCGCGCAAGCTATGCACCCAGCCGGAGAGGATGGCTTGTTTTTGAGCATCTGATTTGCGTAATTCGCCGCAGGTAACTGTTCTGAATGGATGATGAAACATGTAATAAACCTCCTCGATAGATAGTATATTAAGTCAATTTTTTCAATGGATAAAATTCAAAGATAATAAGAAAAAATCGGATTTACAAGCTAAAATTTCAAAAACTTGGGGATGGGTGGGTTTATTTTGCCGCAAGTAACAGATCAATCATTTTATTGAATCACTTAAGAACGAAGCCTGCTCCGGAGTTCAGTTCCCCTGTGCGTTTTAGGAGCATTTATGAACTGCATCTGATGTGCGACGCACCTTTTGGGGTGCGTCGCACGTCAGAAAGATCTATTCAACACCCTCAAGCTCATCCGCCAGTTTTTCGGCATCATATAATTTTCGCAGGGCTTCAGTCATGTACGCGCTGTGAACGCAGACCGACCGGTTTTTCGTTTCATCGTACATAAAGCGTCCTGGCAGGCTTTCGATATTGCCATCGAACAGCACGCCCACCAGCTCTGCATTTTTATTGAATACCGGAGAGCCGGAATTTCCGCCCACTGCATCACAGGTACAGACAAAATTTACCGGCGTGGATAAGTCAAGCTGATCCTGACGTTCCCAAAACCGATCTGGCAGCGCAAACGCACCTTGTTGATCAAAACCCAGAGAGCGGTCGTATAACCCGTACAGCGTTGTTTTAAAAGCCGCTTCTGTTCCGTTGTAAGAGTACCCTTTTACTGCACCATATCCCAAACGCAGCGTAAACGTTGCATCCGGATACATGTTTTTGCCATAAGCAGCAAACCGTGCATGTGCGATTTTTTCGGATTCCGGGGTCAACTTGCTTTCGATATTTTCACGATACCCTTTTTCCTGTTCCCGCAAATACGGATCGAGTTGCCGCGCCAGCACAATCATCGGATCGTTGCATTTTTTTACAGCTTCTTCGCCGCCTTCTAACAGTTGTTTGCGGATATCGATCTGATCTAATTTTGTATTATCAAAAATATTATTTACAACATCTTCCGGTTCTTTTCCATTGAGAACAGTTTTTACAAATTCATGATCTTTGCCCAGCACATCTATGGACATTTTCAATGTTCCCAGTAGCACAGCCGCTTCCAGGTCTTTGTAAACCGGCGCAGGAGAAAGTAAGTAAAACTTCAACCGTTCCAGTTCCGAATCGTGATAGCCTTCGAGACGATCAGCATCCGGTTTCTGAATTTCTGCAACGTAACGCACAATTTGATTTGCATACCTGGTAAGGGAGGAACCTCGCAAATTTGCATAAAATCTTGCATTGGCGACTTGCTCGTTTTTCTTGATCAGCGCTGCAATGTTTTCCCATGCATCGCCATATTTTTCCTGCCAGTCCGGCTTGGACGCCACTTTTTCACGAAAATCAGCTTCCGCTTTATTTTTGGCAGCCATCAAATCGTCATCCATCAAACCGATTAATTCTCCGGTCAGCGCTTTATCCGCATTTTCCAGTCCAAAAATTTGTCCCAGTGCCCGGCGCTGTTCTTCCGCACCCTTGCGGGCATAGTCCCGCAATATTTCCAATCGTTTGTGAATATATTTGAGCAGCATCGGATACTGGTAATCCCGTTGAAATGTTAGTTGGGCATACGTGTAAAGACGGTCAGTGGAACCGGGATTTCCGGATATGAACACCAGCTCGCCATTGTCCGCGCCTGTTGCATTCCATTTTAAATAATGATCGGATTTCACTGGTTTGTCATTTTCATACACCCGAAAAAAGGCCATATCCAGATCATAGCGCGGATACGTGAAGTTATCCAGATCGCCACCAAAATAGGCCGCCTGTCGCTCCGGCGCCATAACCAGCCGTACATCCGTATATTTGCGGTAACCATAGGCCCAGTATTCGCCGCCATGATACAGCTTAACGACATCATATTGCATTCCGGTTTTTACATTCAGCTCTTTTTCGATCTCAGCGATTTTTGCCTTGCGGGCTTTAAGCGCTTCCTGATCGCTCATTTTAGCGGTGACCACTCCTTTTACCTTGTCAGTCACATTATCCAATGATACCAATATATTCACTTCTAGATCCGGGCATTTTAGCTCGTCTTCTCTGTTTTCTGCATAAAATCCAGTCGCCACAAGGTTGTTCTCCGCAGTCGATAATTTTGAAAGCTGCCCCATTGCCACATGGTGATTGGTGAGCACTAATCCGTCAGGACTGACAAACGATCCCGATCCGCCATCCATAAACCGGACACTCGCCAGCCGTACATGATCCAGCCATTCATCCGTCGGCGTAAAATTGTAACGTTGCTGCAGCCTTTCGGTGGGCGGATTGTCAAAAGTCCACATGCCTTCATCGGCAAAAAGCCCATTTGTTGTTGAAAATAATAGAACATATAGCAAAATAGCCGCTCCTGCAAAGCGGCGCGTCGATGATTTTAACTTCATTTTATCTCCTCTGAGTTTGGGTAAACGAATGATTAATTTGTTAAAAAATATTCAAATTCAAAATAAAATGCAAGACTTTTATTGACTTTAGCGAGATATTTTGGTATCTTCTCAATATTTTATGGTAGATATGGGCGCTTGCCGCTATGTCGTATTTAAACAGATTCCGTAGGTGTCACTTCGAGCGAAGTCGAGAAGTGACTCACTCGATACCTTTA
>CAZCJL010000058.1:0-42415 GCA_964498785.1 uncultured Cytophagia bacterium | reverse complement strand
ACCAGTGACCTCTTGCATGTCAAGCAAGCACTCTAACCACCTGAGCTAATCGCCCCGGTTTGCCAAGTGATATTTATTATAATTTTAGATACTTAATGCATGATTAAGAGTAACGTGCCGAGGGCCGGGGTCGAACCGGCACGGACTTAATAAGTCCGAGGGATTTTAAGTCCCTTGCGTCTCCCAATTCCGCCACCCCGGCAAATTTTTTTTAAGTATTCAATGAGGCGGCGATCGGAGTCGAACCGATGAATAGAGGTTTTGCAGACCTCCGCCTTAGCCACTTGGCTACGCCGCCATCTAGTTAGAGCGGGAGACGGGATTTGAACCCGCGACCCTCACCTTGGCAAGGTGATGTTCTACCACTGAACTACTCCCGCAAGTCTCAAAAATATAAGTAAAAATTTAAAATTATGCAAGTCTTTTTTTTTAAATTTTAAAAATACAGCAATAAAATCTTGCTTACCTGGATAATTTATAAATTATTGACTCAAATAGTCTAAGACACAAAAAATTAAAATCCTAGATTAGTAATGATTTTCTTATCTTAAACCAAGATCAGTATAAGTGCTAATTTTATCATAGGCCTGAATATACTTAATTTTTCTTTTTTTGTCAAGCAAAAATTTTGATAGATTATTTATGAATTATGTCCAAACTGATACAATTGAATCAAATCATTACAACAATATCTTGTATTTGATTCTATTTTATACCTATATATGGAACTTTTTTGATGGTATAAAAATTGCATCAATAAATTTAAATGATGCTTAACAAAACTGATTGCTGGAGAATTGAAACATGAAGAATATCAAAGTAACTGAGATGATTATTACCTGCGAATCCTGTGGTAATGTGAAACGATTTCGAGTTGGCTCTCAAGATAATTGCGAAAAAATATTCAAAAATTTTCATTGTGAAAATAATTGTGGTAGAAATTTATATAGCTTTATTACTGTCGGATCAGTCGTGCGTGATGAATATAAAATTCCTCCAGTTGACCTACAGTTTGCTTTGGCAAAGTAATCAAAGTTGGTATGTCGTCCCAAACATTAATTCAATCCCATTTGTTTTTAAAATCACGCCTTCTCTTCGAAAATATGTATCGCCAATATAAAATTTGGCCATTATATTAAATTTTAATCTGGGGGAAGTTTCGAATATGCTTCGGATTCCCCCTCCAAAAACATCTGCCTGACCTAATTTAAATTCATTTTCAATATAAGACCGTCCATCGAATATTATATCCAGTGCAATGGTTTGACTAAGAGTCATACGGTAAAATGCTTCCAGTTCCATTTGAGTGACATTTGAATTTACAGAATCGGGAAAAACGGTTGTGCCAAATGAGGTTTCACTTCTGCTTGTCTTTCTTAAGCGTCCTATTATCCACAATAAATTGCTATCATGAGAGTAGATTATATTCAGCAGTGAAGTAATTTTTGGATCTGAGCTGTACTTTGCTGCATTAATTTTATATGGTGAATAAAAATTACTGAGAACATCAATGCTCACTTTCAATAATGGCGATATTGAATAATCTATCCCCAAATTAATCCCAAATTGGTTGCCAGGGTCAAAATTATAATCAAGAAACTCGTATTCACCTTGAAGGATGAAATTAAAACCTGCGCCAATTGCCAGGTTTTCATTGATGCCATGTGCAATACCATATCCAAGGCTACCGGAAAAACCCTGTCCCAATACAGGCATTCTGAATTTAAAGATGTTCTGATTCAACACAGACGCCATTTCTGCATTTTTCCCGTTTAAATCTGCTTTACCAGTCGGCAAACCAATCCCACAACTCACCATCATTCTATTATTATAAAATGAATAAATACCTTTTATCCATGTATCAGAAATGCCACTGAGGTTATATTTACCAAATGATGAAAACGCCGGTGAATTATAAATTTGTAAATTAATATTTTCTTTGATGGGAACTATTACTTCAATAGGTATACTGGTCTCATCTATTGTTGAATCAATTTTATCCAATTTCCAGCTTTGATATACTACTGATGTTCGGACAATTGGTTTATTATTATAAACATCTGAATAATTTTTTTGTGTGTATCCGAATGTGTTATAAATTAATAACAGAAACAGTAATTTTTTCATTTATGACTCCTCTACCCTATTTTACGGATCAATTTGATACTATTTGATTACCATCATTTTTTTTATTGCAATATTGTTTTCAGTACTGAGTCTGACAAAATACAGGCCACTGGCCACAAAACTACCAGAGTCGCTTCGACCATCCCAGATAAGTTCATGACGTCCCCCTCTTAGTATTTGGTTTAATAACTTTCGTACGCGCTGTCCCAGTACATTATAGATATATAATTCAACGCGTGTTCGTTGTGGAAGATCGAACGAAATCCGCGTTGTCGGATTGAATGGATTCGGATAGTTTTGATGTAACTTAAAAGCAAATGGTTTTAATGGGATCTGATCACTGTTTTCGCGAATAAAGGCGTCTGTTCCGATAACTAATTTTAGTTGTTTTAAATTATTAGTTTTCTTGTTTAAAGAAAAAGAATAATTATTTTGATGATGCAGATTTATCGCGATATCAAGATCACGGTCGAATAAATACATATTCCAGTTTTCCGGAATTTCAACGATGTCATTTATCACCAGTTGATATTGATCTTCTGCATTTGTCAAATTGCTAACAGCCTTCAAATGCCAGAAATATCCCTCTTTTCCTGTGTTTTTAAAATCTACCGCGTAATTACCAGCGTGTGATTTCCAATTTTGATTATCAATATACAGTTGAATATATTTACCAATTTTTGGAGGTTCCGGAACGTCAAAGGCGTCCCATTCAGAATTTGCTCCATCAGCTACTGCCATCAAATTATGTTTATCAGTATATCGACCGCAATTGGCAGTGGCCGATATTAACATCTGAAGATTTTCGTGTTTATGCTGATAAATTTTTGCCAACGTTCGGGCGTGATTTGATGAATTATTCATCTCGGCCACAACTGGCGGGATAATTAGATTAAAATTCACATTAAAAGGATTATTGACAAAATAACCTTCCCATGGCCTTATGACTTTTACATCGTCATTAATTAAATAATCAGAAGAATCCGGATTCCAGTAGAAAATATTTGGTTTGTCAAAACTTGAATACACAGTATCCCAACTCACCGGAAATGGAAACGGATTGGCAATTTGATTCCAACCAGGTTTCAATTCAATACGAAAGCCATCCAGCGTTTTTGTACTCCAACCGCTATCTGCATCAAAAACATGGCTTTCGTTCGAAACGATCCAGGCTGATCGTCCTCTAATTAATCCAGATTGATTTTCCCACTGTTCATCACGAAATTCAATATAGGATGTATCATTCTGATTCCATTGAAACATTCGCCATTTATAAGGATCATAACTGTCTAAATCATCTTCAAACAGGTTTGTGATCGACTGGTCATCAAGCTCATAAGGGATTGAAATCATTTTGTAAACACTATCGATCGTCACTGGCGAAATTTCATTTTTTGTATAAACTGGTATGTACATCATTGAATTCGTATCGAAATCATCCGGGTAAAAGATCGAACCATAATTTGTTTGTAACTCAATGCGACATTGTAAACCGCTTATCGTCACATGTTCCGGATGAATTGATAATTTGACCAGGGAATCAATTGAATCGATGGCCGCGATTGCATCGTGTTGAAATTGCACAGCAGATAGTGGTTTATATTTTAAATCTCCACCAGTAACGGAATAAGGTTTGGGATTTACATCAAAATGCAAATCTAAAATGTCACCCTTTGTTCCGGTGGGGTTTTCTACAATTTCAATCGTCATTATTTGATCAATAATCGGCTTACTATTTGTACGATTGATAATTTTTACCTGATCGATAATTCCGTTAAATGAATCAAATTCGTCTGTAAATTCCGGATTTCCACCAATAAAAGAATAGCCCCGGCTGGAAGGAGTTGAGGGAGTTATTGCAATGGTTGTGTCCAGATTGTTATCAACAAAAACCCGCACTGAATCCTGAAAATATTGAGCTGCCAGAAAATACCATTGAAATTTTTTCAGATAGAAATCGGTGGCAATTTTTCCGTTGGGATAAAATACGCCTAGTTTACGATTTGTATTGATAAACAGCCCATAACCGTAGTAACCACTGTACCCGTTATTTATCAGAATCTGATCCCTGTGGATATCGTCAGTACGCTTTATCCACATTTGAATGGTTTTTGGCACTGCATCCAAATTTACTTCCATTTTCACGTTTGATTCTTTAGACGACTGAAATTCGATGCCATCTCCAAAAATTCCAGTGGTAAAAGCAATATTGGTTGTATAAATTCGATTGTTCAACCGGCTGTCATCGTAAATTGCATTTCCATATCCCGATTCAAAATCCCAGGAAAACATCGTTGAGTCCTGTGATGACCAACCATACTCGTAACTATACCATTGAGTCGAGTTATGGAGTGCTGGCAAAAAAGGATTGTAGCCTGTTTGGGTGTAGTACCACCATATCGCTACTTCTTCAGGATAATAATCGCCGTGGCGAATTAAAATCTTTGTGTCAGTGTCTATCTGTGCTGTTAAAACAGCATCAAATCCGCCAAAACCTGTTTCATTGAAGACGTAGGCGGCAACTCTATTTCGTCCCAATTTAAAATACGGAGTTACATCAATTCCATTAATATTCCATCTCGTTAATGAATCAGAAGTTGCATGGGTAACAAATGATCCGTTGATATAGATATCAATTTCACTATTGAAGGCGACAAATAAGGTTACAGATTCGTGACGCTCGGTTAAATAAACGTCTTTCAAAAACCAGGCATGATCCGGTCCGTTCGTCAGCGCGTCTGAATACGGATAATGTCCATTATATTTCCAGCCATCAATTTCTGTGAGCTGATTCTCCCCTTCCTGATCAAGTAATCCCCGTGCAATTAAATGAACAACAGAGTCACCGTAAACATCATTGTGTTCAATAATCAATTGCGTATGATAAAAGCGGTTGCTATCCGGCACAAACGTGACTATTGCGCTGTCAGAGTCCTGGGGAGTTATTTGAAACGATGCCGGTTCGATGCTGAAATTTTTAGCAAGAAGCGAATCAGCGACGAATATATCAGAAATAACTAAAGTTGAATCCATTGAATTATTTTTAAAGCTAAGCAATAACTGTTTTTTCCCTCCGACAACTAATTCTCCGAAATTCAGAGAATCTGGCTCAAAAACGATCTGTGGTCCGAGATAAATAACACACTGTGCTTTTAAACCAATTATTTTTACACGATTTTCAGGATCGTTACTCTCCACCAATAAATCGATTCCGATGGTGTCAGGTTTTGTTGGATTATAAGTGATCGTTACTTTTTGACTATCAAGCGGTGCAACTATCATAAAATTCTCACTGATCCAATCAGTGGTGATGGTAAATTGATCTGTAAAGGACGTGTCAGTTATCATGATATTTGTGACTTCGAGAGAGCGCTCTCCTGAATTACGAATGTAAAAAGAAAGGCTTTTACTTCTATTTAAAATTGTGGATCCGAAATCTATTTGATCAATAGAAAGTGAAATATTTTGCGGTATTACTTCTCGACCAATTCCTTCAAGGGGAACAACGATCAAACTGTCGACTGTTGTGTCATTGCTTACAAACTCAAGTTGTGCTTTAAAGGCGCCTGCCTGCGTGGGTTTAAAATAAACAGGGAGCTTGATGGACGAATGTGGGTCGATATTCACACCCGGACTTGAGACATAAAATTGCGGGTCGCTTGAAATTATCGAATATATTTCCAGGCGAACCTCTCCGATATTATTAACGGTTAAATTCAATGCTTTTTCTTTTCGAATAACAGATTCGCCATAATCTAAGCTATCCGGTGTGATAACAATTTTCGGCGCCATATAACGTTGAATCATTGCTTGAAGCGGCACAACGATCTCACTATTGAGCGCATCATTACTGCGAATAATTAAATCCGCATTTATCTCGGTTGTTGAATCGTCTACATCTGTTTGTAATCGTATTTCTATTTGTTTAATACTATTTGGACTCAAGATAACGCTTTTATCTGATACTGAAAACAAAGAATCTGTGACAAAAATTGTGGATACCACTAATGTATCGTTACCAACATTACTAATCCATAATCGTTTTGAGTAAACCGAGTCTTTGAGCACGGTATTGAAATCGATCGATACCGGTGATACGGCAATTTTAGGAGCGGATTGAGATTCAAAAATATTTGCCTTTAAAATGATTGATTGTGTGCCATTAATTACAGCATTGCTTTTGATCGTCAAATAAGTAGAAATATTACCCGGACTGGTCGGATTTAATTGTAACTGAATTCGTTTTGTACCTCTTGCGCTGATTGTTGTAGTGTCAATACTTGTTGAAAATTGTTCGTCACCGCTATCAATTGACAAAATTTTCAATGATTGATCGCCTGTATTTTGGACATAGAAATCCATTAATGCTGTCGAATCGATTGAAACATTGCCAAAATTAAGCGTATCTGCATTGATTGATAAAGCAGCCGGAGTTATTTCACGTCCATAGCCTGTCAACTCAATTTGTAAATCGGTATCATTGTTTTCGATTGTCAATGTATCGGTATATTCCTTTATTTGTATCGGGAAAAAAGTGACCGGCAGTTTATATAAACCTTTGTCAGGAATCGTGAAAGCGCTATCTTTAACAGAAAAAACGTCGCTAAAAACGTTCACATTGGTGACATTGAGCAGTTTCTCACCTAAGTTGCGGATGTACAGTGTGTCAGTAAGCTGGTTACCTATCGCAATGCCCCCAAAATCAACAATTTTTCTTGATGTCATGATTTGCTGTGGTAGTGAATCGCGACTATTCGAAACCAAATAAACAAACGCATCTGCATGGAATGGATCATTGCTTTTCACATTCAGGTTTTCAATGGATTCTTTTGTTTCAACGGGTTTGAATTTAACATTCACCAAACCTGAATCCCCCGCTGAGAGTAAAAAATTATCCGCTTCAATCCAAAAATTATCCTGATCACTTCGAATAACTGCAGATACGTTCAAGGTCTTTTCACCGACATTTTTCAAATAAACAGGCTTTTCAAGAGAATCTCCGATCAACACTGTATTAAAATCAAGCGTATCGGGATTCAGGGCAATTATTGCCGCCCGATCTCTTCCCCGACCATATAATTTCAGTCCAAATTCCGGTATGTCCGGATCATTACTTTTTATGAGCGCCGTTCCCTTTACGACATCAGCGGCATCGGGCATTAAACGCATTTGTAACGATTTCTCATTGTTGGCGCCTAATATAAAGCTGGTATCTCCCGGCTCAACAATAAATTGAGGATTATCGACGGAAATACTACTCACAACAAGGTCCTTCTCTCCCCTGTTTTCAAACGTTAAAATTTGCGGCGTTGATCTTCCCTGAAGAGCCAGTCCGAAATTTACAGAATCAGACGGTGTGACGACAAGATCAGGATCATAAAGATCACGTCCTTCGCCGGTGATAAAAATAAATTTGGTTTGATTTTGTGGGTCATTCGTCAATAACTGTAAACGATTTGTGTGTGATTTAACGGTATCCGGCGTGAATAGCACGATGATCGTTTCGGACTCACCTGAAAGCAACGAAAGCTGTCTTGTATTAATGGTAAAATGAGTCGTGTCGCTCGGATTAATATCAATCTCCAACGTATCTTCGCCGGTATTTTTAATTGAAAAATTTAAAACTGCCTGTTGATCGACAATCACTTTTCCAAAGCTATAATTTTGAGTGGGCACATGAAGTCGCGGCGAGTAAAGCTGCCGTCCTTCACCGATAACGCTGACAACGTGTTCCGGTGAATTTGAAGCGTTGCTATAAATTGTTAATGATTTATTTAGCGCCCCGATCTGGGTCGGGGTAAAAATCACCTGCACCCATTGATACGAACCCGGATATATTGTGAAATTTGTGGGCTGTACGCTCAGTTGCGAATCATCAATAATTATATCATTAACCTCGAGGCTCTCTTCCCCATTATTTAAAATCTGCAAATATTTAACAGAAGTGCTATTGAGCGCCACGTCACCAAAATTAATGCCCGCGGCATCAAAGTTAGTCGAAATCGCCGGTGGATTTAAATCACGACTGATTCCGGTTAATTCCACTTCTTTCACTCCCTCATCCGGGTCATTGCTTTCGATTGAAAGAATGCCATTAATTGTACCCGTATTTCCAGCCGGATTGAACGTCACAGCAACATATTTTCGTTCGCCTGGCGGTACCGAAAATTCGGTCGTATTTACGGAATATTCTTCTCTATTGGAAGCAATATCAGAGACATTTAATGTCAGTTCTCCGCTATTTGAAATCCAGAGAAATTTCGTCAGATAACGGTTTTTGGAAATCTCACCAAAATTAAGAGACTGTGGGCTGACAACAATATTTTGAGGTGGAATTGGCACGCCGCTACCAATCAACTCGATTTTGGCCATCGGATTCGCAGGATCGTTATTAAAAACAGTCAGCGTATCGCGATAATTTTGTTCAGCAGTCGGATGAAATTTAATTGCAAGCTGAACACTATCTTGTTCCTCAATAGCAAAAGTTGTTAAGGCGTCCTGAATGATAAAATTGGTTCCCCCGATTTTCATGCTATCGACCATCAGGGTGAGCTCCCCGTCATTTTTGATGACAAGCTCTCTGACTGTGGAATCATCGATGGTCACTTCACCAAAATTCAGAGTTGAATCCGGGTTGACAATAATTTGTTGCGGATAAGGGTCACGAGCCGATCCAAATAGTGCAATATGCGTTTCGGAAGAATCCGGATCATTGCTCTGTATAATAACCTGTCCGTTGAAAGATCCTTTTGCCAATGGGCGAAATGTGACATTTACATAAATAACTGGCTCGCCTGGTTCAAGCACCAAATTTTCTCCGTATGTTAAAGTATCATAAGATACACCATAATGAGGCGAATCTGTACTGATAGAAGAGATATAAAGATTATCTGTACCACGATTATCAATATAAAATGATCTTTGTTGGCTTTTTCCAACCCTTATTGTGTTGAAAACCAATTGAGCAGGATTTACGAAAATTTTAGGATCACCATAAGTAAATCCACTACCATCAGCAGTTAATGTCATTACAGAATTTTCCGGATCATTGCTCTCAATGGAAATTGTCGCTTTTGAATAGTCGGCTGTATTGGGAGTAAAAACGATGTAAGCCTGTTCCGTGTCTCCGGGAGCAATCGTAAAATTTGTGCTATCCGTATCCAATTCAAACTGTTCATCATCAGACATGATTTCTACGATATTTAACGTATCATTTCCATAATTGAATATATTGAAAGGCTTGCGTTCAGAATTTCCAATTCGGATAGAATCAAACCGAACCGATGCTGGCTCAATTCCTATTCTTGGTTCTGTGTAAATAAAACCACTGCCTTTAAGAGTTACATGAAACGTATCAAAAAGGGCTGTTGATAATCGAAAGTTACCTGAATTAGCAAATGTATTACTGTTAGCGGTGCTCAATACAGTCGCACTTCCTGCATATAATGTATCGTCAATCGGATTGAACCGGATGCCGATAAAATGGCTATCTCCCGCAGCAAGTGACAAATTATTGAAAGAATCTGCCAGCGAAAAACGGTTGCCGGTGACAACAACATCGTGCACGGAAATTTGTTCAGTACCGGAATTTGTAATTTTAAAGCTATCAACAACCATATCTTCTGTTGGTATCGGGCCAAAATCAAGTGTTGTTGGATTAATGGAAATCAGCCAGGTTCTCTGATAGCCCTTTCCTGTGAGAGAAATATTTTGCGCGCCATTAAATGCATTACTTTGTATGGTTAATGTTGCTTCATGCGATAACGTATCAGAAGGTTGAAATGTAATGATGATATTTTTCGATTGATCCGGCTCAAGCGAAAATGGAGTTTGATCGACGGTGTAATCAGGATCACTCACCTGAATCTGAGTTACATTGAGGGTTGCATTCCCCGTATTTTGAACAACGAGCGTATCTTTCTTTAACGTATCAATTCCAACATTCCCAAAATTAAACTCATTTTCAGAAATATCAATGGTAATTGATAACGGCTCCACGTTCATCAGCTTTACTTTTGTGAACGCGGTACCTGTTTTTACTAAATACGCTTTAAGCGTGGGAAAATTTCGATTATAGGCAATAAACTCATTCATTGATCCGGCAAAGTCCGCCCCGCCAAACAAATTTGTCCAGTTTGTTATTGTTGATTTAGTTAATGGATTGTACTCGGAAAACTGATATTTATTATTCGATGAATTGAAACGGACAACTTCCATGCGCTCATCTTGATTGAGCAAAAACGAGCAGTTATCAACTTCTCCGATCGGAATAGATCCAGTCCCGGAAATATCATATCGAAAAATTTGATTAAGTGTTGGATCATTATTTTTTTTCAGAATCCACTGTCCCCCATTCTCCCAGTCAGAATAAATAATTTTCCGGGCTGAAAAATACGGAGGATCAGTGGAGTATTTCTTGCTGGTGATAAAAGATGCATCATTGGTATATATATTTATAACAGACGAGTCACTTTTTTCATAAATTAGCCATGCTTTATTTTCTTTATCAATGGCAATATCTGTATTTAGTACAAATCCTGCCGATTCGTATTGGGTGGGATCGTCATCTGATTTCGTTCCGTCGGAATTATATCGCATAAAGTTCGCATAAGAATCTGAAGCACCGGAACTGCCGGTGTTCCATGTGATCCACATAACTCCGCTGCTATCGGATGCCAGTTTGGGTGCATATGATGTGCCGCTGATGATTTCAGACTTTTTCACTCCGGCAGTATCATCAAAAATAATGAATTCCCCGACATGTTTAATACCATCATATCCCTGAAAAGCCATCCATACGTTACCGGTTTTTTTGTTCAGTTCTGCCCGAATCGTTTGATATTCGTTGCTGACCTGAGAAGATGCAGTTGCAATAATTTGTTCGGATTTATAAACATACCCATCGGCATCAATCACTTTCATGTAAATCGGCTGGTTTGATCCGGGACTTCGTAAATAAAACAGCCAGATACGACCTTCATTATCGATCAGCATATTTTCATTGTATGTGCTGCCGGAATCCGTAACCGTTTGCCAGTTGTCTACCGGTGGTTTGTCGATGCGGGTATCTACTACAAAGGGATCAGTAGAGCTATTTGAAATATTGCCTTCACCATCGATTGCGATGATTTTAACAACCACATTATCAGAGAAATTGTCCGGAAAATCAATTCCAGCGTTCCACCTAATGTGCTTATTTGTTCCCTTTGGGATTGGTCCGTAATCGCCTGAATCAACGGCTGTTACTTGAAGGTTTTCTCCATCAATAGTAATATTTGGTTTTGAAATAGTTATATTGTCAGATTCGTCATCATCCACATCAAAATAAATATCCACAAAATTAGTACCAGGCCGTTGCCGGGCTGCCAGGCTGTCGATAGCCGGCGGATCAGACGCAAAAGAATTTGAAGTGAAATAAAGCAAGAATAAAAGTAACAACGATTTACTAAGCCGCAATTTCATTATATACTCCACAGATGATAATATTCACAGGTTGTATTATTACATGATGCATTTCAATTCCCGGGAGGCGCTGGTGGTTCATCCAGCATTTGTAAACTTCGTGGTATTTTCGAGAAATCAATATCTCCAGCGCTGTTCGGCGCGTCGTTTCCGGGAAAATAGCCAAAATCAAGATTAATTGAAATTTTTTGTAAGCGTAATTGTTCGACAGGGATGTTTGTAACAAAACCCGCGGTTGCAGGTTTTTTTAGTTTAGTATTATAAATTTTAAAATGATTTATCGCCAGGTTGCCGTCGTTTAAACGAATCATTGCATCAACCATTTGCATCTTATCCCAGGCATTGTAAAAACGGCGGTCATATTCAAAAGCATTTTTAAAATATGTGAACGCGTTTGAAAAATTTCCAAAATCAAATACATCCAACCCATTAGAATATGCCTCAAAAGCTTCAAAACTCGACGTTTGATGTTTTAATATTTCTTTTCTTTCTGAGTCATCAAGTTCACCATTTATTCTCTGTAAAATATTTTGAACGATTTGTTTTTCAAATTTAAAAATATCTTTTAATTTCCCTTTATATTCTGTATATTCAATCTTTTCAGGTTCCCGAATATCCAAAAAGCCGATATTAAGGGTAAGTTGCTCCTGTGGCTCAACATAAAATGTTCCACTAATCAAATACCGCGAATTGAGAAGACGGCCAAGACGCGGCACCAAATTTTCATCTAACAGGTCAAGAATACCAAAATTTAATTCGTCCAGTAAAATTTGCAGATGCCGACGCGAAACCACATTCAGATTTCTCACTTTTTCGATATCAGTAATGATGAAGTCGGTGATACCTTTTCCAAGAGGATCCCAGGATTGGTTATGGCTATCATTAGCCAGGTATAGAATTGCGACTGAATTTTCCGGGATTTTTTGTGTATTAATGCGCGCTTCCAATTGAACGGTTTTTCTAACTAATTTTTCAAGCTCCCGTTCAATCAGAAATAAATATCGGGCTTTAATATATGGGCGATAAGGGTCTGTACTTGGTAAAACTGTATGATATTTGAATAATTTTTTGGCAATATCAGTTTTTCCCAATGCTCCTAAATTTAGACCAGCATAAAGTATGGCAGGACTATTGTATTTTTCGATATTTAAAACTCGTTTACAGAATGCAAATGATTGTTTATAATCCTGCAGCATATAGAGTGAAATAAATGCTCCGGTCATGGCGCGTATATTATTCGATAATTCCGGAGGTCCCTCTTGTTCTAAAATGGCAGTATATTCTTTTGCAGCAAGTTCAAAATCACCGGCTTTTAGATATTCATCGGCAGAAGAATAGTTCCCTCCTGCAAATAAGGAGGCTGCGCCAGAAAATATAATGACCATGATAATTAATATCTTACTATACAAAATACCTCCTTTAGTAATATTCCAATTCATATTCCGATAATTTTAATACGGATTTTCATTAAAATTACTGATTTAAAAATAAGCAAAGGTAATATGCAAATTTTATACCAGTAAAAACTACTCGTATATTTTTTAATTTTAATATATTACCTCTCTCCATCTTATTTTTTTACAAATGATTAACCACTTAATGCACATTTAAAAGAATCCATTATATTATTCAATTGAGTGATTCGATCTTTTTCAAAACATACGCTGGTAAATAATCGACCGAACCTTATATTTTACTTGCTTGTTATTGAAAATATTATTATGTTTATTTCATGATAATCGGATTAACTGGTACAAATGCTTCGGGAAAGACAAGTATTTTAAAATACTTGATTTCCAAAAATTTTGAGCACTTCTCACTTTCGGATGCAATACGAGACGAATTGAGCCAACGCAATTTAGAACATAGCCGTGAAAACATGAGAAAAGTTGGTAATGAATTAAGAGAACAATACGGCCCTTCTATATTAGCAATCATGACGAAAAAGAAAATAAGATATAACAAAGTAGTGATTGACAGCATCCGAAATAAATATGAAGTTCTGGAGCTTCAACAGCTTCCGGATTTTTATCTTATTGCATTGGATGCTCCACTGGAGGTTCGTTTTAAACGAGCG
The DNA here is from genome assembly GCA_964498785.1 of uncultured Cytophagia bacterium. Taxonomy (GTDB): domain Bacteria; phylum Zhuqueibacterota; class Zhuqueibacteria; order Thermofontimicrobiales; family Thiofontviventaceae; genus Mariaggregatimicrobium. The sequence goes on along the minus strand of CAZCJL010000058.1, from coordinate 28,749 downwards.
ATGACCAGAGGACGCCAGGAAAATGCTGTGAGTATCGAAACATTTCAACTTCTGGAAGAAAAAGAGAAAAGCAAAAATAGTAATGCACAAAATATCGATCAGTGCATGAATCTTGCTGACTTTCATATTTATAACGATGGTACTCTCGAAGAATTGCATCGAAAAATTGATCACATTCTAAAGCAGGCATTCCCCCATGAGACCGACCTGGGATGAATATTTTTTAAAAATGGCGTTTCTTGTCGCAGAACGTTCTACATGCCGCAGACATCACGTGGGTGCTATAATTGTAAAAAACCGACAGGTGTTAACAACTGGTTACAACGGAGCTGCTAAAAACATTGCGGATTGCATGGAACTTGGCTGCTTACGGGATGAACTTAAGATACAGTCAGGCCAACGTCATGAAATTTGTCGGGCGATCCACGCTGAACAAAATGCTATTATTCAGGCAGGTGTGCATGGTGTTAATATTCATGACGCAACTTTATATTGTACCCACAATCCATGCATTATCTGTGCAAAAATGATTGTAAATGCAGGTATAACGCGGGTTTTGATCGGAAGTGATTATCCCGATGAATTTAACCTTGTTCTCGATCTTTTTAATGAAGCAGGTGTTGCTTTTGAGCAGATTGACTTTACGGATTTCAAAATAAAAAACAAACCATAAAAAGCCCTGTTTAAAATTCAGGGCTTTTTATTTTGCGTATTATTTTTCACCCATGTGGGGGTATTCGTAAGATTTTGGTGGGACAAAATTTTCTTTTATTGTTCGGGGAGTTACCCATCGTTGTAAATTTATCATGCTACCAGCTTTATCATTAGTCCCGGAAGCTCTTGATCCACCGAACGGTTGTTGTCCGACAACAGCTCCTGTGGGTTTATCGTTAATATAAAAATTTCCAGCCGCATGAACAAGTGTATCCATTGCCTCGTTAATCGCTTCCCGATCCTGTGCAAAAATACAGCCGGTCAATCCATAAGGAGATGTTCCATCACACAATTTCAGCGTTTGCTTATATTCGTTATCCGGATATATATAAATTGTCAAAACCGGTCCGAATATTTCATCCTCAATTAATTTAAATTTGGGGTTTGTTGTTGTAACTATCGTTGGTTCAATGAAATATCCTTTGGAATCATCATATTTCCCGCCGGTTAAAAATTCTGCGTCATCGGAATTTTTAGCAAAATCAATGTATTCAATTATTGTATCGAATGCGGCTTTATCAATGACTGCGCACATAAAATTGGTAAAGTCTTCCGGATTACCCATTTTAATTTTTTTCACTTCTTCCGGCAATTTTTCTTTTAGGACACTCCAAATACTTTCTGGAATGTAAGCCCGAGAGGCTGCCGAGCATTTTTGGCCCTGATACTCGAATGCACCACGCACAATTGCAGTGGCTAAAGCATCGACATCAGCAGAATTGTGAACAAAAATAAAATCCTTGCCACCGGTTTCACCAACTATTCTCGGATAGGTATGATACTTATGGATATTTTGTCCGATCGTTTTCCACATATTATGAAAAACAGCCGTTGAACCAGTAAAGTGAATACCAGCCAAATACTCGCTTTCCATTACAGGATTTCCAACAGCGCCTCCGGGGCCGGGCAACATATTGATAACGCCATCCGGTAATCCGGCTTCCTGCCAAAGTTTCATCATGTAATATGCCGGATAAACGGCAGAAGACGCTGGTTTCCATAAAACAACATTTCCCATCATTGCTGGTGATGTTGGTAAATTACCGGCAATAGAAGTGAAATTGAATGGAGTGACTGCAAAAATAAAGCCTTCAAGCGGGCGCTGTTCAAGATAATTCCAGCACCCGGCAGAAGATTCTGGTTGTTGCATGTAAATTTGTTGCATATAAAAGGGATTAAATCTCCAAAAATCGATGAGTTCGCAAGCGGAATCAATTTCTGCCTGAAATGCAGTTTTGCTTTGTCCGAGCATGGTTGCGGCATTAAAAATATCGCGATAAGGGCCTGCCAGCAAATCTGCAGCCTTTAGAAATATTGCTGCCCGAGCTTCCCAGCGCATTGTTGCCCATTTTTTTCTTGCTTCCATCGCTGCTTCAATTGCCATGTTAACTTCTTTTTCACCAGCCTTATGGTAAGTCGCTAAAAGGTGTTTATGGTTGTGCGGACATCGACATTCTCCTGTTTTGCCAGTTTTAACTTCCTGTCCACCAATAACCACGGGAATCTCGATTTGTTTTTTCTTCAATTCGCTTATGGCGGATTTTAATGATTTTTTTTCAGAGCTTCCAGGAGAGTAATCTCTTATTGGCTCATTTTTTGGATATGGCACTTTAAAAAATCCATTGTTCATACATTTCTCCTTACATTTAATTATTAAACCAATTATACATTTGTTGAATGGCATAAATTACAAAGGGCACATTATTCACTTGAGTGTCAAGCTAATAATGTGCCCTTTTCTGAATCAAATTTTCTGCTTAGTTCTCCCATACATAGTATAATATATAACTTTTAACAAATTAATCAAGAAAAAAGTAAAATACGGGAAAACTTATATAACCTTTTTATAAGGAAAAATGTGTTATTTGAGTAAGAGAAAAGTCGACTATAAAATTTAACATGTTGTCAACATATAAAAAAAGCCAATACTTACTTTTCGTATTGGCTTTTTTTGGTCGGGGCGAGAGGATTTGAACCTCCGACTTCCTACTCCCGAAGCAGGCGCGCTAACCGGACTGCGCTACGCCCCGAAATCTGAGTTAGTTTCGTTCTGTATTTCCGATGATAAATGAAATTGCAAAACAAACGACTGTAATTGAAACCGCAATAATAATTTCTGACATTGTTGCCGGCATTCCCGGATAAATAGAATAGAGAGAAGCGACAACCAAGCCTAATATAAAATAAAACGTTTCTTTTGGAAATTTGTTCAACAAAAAATTAATTAATTTTGCAAAAATCATAACGCCAAGTATAATTCCCAAAGCGATAACAATAAGCGGTAAAACGTGCCGTTCCGCCACACATGAAGTAACAATGTAATATTGTCCCATCAAAAGCATGATAAACGATCCGCTAATACCGGGAACAATCATCGAACCACCGGCAAAAAAGCCGGCAATGAGTAGTAACAGACCGGAATTAAACGTCAAATAAAATATTACCTGAACTCCTTCTTTTTTTTCTGCCTGCGGAAATGCGAATTCAAAAAACAGGATAATACTGGCGCCCAACAGAAACGAAAGAATCGTTAGAAACGTGATTTTCATATCTGCATGGCTTTTATAGATTGACGGAATTGATCCTGCGATTAAGCCAACAAACGCCAGGTTTGTGTATACATTATAGTTCTCTAATAAAAATTTCATTAATTTTGCTGATAAGAAAATAACAATTACAGCACCTAACGATATTTTTACCAGAAAAATAAAATATTCTTTTCTCTTTTCCTGATCTGTTGCAATATTACTAATTGCTTTGATCAGATATTTGTAAATTCCTAAAACAACGGCAATTGTCCCTCCCGAAACACCGGGAATAATATTAGCAACTCCAATGGCGCCACCCTTTAACAACAACAAAATGTCTTTTTTGAAATTCATCATATAAGTAGTCTCCTTGTAAGCAGTTCCGAATGATTGACATTTATTTTTCCCATCCTTGCTTTCCGATCAGGGGGACAAAAATACATCCGCAAATGGATTTGGATATGTACGAATCACCTCTTTTTTGTATTAGAGTTAACTCTTGCTGATCTCGTGATCCGATTGGAATCACTAATCTGCCATAATTATGTAACTGATCGACGAGTTCTTCTGGTGGTTCCGGAGCGCTGGCAGTTACAATAATCGCATCAAAAGGGGCAGCTTCGGGCCAACCCAGGGTTCCATTTCCGGTTTTAATATGGACATTTTCATAACCTAAATCATGCAAGAGTGTTTTGGCGTTTTTAGCTAATGAAGCGTGTCTTTCCACAGAATATACCTGAGCTGTTAATTCGGCCAAAATTGCTGTCTGGTAGCCGGAACCAGTTCCTATTTCTAATACTCGTTCGTTTCCTTGCAGTTCTAATATTTGTGTCATGAGCGCAACCATGTAGGGTTGCGAAATTGTTTGTGAGCAATCAATATTCAAAGGTTTATCATTGTAGGCTTTACTCTTGTCATTTGCCATCACAAACAGATGACGACCAACTTTACCCATGGCTTCCAGAACTCTCTCATCATGAATTCCGCGAGCCTTTAGTTGCTCTTTTACCATTATTTTTCGTGAGTTTTCAAAATTATCCATAATAAAATCAATTAACTATTTTCTGAAAAAGCTATGCCAATATAATTTAATAAACCGCCAGGTATCGAGAAAAAGATTAATGGAGCTTGGTTCATTTTTATATATTGTATCGATATCAATAAAATCAATTGTAAAACCGGCCAAACCACTTCGAATTAAAATTTCAGATTCTGTTTCATAATGTGATGTAAACAGCTCAATTTCTTTTAGAACATCAGCACAGATGAAACGATAACCACATTGGCTATCAATGATTTTCTGACCAATGCGCCAGGATAAAAGTTTCGATGTAATTTTATTACTTATGATGCGATGAAACGGCATTAATTGTAAGCTCGTCATTCGTGAGCCGATAATGATGTCAGCTCCGGTCAATCTGAAATGTTCACTAAATTTTGTTATATATCCTGGATTATGCTGACCATCAGCATCAATAGTAATGACTCCTTTCCAATTCAGAGCCATTGCCTTTGAAAATCCTGTTCGTAAGGCAGCCCCCTTTCCCTGATTGTATTTATGAGAAAGAACAATAACATTTTCTTTTTTTGCAATAATGGCTGTACGGTCTGTTGAGCCATCATTAATAACGATAATGTTGTGACCGGCGTAAATTTTAACTTGCTGAATTACACTTGCAATACTTGTTTCAGCATTAAAGGCCGGTATAAGAACTCCAATATCCATGTAATCTCAAAATTAAAGTAATAAAGATATAAATATTTTTAATTATATGCAAGAATTTTTTAAGCGAATTTACATTTATTTTTTACTTCTGCTTTCTGGTTTAAAAATCAGATAAAGGCCACCGGCGATGAGTAAAACCGGCAAAATAAACTTACCAATATAATCTTTATCAAACAATAAAAATAAGATCCCCAGTAAGCTTAAAATTGCGCCTGGTATTAACGTCCACCAGCTATTTTCCCCCTCTTCTTTTTTAAGCACCGGATAAAGTACAAAAAAAACGCCTCCCATCGCAATGAACATTAGCCCGACACCTAAAACACCAGGGAAGAAAATAACCAGCGAAATGCTTGCAACCACGCCCCCGGGAATGAGTGCCCACCAGTTTTCCCGGTGCAATAAATATATCAAGATAAAACCAGATCCGATAAAAATCATTAATAATCCTGAACCAACATTATGATTGAATCCGATTTTATTAACTAAAATTAAGGTTCCAATGCCAAGCAACACAAAGGCAGGAATCAGCGGCCAAAACTCCTTCCGACCCTGATATAGATATAAACCCATAAAAAATAAAAATCCAACGACAAAGATTAGAATAGTAATTATCTCGTTGTTAATGTTTATTTCAAGAATGTCTACATTAATCAACAAGCTGAGAAGACCGACTAAAATTACTAAAATACCAATTACTAAATCTTTTTTTGTTTCTTTCATATAAGCTCCAATTAAAGATTAAAATATTAATTACAATAATTATATTTTGTTACAAAAGCAAGGAAAAAATATATTATTTTTATTAAAGTTATCCGGGAATATCCTCATTTACAAGATAATTTAAAGATAAATGGTATTTCAGGATAATTTTGAAGAAATTTTCATCGGGAAATACTATCAAATTCCTAAAAATAATTCCGTTAAAAATTTATAAACCGTTTAATATCAATTAATTGAATCATATTGAAATATTAAAATCAAAATGGAACTATTTTTTATAATTTAGGTAAAATACACCTAAAACTTAACAGGCCTTAATTTCGTGGGTTTTTTACCTCCTTTCTTTCCCACAAGAAATTAAGGCCTTCTTTTTTTAACTGGTTTAAAGAATGCAATTCTCACTAAAACCAACTTTCATCATATTCTTCTACGTATTCTTCAACATCAACATCTTTAATACTTCTGATATAGCAATCCCAATGATATGGAAGTGTTCCGTTTACCGGAATAAATGGCTTTTCCTTAATCTTAAACGGAATATTGCAGTATTCACAACTCATTTTGTTTTTCATATTGAAATTTCCCGTAATATTTATTAAATTAATTTAATAAATTTATCGGCCTTGAATATAAAAAAATTAACACGGATAATTTCAATATATTAACAACGAAGTAGTTCTATTTTATAAAATAAATATACGAATTATTTTGCCTTGATTCCATACTTTTCAATTTTACGATAAATAGTCGCGCGCCCGATTTTCAATTGTTCAGCAGCCAAAGTTACATTTCCATCACAACGCGTTAGCGCTTCTAATATAACACGTTTTTCAATTTCTTCAAAGGAAGGCATTTTATTTGAACCAATCCGAATGGATGATAGCATTTCTTTTGTATTATTATGTATTTCACTCTGTACCATATTTTGTATTTCTAATGGTAAATTATCAATATGAATTTTTTTGTTTGACTTGTCTGCCAAAACAATGGCTCGCTGGATTACATTTTCAAGTTCTCTGACATTGCCAGGCCATGAATATAATTTTAAAGCAGTTAGAGCGGTAGGATCAAGTTCCTCAATTCGCTTATTCATTTCTTTAGAAAATATGGAAATGAAGTGGTTTGCTAACAGGGGAATGTCTTCAATGCGTTCTCGAAGCGGTTTCAGATGTATGGGGAAACCGGAAATCCGGTAATACAAATCTTCTCTAAAATTTTTTTTTCCCACCTCTTCTTTTAAATTTTTATTTGTAGCAGAAATTATGCGTACATCAACAAATATTTTTTTTTCACCGCCTACCCTTTCAAACGAACGTTCCTGTATTGCTCTTAATATTTTTGCCTGAATGGGCATCGGCATTTCGCCAATTTCATCGAGAAACAGGGTTCCACCATTAGCTTGCTGAAATTTACCAGCTTTTTGAGTGTATGCACCTGTAAATGAGCCCTTTTCATGACCGAATAATTCGCTCTCAATGAGATTGTATGGCACTGCTGCGCTGTTTAAATCTGCAAAAGGTCCGTTCTTTCTGGGACTATTATGATGAATTGCACGAGCGATAAGTTCTTTACCGGTTCCACTTTCACCAAAAATAAGAACGCTGATATTGCTTTCAGCAACCTTTTCTATTTGGTAATATACATCCCGCATTGCTTTGCTGGTTCCGATAATATTCGAAAAGCTGTATTTTTTTTCGACGACACCTCGCAAGCGATCTAATTCTTTCGTGGATTGATAAATGGAAACAGCGTTCCTTACTACTAAATTTAAATGCTCAAAATCTTCTTTACTGTCTGGTTTTGAGATATAATCAAATGCACCAATCTTCATTGCTATTACTGCCGGATGTGCCGATTGTAATGCTGTTATCATGATAACAGGTAATGAAGGATACCGGTGCCGTATTTTCCTTAATATATCAAAACCATTTGCTGCCGGAATCATGACATCCAACAAAACTGTGTCGATTCCTTTATCTTCAATGAACGATAAATAATTTACGGGTTCATTTAAGACATATACCGAGTGTCCGCTTTTTTTTAAATGATTTGTTGTTAACGCTGCAAAATCAAAATCGTTGTCAATGATTAAAATAGCGCCAATTACGTGCTCAATAGCTTCCATATCAGGTTTCAACTTTATGAGAATGTTTTTCAAATTAAATATCGACGTAATATGGCGACACTTTACCATAATGCCATCGAAGCAGATAACAAATATTTTGATAAATGCTTTATTTGATTAAAATCATTTTACGCTCAAATATGCGATCATCATCAAATTGAAGTTGATACAGATAAACACCACTGGCAGTTGTAGAACCGTAGTTCGTCTGTCCATTCCACGTCGCAACGTGTGTACCGGCTATTCGTTCTTCATTAACCAATTTTTTTACTTCTTTTCCGAGCATATTGTAAATCTTCAAAGATACATGCCCTTTCTTGGGGATATAATATTCAATTTGTGTTGTAGAATTAAAAGGATTCGGATAATTTTGTCGAAGTGTGAAGTCGTTTAAATAAGGTTCGCGTGAAAGATATTTTAACACCCAACCATCCGGATCAATTTTCAGGTCTGTTACTGGATCTTCAAATAAAAATTCATATTTTTGAACGGATAAACTATCCCAGATAACAATTGTTGTTTCACTGGTGGTTGTTGTGATTCTTACATCGAGCGGCATTTTGAAGAGTCCGGTGTTTTCCTGAATTTGCGATAAATTTAATTTAGCAAAGTATTGACCACTATAAACAGAATCATTCCAACTGTAACGGTATCTGGGTCTGTACAATTTATATACCCACTGGTCAAAGAACCAGTCTAAATCCATCCCCGATGCGTGCTCACAAATATCTCGGAATTGTTCTGTTGTCGCATTACTAAATGCAAATTGGTTTCGATAATGAATCAACGCGTTAAAGAAAACATCATCACCAATTACTTTTCTAAGCATGTGAAGTATCCATGCGCCTTTATTGTATACTGTCACATGAAATAATTTGGAAATATCTGTTGTATCTTCAATAAATGTAGTATAGGGAAAATAACCTATATCAAAGCTATTCATATAACTATGATAAAATTGATTTCCATGCAAGTGTTCAAACCACAACGCCTCGGCATACGATGCAAATCCTTCATTTAGCCATATATGTGACCATTTTTTCATTGTGATTAAATTTCCAAACCATTGATGTGCTAATTCATGCGCCACGATTGAATCGTATCGATTATTACCTTGAATAAGTCCTGCACCGTAGCTTGTACACGTTTGGTGCTCCATCGCGCCTCCCCATTGAAATTCAGCCATGCCGTATTTTTCTTTGATAAACGGGTATTCTCCAAAAATATTTGAATAAAAAGCGATCATATCCGGCGTGACTGAGAAATCAGTTTTTGCTGCTTGTAAATGCTGTGGATATACATAATAAATCACTTCCATTGAATCTGTTTCAGAATAGCGATAATAGTCTTTAAATATGGAATAATTGGAAATTGCAAGAGACACAAGATAAGTCGCAATTGGGTAGCGCTCTTCCCAGAAAAAAGTTTTTGTTCCATCAGCATTTAAATTTTCACTTATTAACGATCCATTTGAGGCGACAATCAACGTGTCGGGTACAGTAACGATAATATCGACCGAGTCTGCTTTATCTTTTGGATCATCTTTACAGGGCCACCAGGTTCGCGCGCCATACGGCTCACTCAGCGTGGAAATAATTGGTCCTGTGCTATGATTGCCGAACTCAAACGAAGCAAAGCCCCCCTCTCCGGCAGGACGACCGTAATAGTAAACAGTCATATCAAAGATATCGCCGGATTGAATTAGCGCATCCGAATAAATTGTGATTTGATTATTTCGATGAGCGAATCGTGCGGCTGCATTGTTCAATTTCAGCGAATCGATGAGCATATTATCATAAAAATCAAGGTGAAGCGATGCTAAATTATTTACTTTGGAGATTGCTCTTGTTGTCACTTCACCGTACAGAATCAAACGCGCAGGATCAACTTTCAATTTTAATTGATAATAAGTGACGTCGAAATTATCGTGGTTTTCACTTTTTAATATTGCATGATCGATGTTCTGATATTTTAAAAACCGCGATTTTTCAATTGAATGAATTATCTCATGTCCCGTTTGTTGAGCGAATAGCACAAAAATGCCAATAAACATGAATCCTGTTAAGAAATAATATTTTAATATCATGCATAACCTTTAATTCTCTTCCAGTATATCCTTCAGCGCATCATTTAGGTTTTCATAAACAAACTGATAATTTTCATCATGTAATTTTTTAGAAGAAACCCGTTGTCCACTTAAAATTAGCTCATCTGCCATTTCGCCTAAAAAAATCTTTAAGATAAATGATGGCACCGGAAAAATTGACGGTCGGTGCATCACTTTTCCGATGGTCTTAAAAAACTGCTTTGATTTTACTGGATTGGGAGATGTCAAATTATATACCCCGTGAAAATGTTCTGTTTTGATCATTAATTCAATAATTTGAGTAATGTCATCAATATGGATCCATGAAATCCACTGTTCTCCGCGTCCGACATGGCCTCCGATAAAAAACCGGAACGGAAGTGTTGCACGCTCTAAGAATCCCCCATTTTTACCGAAAACAACACCGAACCGTAAAATTGCAAGACGTACACCTTCGAGAGCAACATCTTGAACAGATTTCTCCCATTCTCGTCCAATACCAGCTAAAAATCCTGAGCCATTTGGCGAGCGTTCATCAACAATCTGGTCTCCGCAATTTCCATAATAGCCAACACCGGACGCCTGTATGACAGCTTTTGGTTTTGAATTCGTTTTTTTTACTGCGTCGATAATTGCTTTGCCAGCATTGATTCGGCTATTTAGTATTCGTTGTTTTTTCCGTTTTGTCCATAGACCGGAACCAATGTTTTCACCGGCAAGATTTATAATTGCTGTGGTATCTTCTGCGTACTCCAGCCATCCATCCGAAGTTTGCGCATCCCACTTCACATACGTTACTTTTTTGGGGGTTGCTCCTTTGGGTGTGGAATTGTTTCGTGTTAAAATTATAATCTCATAATTCTTTTTAAGTAAGTATTCAGCTAATTGATTGCCAATAAAACCCCCGCCACCAGTGATGATGATTTTCTTCGTCACGTTACTTCCCCAATTAATAAGGTAAATATATTCGCCATTTTTTAGATAAAATATTAAAACCCTTCTATAATCACATTTAACGATCTGATTAATAGAAGGGTTTCGAATTTAATATAATTAAGATATATTATCTTAACGTACCCACATAAGTCGTAGTGTATTGTTTTTCTCTTACATTCGGATTAATATAATCTGGCAATAACATCGGAGCAAGTCGTTTTTGGTCAATATGTGCTTCTTCCACTTCTTTATTATATTTATCAACATGCTCCAGTGAAAGTTTGTCACTTACGGAAGCTCCTTTTATATAGTCTGCTGCGCTTTTTCCGGCAATTCTACCAAAAACCGTCACATCCAAAAGCGAATTTCCCATCAGTCGGTTTTCTCCGTGAATTCCTCCGGCAGCTTCACCTGCAACGAATAGACCGGGTATAATGGTTTCACATTTTTTGTTAATTTCCAGTCCCCCATTTTGATAATGCAAAGTTGGAAAAATCAACATTGGTTCTTTTGAGATATTAATACCATAGCGTCTGAAAAGAATTGCTTTCCCCGGGAATTCTTTTGCCACCGTTCCCTCTCCATGGACGATATCAATCATCGGAGAATCAAGCCACACACCAAATTTTCCTGTTGGTGTTGGCACTCCATTTCCTCTTTCTTTAGAACATTCGCGAATGATTGCAGCCGCTTCCACATCTCTTGGTTCTCTTTCAAAAACAAACTGTTCGCCTTTAATATTCACCAGATTTGCTCCGGCACCACGGACTTTTTCGGTAATCAATAGACCTTCTGCCTGCTCTGGAAATACCGCCCCAGTCGGATGGTACTGAACTGTATGGAGAAAACAGAGCGGAACTCCGGCGCGGTATGCGAGCACCAATCCATCGCCAGTTGCACCGTAATGATTTGTTGTCATAAAATTTTGGATATGTAAACGCCCGCTCCCACCTGTTGCAATAACAACGGATTTTGCTTTAACAATATTATATTCCTGTGTTTCCATGTTATATAAAATCGCACCGGCACATTTTCCTTCATCGTTCATCAGCAACTCGATCGCCGGGGCAAATTCGATGACTTTAATTTGGTTGGGATGATTTTTTACCTCATCGCGCAAAGTTCTCATAATTTCTGCGCCAGTAATATCGCCGGCGTAATGCATTCGTTTGCGACTGGTACCACCACCATGCATTGCCTTCATTTTGCCGTCAGGAAATTTTGCGAACATCATTCCCAATTTTTCCAACCAATGTAAAACTTTTGGGGCCTCAGTCACCAGTGTGTAAACCAATTCAGGGTCATTTGTAAAATGGCCGCCCCCCATTACATCTAAATAATGATAGTACGGGGAATCTTTCCAGATTTTATCAGAACCTTGAATTCCGCCCTCGGCCATCATTGTATTAGCGTCTCCAATCCGCAATTTAGTGGCAATTAAAACATTTGCACCATTTTCTTTCGCAACAATAGCAGCAGATGCGCCAGCGCCTCCTCCACCAATAACCAAAAGATCTGTTTCATAATCTATTTGCGACAGATCAATTTTATCCGGGCTAAGTCTGCTTTTCGCCTCGAGTGTATCGACAATTTCATTACTGATCGAATACCCTTTATTTGGCCCAACTTTTATCTTTCGCTTATTTCCTTTGGTAAAATCCGGATGAAACTTACGCAATATTTCCTGTCTTTCATCGACCGGGATCGCAGGAAACTCTTCCCCTTTTTTCTTTTTTTCAGCCCTGGTTGGTCTGGTTTTCTCGACTTCTTTGATAAATTTTTTCAATTCTGGGGTGTATGGCATTGTGATACCTCCGATAACAAATGATAATTTTACAGATATCTTTTATCCTGGGGTTCCCACATCTCATCCGCCATATCTGGCTCCATTTCTCTTTCTTCAATATAGCGGCGTTTTATTTCATTTTTATCTGACTTCATCAATTCTTTTAACATTACTTCGTAACGACCCTCTTTCACTTGTTTCACGCGTTCCGAAAGATGTTCTGCTTTAGGTAATACATACTTACCATAAATCCTTCTTGCCAGAATAGCAACATTATATTGTTGTTCTTCTGCCGGACAACGTGACGTACATAATCCGCACATAACGCAATCAAATGAAAGTTCTGCCGCTTTCGCAATGTCTCCGCGGATAGCTGCAGCCATATATTCCATCACTTCAATATCCATCGGACAGCTTTGGGTGCATGAGTTGCAACCCATGCATTTATAAATTTCCGGATATATTTTAGCGATCTGATCGGTTTCAGTGGTGAGATTTTCAAGATCATAGTTTGCTTTATTTGCAGGGAAAAAAGGCAGTTGTGTCAAATACATATTAGGCTCAACCACCGTTTGACAGGCAAGCGCAAAATATAGTTTGGGATCATTGGGAAACCGATATATTGTGCCACATGCTCCGCAAATTCCGCCACGACATCCGCAGCCGCGAATTAATAGATATCCTGCATATTCCATTGCTTTTTGGATTGTTAAACTGTCCGGAACCTCATACTTTTTTCCCATAATGAAAATCGGCACCAGGTTTGCGGTAGCTTTTTCTTGTTTCTTTTTTTCTTCTGCCATGTTAAAACCTCCGATAGGGGACTAATTTACCAGGTGATAAAAATCCCGATTATTATGCCCAATAACAAGGCAATAAACATCATGAAATAATTATCTAAAAATTTAATGTTTTTTAATTGAGGAATAACTTCTACAACTCGATCTTCAACAACATAGTCTTTAATAGCTGTATCAACTTGAGGACAGGACAACACACACGCGTAGCATTGCTCACAGTCATCTGCCACAATAATTTCTAGTGCAAATGATGTACGCTGTACGGTTCTCGCACGTCTGTCCGGTTCACGTCTTAAAACCGGGCATGAATCAACGCAATTACCACAAGCAATGCATGCCTTGTCGCCATCAATGATTTCACTATTTTCCAGATAAAGCCGATGATACGGTTCGATACCATTCGAAAGCAAGCGACATCTGGCTACTGGCGGTTCTTTAATATCGAGAATCGTATTCAGAACTTTTATTTTGTCCTGATCCAGATTTACCTCTTTTTTGGCTATGTAAGACAGGCGAGCGTCTTCCATATTTTCTGCTCCTACCTAATAATTACTTGTTACATTTACGTCCTGGCGATAATAAGGATGACATTTTATACAATTTTCTGAATGTTGGTTTTCATCACAATCTGCTTTAAATATCACAAATTTTCCATGTATATTTCCATGGTGGCACTTCTGACATACTTCCTTTGTGGGAGGCGAAAGTGGTTTTCCAGGATGATTTAACGATGACGTGTTTTCATGGCATCCGGCACAATTAATCGGATTTCTGGCAATAAAATTAACTTGTTTATCTACTATTTTTTCACCATTTGATTGTTTTGCACGGAGATGGCACTGTCCACAATTCCCAACCCGAATTTTGTCAAGCAACTCCAGTTCATCCTGTTCTTCTGGTGTTAATGTTTGTGTATCTTTTAATTCCTGATATAATTGCTGATCCTCTGGACGAAAGGTTTCAAAACGAGAATGCAATCGTTTATCAAAACGCAAACCGATTCGCTGTAATTTTTCATTTTGCAAAAGATAGGGATCACGTTCCACCACATTCAGACGATCAGGATGGCAGTTTAAACATTGATCTGTTTGGTAAACATCTTTTGGATTCACTAAAGGCTCTGCCTGTAAATTACCAACAAGCTGCGCATTTTTGTGGACTTTTTTAAAATTACGAAAATACGTGGTCTGAACTGTTTTGTCGATATGACATTTACTACAACTGAATTGGCTGTCATCATAATTTTTGTGCACTGGCCGTTCAGCGTCAAAATAGATGTACGGCCCCTGATTTTCATGACAGGAAAAACAAAAATGTGCACTTTCATTATAAGTAACTAATGCCAGGAAAAAGATAATAGCGCCAACCGGTACAATAGTTACCACAAGCAAAATATGATGTTTAATGATAAAATCTTTTATTTGTTGAATATCAAATTTCATGTCTATTTCATACCTTTTTAACAGTCACTTTTGTGTCTTTCCATGCCTGTCCTCTGGCAACAGGATCGGAAATGGCTTCTACCAAAACATTCGGATTTTTTCCCGGCTCTAATTTATCCCACCAGATCAATTTCGTATCCGGGTCACTCGATTTAAATTTTTTCGCTCGCGCTACCTGCCCATATTCCCAATGTCCCAAACCCTTTGATATTGCAATCGCATTCGGGTGAATCCCTGATGTAATTCTGACTTTCATTTCTAATTTTCCGACTGAAGATTCTATCTGAACCCGGGAACCAGTTCGTAATTTCAACGACCGAGCAGTACGAGGATTGATCCATGCTGCGTTTTCGTGTTCTATTTCACTGAGCCATTTTGAATTTCCTAAGTTTTCTTTCAATACATTCGTTGAAAAGGGAATGAGTATCAATTCATCTTTGTTTAGATTAATATGATCTTTATTCGGAATATAGTGTGGTAGAGAAAACAATCCTTTAGAGCGCAGATACAGCGAATCAATTTCAAACCGGCGACTTTGCGTTTTAAATCCAACACTTTCATACATTTTATATTGTTTTTTTTCAACAGGATTTACCCAAATCCCAGACTCCAGCAATTGCTTGTAATCACGTTCCTGCGAAAAGAACGGAACTCGTGATATAATATTCTTCACAATACTATCGAATTTCTGATATTCTATACTTTTATAACTCATGCGTGTCGATATCTGAGTCAAAATTTCTTCAATTGACATGGATTTACCTTGCGGAGCAACAACAGGTCGCGCTACAGAAATATATGTACTTAAATCAAGCGATGTTTCATATTCTGCTCGCCATTGCTCAGGGTAAATAGTTGTTGGTAAAATAATATCAGCGAGTGCCGCTGTTTCGCTCAGTACATTGGTAATGGCAATGTGAAATGGAATATTCTCGTTATTTTTCAGGACATCTGCAATTTCGGGATAATTTGGTTCTTCAAACACAGGATTATTTCGATAGGAAATAAATGTATGCACTTTTTCTTTGCGCCCATTAATGGCCTTAAAATAATCAGAAGTATTAACAAATAATGATTCTGCAACATCGTTAAAATCGAGCGTGGTCCGCGGTAAGCAAAGTCCGCCTTTTACGTCAATCGCACCGATAATGGCATTTAATAGTAATATAGCTCGTTCATTTTGCAAGCCATTTACGTGATTGGAAACGCCATTCCCGGAAATAACCACAGCAGGTTTATTTGTTGCAAGTGAGACAGCTATTTTTTTAATTTTATCAACGGGGATTGTACTTTCGTCCGATGCTTTTTGCAATGTAAACTGAGCTAAATGTAATTTTAGCGCTGAGATAGAAATATTGGTCCATCGATTGATAAATTCAGTATCGTAAAGATTTTCCTGCATAACTACATTTGCCATTGCTAACGCAACGATAGCATCTGTCCCGGGTTTTACAGGTATCCAATCATTGCTTTTACCGGCAGTATTCGATAATCGTGGATCGATAGTAACAAGCTTGGCGCCATTATCTACTTTTGCATGGATAATTCTTTGACTAAGGCTTATAAAATGGTGATGTGTTTCAAACGGGTTTGCTCCGAACACTAAAATATATCGACTGTTTTTTACGTCCGGAATTCCCGGTTCACTGCCCCATGTAATTTTCTGAGCAAATCGTTTGGTTGCATTTTTATCTGCTTCTGTTGACAGAAAAACCGGATTCCCGAATTGTCTTAATTGTTGAGCAATATAGCCAGTCAAATGGTGATCTTTACATTGGAAAATAAACTTTTCATCCTTTGAATGTTCGGCGAGATGAGTAGTAATTTCAGATAACGCCTCTTCCCAGGAAATTTGTTTCCAATGATCTTCTCCTCTTTTTCCCTTGCGTTTCAACGGATGTAAAATTCGTTCCGGATCATGCACAAGATTCATTCCGGCCACTCCGCGAGCACAAATTTTGCCATTATTATTTGGATGATGTGGATTTCCCTGAATAGCAGCCAGAAAATCATTTTGAGTAAATCCCAGTACTCCGCAGTGAGCGGGACATAAATCACAAATAGAGGGAGCACTTTTCAAAAATTCTTTAGAGGTCAGCGAAACATCTCTTCCCGAACTCGAAATTTTAGCAAATAGCGGAGCCATCTGATTAAAAATAATTGAAGAAAAAACTCCGGTAGCGCTAACTTTTATAAATGTTCGTCGATTTATTTTATTATCTTTTGTCATAGCTATTTATGATATCTATAATTTTTTAGATTAATGGTAAATGTTCTCCGCCCAGTACAACAACATATCGCATAAAGAAAATACCAACCATTACTAACACAGAGGCAATCGTCAACCATGGAATTGTTCTGAATCGAGGTGTTGCGACAATTGCTAACGGTATAATTTTTCCGAATATATTTTCAATAAAAACAAAGTAGGGACTAAAACTCTGGTATAGCAATAAATCTGCTGCTTCTTTTGCTTCTGAGTGGGCAGTTAACAATACGATAATATCGCTTAGCACAAGAAACAGATCAAAAACAATAATTCCGGCTAACATCGTAGCCAGTGTATTAAGCAAGCGGTAGTTATATTTTTTTTCTTTAGAAAAGAATCTGTCTTTTATAATTGCAACTAAGATCATCATCGCAATACCTGAAACCATGGCAGACACTAAAAATAAAATTGGCATTAATGCAGTGTTCCACAATGCTCGTGCTTTCGCAATCGCCAAAATAAAACCGGTATAACCATGAACCATAACTGCCAGCGGTATTCCAATAAAGCCAAATATTTTTGTGAGTTTTGCCTCGCCTTTAAACATGAAATATCCGTAAATAATAGAATTGATCGGATATAGCGTTAGTAAAAATGAGCCCCAGCTAATGGGCGATGTTAAATTTATATAAGTAAAAAGATGCCAAGATTTTAATGGATTGCCAACATGGATTAGTAGCGCCATGGGAGCCAGGATTAAAAGCAATACTGCCAAAATAACGCCAATTTTTCCTAACGGTTTAAATTGCGTCAGACCGAATCCATAAGATAAAGTCGACATAATAAACGAACCAGCGCTTAGTCCGGTTAAATAAAAGTATATGGCAATATAAATTCCAAATGTTTCCTGGAGATGTATGTTATAAAGGAGTTCGACATCCATAAATTAATGTTCCTCTTTTTTGGCATCGACTGTTTGCAAATCAAGATTGATGTAATACGTTTGTGGTTCAGTTCCCATAATCGGTTTTACCACTGAGACGGAATTTTCAGCTATTAATTTTGATATTTCACTTTCTTCACTATGTAAATCACCAAAAATTCGAGCGCCTGTCGGGCATGCATCCACGCAGGCTGGAGGAATGCCCTTTTCAACTCGATGAATGCACCAGTCGCATTTCTGGCAAATATTTAAAATCGGGTTGATAAAACGAACGCCATAAGGACACGCAGCCATGCAATAACGGCACCCAATACACCTGTGTGGATCGATGATTACAACGCCGTCATCCCGTTTTTGAGATGCAAATGTCGGACATACAGTGACGCAAATTGGATCTTCACAATTATTGCACAGTAGCGGCAAAAAAGACAAAGAGGTATTGGGATATTTCCCTTTTTCTATTTTTTTCACCCACGATCGCCACACTCCAAGGGGAACGTTATTTTCACTTTTACATGCAACTGAGCATGTATTACAACCAATACATCGTCTTATATCTATTAGAAATCCATATCTCTTTTTTGCCAAATTAAATACCTCCGCAATTCTAATTTTCCAAAGCCATTGCTCTGCGTTTTTGTCGGATTAATTCTGCATTCGCTGCTGCGGCGATACTTGGTCCCGAGTCTCCAACCGGACATTTACCAGCGCATCGAGAACATGCAACACAGTATTTTGACAGATAGCGTACTTTTTCATAATCCCCTAATCGTGCTGCCAAAATCATATTCATCGGATATGGTTCACCATCGACATTTTTTACAGGGCAAACCCCTACACACGTCTGACAATTATAGCAGTTAAGCGCCTGGCCGGTTCCTCTCACAAGAGCGGGCTGCAGCGTATAATCCAGCACAAGTAATATACAAAATAAGATAGCAAGAGCGTTCCATGTAGTCATATCAAAACGATATTGAGAGAAAAAATGAAGTAACTTCACGACATTAGAAAATTCAGGTTTTTCCGGGATCCCATTCCATAATGCATTTTTCACAGATTGTCGAAAACCTTGTGTGGCCTCAATCGAGCCGTGGATGGTTGGTGGAACGAATTCGGCGTTAATGCTGTTTTGTTCAATTATTTGCTCCTTTAAACCATCCAAAGCACTAATTGCTTCCTGGTGCTGAGTGATAACAATATCTTGAATAACACCGTGCTCAATGGTTACTGCTGTTTTTATTGGCCCCCTTAAACCGTGCGCGGTTCCTTCATAAGTACCGTCTTCAACCCAGTCCAGATTTAGCGGTGAATGGTCTTCCATATAGCCAATTACGTTATTATAATCAACAATATAGTAAGTTCCCAACACCAGCACAATCAACATAGCAGGAATAATATATTTAAAGTATGACTTTTTATGCGTTATATATGTTTTTATAGCTGCGATTAACAGAATAATTGCAAGAATAGAAAAAAGAATTAAGCGGCCATATACAAAAGCAAATGCTGTTAACACGGTTAATATTGTTAAGCGCGATGGTCTTAATAATATCTCTTCAAACCTGAATTTAGTCATTGCTTAACACACCTTTATGAAAGAAATTTAGTGACTTCATCGATAAAATCGTTGTTAATCAGTCCCTGATCAAAGGCATTCTGTACCATACGATGTGGTATTTTTCCTTTTCGAAGAGCGTTCATTGTTAAAATTTGCATAGTTCCAAAGATGCGCGGTAAATTTAAATATTGAACGCAAAAACTTTGACACGATCCACAGCGGATGCACTTCAGGCCGCCATTTCGTAAAAACCGATCATAATCAGTTACCCGAGCAGCGACGACCAATTCAGCCTGATACGAAATGCCGACCGGGCATTTATCTTGAGTTCCGTAGCAGGCACGACATTCGTAGCAATAAATACTTTGTGGAATTTTATTGACAATCGCCTTTCCCACATCGATGGCTAAAATCGCTGAAATGCTGAACATTGCCAAACGATTTAAATTTTTCGTTAATGCCCGATCATCAACATTTGTAAAAAATTGAAACCGCCGAATCCCAGGCATTACCATTGGTTGGTCATCTGTCCAGCGTGCGCCTGTTTTTTTATTTTTCTTTTCGTCTTCAGCCATATTTGATTTTAATTAGTTAAATTATAAAAATTAATTGGGTAACATCAATGCCATCAGCAGTCCAGCAATTAGTCCCCCAAAAGCACCTTGAATCAATTCTTTCGGCGTTTTCATATCTAATGCATAAGCAATGATAACACCGGATAATGCGCCAGCAAAAATAAAGGATAAAAAGGTTAACACAACGAGTTCCTTTCTAAGCAGCTTCTCTCTGTTTTGAGAGGGTTTTCGGAACCATTACACCAATAAGAAAAGCGGCGATAACACCTCCGATAAATCCTTGTAACAATTCTAAAATTTTAAATTCATAAACAGAAATAGAAAGAACAGCGCCTGCAATGCCACCACTAATCAGGAAATAAACTAACTGCAACTGCCAGTTCTTATTCGTATTATTCGTTATATATCGGGCAACAAAAGTCATCATTCCAATAGAAACCCCAATAATGACAAACGTATATGCAATAATAGTAATAATATTTTGTGAAAATTCTGGATTATCGGGAGCGAAAATCTTGAAATTCATAAATTTCATATATATTGCAGCCAGGGGCGCCATAATTGCCATTGCCGTAAATGTATATGCTCCTTTTATAAAACCTGTTTCAGCCCGCATTTGTCCTTCGCCCATGGTTCCTCCACCTCCCAAAGGCGATGGCCCGCAAGATGTTGTTGCATTGATTATATATGCAGCCATAACAATGGCAAGTTGTGGCCAGGTTAGCATATTAAATTTTGCCGGCCCGAATAGATATAAAACCGGCACAAGAGCCGCAGTAAGAATTCGGGAACAGGAAAGAGGTAATATTGTTTGCATTTGTACGAAAATAGCTAACATCCCGGCAACACCCAAAATTTCAATGGACGAGAGACTTTTCAGAATGACTCCCAGCGCATCGAATCCACCAGTCGCCGCAAGTACACCAGCAGCCATAAATCCTGATGCCATAGCTGTAACAGGGAGTAAAATAATACCATTCATTAGATCCTTTATTGACGCCCGGCAAAGAAGGATAATTAAAATACCGCCAATAACGAGGACAGTTTGCACAGGCATTTTGCCAAAGGGCTGGAAGATTGCAATTAATAAAGAGGCAATGAACAAAAATAATGATAAATATCCTCTAAACGGTGCAGAAATGTTTTCCTGTTCTTTCTTAAGATCAGCCCCTCCCTCCCGGGGCCGATCTTTTAAAGTGATATCTTCCGGGTATAATTTTTGTGAAATAATTTTTAGAAATAGTGCTGTTATAGCAGTTCCGATAAATAAAGAAAATGCTTGAGGGGAACGTAAAATTCCATCGCTTGCCGTCGGAAAAAATGCGCCAAGAAATCCTTCACCAATTTGTCCAACCCCACCGATTGGTGATGGCCCACAGCTTCCCATTGCATTTCGAGTGAAGGCGCCGATAAGTACCACAAGTTGTGTTTTTGTGAGTAATCCCATTCCGCCTTCATAGCCAAAGGCGAAAAGCAGTGGTAAAAGAGCCGCAGCGATAATGCGACCACAAGGCAACGAAGCAATAACTGGCAGGTTAATAATAATGACCAGCGTTCCAACAAGACCAATGGGCGATTTTTGTAATTTACTAATAATTACTTTTAATGCATCAAAACCGTTTGTTGCTGTTAACGCTCCGGCAAGAAAAAGCCCGCCAAGCAATGCAGTAATCGGATGGAGGATTATACCACCGATCATTTCATTAGGCAACAGAATTGCGCTGTTCGGTCCTTCGATAATTCCGCGAACAATGGCTCCGATTATCAAAGAAACTAAACTGACAAGAACAAGAACGGTTTGCACTGGCAAATTAATTTTCTTGAACAATGTTAAAACCATTGTTACAACAAAGATCGTTAGTGTGATGTAGCCTAATGCCTCCACATTTTCCTCAACTTTAATGGATATTCAAATTATGTTTCGTGAGACAAACGATGAGTTGAATGGCAATTTCTGTTTTTGAAAGATAACAAAGGCAAATGAATAGTGAATCGGTTGTTTTTCGATTTCAGAATGTTCACTTCGTCTCCGACTTTGAATTGCCCTGTGCACATTGTACAGCGTTCAGCTTCTGCATCGACAATTTGACCGTTTGGTAATTTTACTTTGAATCTGGACCGGATAAGATGTTCCAGCCCATGTTCAGATTGACAAACTTCAATAATTTTACCAACCTGACATAATTTAAATTTATAGAATTCAAGTCCTGAAAAAAATAGTATGAGTAAAATAAATGTGTAAATAACTAATGCGTCATACATAAAAATTTACGACCATTTAAATATTTTAACAGAATTATTTCCGGAATCGACAACGTGAAGGGTGTTGTTGTCATCAATAAAGATACCGCTTGGGCTCATAAAACCTTGTTCGATTTTATCCATAAATTTTCCGTCCGCAGAAAATTTTTGTAACCGGTTATTCAGTGTATCGCAGACGTAAATATTGTTATTGGTATCTAATGCAATTCCTTCCGGAAAATTGAATTGTCCGAGTCCACTCCCGATTTCGCCAAACGAGAACTGAAAACGCCCATCAGAATCAAGGACTTTAATTTTTCCATGCTTACTATCGACAACGTAAATCATTTCCTCGTCAGAAATAAATACATCTGTTGGTAAACGGAATCGATATTCTGTGCTTCCGGGTTGTAAGCCGGAAGGATCTTCGCCTAATAATCCATAACTATTGATCAATTGCTTTGATTTTTTTTCGAATACGTAAACTGTATGGTTGCGCGTGTTCGCAGCGTAAATTCGGCCTTTTTTTATTTTAATACTTTTGGGAGTGTAAAAAGCACCTGGATATCCGCCAATTTTTCCAATGGATTGTAGATAATCTCCATTTTCATTAAAAATAGCAATTCGTCCGTTATTTGTATCCATAACGTAAATATCCCCATTTTCATCTACTGAAACACCTTGAGGAAAATTTAAGCCACTCTCCTTACTACCTGGATGACCTATTTTCTGTAAAAACGCACCTTGTGGGGAAAATTTTTTGATACAATAATTGCCTGAATCAGCTACATAAATATTCCCGACTTTATCAAGTGAAATTGCATGAGGATTTTTAAAGCCAGAAATAATCTGAATTTTTCGGGTGGATATTTGAGCTTTTAAAGGAAAGGTAGGTAAAATAGTAGCAGTCCCTAATAGTAAACCGCTCTTTATGAACTGCCTTCTTGTTGTCTTATATTCTTTTTTTCTCATCCGCAAGATATTTTTATAACGTTAGAGAAAACAAAGGCTACCAAAACAGAATTTTCATTAATTCTGTTTTAATAGCCTTATTTTTTTATTATCATGTTTTCATTACGTATCGAATTAGTTACATTTTTTTTATAATTAAAGATATCAATATAAACAAAGTATTTAAAAAAGTCAAGTGAAAATTATTTTCAATTTGATTTTATTCGAATTTACAGTTTTAGATTTTAATAAAGATTTTTTTCCGATAGAGAATATATAAAAATCCCAGCCAAATAAAAATAAGAATAATTGGGTAAAGCAACGAGCCATTTAGATCACCTGCCAGCGGGATAAGAAATTCTTTATAAATATAAGTTTTTATTGATATCTCGGTGCCATCGGTTAAGGCAATATTCCAAAAAGCCAGGGTTTTTGCGATGAGTGAACTTGTAAAATAAGCAACAATCGCGTTGGCGCCGAATATTATAAATGGTTTACTCCATGCGGAATAGGGCTTAATATCGATCAACCAATAACACATCGCTAAAAAGTGAAGCGCCATTCCAGTCATAAATACTACATAAGAACTTGTCCATAAATTTTTATTTATCGGAAACCATATATTTATAATCATTCCGATTATCAGACCAATATTAGCAAATACAAATAAACCAGTAACTTTTTCATAATTGGATTTACCAGATTGTAGCCAGTCTCCGGTAAAAACTCCGAGTAAAACACTTACGATAGCCGGGAAAGTGCTTAAAATGCCTTCCGGATCAAATCCCGCTACTGGCGCCCATTTCCAGGTATGACCGGCTAATAAATTTTTATCAATATACCATACCAAACTACCTTCAGGTTGAAGAATTCCTGTGCCAAATCCATGCACCGGGATCAGTTTTAATGCTGCCCAGTATCCGGCTAATATAAAAACAGAGATTCCGATTTGCCACTTCTTGTTCATTTTTAATATTATCACAGACGTAAAGAAATAACAAACAGCAATACGTTGTAATACACCCGGAATTCTCAAGCTTTGTAAATTAAAATCCCAATAGAAATTTAAAAATAGCCCTAAAAAGAAAATAATAAATGTTCTTCGAACGATTTTTCTAAAAAGTTGAACCTGGCTATCCCCTCTTTCCAGCCTTTTCCCCAACGAAAATGGCATCGCCACTCCCATGATAAACAGAAAAAAAGGGAAAATAAAGTCAGTCGGCGTCCATCCGTGCCATTCAGCATGGAGAAGTGGCGGATAAACATTGTTCCAACTGCCGGGATTATTTACCAAAATCATGGCGACAATTGTGATACCTCGAAAAACATCCAGCGAGAGCAATCGTTTTGAACTGTCTTTTATCATTAACTTTCGCAAAAGAAAAGAATCAGTGAAAAACCGCGCTAATTTTGAGCATATTTTCCACTGATTCAGTACTGTGACTAATTATCTTCTTCGGATTTTTTAGGTGTGTATTTATTATACAAAAGCAATCCAACAATCGTTGCCACACCAATCCCGCTAAAAATCAACCAGAGTATGCGTGGTTGATTCAGTTTATCTACAAAATGGACATATAAATTGGCTCCGAGTATCGCACCAATGCTGCTACCAATTACTCCATAAAGAAAAATATAACCCATGTACGTTGCGACACGGTCTTTGGGTGCAGTGAGGCCAACATAGCTAATTAATTTTGGATGGGCTGTCATTTCGCCAATTGAAAATATAATGATGCCAGCCATAAACACCCAAATATCGGTCGAAATCGCCAGTATTGCCATTCCCACTGTTCCCATCGCAATTCCCACCACCATAGTGGGTAATGCTTTTGTATTTTTAACAATATTTGACACAATCAATTGCAGCAATATGATTGTACCGGCATTAATCACCGTGACATGTTCAACATCAAAAAACCAGTTGATGTTTACGCCAATGGCCCCCAACGTTGAATTTACGAAATTATTAAGTGACGATGCATCCACATAAGCTTTTACATACCAAAGCACAGAATCGAACATCTGGAAATACAATATCCAAAAACCGGAGTAAATAAATATCATTAATAGAAATCGAAAATTATCCCGGAATTTTGCAGTATCGCCGATTTCGATTGTGAATAGCGAAAGAACAGTCAAATAAATGACAGTGCTTACAATTCTCGAAAAGAGATTTAAGCCAGGTATCAGCCAGATAATACTAAAAATTCCTGCTATGGTGACGAGATTGTAAACGGTTTTCTTCGCACGATCAGACTGTAAATAGGCTTTTTGAACTTTCATGATAAGCAAACTACTTACAAATAACAGAAAAATATATAATAAAAAGAATGATCGTTGTTGAGACTTGTTTACAAATTCATCAAGTTCTGCCTGACTCATTGTTACAAAATTCGGATTTTGTCGAACTTTGGAAAGAATTTCGGTTTTGAATTGATTATATTCTTTGGAGCTAAAAAGTGATAATTTCAGATAATCGGAATGAATACTTTCAATACGATATGGTTGAGGTGCTTCTGCAACTGACTCTGTTTCTACTGTAAAAACAATTTTTTCCTGAACCTGTTGAAACAATCCTTCTAATGAATTAAACGTTAGATCGACAAAAGGCTTATATTGTTGAATCGTTATTAATAAGTCTTTTTTAAATTCATTAAAATCGTCGGGTTTTACAATTGTTACAATAATACGATTTGTATTTTTCGTTTTAAAACGGGTTAATACAGAATCCAGGCGACTTGCGGACAGTTGAACGTATGTTCCAACCTGCTTATTCAAGAAATCGTATAAAGAATCAGCGTCTGGTTTATAAATTGTGACATTCAAATCCCTGCCATCATGCAAAACCGGTTTTAGAATTCGTTCTGAGTTTGGGTCTTTATCAATGCTGAATAGAATATTATAATCTTCTATCTTTTCAAGGTGCTGAGATTTAATCGAAAATGGATTTTGTTTCATCACATTTCGATCGATTGTTAATAACAGGGCAGAATCATTTTTGCGAATGCCGGCTCGATTCAACTTTTCGGTGACCGGAGCCTGATGCATGTATTGCCAAATAGATGCGACGAAAAGTAGCGCAACAATCGCATAAACGAGATATGCTTTACTCTTTGAAGTTTTTAATGAATGGTAAATTAATACAAATGGGCTGTAAATAATTTCAAAGGCATTGGCAATGGTTTGAAGCAAATTAAATTCTTTCGCATTTTCTTTTTTGTCAGGGCGGGGAGGTTCTTTGTAAAAGAAAAGCGTTGGAATGAGCATCACTCCGGTACCAATGGCAGAGGCGAATATTACCCATTTCCAGCCAAACAGCGGACTATTTTTTAAATACGGAACAAGAATCAGGGGGAATAAAAATGCGCCAAGATTAATTGACCAATAGTAGATGCCAAAACCCAGTGCACTATTGCTTTTATCAGTGGTTCGTGCAATCGAACCGGAAATAACCGGTTTAAAAATGCCCGCGCCCAGAGCCATAACGCATAACGCCAGAAAAATGGCTGTATATGAGGTCACCTGCGCGGTAAGAAAATAACCGCCGCCTAATAGTGCAAAAGCAATCGTTAGCGTCCGGCGATAGCCAAATCGATCTGCTAATGCACCACTCAATATCGGAAGGAAATATAAAATAGGTTGGATTGTCCCTTTTATCAGACCAACATTCGTTTTTGCGATCCCCAGTATATCCGTCAAATAGACAGATAAAACGCTCATCATCCCATAATAGGAACCGCGTTCGAAAAATTCAAAGAGTATCACAATCCAATACGTTTTGGGAAACGATTGCAGAATTCCCTTTTTCTTTTCTTCAATCATAGAAATCCTTATTTAAATTCATGGACAATTAAATAAATTCGGTTCGCAATCATTGTAGAAGACCTGACCTTTTTTAGCCTGCATTATTCACAATTCGCGACATGGCGGCACAGTGGTCACAGAAAAACAGAAACTTTTGTGCATATTACTTTTCAAACTGACTTAAGAAAAATTCGAGTTGCTATTGTTTGCGTCACGTTTTGAAAATATGAACTCTGTGTACTCTGAGCCTCTATGGCTACGAATTTTTCAGATTAGAGATCTTTATTCTCCGAAGAAATTAAGCGGACGTTCAAAATCATCAATATAATTATGTTTATCTTCTCCAAAAGAACTGGTCAGCTCTTTGCGTCTGTAATCAAGCACAAAAGTTGAGTGCTTACCATAAATTCTGTTGAAAACAACGACATATTCATGCCCGTCATCATCAATCATTTTGATTTCTGCCAAATCATCATCATAATCTGAAGTGAAACTTTTACGGCATTTGGGATTGACACACAAGAAATCAACTTTTGCACCATCCTTCAATACCACGGCGCCTTCGACAATTGCGTCGTAATGCCCCAATGTCCCTGGTATGTAAAACATATCATAAGCATCAAATGTAGTTGATTCCAGCTTACCCAACATTTTAACAATTGCTCCATTAAAAAAAGATAACTTTTCGTTGCAATATGGACAATAGAACTCTTTCATAGAACCTTTCCTTTAATATTATATCTTAGCGATTTGATTTTCGAATTGTTCTACCGAAGTTGAAAATAATTATTATGTAGTGAAAAAGCCTATATTTTATCAATATAGGCTTTTATCTCGCGGGAATGTGTGGGAATCGAACCCACCAGTCCCAACTTTGGTCAGGACACAACGGATTTGAAGTCCGCGGGGCCCACCAGGTACCCATGCATTCCCATGCTAAGAACTTAATTATAATGATTTTTTTTTTTATTGTCAAGTCTTTTTAAAGGGAAAATTCACAACGTGTGTATTTTCAAGATGTGGCGCGAGAGGATGCTACAAACTTACACTAAGATATGTCACTTTGTAACTATAATTAAATCTTCCCTATTGGACAATGTCAACATCATCTTGAAATACCTGGTCTAACTTTCCGTGCAGAATAACGCGATATTCTCCTGTCTCCTGATCAATAGATTCTACCTCTGCTGTGCATACGGCTGATTTTTGTAGCATGTTTCCCATTTGTCTTCGCAGTGTTGAAATCGGAATATTGGAATTTTCAATAATCTTTAAATCTCTTAAATCAAAGTTGTTCATTATTTGCACCTCCTTTATCGTTTTTTATATATTATTTCATTTTGATAATTTTGATGAACTCGTAAAAAGTCCGCGAATCTTTGTTTGTAGTGGATTAACTTATTGTTTTTATAAACATTATCACATTATAGTAATAACATTTATATTTACAATAGTTTAATTGGAGTCGCTAATCATTTTTTCGACTTTTTACGAGACCGTCAATTTTCATTTTAAGCGAATTGAATCCGCGAGCATGGGAGCAATTTCCAAAAGTTGGTAATTTCTCGTGGAGCTGTATCATAAGTTTGATTTTTTTGTAAA
>CAZCJL010000057.1:0-43710 GCA_964498785.1 uncultured Cytophagia bacterium | reverse complement strand
TACGACATAGCGGCAATCGCCCATATCTACCATAAAATATTGAGAAGATACGATAAATATTTATCAAGTAATAAAATTACAATTAATTAAGTGTTTTTGTCAGTAATTTTAAAAATGACTGATGGTTGTTTTTTTACGAAGTTAAAAAATGTACTTGCACATTTGTTTAAAAAATGTAAATTATATTTAAGCTAAAATTCTAAAATGAAAGTTTAATTTCTTCATAATAGGTGTAATAACAAATAATTTGTGAAATAAATTGATGAAAAGATATTCATGCATTGGCTGACATAACCCTAATTGCATTTAATTTTACTAAAATCTGCAATAGCACTTTCAGTGAATCCAGCCTGATATTTATCAACATAATTTTTTATTTTTAAAATGTACTTTATGGTAAAACTATTTTGCTTTGGTGTGAAATAAGAAAGGTAATTAAAATGAATAATTCAAATACAAATATAAAAACAGAAAACCATGTTAAACATGAAACAAAATTTCCGGATGCGGAAAATGGGACGTTGATATCAATTCTCAATAGTTTGGCTGAAGGAGTAATTGTTTCAGATAAAACTGGAAAATTCTTATATTTCAACCCGATTGCCAAAAAAATACTTGGCATTGGTATAAAAAATGTGGACACTGCCGAATGGTCTGCTACTTACGGGTGTTATTATCCTGATAAAGTGACTCCGTTTCCCTCGGAACAACTCCCGTTAGCCCGGGCGCTACAAAATGAAGACGTGTTTGATGAAGTTATTTATATCCTCAATCCGGAGCGACCGGAAGGTGTTTTTATTGAAGTATCTTCCAGGCCGATCAGAAACAGAGATGGAGAAGTCGCCGGCGGCACGGTTATCATTCGAGATATTACCGAAAGTATCAGGCTGAAAGAAATACAGCAGCAAAACGAAGCTCGTATAAAAGCACAATTCAACGGAATTCCGATACCAACCTATGTCTGGCAATTTCAGCACAATGATTTTTATTTGATTGATTACAACGAAGCAGCCAATCTATTCACGAATAACGCAATAAAAAAAATGCTGGGGACCCGTCTTCGTGAATTGTACCCTGATTTTAAAGATGTCAACGAAGACTTTAACAAGTGCTATCAGCAAAAAACAATTATTACTCGTGAGATGGACTATCAATTTAAAAGCACTGGCGTAATCAAAAGTCTTAATGTTCGCTATGTCCATGTACCTCCGGATTTGGTATTAGTCCATACCGAAGATATCACAGAACATAAACGCACTGAATCTGAATCACACAAACTTTTTAATGCTGTGGAACAGACAGCAGATAGCGTGATTATTACAAATAGCCGAGGAGTAATCGAATATGTCAATCCGGCATTTGAAATAACAACCGGGTACAGCCGCGAGGAAGCCATCGGGAATACGCCGAACATGTTAAAATCGGGGATGCATGATGCAGCATTTTATCAAAATTTGTGGGATATTTTACAAAGCGGTAAACCATATTTGGGCCAAATTGTTAATAGGAAAAAAAATGGTGAGCTTTACTGGAGTGAACAAACGATTACTCCAATGAAAGATAACTCAGATGAAATCACAAACTATGTGTCGGTTTTAAAGGATATCACTGAATTAAGAGCCCGACAGGAGCAGGAATTTCAATTGAATATGGCCAGGGAAATACAACAGAAATTATTGTGTACCGGTATTTCAATTCCTGGTTTTGATATTTTCGGGAAAACCTATTCCGCTGTTGAGACCAGTGGCGATTTTTATGATTTCATACGTTTACCGGATGGCAGCTTTGGATTTATTGTCGGTGATGTGAGCGGCCATGGCGTTGGTTCTGCATTGATCATGGCGCAAACAAGGGCTTACCTGCGCGCATTCGTTAAAATCGAAGCCGATCCGGGTGTGTTACTGACACGCTTAAATCAGGAACTTGAAGCCGATCTGGAAGCCGAATTGTATGTCACCATGATTTTCCTGCGACTGGACCCCAATAAAATGCAATTTAATTATGTCAACGCCGGACATGTGTCAGGTTATTTAATGAAGAAAAACGGTGTTGTTCGGGAGGAGCTGGAAAGCAATGGTATTCCGCTCGGAATTTTAAAGCAATATCAGTATGAAACCAGCCGTACGTTTCCGCTCCGGCACGATGATATCCTGATCCTGCTGAGCGATGGCATTATGGAAGCACACGCGCTTGATAACACCGAATTTGGCGTGAATCAAACCATCGATGTGATTCGTCAGCACAGGAACCAGAGCGCATCTGCAATAGTGCAGCATATTTATGCGGAAGTTAACAGGTTTTGTGGAAATCAGCCACAGGAAGATGACATTACATCCATTATTTGTAAAGTTACGGGCAATAAAAGCTCATAAATTAAAATGCGTAATGATATTTTATTTGTTCTGTTTTTTGAAAGATAGGGATAACGAAAACCGCTTCAGTGGTTTTTTAAAAAAATGTTTCACGACTCCGTTCGAATGACGTGCAGTGAACATTTGAGATGCGTTGCACGTCCATTATTTTAAATTTCTTCATCATCAAAAACGCTGAACGGAACCCAGCGGCTTTTTTCAGTACCAATGATTGTGCTGTACGAGTGTAACATCCCGAAATTAGCACAGCGCACCGAATACCAGTCGATATTCGGATTACGCACTAATTCATCTTTCACGCGGTCGATTAACATCACGCTGGTAATTTTTTCCGAATGCACCCGCTCAATCACTGCTGCCTGATCGTCCTCTGTCAGAAATGAATACACTGGCGCCAGTGCGTGTTTATCCACAATAGCGACCAGATCTTCCGGAAAAATGCTTTCCGATGACTCCACCTCAATCGCTATCACGCTCATCTGACCAAACAAGCCGCCCGGCTTTTCTGCAGACGATGCCGGGAACGTGGTGATGCAGGGAATTTCCATTTTAAAAATAATCTTTGAATTATCGTCCGCAGAAATGGCTTTTGCAGAATAGGTACATAAATACCGTACCAGACATTTTTGTTTTGAAACAGGAGTTCGTTTCTCAATGAAAAACGGATAATCAAAATCTATTTTCACCATATTTGCCTTAAGATCGCGGAGATAGTCCTTGATATTGTGCCGCAATGTTTTCGTGCCGATTCTATCTCGGTGATCATGAACAATTTGGATAAATTTATTAATCCACCGCGCTTCAAACTCTTGCATAATCTGCGCGTTGATAGAGATTTTCGCAATCGTGTACTGACCATCGGGTTCTACTTTTGAAATCACCCGCATCGGGAACGGCAAGTCCCGCATTCCAACATCCACAAGAAACTTTTTTTCGTCAGTCATATTTTTATTACCTTTTTTATTGAAAATTTCTGGTTCAATGTACAACCTAATCATAAGCAAAAGATAACAAAATATTCATTAAAAACAAGTAATTTTTCAGACAAAATAACAGATGTCCGAAGGAACCGGCGGTTGAACGAGCGGGCTGTATCAAAAGTCCCAAAATTGTTTTTTGCAAATTCATAACGGAGCGATCCCATCGCTGGTCTGATAAAAAATTTTACACAGGAAAGATTAACTTTTGATACAGCCCCATTAATTGAAACTAAAATATCCATAACCGCTTCAGCGGTTTTCAAAAACGAAGAATTCGTATCCCTTATCACAAATCCTTCATCTCAATTCAAAAATTTTCTTGCTTCTTTGTAATTATTTGCATAAATTTTAACTTCATTTTTCCGCTGATCATTTATCACCAGAATCGCATGGTACGAGATTATAATCTACCGCAAATTGCAGGAGTCCAAAATGACAAAGATACCGGATATTATCCCTCAGCTTGTAAAACAATTTGAACGCAACATCAACGAATACCGCAATCCAAAATATAACGAAACCCTGATCCGGGTGGAGTTCGTCAATCCGTTCTGGAAAGCGCTGGGTTGGGACGTGGATAACGAAAAGGGGTATGCTATGGCGTACCGCGATGTGATTCATGAGGATGAACTGAAAGTCGGCAGATCGACCCGGGCGCCGGATTATGCATTCCGCGTTGGCGGGACACGGAAATTTTTTCTGGAAACCAAAAAACCGGCTGTGGATTTAAAACGCGACCCCGCTCCTGCATTCCAATTGCGGCGATACGCATACAGCGCAAAACTGGCGCTGTCCGTGCTCACCGATTTCGAGGAATTTACAGTATACGACTGCCGCATCAAACCCGCAATCGTTGACAAGCCGCATGTGGGCAGAATGATGTATTATTCTTTCCGGGAATATTTGGAAAAATGGGAAGAAATTTCTGCCATCTTTTCGCGGGAAGCGGTGCTGCAAGGAAATTTCGACCGCTTTATCCAGGACAAACAGGGCAAGCGCCCGCGCGCGGAAATCGACCGTGATTTTCTCAATGATCTGGATAAATGGCGCATCCGGCTTGCCCGAAATATTGCGCTGCGAAATCCCGATCTTTCGGAACGGGAACTGAATTATGCTGTGCAGCTCACCATCGACCGGCTCATTTTTCTCCGGATGTGCGAAGACCGGGACATTGAACAATACGAAACCCTGATGGCGCTGCTAAACGGAACCAGCATTTACCGCCGCCTGGTGCAACTCTACTATAAGGCAGATGAACGCTATAATTCCGGGTTGTTTCATTTCAATGAAAAAGACGGAAACAATCCTGATATGCTTACCCCATCGCTGGAAATTGATGATAAAATCCTGAAACAGGTGGTCAACGAGCTATATTACCCTAAATGTCCGTATGAATTCAGTGTGCTCCCTGTGGAAGTGCTGGGCAACGCGTATGAGCAATTTCTGGGAAAACGGATCACACTCACCAGCGGCCACCGCGCCCGCATCGAAGAAAAGCCGGAAGTGCGCAAAGCCGGCGGCGTGTATTATACGCCAAAATACATTGTGGATTATATTGTGAAAAATACCGTGGGAAAATTGTGCGAAAACAAGACGCCGGCAGATGTCAGCCGGTTCCGCGTTCTCGATCCTGCCTGTGGCTCCGGATCGTTCCTGTTGGGCGCGTTTCAGTATTTGCTGAACTGGCATTTAAACTGGTACAAAAATGAGCATGAGCGCAGCGGCGAAATTCCCACCAGCCCGACTGCCGCCGGAAAGCGCAAGCGAAAATCCGATCCCCAGGCAATTTTTCAGGGAAAGGGCGGAGAATGGTATTTGACCACTGCCGAGAAAAAGCGCGTTTTAATCAATAATATTTACGGTGTGGATATCGACGCCAACGCGGTGGAAGTAACCAAACTGTCGCTGCTGCTGAAAGTGCTGGAAAACGAGACCAGCGAAACCCTGAACCGGCAGCTTGGTTTGTGGCATGAACGGGCGCTGCCCAATCTCGCCAGCAACATCAAATGCGGAAACTCCCTCATCGGCACCGATTTTTATGAAGGACAGCAAACCGCATTGTTCGATGAAGAACAGGCAATGCGCATCAATGCATTCGACTGGGAACGGGAATTCCCGGATATTTTTGAACAGGGTGGATTTGATGCGGTGATTGGGAACCCGCCGTATTTTTCCGTTTCAACTTTAGAAAGAAGCCAAATTAAACTTCTCAGAAACAGCTACCAAACATTTGAAAATACAACTGATATTTATTGTCTATTTTTTGAAAAATCTCTGGAGATATTGAAGAATCATGGAATGCTTTCATTTATTACCTCAAATCAATGGTTGCAAACAAAATATGGTATTCCTTTAAGAAAATTTTTCGTTGATAACTCTAATCCTGAATTACTGATCAATTTTGGAGGAGTAAAAATATTTCATGGAGCAACTGTTGACACTTCAATACTAATTTTAAAAAAATCAAAGTTTAAAAATTTTCTTGCAGCTTGCCACTTCGAAAATGATTTCGAGAAACATGATTCGATTGAGGAGTATTTTTCTAAAAATTCCTTAATCCTCAATAATTTAACTGATAAGAAATGGACAATTGTTCGACCATATATAGCTGAACTTAAAAATAAGATAAATGAAAAATGTAAAAAATTAAAAAATTGGGATATAAAAATTAATAGAGGATTACTAACGGGTTATAATAAGGCCTTTATTATTGACTCATCCACAAAAGATAATTTGATAAAAAAAAGCAATAATTCAGGCAATATAATCAAACCTATTTTAAGGGGCAGAGATGTTCACAAATATTCAGTGAAATGGGCTGAATTATGGTTAATTTTAACCAAAAATGGAATAGATGTCAAAGACTATCTATCTATTTATAAACACTTAAAAAGTTTTGGAGAAAAAATAAAAAAACGAGCTGATCAAGGAGAAAATTGGTGGAATCTAAGAGCGTGTAGTTATTATAATCTATTTGAACAAAAAAAAATAATATATCCAGAAACCACGGTTAGACGATCTGAATTTTATTATGACGAAGATGGTTACTATATAGATAAAACTTGTTTTATGATAACAGGAGAAAATCTGAAATTTTTAAATGGTGTTTTATCATCAAAGCTAATTGAGTGGTATTTGGAAAGTGAATTGAGATTGTTAGGGAAAAGGAGTATACAATATTCAAAGCGATTTATGGAAGCTGTCCCAATTCCACAATTATCAAAGCATAACTACTCTATTTCAAAAGATATAGAAAAGAAAGTTGATTTAATTCTTAATCTTAAAAGAAAATTTTCAAATGCTAGAGAACCACAAATACGTATCAAATTACAACGCCAAATCGATACCACAGACCGCCAGATCGACAATCTTGTGTACCAGCTTTACGGGTTAACAGATGAAGAGATAAAAATTGTGGAAGAATCGACGTAACCATGCCACGTGCAACGCACCTTTGAAGGTGCGTCGCACGTCGCGGCACGCTTCAACAAACTCAATTTAATGCATCTGTCACACCAAAACTTCCGCCCACCGGCGAGAATGGTTCATTTTTTTCTGGCAGAGTTTTGTTCACAGAAATATGGATCGATTCACTTTTTCCTTGCAATTCGTTAATGAATTGCTATATTTTGAAACAATTGACATCAAATAATGTGGAGTAAAATACATGGATTTGAACATTGTGTTGGGATTGGTTATATTTGTTTTTGCGTATGGCTTTCTGTTATTTCTGATTTTGCGGAGCCGGCGCACCATTGAATTAATTGACAGAAAGAATTTAACGTCACTCAGAGAAATAATAGAGGAAATACGTCGTGGCTCAAAAACCTGAATCACCCATTTCGTCTGAATTATCCCGGGAACTAAATCTTTTTCATGTCACGATGATGGGTGTTGGAATGATGATTGGCGCCGGGGTTTTTCTGGGAATCGGAAATGCGATACGTGTCGCCGGTCCCGGAGGCGTCATTCTGACGTTTACTCTGAACGGATTACTGGGAATGTTCACCGCGATGTCGTACGCGGAATTAAGCTCAGCCATTCCCAAAGCAGGGGGGGCTTATAATTTCGCCCGAATTGCGTTTGGCCGCGGCACCAGTTTTCTTGCCGGATGGATGGAATGGTTTGCATCCAGTGTCGCTGGCAGCGTTTATGCGCTGACATTTGCGATTTACACGTTACATTTTTTTGAACAACTGGGATTGTTGGGCTGGCTTCCGTTCCGGGAATATTACATGCAAAAAATTGTTGCGGTAATCATTGCCGGTGTGTTCATTTATATCAATTATCGCGGGGCCTCGGAAACCGGAAAAACCGGCGCATTGTTTACACTGGGGCAAACGATCATGTTGGGAATTATCGGAATTGTTGGTATTTTTGTTGTGATCAAAGATCCGAGCCGATTGCAAAATTTCGAACCATTTATGCCCAATGGATGGAGTCAGTTATTAATTACCATGGGATTTACGTATGTCGCGTTTGAAGGATTTGAAGTGATTGCCCAGGCAGGTGATGAAACCATTGATCCGCAAAAAAATATCCCAAAGGCGATGTTGTATTCTATTATTATCGTTGTCACTACTTATATTATTGTTTCATTCGCCGCGATCATCAGTGTGAAAACAGGAAGTCCGGGCGTGGAAGGCGCTCCGTGGGAATGGATCGGCTCATTCAAGGAAAAGGGATTCGGGATGGCGGTGCAACGGCTGATGCCACTGGGTATTTTTATCGTCACGCTCACTGTTATTTTCGCCTCAACCTCTGCCTTAAATGCGACGATTTACTCTGCCACCCGTGTTTCATACGCGTTGGGGAGAGATCGAATGTTGCCCGGCTTTTTTGCCAAAATATCAAAGAAGCAAAAAACTCCATATTTTGCTCTACTTTATAGCTCGCTGATCGTGCTCAGCGTTGCCACATTTTTACCGACCATGGATGTGGCTTCCAGCGCCAGTATCATGTTTTTGTTCTTGTTTTTTACAGTGAATCTTTCTGTTATTAAAATCCGTCGGCACATGGCAGATGAATTGAATTATGGATACGTCATGCCATTTTTTCCGGTCATCCCGATTCTGGCAATTATTTTACAGGCGCTGCTTGCAGTGTGGCTCATTCACATGAGCCTGTTAGCATGGATCGTAGCGCCGCTCTGGATTGGGGCCGGTGCAGCCATTTATTGGCTATATGCCCGAACACATGCCACTACAACCCAGGATGAGATTCTCGTTCTGGAAGAAGAGAAATCGCCGGAAACAAAAAAGTATAAGATCATGGTTCCGGTGGCGAATCCTGATACTGCCCTGCAATTGGTTAGCAACACATTGAAGATCAGCCAGGCAAAAGATGCTCAGGTGGAATTGCTTCACATGGTCGTGACGCCGGAACAGGTTCCATTGTCAGATGCCGGGAAATACATGCTCACCGGCAAGGAAGCCATTACCGAGGCAATGCTTTATCTGGAGCCACGATTTCCTATTACAACCACGATACGCTATTGCCGCAATGCCGCCCGCGGCATTGTCATGGCAACACGCGAAAAGAAAACCGATTTGTTAATCCTTGGCTGGCCCGGAAGGGAGGCGCAGCGCAGGCGTTTTCTGTTTGGCAGCACCATCGATCCTGTTGTTGAAAACGCGCCCTGCAACGTGGTGGTGTTCAAAGGATGCACGGAATTGAATTACAAGCGGATTTTAGTTCCGTTTGCCGGTGGACCCGATGGAGTCTTTGCCTTTGAAATCGCATCTATTCTGGCAGATAATAAGCATGGCAAAATATTCCCCCTCAATGTCACTCGTCCCGGTGCAAAAACTCATGACATTGAAGATTTTCTGGATGCTGCCGTGAAAATCAAAGATTTAAACCGTGAACTTTTCGAGCCAAAATATATTATCGCGAAAAATGTGTTCGATGCGATACTGAATGAGGCAAATAACGGGGATTACGATCTGGTCATTATCGGCGCGAGCCGGGAAACTATGATCAGCCAAATGGTTAAAGGATCGTTTCCACTGGAACTGGCTCGTAAGTGCAATAAACCCCTTGTCATGGTAAAGGCAACCGAAGGATTGCGATTACTTATTCGAAAAATAATTTAGCCTGAAAAATTCATAGCCACAGAGTCTCAGAGTACACAGATTTTTTATTTTCAAAACGTGACGCAAACAATAGCAACTCGAATTTTTCTTAACTCAGTCTGAAAAGTAATGTGCACAAAAGGTGCTGTTTTCCTGTGATCTCTGTGGCACGTTTTGTGAATAATGCAGGTTAGAAAATGACTGTAAGATAAAATGCATGAGACAAAATCGTGTAACAGCCAGCCTTTGATAATATTCGTGCGATTCTCTCAGATAATAACCTAAAGCGTCCTACGTTTTTCGAATTCGCGTCGAATCAGTGCCAAAGATTTTTTCGACAATACGAATCCGCTTAGAGGTGATAAATTTTTCAACAAGCGTAAGATAATTTCCTAAACAAAGGTAACAAAAAATGAATATTCGCAATTCGGTTTTCCTAACTATATATTTTCTCTCACTGTTAATTCAGCATCCTGCCGACGCTCACCAAAATTCAACAATTTCTCAACATCACGAGATTAACCTGCCAGATTCCCTGCCTGAACAACCAATTCGTTTACAGCATTGTTTAAACGGACTCTGGGATTTTAAATGTGATACTGATATTATCTGGACGCAGATTCGTGTGCCAGGTTGTTATTCAATCGCGCGGGAAGGGAAATGGGCGCGATATTATTGGAATATTTTCGATTATCCCAATCGCTGGACGCGAAAGGGGGGTACTTACAGGCGCTCCTTTGAGGTTTTAGCGTCCATGAATGAAATGAACAT
Organism: uncultured Cytophagia bacterium; assembly: GCA_964498785.1. Classification (GTDB taxonomy): domain Bacteria; phylum Zhuqueibacterota; class Zhuqueibacteria; order Thermofontimicrobiales; family Thiofontviventaceae; genus Mariaggregatimicrobium. The sequence goes on along the minus strand of CAZCJL010000057.1, from coordinate 33,513 downwards.
TCATTTCTATTGCGGTGGTTGTTTTCACCAGGGGCGTATTTATGTAAATGGAATGTATGCCGGTAAATTTAATGACGGCTATTTCCCGTTTGAAGTCGATGTTGGTTCATTGCTAAAGTCTGGTGAAAATATCATTGAAATTGTGGTCGATTCTACTGATGGGTTCACAGACGGTTGCGAAAACATGGATAACCGCGGCGTTTGGCAGGACACATATTTAAAAGCCTATCCAACGCGCCTGGTGATTGAAGACGATATTTTTCTGATAACATCTGTTAGCAATGCTCGAATCCAGTGCGAAATACCTGTCCGAAATAAAACAGAAAAATTAGTGCAGTTTTTTATTCGTAATTTTATCACTGATGCATCCGGTGAAGTCGTTTTTATCTTTGATGGTGGCTGGCAAAAAATCGCCGGGACTGAACGAGAAATATTTATTTGCGATTCATTATGGGAAACAGCGCGCCTCTGGTTCCCGCACGATCCATATTTATATCAGCTTCACACAGTTCTATATGATGAAAACGGTTCTCCGCTTGATATGTCCTGCCGCTCATTCGGATTCAGAGAAATTTCATGGCAAGGCCCGCATCTTTATTTTAACGGGAGAAAATTATTTTTGCGCGGCAATGATGGTCATTCTCTCGGAGATATCCAGGGAACAAAGGAATATGCCAGACAATGGATTCAGTCATTAAAAAATCTTGGATTGAATTTTATGCGGCTGTCACATTATCCGCGACATAAAGTACTGGTTGAGACTGCTGACGAACTTGGTTTTCTGCTCGTAGCAGAACCTGCATTTAATGAACAAATACCTGAACACGACTATTTGTGGCAGGGACATTTAGAACAATTGATCAAGACCTATCGAAATCACCCGTCTGTTATTATGTGGTCACTTTCAGATAAACTCATTCAATTGAAGGATTCGGACCGAAATCAACTCATCAACTATATCCGCAGTCAGGATCATACCCGTCCGGTTTATTCTCTATTAAATGCAGCGAATTCAGTGCAAAGCGATGTAATCGGACATCAGGGAGATGCAGAGGATATTTTCAACAGGTGGGATCAATCCGGCGCGAATAAATCCATGATGTGGAGCGAAATCGGTAACGTTCGGAACCCAAAGCGACCACTACACAGTGGTAGCGCCGGCACGGAAATCACCAGTCAGGATTATGCAACCGGAACCTGGTATGACGGCTGTTATCAGATTTATGATAATCTCGCACGCGTCAACGGTGGGGCATTTTTTGACGGAATACAGTACCAGGTAAACGCGGTTATCATACCAAATTTTGCTTATAATTTTTTACGCTGGCAGCCGATCAATAATCATCAGGGGATCAAGCTCGAATGGCCTGATTTCACGCAACCAGGAATAAAAGGAGCTTTCATTAAATCAATATCTTCCACTGTTAACATTTGGGATCAGAAGCAGCCAATATTTGAACCGTTACCAGGTTTTTATTGCTTTGAAAAATATTTGCAACCTGTTCGTTTTTTTGATATTCCGGATATACGGTCTTTTTTTTCGGGTGATCAAATCGTTTTCTTATCCAAATTAATATATGAAGATCTGCAACCAGCAGATGAACTTAAATGTTGGATAGAAACCAGGAATGGCGATGTTCTGTGGGAAAATTCAATCTTTTTATATCTTGTGCCCGGCGATATCCAGGACGAAATTGAATTATATTTTGATATTCCGGTGGTCGATACTCTCACAGAAGTTCATTTTGTCCGGCAATTTTATTTCGAAGATGAACCAGGTTTTGCCTATCGCATTCCGGCTAAAATTTACCCCAAATTTAAATTAGCGCATATATCCGAAATTGACCAAAATACGATTGGCGTCCCGCACCCGGATCAATTAATGCAGGAATTTCTGCGGGAAATCAAAATTCCCTTTAATGCGTTTATCGATTCTGCGGAAACAAATGTACTGCAAAATTATAATTTGATTTTATCATCGCAGTTCAGTCATATTCCGCAAGACACGACCTGGGCGTCATATTTTAAAAATGGCGGAAAATTAATTTCATTGGTTCATCAAAAAAAGAAAACCTCTGTTGATTTATCCCTGCGCACATCCGGCGCTTATTACTCCATAGATTCCGAATATATGTTTACCCAAGTACCGGCGTATCTGAAAAATGCCACTTACATTATGACCGCACTGGATGATTTTGAAGCCGGTAAAATGACAGTTAACAACGATAATAATGAGTTCCTGAGTTTTCGTATTAACAAATTGGTGACTGTTTATGTGGGTTATGACTGGCGACCTGATGAATTGCCCGCCTGGCTTAAGGACTGGCAACAACATGATGAACGCATTTGTACAACATCAGATATTATCTCATTCAGAATTTACTCGAAACAGTTTGAACCAGGAAAGATAACGCTGGGGCACAACTGGAGTAAAGGCGCTCAACAGATGTATACTGTCATCATTCGCGACCTTATGCCAGAGATGACAACAGGGCTGACAATTGATTCATTGCGAGTCAAATCAGGAAAAACCTATGAAATTGTTGAAAATGGTTTTGTGGGATCTAAGCAAGAAATTGTTCCGGCGGCGCGCTACTTGCTAAACGGATCAAAACATCGAATTCTTTCTGAATTAGGACAGGAAGATTTCACGTTATGGAACGGAGGCGCGATTCATCACTCCCTGATTCGGCCGGAACCTGGCTACAATTCCCGCATCATTCTAAGCGGAGATAAAGACGGAAAGACTTCAGCGCTCCATGAATCTTTTCAGGGCGCGGGTGTTGCAGTGTTCACTTCACTCAATATTATTCCCGACTTTCAGGTAGAACCGGTTGCAGGTTGGTTATTCAAAAAGATGATTGAATATGTCCTTGATTATCAAGTCGAAAACGAGAGACCATCTGTGCTTTTACTGGCAGATACAAAATTTAGAACATTTATTGATTCGATTGCTGTTATTTATGACGTATTAGAATCCTCCGAACAGTTGTTGAACTCAAAAGATCGTACGTTTTTATACAATTTAAGTGATTCATTAACTGATCTGCAAATCCTGCAAACAGACGTGTTAGATTCATTTACGACTGCTGGCGGTAAAGTATTCATCCCGGCACTATCTTCGGAGAATCTTGAATTTGCCCGACGACTCATCCATCCAAAACTTAATTTGACCGCGCCGTATCAGGGAGAAACCAAACACTGCGTGAAAGCGGCAATTTCCTGGACGCGTCGGGATACTCCGAAAGATTTTGTCGAATATTATGACAATATTCTGGTTCCGCAGCCTTTTGAACCAAATTACGATCCTCTGTTAACCGGCATCAGTAACGACGATCTGCATTGGGATGATATCGATATGTTTGAGTACGGCGTTGAAATTGAGGGGATGAATCCCGTAGCTTTATCCGATACGTGTTCAATTCTCATGAGCAATTGGAAGATCGACTGGAGTCGCCCGGAATACGGCGGAGAATATATCCATGCCGGAAAAGACGAACGCCGGGCAAACTGGTTTCTCAACCGCAATGCAGTTACATTAAAAATAAAAAATGGCGACGGATATTTTCTCATCTGTCAATTAGATTTACCAAAAGGGGGGAAAAAAGGACGCCGGTTAATGAGTCAGCTTTTAACAGGAATGGGAGTTGCAATCGGGCAGCACACATTTTTTAGTTTAGATCATTCAGTATTTGATTTTACAGATCAAATGAAACAAAAGCATCGATTTTCCGAAACGCAGCTAACAGAAAATGGCGAATGAATCACTGTAACGTATCATTATTTGAATAGTCAAAAAAAGGATAATTATGAAATCGAAAAACTATGCACGACGTGACTTTATGAAAATTGGGGGATTAAGCGCAGCCTCACTAATGTTATCTGGTTGCGGATTTGGCCGAGGTAAAAAAAAACGGCCGAATATTATATTCATTATGACAGACGATCATACCCGCCAGGCAATGAGTTGCTACGGCAGCAAAATCAACAAAACACCTAATTTAGATCGCCTTGCAAACGACGGGATGCGTTTCGATAACTGTTTTGTTACAAATTCGATTTGTGCGCCCAGCCGGGCAGTAATTCTCACCGGAAAATTCAGTCACATTAATGGGGTGACAGACAATCGTCGGATATTTGACGGATCGCAGCCGACTTTTACAAAACTATTGCAAGGCGCTGGCTATCAAACCGCAATGATTGGAAAATGGCATTTAAAATCTGAACCAGTGGGATTTGATTTCTGGAAAGTGCTTCCGGGACAAGGTAAATATTATAATCCTGATTTCCGGACTCCGAACGGAACAGAACGTATTGAGGGATATACGACAGATATTATCACCGATGTAGCGCTGGATTGGCTTAAACGAGACCGTGAGCCGGAAAAACCATTTTTATTGATGTACCAGCACAAAGCGCCGCATCGGGCATGGTGGCCTGGCCCGGATCATCTTGAAACCCTGGATGATGAAAAAATTCCGGAACCGGAAACCCTTTTTGATGATTATTTCGATCGTGGCAGTGCTGCCCGGGAGCAGGAAATGTCTATATTGAAAGATCTGCGCCCTTCCGGTGATTTGAAGTTAAAACCCGAAGATGCAACTGGCGTCCCCGGTTCTGATGAAGGCGGGCGCAATGCTTATCAACAAAATTATGATAGAATGACAAAAGCCCAGCAGGACGCGTGGGACAAAGCCTATCAAAGTCGCAATGAAGAATTCAGACAAAACAAACCCCGCAACGAGAAAGAACTCACCCAATGGAAATATCAGCGATATATCAAGGATTACTTGCGCTGCGTGGCTTCAGTGGATGATAATGTGGGGCGTCTGCTCGATTACCTCGACCAATCCGGACTCGCTGAAAACACGGTGGTTGTTTATACATCGGATCAGGGATTTTATCTTGGCGAGCACGGCTGGTTTGATAAGCGATTTATGTATGAAGAATCGTTTAGTACGCCGCTGTTAGTTCGCTGGCCCGGTGTGGTAAAATCGAATTCTGTGAGCGCGGCGCTGGTACAAAATATCGATTTTGCGGAAACATTTCTTGATATTGCCGGAGTCGCTATCCCGGAAGACATGCAGGGAGAAAGCCTTGTACCCGTCCTTAAAGGAAAAACTCCGGTTAACTGGCGTGATGCGGTTTATTATCATTACTTTGAGTATCCGGCGGTTCATCAGGTAAAACGCCATTGTGGCATCAGAACAGATCGCTATAAACTCATTCATTTTTACTTTGATGTGGATGAGTGGGAATTGTATGATTTAGAGAATGATCCCCAGGAAATGACCAATGTTTTTGAGAATCCTGAATACGCGCACATTGTTCATGATCTTCAACAAAGACTTGAACAGTTGCGGGTTAAATACAAAGATACAGATGAAGTAGCACATCGGATTTTAAATGAAGATCGGGCCAACTACCCTGAACGGTTTAATGCAGTGCAAAAATAGAGTGTTTCAGAAATGAAAAAAAATTATTGGCAATAATTGATTGTGTGTTATCGAAATCTAATAATTATAACCATTGGAAGCATCATCATGAAAGTAAATTTAGATTACGGCGAAACAGGGCTTTCCGTTGAGGTGCCTGATCAAAATCTGGAGAAGGTGTTGCAAATGCAGGCAAGCATTCCGATTCCCGACCCGATAACAAAAGTTGAACAGGCATTGGAAAATCCCATTGGCACACCTGCGTTATCAGAACTGGCAAAGGGCAAAGAAACCGCATGTATTGTGATTTGCGATATTACCAGACCTGTTCCCAATAAAATTATCCTGCCACCTATTTTAAACGTTCTTGAAAATAACGGCATTGAAAAGGAAAATATAACGATTTTAATTGCCACCGGAATCCATCGGCCAAATGAGGGCGAGGAACTGGAATATCTGGTCGGCGAGGATATTATGCAAAATTACCGGATTGTGAACCATTTTGCAAAGGAGCGAAAAACACATACACACATCGGAAAAACATCACAGGGGACAGATGTGCTGATCGATTCCACTTACGTAAATGCAGAGCTGAAAATAACCACCGGATTCATCGAACCACATTTGATGGCAGGATTTTCCGGTGGGCGCAAACTGATTTGTCCGGGAATTTCCAGCATTGAAACAGTGAAAGTGATGCATGGACCCGCCATTTTAGAACATCTCAATGCACGGGAAGGCGTTATCGACGGCAATCCATTTCATGAGGAAGTTTTGGAAATTGCCCGAATGGCTGGAATGGATTTTATGTTAAATGTCGCGCTCAATGAAACACGGCAAATCACGGGGATATTTGCAGGCGATCTTGAAAAAGCGCATGCAGCAGGCGTTAATTTTGTGCGGGATCATGTTCAGGATACAATTAATAATCCTGCGGATATTGTTATCACATCTTCTGCCGGTTACCCCCTTGATGCTACTTTTTATCAATCTGTAAAAGGCATGACCGCCGCGTTACCGATTGTTAAAGACAATGGAACCATCATTCTCGCCTCAGAATGCCGGGAAGGTCTGGGAGGCCCAGAATTCAGTCAACTTGTTCGTGAAGTTAAGGATGTGGATCAGTTCATGAAAGATATTTATCGGGATGATTATTTTGTCGTTGATCAATGGCAATTTGAAGAATTTGTAAAAGTGATAAAAAAAGCAGATGTTTATTTGTATTCCGGGAGCATCTCTGAGGAAGATAAAGCTCGAATGCTGGTCACAAATATTCCCTCCATAGAATCAGGTATCGATCTGGCGCTGAAAAAGCATGGTGACAATGCAAGGATTGTCGTTATTCCTAAAGGACCTTATATTTTAGCGAACCTGGAATGAACAAGATAAAAAGGAAATTGTCATTATGGATTCATCAAAATATTTGGCGTTTGATTACGGCGCTGAAAGCGGACGTGCAATTCTCGGCACATTGACCTCCAAAGGAATCGAATTACAGGAAATTCATCGTTTTAAAAATAGGCAAGTTAAACTTTTTGACAGTTTATATTGGGATATTCTGTATCTGTTCGATGAATTAAAAACAGGTTTGAATAAAGCAGCACTAACTGGTCACAAAGATATTGCAGGAGTCGGCGTGGATACGTGGGGCGTGGATTTTGGCTTCATTGATAAACAGGGGAATCTCATCGGTTATCCGTATGCTTACCGCGATCCACGCACAAACGGGATGTTGGAAAAGGCATTTCAACATTTACCAAAAGAACAATTTTATCGATTGACCGGTATCCAGTTTATTCAATTAAATTCAGTGTTCCAATTATTGAGCATGGTCGAATCCAAAAATCCTGTATTAGAAATCGCTGAAAAATTGTTATTTATTCCGGATATATTCAATTACTTTCTCACCGGCAGAAAAGTATCGGAATATTCCATTGCCTCAACGTCGCAGTTGTTAAATGCTGTCAGCCGTTCCTGGGAACCGGCGGTTTTTGAAAAACTGCATCTGCCGCTTCCGATCATGCCGGAGATCGTACCATCCGGAACAATATTGGGAACAATTTTACCGCTGATTGCAGCGGAAACCGGTATTCCACAGGTTGATGTTATTGCGCCCGCCTGCCATGATACCGCAAGCGCGGTCGCTGCGGTTCCTGCTGTTCGCGATAACTGGGCCTATTTAAGTTCCGGGACATGGTCGTTATTGGGAATTGAAGCCAATGCTCCGATCATTACAAATGAATCACTGGCAGGTAATTTTACGAATGAAGGCGGAGTGAATAACAGCATTCGGTTTTTGCGCAACACAATGGGGTTGTGGTTGTTGCAACGTTGTCTTCATCAGTGGAATTTACACGGAACGAAATTGAGCTATTCTGATCTGGTTGAACTCGCGAAAAAATCACCTGCGTTTCAAAGCATTATCGATCCCGATGATATGGCGTTTTTAAATCCGCCGGACATGCCGGCAGCGATTGCCGCGTATTGTCAGAAAACGGGTCAGGCCGCGCCGGAATCAAAAGGCGCATTTACCAGAACAATTTTGGAAAGTATTGCTCTAAAATATCGCTATTTGATTGATATATTAAATAATATGCGAACAACACCGATTGAGGTGCTTCATATTGTGGGCGGCGGTTCGCAAAATGAGCTACTGAACCAGTTCACGGCCAATGCAACCGGATTGACGGTTGTGGCCGGGCCGGCGGAAGCGACAGCGCTGGGAAATATTTTAGTTCAGGCAATTACAAAAAAAGAAATCAGCGGAATCGAGGATGGACGAAAACTAATTGCGGAAACCACTCGGTTAAAATACTATCAGCCGGTTGCCACAGAACTTTGGAATGAAACTTATTATAAATTCAGGAAGATTTTTTTTAGCCCAGAAAAATAAACGCTCACTTGATTGAAACATGGGCGATCATTTTCCGTAACAGAAATAAAACTCACCAGGAAAAAATATGATGACTGTAAAATTACAAAACCTGTCTGTGAATTATGGCTCTTTAAAAGCACTGAATAACATTAATCTGGAAATTCCGGACGGGGCAACCGGATTACTGGGAATAAATGGTGCGGGAAAAACAAGTCTATTAAAAGCAATCCTCGGATTGGTAAATTATGACGCCAAACTTGCGCGGGTGCTTGATATCGATATTCTTGAACGAGGAAAAGCCATTCGCCAGTTGATTGGTTATATGCCGGAAAATGATTGTCTGATTCCGGGATTCAATGGTATCAAGATGGTGCAATATGCAGGGGAGCTGTGCGGCATGTCCGGTGTCGACGCAATGCAACGCGCCCATGAGGTACTATTTTATGTTGGACTGGAGGAAGCCCGGTACCGAAATGTGGAAACCTATTCTTCAGGAATGAAGCAGCGTATTAAACTGGCGCAGGCAATTGTGCACGATCCGAAATTACTTTTTCTCGATGAACCCACAAACGGAATGGATCCCAAAGGACGCGAGGAAATGCTAAATTTAATACGGGATATTTCACGTCGTAAGCAAATCAGTGTTATCTTGTGCTCTCATATTCTGTTTGATGTTGAGCGCACGTGCGAAAACGTCATTATTCTGCATCAGGGGAATGTGATCAAGCAGGGGAGAATAGCTGAACTTAAAGGAAAACACGCGAATAGCTATACTGTTCGGATTGCCGGAGATCATGAAAAATTTGAACGCTATCTTTTAATTCACCAGTGTACCGTTGCTCAAAACGGAAAAAATCATCTCGATATTCATCTGCCCGACAAACAAGGGACCCAACTGCTCATCACAGCAGCTTTGGAAACAGGCGTTCAATTAAGAGAATTAACTGCCAGTATCCAAAGTTTGGAAGATGTTTTTGTCAAATTAATTGGAGAAAAAATACATGCCGATTTATGATCAGAGTTACCACCATTGGGAAGGTCAGCTAAAAATTAATCCCAAAACCTGGCTTGTAATTGCCAAAAATGGAATTCAATTGGTATGGCGTCGTTGGATGATTATCCTCGTAATTATCGCTTTAATACCATTTCTCGTTCGGGCAGCACAAATTTATCTGATTACAGGATTAGGATTTGAAATGATGAATTTGGGACAAGTGGCCCAGGAACTGGAAATCAATACAAAATTTTTTCTAAAATTTCTGCATGATCAAACATTTTTTATTATCCTGATTGTTATGCTCAGTGGGTCCTCTATTATTGCCAGAGATAAGCAATTTAACGCCCTGCAGATTTATTTTTCCAAGCCTGTTTTTCAACTCGATTATATCTTTGGAAAACTGTGCATTATTGGCTTTTTCATCAGCCTGGTATCACTATTCCCTGCACTTCTATTGTTTCTTATTAAAATAATGTTGGAAGAAAATTTCAATTTTTTAACTCAAAACTACTGGATTCCATTTTCCATCACCGGTTATTGGATAATGATTACCTTAGTATTCGGCGGTTTAATACTGGCATTATCTTCACTTGGACGAGGCGCGCGTTTCGCTGGAATCGGGTTTTTCACAATTATTGTGATAACAGATATCATTAAAAATATGATTTCCGGCATTAAAACCCTTGGCGCTGTTTCTATCACATCCGATTTAAGACAGGTTGGCGACGCGATGTTTGGTCAAGAACCAACTTATCAGTTTTCAACGCTCGCTGCGTTATTCGCACTGGCATTGATCATTCTTTTTTCATACCTGACGTTAAAAATGAAAATAAAGGGAACTGAGGTAGTTCAATGAATATTATCGAATTAAAAAATGTCTCCAAACTCTATAAACAGGTCATTGGGCTAAACAACATTTCACTGACGATTTACCCTGGTGTAACCGGATTTCTCGGTCCGAACGGCGCCGGAAAATCAACATTGCTGAAAATATTAACCGGCCAGATAAAAGTCAGTAAAGGTTCTGCAACGATTTGTGGTGAAAAAATATGGAATAATCACCGGTTGACAAAACAGATCGGCTACTGCCCGGAAACTGACGCGCTTTACCATCATTTGACGGGTTATGAATTTTTATTCCACATGCTTCGGCTGCACGGCTTCTCCAAATCAGAATCTTCAAATAGGGCAACCCAGGCCTTAAAAACGATGGAAATGGAACCAGTTCGAAATAAAAAAATTGCCTCATATAGTAAAGGCATGCAACAACGCATAAAGTTGGCCCAGGCACTTGCACACAATCCTGAAGCAATGTTTTTGGATGAACCTTTACTCGGCATGGATCCTTTGGGCAGACACAAAACAATATCGCTGATTAAAGATTGGGGCAGCGCCGGCAAAACTGTTATCGTTTCCAGTCATATTCTCCATGAAGTGGAAGAAATGACCGACAATATCTTATTGATGAACCGCGGTAATATTGTCGCAGAAGGTAACATTTATGAAATACGAAAGCTCATAGACGAACATCCGCTTCATGTGACGATTGGTTGCGACAAGACGCATCAATTGACTTCAAAGCTGTTGGAATATGACGATGTAATCAGCGTTCAATTCAACAGAGAGCGGGGAGAGGTGACTATCCAAACAACACGCCCGGATGCGTTCTATCAGCGACTGCCAAAACTAGTTCTGGAAAATGACATCGAAATACATTCGATCATGTCTCCTGACGAAAATTTGCAAGCAGTGTTTGAATATCTCGTTCATTAATGGCTGTGCAACATGTCAGGAAGAACCAAAAAAGGAGCTCAACTGATGTTCAATAGTTTATTTACATTTTTTTTGTTAAATCAATTAAAAAATAAAAAAACAATGATTGTCGCGCTGATTGGGTTGATACCGGTTTTACTTGCTCTTTTATTAGCTTTGCTCAACCCGCTTATCGGATCAAGTGAACCAGTGGATACCATTTATCCGAGCTTCGTTTTTATGGTCTATATGCATTTCCTGGTTCCGATAACAGCATTATTTTTGGGGATCGGTGTAATTGCCGATGAAGTTGAAGACAGAACACTGCCCTTTCTTCTGGTTCGCCCTGTACCCAGATTTATGATCGTACTGGTTAAATATCTGTCAGTAATAATGGTTGGCGCTGTCATCATTTTAACTTCACTTTTAGTGAGTTATCTTATTTTTACCTTTTCCTACCCGGTGGACTCTTTTATAAACGATGTTCAATTTTTTATACAGGGCTACCTGGTGCTTGTTTTAGGACTGATGGTGTATAGCATATTGTTTACCGTCCTTGGTGGTGTTTTGAAACATTCTTTTATATTCGGAATAATATTTGTATTTGGATGGGAAAAACTCATTCCATACGTCCCCGGAAATGCACGCCATTTTACCATCATGAGCTATTTGCAAAGGCTTTTTCCCAATCTGTCCTCTTCAGATATTATCAAACTTCCGGGATACTTTTATTCGGTGGCTGATTTTGATTCTGTAATTATTCTTATTTCCATTTTAGTCTTTTGGGGAATTCTGGCCGGATTGATGCTTTCGCTTCGGGAATACCACACAAACTTAGATGAAGTTTGATATATACGTTTTTTGCACAATATCAAAACTGGATTGAATTCAATTTTTATCTTGCATTTACTTTGAATATTTCGTAAATTCAAATTATGAAAAAAATGAATCTAAATAGAGCAATGTTATTTAGTTTAAGTTTATTATTAAGCTTGAACTTATTTGCGGCAAATGAAGTGCCGGTTCCGTTATTGGACAAACCGAAAAACAGGACATTGTTACACACGTCTACTCCGACATTTTCCTGGAAGCGGGCTACGGATACAGATATTGAATATCGCATTATGATTGCAGAATGGACCGGCAAGACAATACTTGACGAATGGATTGGAAATACAAATCGCTTTCATGTCACGGATCCGAATTTAATGACAGACCTTAAAATTTATTTATGGACAGTAAGTGCATATAAAAATCAGGATTTTGTACAAAGCGAGACCTATTCTTTTTGTATTGATTTGAATGTCAGTCTTGATTTGGAAGTGGTTCAACTAAAGGTACTAACCAAAAAACAGAACTGGCAAGCAAACCAGAAAGTTAAATTTGAAATTCAGGTATTAAATTGCGGACCTGTTCCATGCTATGATGCTGTTGTTTATTTAGGGAATGGAAATGTAAATTCGAATTATTCAACAACAAACGCGCTTCGGCCATCAGAACTAATTGACTCTGTGGCAATAAAAGAAATCAAATCAGGGGAAACACAAAAAATTGAACTGATCGGATTTTTAAAGCCTGGATTTAATCATTTTTATGCAGAAGTGAAAACAAAAGAAGGATATGTCGATATATTTCAAAGGAATAATACGAAATCGGGCCCGGTGATTCAAACAATTGACAGAAAACTTCAATTAAACGGTCTGTTCGTAATTTATGATAAAATACATAATTCTCAACAACATTTACAACAAATTTCAAATCAGAGATTGTCCGAAATATACCAGACCATTGAGAAAATAAAGAAATTTTACTGGGAACACACGCATATCATTCAAATGACCGGGGATACGATTTTAATAAATCATCTGCTTACTCAAAACGATCTCACATATATTGATCAAAAATGGGGCTACGTTTTAAAACCTGAAAAAATTGAGCAGGATTTACGAATATCCGGTTTTAGAGATAATGAATTTGATTTTGTCTATGTTTTTTATCCCTGGGCAAATACAGTTCATTTCTGGTCAGGTTATCACGGATATAGCTATGGCAATACAAAAACCATTTTAGGTGATACCCATTTTTCAGCACAACCGATTATAAAAAATTTACCAATCAAATACGAGGTTGGTATTCATGAAATTATGCATATATTTGATAATTCTTATGAAAAACAGGGGATTTCTCGCTTTTTTTCGCCGGATGAACAGAATCAGGTCACTACATTTACAAATCATCTCGACTACTGCGAATGGATTCTGGAAACCTGGCCCACAAATGATTGGTTCAAACTGAATAAAGGAAAGATGATCATAACAACGGATGCGTTGGCAAGTTCCAATCAACACCTAAAACCATCGGATTTGACGCTTCATCAAAATTACCCGAATCCGTTTAATTCCAGCACCATGATTCGCTACGAATTGGAAAACAATCCTAATTCTTCGTCGGTCTATGTTGAGCTTGCAATATATAATTTGTTGGGAGTAAAAGTCCGATCCTTGGTTAACGAGAACCAAAAAGCCGGGCAGTACAATGTTCGTTGGAATGGGCTTGACGACACAAGGCAACCGGTTTCGACGGGTATTTATTTTTATAGTTTGAAAGCAGGCAACCAGGTTTTATTGAATAAATTGCTCTATATAAAATAAATTGTTAATAACCGATAAATTAACGGGGATAAAGAAAATCAGATTTTCTTTATCCCTTTTTTGTTTGTAATCGTAACAAATAGGTGTACTTATCGAAAAGCAACTCTATGTTTACAAAGCGCATGTTACAAAAGTATATGATGGCGACACATGTACTGTGGATATCGATCTTGGGTTGAAGACCTGGGTTCGGGGTGAAAGAATTAGACTTTACGATATAAACGCACCGGAATTGTACCTGAAGGAGCGAGAGCAGGGTTTAAAATCCCGGGATTATTTACAATCCTTAATTTTGGAAAAAGAAATAATCTTACAGACCTTCAAAGATCGAAAAGGTAAATATGGACGCTATCTCGGCATTATCTGGGTACAGGATGAAAACGGCAACTACATTAATGTGAATGAACAGATGGTTTCAAGCGGATATGCCGAATATCACACATATTAAATACTGTTTGGGTCCATATTTTTCAGGTATTCTCTTATCTGGATAACGATTTCTTTGCTATGTGTGTTTGCGTTTGTATCCATATCCAGATATGTTGCGTTTGGCATTTTATCAACCATCATCAATAAATTTTGGGGCTCGTGCAAAACATCTTTCGATGCGCCAACAATCAGGGTTGGTGTTTCAATTTGTCCCAGTAAATTCCAAACCTGATATTTGCTGAGGTTAATGGCAGCTCTTTTTAATTTCCATGGATCAGCCGCATCAAGAGCATTGCTGTATTTGTTGTATTGCTCAACATCATTGTTAACATCTAACCTGAAATTTCGTAAATACCACTTCACAACCGGGCGAATCATCAGGTATAGCCTGGGCCAGGTTAAATAAATAACAAACATCCCCATTTTCGGAACCCTGAACACTGCGTTTGGGCCAATTAAAATCATGCATTTAGGTTTTTGAATAAGATTTTGGTGACAATCTAATATTGATGTGGCGCCAAGCGAGCTCCCAAAAAGTATATAGCCCCGATTCGTTAAACCTAAAAGCGAAACAACACGAATGATATCCTGCCCGATATCTTCGGCTCCGTAATGTACTTTTCCAGAGATTTTGGATGAAATTTTCTCGCGGGTTTCCAGGTAATAGACGTCAAAATCTTTTGTCATTTCCTGTACCACTTTTTTCCAACCAGACATCATAGAAATCCAACCTGCAACGAATACAATCGGCGGGTTTGTAGTTTTTCGCGCTGCTTTGAAGGATATCAGCCACAATTTTACATTTTCATTGACTGATATCATTTCTTCAGAAAAAGTTGCTCCGCGTGCGCAAAATTGAGTCAATTCATTCATAGGAACATCTCATCTTTATTGTGAATTTTCAGAAAATTTATTCATGCGTGCATACCATTTTTTATTTTGTTTGTATATGTTTTTAAATTCTCTAAACAAGGTATCATATAGTTTTCGGTTTGCAGGGGAAGGTGTAAATTGCTGGTTAATTTTAATATATTTTTTAATATCTTCAAACGATTCAATGTGTCCCAGCGTCATACTCGCTAACAGAGCGATTCCTTTTGCACCGGCTTGTTGCGGATTAGCCACCTGGTTAATTTTCCGGTTAAGAATATCTGCAATTATTTGACACCAGATATCACTTTTAGCGCCTCCGCTAATGATATTCAGTTCGGAAACCGGAGAGTAAAGATTTTCCAATGTTTCCATTGCCCAACGAGTATTGAACGCGATACCTTCAAAAACTGCGCGAATGATATGGTCTCGTGTATGATTTAGACTGACGTTAAACAAACCGGCGCGCACATAATCATCATCAAGCGGGCATCGTTCTCCAAACATCCAGGGGGTGAATATAAGGCCTTCGGAGCCTGGCGCGGTTTTTTCAACAATATTATCTAAAAGTTGATAAATTTCTTCAACTTTTTCCTCATCCAGAAGAGTTTGTTTATGATATAGCACATTATTTTTAAGCCATTCCAGGCAAACACCTGCTGTTTCCTGATGCGCCATGGCAAGATAATATTTGTCCGGATAGGTACTTCCGATACAACCAGTGTAATGTGCGATATCAATTTTGCGTTTCTTGTAATGTCCTGCAACCCAGCCACTGGTTCCAATGCTGATATGTAATTCACCATTGCAAATAGCTCCTGAACCAAGAGCAGCAGAACTCAAGTCACCGGAACCATTAATAATCGGAGTTCCGGGGAGAAGTCCTGTCGCATCCGCTGCTTCTTTCGTGATCTCTCCGGCAATCGCAGCGCTGGGTTTTATTTCTGGCAACTGATCTATGGTTATATTTGCCAGTTTACACAGATCAGGATGCCATTGATTGCGGTTTTTTCGCGTATCCAACAACCACCAAACAACAGCAAGGTCTACTGAGGTTACCAGTTTTCCGGTTAATTTATAAATAATATAATCTTTGACGTCCAGATATTTATAGGTTTTTTCAAATATATCTGGCTTGTATTTTTTAAGCCAGAGTATCTTTCCGATCTGATCTTTACCTGCCTGTCCAGGACTACCACCGGTAATTCTAAGAAATTTTAGCAATTTGAAAATATTATATCCTAAAACACGGGGTGGCGTCCACATCTTTTCGCGCATTACCGTGGCACTTCGACCATCCAGCCAGGTAATAGCCGGGGTTAGCGGAACACACGCTTTATTCACCGGAATTAATCCTTGCATTTGGGCGGAGAAAGTCATGCCAGCAATATCGGCTGGTTTAACGCCAGTTTTCTGTATAACGTTTCGAGTTGTTTTACAGACTGCCTGCCACCAATCCTCAGGTTCCTGCTCAGCATGTCCGGGATGAGGATGGTAAATTGGATAGCATTCGCGGGCAATGTCGATAATATCACCATAAATTGTAACCAAAATTGCTTTATCGGAACTTGTTCCAAGATCGTGTGATATTATGTACTTATCAGACATAAATATCCGTCCTTTCTGTAAATTAGTGTTTAACCGAAAGCTGATAAAAGAATTATTAACGTGCTACACACTTTGAATAAAATTGAAACGGTTCAATAATTATGACCACGTGCTATTTATTAAAAGTGCGTGGCATGTCGTTTACGGCCAGGCACTAATTAATCCGTGACTTGAGCAAAAAATTCTTTTTTAACATCGCCCAAATCAGGTACGCTTAGTTCCATTAAAAGAAAAAGACAATAATTCAGTTCTCAACTGCCGCAAGAGTGGCGCGATATCATTTTGAATGATAATTAATCAGGAGAGAGACAGTTCTTTAATATAATATATTCTGTACGTTACAATTAAAAAGTTATTTCAAGGAACGTTACAACTCGAACACCGGGTAATTTAAACGAATTCGCTCGATATTGATGGCTGTTACAGAAGCGTTACAATTTAAAAAATAATTCAAAAAAAAGCAAGAATAAATTATCAAAACCAGGATAACGTTTGTTTTTTCTCTTGACATTATAATAAAAAAATGCTAATTTAGAATAACATAATTTAAATGGAATTGTTAACAAAGTGGGAGATCTTCATGAAACGAGTTATTGCACTAATGCTGGGTATTACAATTTTACTCATGTTCGTCGGAATTTATGCTCAGGATTCCGGTAAAGATTTTAAATATGTCGGTGTTAAAAAATGTAAGATGTGCCACAAGACGTCTAAGAGTGGCAATCAATTTGGGCTCTGGCAGGAAAGGGCGCATTCAAAAGCTTATGAAACGCTGGCATCTGAAGAATCAAAAAAAGTTGCCAAAGAAGCTGGCATTACTGGCGATCCGCAACAAGCCGCAGAATGTCTTGAGTGCCATGTAACTGCATATAAAGCAGCCGAAAACTTAAAAGAATCAACTCTCACAATGGAGGAGGGAGTTTCGTGTGAAGCCTGTCATGGTCCGGGCTCTGAATATAAATCTATGAAAATCATGAAAGAACTTTACGCTGGCGAAATTAAAGGGGAAACTGTCGGATTAATCGAACCGACAGAGGAATTATGCGTGCAATGTCACAACGAAAAAAGCCCGACCTACAAAGAGTTTGTCTTTGAAGAAGAAGTTAAGAAAGTCGCCCATCCAACTCCGAAAAAGTAGGATTTATTTAAAGAGTGTAAACTTGTAAAGGGTTTAGAATGAAAATTCTGAACCCTTTTCTTTATTTTACAGCAAAATGGAATCCATTATCGATGAAAATCAACAAAGTGTGTGTCTATTTAGCGTCGAGTAATAAATCAGGCCCGGAATACCTGAATGCTGCTGAGAGACTTGGAAAATTGCTGGCTCAAAATGAAATTACCATTGTTTATGGTGGTAGCACTATCGGACCAATGGGGCGTTTAGCAGACGCTGCTATTGAAAATGGCGGAAAAGTGATTGGGATCATGCCGAATTTTCTGTGCGATTTGGAATTAAATCACAAAGGATTATCTGAATTAATCATTGTCAACGACATGCACGAACGAAAAAAGAAAATGATCGAAGGGGTTGATGCAATTATATCATTACCTGGTGGTACCGGTACCCTCGAAGAATTGCTTGAAGCGATAACCTGGAAACGCCTCGGAATTTTGACACAGCCAATTATTCTCGTCAACATCAACCATTTTTATGATCCATTAGTCCAGCTATTTGAACAAATGATTGGAAATAATTTTCTGGACGCCCGACATCGTTTTATGTGGTCTGTTGTTACTGGCCCCGAAAAAGTGCTTTCCGCAATAGAGGATGCACCTGTATGGGACTCCGGCGCTCGCCAGTTTGCGGCTGTTCGTTAACCAGTTCTCTGACCCGCTCATCAAAGTTGTGGTTTCCAAAATATCGAGGACGAGCGCTAAATTTTTAAAAATAATTATTGACATTTTCCATAGTTATTGTTATTTTTACGTCTATTTAACGTAGATCGCAAGGTCTTCGGAAAATATCGGCACCTTTTTTCCGAAGATTTTTTTTTATCGGAATGAAAATTAATTCGGAGAGAACCGTGAGCATCTTGAAAGTGGTAATCCCTAAAGGTAGGATTTATAATAACGTTACGAATTTGCTGAGTGAATCCGGATTCGGTTTTGAAGTCAGAGACCGGACATATATTCCCAAGCTGAATGATGATGAAATCGAAGCAAAAATCATGAAACCGCAAAACATCCCACAGTTGATCGAGTTAGGCGCTCATGATGTCGGCTTTACCGGCCACGATTGGGTTGTTGAAACTGGCGCACATATCACCGAAATTATGGACCTCGGTTTTGATAATGTGAAAATAATTGCCGCAGTCCCCGAGAATTTAAAAAACAGGGATTTGAAAAAACGAAAAATAGTCGTAGCAACTGAATACGAACACATTGCCCGAAGCTTTTTGGAAAAAATGGGATATAATTATATTCTTATTCGAACGTTTGGCGCGACCGAAGTCTTTCCGCCGGATGATGCCGATATGATTATTGATAATGTATCCACAGGGCGTACATTACGGGAACATAATCTGCATATCATTCACCTGGTGGCCGAATCGTCTACCCGATTTATCGCGAACAACGAAGCATTGAATGATCCCCGAAAACGTCAAAAAATTGATGAAATGAAAATGCTGTTCAAATCCGTACTCGACGCTCGAGATCGTGTGATGCTGGAAATGAATGTTCCCAAAGAAAAATTTGATGAAATCATAAACGTCTTACCTTCAATGCGCTCTCCGACAGTTGCTCCGCTTTATGGGGAAAAAGGATATGCAATTAAAGTCGCGGTAAAGCGAAATGAAGTTGTAAAATTAATTCCCATGCTTAAAAAACACGGCGCAACAGATATTTTGGAGTATGAATTCAGAAAGGTTGTATTATGAGAAATTTGAAACAGGTTCTGATGGAACTCGACACATATTACGTGCTGCAAGACGATGAAGTCATCAAATTAAATCAAAATGAATCACCGTATGACGTTCCGTCTGAACTTAAGGCAGAAATTCAAGAAAAACTTCAACTCGCCGCATGGAACCGCTATGCAGAATTACGACCACAATCTCTCATTAATGCAATTTCTGAATATACAAACTACCCAACTGATGGTATAATACCGGGGAATGGTTCGAATGAGATGATTCAAACACTAATGAATGCCTTTTGTTACAGCGGAGACAAAATTCTTGTGATAACTCCGGGATTTTCTGTATATCCGAGATTAGCAAAAATTATGGACATGGAAGTTATTGAGGTGCCACTGCTCAGCGATTTCGGTTTTGATGTGCCGAAAATCATTGAAAAAGCGGCAGATGTTCAATTGTTGTTTTTAGCGATTCCCAATGCGCCAACAGGAACAATATTAAAAGTAAAGCAGATTGAAGAGATCGCACACAACATTAATGGGACGCTTGTGGTTGACGAGGCGTATTATGAATTCTATGGTCATTCGGCTCAATCTCTTTTAAAAACAATTGACAATTTAGTCGTCATTCGAACGTGTTCCAAAGCGTTTTCCCTGGCTGGGTTACGATTGGGCTATATGCTTGCCAATCCTGAAGCAGCAATTCATATCGAAAAAGCGAAACTGCCATTTTCTGTCGGCGTTTTTCAGCAAATCGCTGGTGAAATTTTAATGAAGAATTATTCATATATCCAAAAAATCGCCGGACAGATCGTCGAGGAGCGGGAGCGAATTTTAAGAGAAATGCGCGCTTTTCCGAATTTAAAGGTGGTGCCCTCGTATACAAATTTTATTCTGTTTGAAATAGCAAACAAAGCGGCCAAAGAAGTGTATCAGGCATTTTATGAAAAAGGCGTCCTTATTCGCGTATTTAAAGGTGGGCGATTGGATTCTTACGTCAGAATGACAGTTGGCTCTCCCTATGAAAATAATGTCTTCCTGAAGAAATTGATGCAAATAGCAGGCGAATAGATGAAAATTGATACAATATTGTTTGATATGGATGGTGTGCTGGTAGATGTTTCCCAATCATACCGTATGGCAATTAAGAAAACATCTGAATTTTTTACCGATCAAAAAGTGAACTTTTCTGAAATAGCTGATTTCAAACAAAGAGGCGGTTATAACAATGATTGGAAACTCACCAAAGATCTTATTCGTACCAGAGGATTTATGGTTGATTTAACAAACGTTATCAATAAATTTCAGGAATATTATCTTGGCAAAAATTTTAACGGCCTAATCATGAATGAGAAGTGGCTCATGAAACAAGAAATTCTTCAAACAATTACTCGAAAATACAAAACCGGAATCGTAACCGGCCGTCCTCGGATTGAGGCGGAACATGTAATGGAGCGATTTTCAGTGAGACCATTTTTTGATTCGCTCGTTGCGATGGAAGATACTCCTCCGGGTCGCGGAAAACCGGCGCCGGACGGAATTTTACAAATCTTAAAAACGCTGAGTACTAACTCTGCGATTTATCTTGGCGACACGGTCGATGATATCAAAGCGGCTTGCGCTGCCCATATCATTCCGGTGGGAGTACTTTGTGATGATGGTAACAAAGAAGTTGTAAAAGATCGCTTACAGCAGAGTGGAGCGACGCTGGTTATTGATGATGTTAATCAGATTATGGAGATTTTAGAGTGAGAAATGCAACATTTGAGCGTAATACAAACGAAACTCAAATTTCTATCGAACTTAATATCGATGGGCAGGGAAAATACGAAATTGATACGCCGATTGGTTTTTTGAAGCACATGCTGGAATCGTTTACAAAGCATGGGCTGTTTGATTTGAAGATCAAGGCGCGTGGTGACCTTGAAGTGGATCAGCATCATTTGATTGAAGATTGCGGAATTGTGATGGGACAGGCTTTTAAAAAAGCGCTTGGCGACCGAAAGGGAATAAACAGGGCCGGATATTTTGTGTATCCCATGGACGAAGCGCTGGCAGTCGTTGCGATTGACATTGGCGGTAGACCCTTTTTGCAATACGATACAACATTTAAACGCCGATTCTGTGGTGATTTGGATACCGATATTCTTAAAGATTTCTTTTATGGATTTGCCGTCAACGCAATGGCGAATGTTGTTGTAAAAATGCCCTACGGTCGCAGCGATCATCACAAAATAGAAGCGGTTTTTAAAGCTTTTGCCAAAGCGATGAAAATGGCTTGCTCACTGGATCCCAGAGCAATCGAACATATACCAAGTACAAAAGGAATGATTGAAAATGATAGCAATAATTGATTATGGCGCCGGAAACCTGCGATCCGTAAAAAAGGCCTTCGATTATTTGGGAGTTGCCAACAAAGTGGTTTCAAATATCGATGAAGCTCAATATATCGAGAAGATTGTTTTGCCCGGAGTTGGCGCTTTTGGCATGGCTGTGGAACGATTGAAAGAATCCGGTTTTTTTGAATTTTTACGACAGTGGCTTTTCCTGAACAAACCATTCCTGGGTATTTGCCTCGGGCTTCAATTACTATTTGAAAATAGCCAGGAATCTGAGGATGCTGAGGGATTGGCGTCCTTTGAAGGGGCAAATTTGCGATTTACAAACGGCAAAGTGCCACAAATCGGCTGGAATCAGATTAATATCAAAAAAAAGTCAAATCTTCTGCACGGAATTCCGGATCAAACCTTTTTCTACCTGGTTCACAGTTATTACATTGCTCCGAAAAATAATGAAATTGTAGTCGCTACAACCGATTATGGCGTAAACTATCCTACCATTATTGAAAGCGGCAATATTTATGCTGTTCAATTCCATCCGGAAAAGAGCGGTGAATTAGGTTTAAAATTAATAAAAAATTGGGTTGAAAAATGTTAGCAACACGAATAATACCCTGCCTTGATGTTGACAACGGTCGGGTTGTAAAAGGAATAAAATTTAAAAACATCCGTGACGCTGGCGATCCGGTCGAACTCGCACGTATGTACAATGACCAGGGGGCAGATGAATTAACATTCCTTGATATTGGCGCTTCATATAAAAGTCGGGAAATAATGGCTGATGTCGTGGAAAACGTATCTAAAGAAGTTTTCATTCCACTGACTGTCGGTGGCGGAATCCGTGAAGTTGCAGATATTCGTCGAATTTTAAAGGCCGGAGCGGATAAAGTGGCTGTCTGTACGGCTGGGATCAGGAATCCGGAATTATTAAACGAAGCCGCGATAAATTTTGGGTCCCAGTGCATTGTGCTTTCAATTGATGCAAAAAGAACAGGTGAAACCTGGCACGCTTATATCAATGGCGGGCGAATAGATGCTCAAATTGACGCAATTGAATGGGCAAAGGAAGGCGAACAGCGCGGCGCCGGTGAAATACTCCTAAATTCTATCGACATGGATGGGATGAAGCAGGGATATGATCTTGAGTTAACCCGAATTGTCGCGGAATCCGTGGGAATACCGGTTATTGCCTCTGGTGGCGCCGGAACATTGGAGCAAATGTATGAGGCGATTGCAATCGGCAAAGGTGATGCTGTTTTACTGGCTTCTCTGCTTCATTATGGCGACTATACAATTGACGATATAAAAACGTACCTGAAACAAAAAGGAGTCTGTGTCCGATGATTATTCCCTCGATTGATCTGATGAATGGCAAAGCAGTGCAACTGAAACAAGGCCGGGACAAAATGCTGGAACGGGAGAATCCGATTGAACTGGCGAATCAATTTAATAAATACAGCGAAATTGCCGTAATCGATTTAGACGCTGCAATGAACAAAGGTAATAATCTCGATATCATCAAACAAATTTGCCGGTTTGCAGAGTGTCGCGTTGGCGGTGGTATTCGGGATGTCAATCAAGCCAAAGAATTGATCTCACTGGGAGCGATCAAAGTAATTATTGGCACCAAAGCATTTGAAAATGATAACGTGAATCATGAATTTCTGGACAAACTTGCAAAAACCGTTGGCAGACGCCACCTGATGATTGCCATCGATGCGTTTAACGGCGAAATTGTAACTCAGGCCTGGAAACATCACACCGGACTACAGGTGCTTGACGTCGTAAAAGAGCTTGAACAATATGTGAACGAATTTCTGTTTACATGTGTGGATAAAGAGGGTGGTATGCAGGGAACAGATATGAGCACAATTAAAAAAATAGCACGGTTGACAAAAAATAGACTCACTGTTGCTGGCGGAATTACGACTGTTGATGAATTACATGAAATTAGTTCGATTCAGGCTAACGCCCAGTTAGGAATGGCACTTTACACAGGAACGCTTGAATTAACCAATGCATTTATCGAATCGCTGAATTGGAAAAACAAACTCATTCCGACAATTACCACAGATCCAGCAGGCCAGGTACTGATGGTGGCTTACAGCACCAGGGATTCGCTCCTAAAAACTTTTAATACCGGAAAAATGTGGTACTTCTCCCGTTCAAGAAACAAACTATGGATGAAAGGGGAAACATCAGGACATGTGCAGAATTTTGTGAAAGTCAGAACCGATTGTGATAGCGACGCATTACTGGTAACAGTGAACCAAACAGAAGCAGCCTGCCATTTTGATAATTATTCCTGTTTTGGAGATAAAAAATTTAGCTTTTATGAATTATATGATGTTATTAAAGATCGTTTTGAGAATCCGAAACCAGGCTCCTATACAGCGACATTAACATATAAAAAAGTGCGCGAGAAAATATTAGAAGAAGCGAACGAAGTTGTTGAAGCGGACGAAAGGGATCATATCATCTGGGAAGCAGCCGACGTGTTATACTTTCTGACTGTTCTATTGGCACAAAGTGACATTCGAATTGATGATGTATTGAATGAATTGCGCAGGAGACGTAAACAATGAAAATTGTGAAATTCACCACTATTGGTAATAATTTTTTCAAATACCAGGAAATTGAGGAACTCGAATCAGTCCGAAAAATAATCGACGATGTGATACAAGAAGGGGACAGAGCTGTTAAAAATTACACGATGAAATTTGATAGCGCTGAATTAGATGACTTCACGGTCACAGCAAAAGAGGTGAAACAGGCTTATGATTCTCTCGACAGTAAAATGATTTCCAGTCTTGAACTTGCTGCTGAAAATATTAAAAATTTTGCTGCAAAACAAAAAGAACAGTTTGTTGATTTTGAATATGAAATTAAACCAGGCGTTTATAACGGCCAAAAAGTCGTTCCGATTCATCGAATTGCTGTGTATACACCCGGCGGCAATTTTCCATTACCATCCACGGTTTTAATGGGCGCAATCCCGGCGCTGGTCGCGGGATCAAAAGAAATTGTACTCACATCGCCACCAACTCACAATAATTCAATTCATCCGGCCATTCTTGTTGCTGCAGATATTTGCAAAATCAGTGAAATATACAAAATAGGGGGAGTGCAGGCAATTGCAGCCCTGGCTTATGGAACCGAATCGATTAAGCAAGTGGATAAAATTGTCGGACCCGGAAATCAATATGTCACTGCGGCCAAAAAATTAGTATATGGCGCCGTTGGCATTGATTTTATTGCCGGTCCGACAGAAGTGTTAATCATTGCTGATGATACTGCGAATATTGAATACATCGCTGCCGACTTACTGGCGCAGGCAGAGCATGATATAAATGCAGTACCAATTCTTATTACAGATTCTGATAAATTCGCACACCAAGTTATCAAAGAAATTGAAAATCAGATCACAGACTTAAAAACAGCGAAAATAGCCCAAGCATCTATTCAAAAAAACGGCACCATTATTTTAGTTGATCAAATGGAACAGGCAATAGATATTGCAAACCGTAAAGCGCCGGAGCATCTTGAATTGCAAGTAAAACAACCGGAAAAATATGTAGATAAGTTAACTAATTACGGTTCGCTATTCATCGGTGAAAATGCAGTGGAATCCCTCGGAGATTATAGTAGCGGTTTAAATCATACGTTGCCAACAAACACGAGTGCACGTTATACAGGCGGATTAAGTGTTAAGGATTTTTTAAAAATTCAGACAACGCTACGAGTGACGAAATCCGGCCTATCTGAAATTGGACCGGCTGCCAGAAATATCGGCATACTGGAAGGTTTGGATGGACATGCCAGGTCTGTGGAACGCCGATTGAAAAACGTAAAATTATTTTTAACTGATTGAAAATAAAGATAAGCTGATGCGCTCACAGTATCGGTTGCATAATTCAGCAGGGGGCTGGTTGTTAGAATTTTTATTCCTATCGGATGAAATATATTTTTAATAAATCCAATTGTACAGGCTGCAATTAAAATAATGAATACCTCAGTAAACGTTGTTTTTGATAAACATCATGCATGTTCATTTGACATTTCGATTTTGAACGAAATATAAACAAGAAATCATGGATATCTGGAATTACTATTTTTAGCTTTTTCAATATCCAACTTAATTTGATGATCATTTTTTAACCAAAATGAGATAAGTGGCATCAAGCTGGAAATATATAAATTTTTTGCAGAATGATTCAAATGATAAATCGCCCATTTCCCATCCTTCAAGTCATTGACAATACCTGCATCTCGAAGAACACTTAAATGTTTAGATACAGTGGATGTTGCCAGTCCTAATATTTCTGTAATTTCTCCGACACATAACTGTCGATTTTGCAGCATTTTTATTATTCGAAGTCGATTTTTATCACCAAACGCCTTCAGAATTTTTACGAGCTTGTCCATTTTACCTCCTATCACATAAAATAATTAATAGTGTAAAAGTCATTTAATCTTTTCCTGAACTCTTCAGGTTTATAATTTTCAATAGAAGCAACACAATTCATCCTCCAGTCTGGTCTAAATTCGAGCAAATAATTTAAACGATGTTTTACCGTGTGTTCATCAACAATATATCCGTTATAATTATTTTTGATAAGACGCGGCAAATCTCCATTTGCATTACTAACAACCGGCGTCCCGCATGCCAGGCTTTCTAATGCGACCAATGGAAAGCCTTCACTGTATGAATAAAGAAAAGTAACATCGGCGATGTTATAAATATCTGGCAATTTATCATGGTTTATGTGCCCCAATAATGTAATATTTTCATCACCAAATTTGATGATTGTTTTTCTTAATTCAGGAAGAAGACTTCCGACGCCTGCGATGAGAAGCCTTACCTTGCGTGAGTTTCTATTAATATCCAGACTTTTAAATATTTTAAGAATTTCAAAAAGATTCTTCTCCTTTTCCAGCCTGGCGACAATGAGTAATATAGACTCATTATTTCTCACTTTATATGTTTTTTTTAGTTGCGAAATGACATCTTGTTCAAGTGGCTGAAAATTATAGTTGACACACGGTGAAATGACCACAAATTTATCCGTATGTTTTGGGTATTTTGATTTATATAATTCAAGTGTTTGATGATCGATAAAACCGATTTTTTTGAAAAATGGCATTGAAATTCGTTCCAAAATATTATATAAATGATAACTGAAACGACTTCTGGTTATTCGAATGACCTCGGCCGGATTTCCATGAATGCTACATATTTTCGGATTTTTTCGGATCAAAAAGGGAACGGAATGATCCGGACGTTGAAAATGAAGTATTGAACCATTCTCAATTTTTAGAAAAGAAGCTTTTAAAAATAAACTCGTCAGAAATTGGGAACTGGTTGTAAATGTCGGCTTTTTATTTTTAAAAACCGATAAATGGTGCATTGATGATATTGTTTCATTTATTTGAAATTTGTCTGTTGTTACCGAAGCGGATTTCTTCATAATTGAAGCATCCTTTTCTATCACCCCAATTGTTGAAATTTTATCGTGGCTATTCTGAATGATAGATTTAATGTAATTTTCAATCCCCCCGGGCCTCATTCTATTCGGATCAAAATTGCCGACAAGATGAATCGACTTTTTGTGTTGCTCTTTTTCAAGATCGATTAAAAAACGGACCATCCATTGATTAACATCGATTTTGTTCTGCAACATCCAGTCCCGTCTGGCACGGTAAATATTCTCAAAATTATGACTTGTGAGCAGTTCATTTATTTTGGCTATTAAATTATCTTGATTATAAACCTGCTGGATCAAACCATATTTCTGATCGTATTCATCAATATATCCAAGTTTTAATTTGTTACAATAAAACACCGGCTTACCCAAAACAGCAGATTCGGCCGCTGTGGTAGCGCCCTCGCTAATCACAATGTCTGCAACAGAGATAAGATCATGAAAACGAGTTGCAGGAATAAGCACATTGCTTTGTACCGAGTTTTTATCATTATTTTCAGAAACTATGATGACAATTGCATTTTTTTTTAATGCCTTAATAACGTGCTCCCAATGAATCAGAGATTTTTTAGCGAGATCATGAGATGCTTTCCAGGCGACGAGTCGGATTAAAATAATTCGTTTACCTGTTGTTAGTTGTTCATTAATTGTGAGCTTCTGTTCATCTAAAATTAAATTATGAAGTTCCTGTTTTAATGGTTGGCCATTCATGTGAAAATAATTCGGGTGCAGATAGGCTAATTCTTTACTACCGTTGTATCTTATTTGCTTTTTACCGAGCTGTAATTTATAACAGTTGGGAGTGCAAATATAATCTGCAAAGGGAAACGTCAGCATATTTTGAACACGTGTGTGTTCTGTGTCGTCAAAAATAATAGCTTTAATCCTGAATAGTTTGGCAACTAACGGAACGTATAAATTTCCTGAACTGCCAACAATCAAATCAGGTTTGAACGTTTTTAGCGATAAATAAAGTTCTGAAACAATAGGTAGAATATAAACGATTCGCTGAATGGCTCCATGGTTACTTCTGCGCAATTCAAAATCATATTGAAATTCTTGCAACAGCTTTTTGATATTCGTGGAATTTCGGGCGGTTATTTGAACTGGATGACCAAGATTTTCAAGTTGGGTTATACAATTTCTGAATTGATGAATATCTGCCGGGTGTGTGATGTCAAATGCAATTTTCATTGAAATATTCTTATTTTATAATGTATTTCAATCTATATACATGCATCTACATCAAAGTACAGACAGAATTTTTGTCCAAAATTCAATTTAAAGCGAAATGAATCAAAAAAAAAGCACACACGAGAGTGTGGAAATCGTGAGGTTCAATATGGAAGGAATGCAGATACTATGGGTGCTCTAAACTTATTATCACCGATTCTCCAGCGCGTCATGTAAAATCTCTCCCAGTTCGGTGATCCGGTACGGTTTTTTCGCCACCCCCTTAAATCCGTAATCCTGATAGGCCGCCATAATCGGATCATTGGAATAACCGCTGGAAACAATTGCGCAAATGTTCGGGTCAATTTTGCGAAGCTGTTTTATACAATCTTTACCGCCCATCGCACCGGGAACGGTCAAATCTAAAATAACAGCGTCAAAGGACTCGCCAGACTCCCGCGCATTTTGATAAAACGTAATCGCATCTTGGCCGGTACATGCAAAAACGACTTCATATCCCAAATGTGACAGTAACTTGCCTGCCGCATCTCGAATCAGTTCTTCATCGTCCATGAGTAATATTTTCCCGGTACCACGAATAATTGAATCTTTTGCCTGAATTTTTCCACCCGGCTCAGTTGTGGACGCTGGTAAATAAATGATAAATCGTGTTCCCTGTCCCAACTCAGAATCCACCCCGATAAATCCTTGATGCTTCTTAATTATTGCATAACAGGTGGCTAATCCCAGGCCACTTCCCTTTTGTTTTGTTGAAAAGTAGGGATCAAATATTTTAGCAAGATTTGAATTGTTAATGCCAATACCATGGTCCTGAATCACAATTTTTACAAAGTTGCCGCGTTTTATTCCCGGAAATTGATTGCTCTCCAAATAGGTGTTTTCAACAATTAAATCGATAATTCCGCCACCGGGCATTGCCTCATCTGCGTTGATGATCAGGTTATTAATAACCTGACTAATTTGCCCGATATCCACCTCAACAAGGGAGAGGTTATCTGCGAAATGATAATTACAATTAACATTTGAACCTGAAAGTGCAAACTCCGCAGACTCCTTAATTAATTCAGCAATTGATATTTTCTTCTTAACAGGCAAGCCACCTTTTGAAAATGTCAACAACTGTTGAGTGAGATCGCGCGCCCGAAGCGAGGCTTTTTCTACTTCTGATAGAATTTCATAAGTCTCGCCTGCCGGATCTGATTCAAATTTTACGAGGGATACATTGCTTAAAATAGCAGTAAGCAGATTATTGAAATCATGCGCGATACCACCGGCTAACATACCGATTGATTCAAGTTTGTCAGCCTTTTGCTGTTCATCTCGAAATTTTATAGTTTCTGTTTCATCTCGAAAAACATGAACCGCACCAAGAACATGATTTGCTTTATCTCTGATCTTCGAATGGCTGTGAGTGATTATCCGTCTGCTGCCATCTCTTGATTCTAAAATTGAATATTGACCTTTACTAAAAATTTTATTTGCTTTCACAAGCAAATCTAAATCAACCTGATCAGTATTTGCTGTATCTTCATCAATAGTGTGAAAAATTTTATCAATTTTTTTCCCAACTGCATCATCCTGCAACCAGCCGACCATTTTTTCAGCAGCACGATTTATGAGAACGACATTATCGTGCAAATCTGTGGTAATTACACCATCACCAATACTTTTAAGAGTAGTGCGAAGTCGTTCGCGCTCTTCCTCTATCGCATTTTCCATTTTTTTGCGAACAGTAATATCTCTGGCAATACCACACAAACCGATGATTTTACCATCAACATCCTTTATCGGATATTTGATTACATGAAAAGTAACCAATTGGTTGTTGTAATTTCCGGTTTCCTCAGTTTGAATGATATTCCCGTTAAGCACGGCCTGATCTTTTTGGTACGTGTATTTTCCCACGTTTACCCCAAATAGATCCGTGTCTGTTTTTCCAATAAAATCACGTTTGGATAAATTAAAAAATTTAGCCAAAATTGCGTTAACTTGTGTATATTTATGTTCCTTGTTTTTCAGGAAAATACCATCCTGCGCGGTATCGATAACCGCGCGGAATCTGCTTTCGCTTATTCGAATTGCGTCATAAGCCTGTTTCCGTTCAATAGCAAAACCGACTTGACTGCCTATCGTAAGTAATAATTTTTTGTCGTGTTCAGTATAACTATAATGTTCAGAATAACTTTTAATAGCTAATACGCCTTTTGGCTTCGATTTAATAAAGAGGGGGACTCCTAACCACGAATACGGAATTGTTCCGATCGGTTCAATATATTTTTGTTCGATTAAATTTTGGAATTCCGTTGTATTCAAAAGAAGCTGCTTTCCAGTCTTTAATATATGTTCTGTGATTCCATTTCTGCATTTTCCTGGTTTTGGAATGCGGTCTTTTTGATCCGAAAACAGTGGAAAAGACAGACTATCATCATCGGCATTGTATAACGCAATATAACAATTTTCTGCAAAAAGGATGCGCTTAATATTTTGATAGATATTTTCAAGCATCTTTTCAAAACTGTCAGACGTGTTAATATTTTCAACAATTTTATAAAGAACTTCGCGCTCGTGTTCATCTTTCAGCCTTTGAGTGACATCCCGAATGATTGTTGTGAAATAAATATCATCCTTCAATTTCCAGGAAGCGCGGGAAATTTCAATCGGAAATTCTTCACCATTTTTGCGTACTGCGCGAAGTTTACGAAATCCTTGCCTTGTTAAATCATTATTATCCTGAAGCGTCTTGCGAAATTTTTCATCATGAAAATATCGCAGGTTTTCGGGTATAATAATGCTTAACGGCATACCGATCGCTTCATCGGCTGAATACTTAAATATTTGTTCAGCCGCTCTATTCCAAAAAATAATAATACCTTCATTATTAATCGAGATAATCGCCTCACCTGCTGTTTCCGCAACAGAGCGGAAACGCTCTTCACTCTCCAGCAAAGCTCTTTCGGTTTGTTCCCGAAGAGTGACGTCACGGGAAATACAGGAGAAACCTACGGTTTGATCATCGCAGCGAATCGGAGAAACACTTGTTTCTAAAAATATTCGACCGCCGTTCTTTGTATGTATTTCAAACTGCAACCCACGGAAAGATTTTCCGCTCTGATAAATCCCCTGAAACGTTCGAAATATCCAGTGTTGATCTTTCTTTGCAATAAAAGATTTATAATTAGTGCCAATTAATTCATTTTTCAAGATTCCGGTCATTACCTCAGCAGCGTCATTCACGTAAGTCAGGTTCCCTTTTAAATTAAGAATGTATACAACATCAACCGAGCTTTCGAACATGCTGGTTAAGCGCTCTTCGGTTTCGTATAATGCATTCTCTTTTTTAGTGCTGTTCGAAATATCTACTCCTGAACCCAGAATCGTTAAAAGATTATTTTGATCATCGTAGATAGAAAAATAATGCCAGTCCATGAGAATCTTATTCCCTTGCAACGATTGCATAGAGTGTCGATAATATCCCAGCGGTTCATTTAATAAATCGTGTGATGTTGAAAAATAATTTTTTATATTTTCACGCTCATCTTCTGGTATAAAGTATTCAAGCCAATTTTTTCCGATAATTTGATTTGATGATAAATTTAAAACATCACATCCCTTTTTATTAATCATTTTTACAATGTTTGTATTGTCAATTTCAACAATAACAGCATCAGCTAAATCAAAAGAGCATTGTGACTTGCTTTTCTGATTGAGTAATGAATTTTCAAAGGATTTTTGTTCGGTAATATCCCGAAAAATTGTCAATAACTGTCGCTTACCATTTCCGAAATTGAGAAACGAATTTACGATATGCATGAATTTCGAACGACCATTCCGTAAAATAAATTTTTGTTGAAATTGAGTTAACATATTATTTTTACGAAATCGTTTAATATAGCGTTTGTGAT
Organism: uncultured Cytophagia bacterium; assembly: GCA_964498785.1. Taxonomy (GTDB): domain Bacteria; phylum Zhuqueibacterota; class Zhuqueibacteria; order Thermofontimicrobiales; family Thiofontviventaceae; genus Mariaggregatimicrobium. Next base: position 1,121 of record CAZCJL010000057.1, on the reverse strand, counting down.
ATACTTTTTTATCAATGTTTCCACCATACATCTCTGTAAAATGAGAATTCAGAAGGAAATCCTGATCTGCTCCTATTAATTCACAAAACGCTTTATTTACAGCGACAATCATTCCGTTTTCATCAGTTAATCGCATTGCATCCGGGTACGAATCCCAAACTTTTTGCAGAGGGGAGTGTGGCTTATTCGGTTCATTTTTTTCAGTGATCGGCTTTAAAATGAATAATAAATCTGATCGACCCCGGCCAATATTTTTTGCTGTTAATTTAATTGGAATTTTTAATGTTGGGGATGTATTAAAAAGAAAACTGCTTTTTGAGGAATGAAGATAATGCAGAAAATTTTTAAAATTGGATTTTAGCCGTTCTCCCTCGCTCTCGATTAAAATAATATCTGACAAATTTCGGCCAATAATATTAGTGGATTCATTTGAAATGAGTCGCTCTGTTTCGCGATTTATGAAAAGAATAGTACCGCGTTTATTTGTTAAAATGACTGCTTCAACAAAAATATCCAGAATAGCGCTAAAAAATTGCTCGGACAGGTTTTTATCGTTTTCCATTTCTTTTAATTTTCGAGTAAGATGATTCGATTGGTTTTGAATTAAATTGTAACCTGATAAAAAAGTTTTAAAATAATCCTTTTCAATTTCATTGATTCGTTGAATCTTCGCGTTTTAGAAATCAATTATTATGAATAATTACAATTAAATAAAATACGAAATTTATCAATAATTGCAAATGAAAATTAGCATATTTCAAATTAATAATAATTGATGATTATTCCTTGCTTAAAATTGTGTTTCACTGAGACTAACATTTAGAATATTTAAGGTATAGCGCTGTTCGAAAAATTATCACCGGGATAAAGTTGAAAAATCATGAAACTGTTTTGAAAAAATATAGTTTATGTAATAAAAAAATGAGGATGATCAAAATATGTGATGATAGTCACATTTCTAATGACTAAAAAATGTATTTTATAATCATAATAATGCTGATGCTCGCGGGTGCAATTCCATTTTGTTGGTATTTTAAAATCCTAAACAATGTTCTCGTTCCAATGCTTTGCGTTGGAATGGATTTTAGGACGCTTTGCGTCCAGTAGTAAAAATACGACGC
>CAZCJL010000056.1:0-43795 GCA_964498785.1 uncultured Cytophagia bacterium | reverse complement strand
TACTACCAGTATCGTATTTACCATCGCTACATTTGAGGATCTATACCCAATATATCTTCATTTTTCTAATGGATGTTGTCATATCTCGACTTCGCTCGATATGACAGATTCGCGTCTTAATCAATAAATTTAAAGAGAATCCGAAAGCTTTGATGCACACCATCAATTATTGAATGGATACATATTTTTGTTGATTGCCTGCCAGATTAAAAATCTGTCAAAAAAACCTTTGTGTTTAATTTTAAGGAGCTTATAGTAGCTTGAAACATCGTACTCGGTTATTTCTAAAGTTTAGATACCGATTTCGTGTGCCTTATGTGGAATTTCTTCAAGTGTGATATTATCAAGTTCCAATTTACCGATAATATATTTAAGTGCGATTTCCCAATAAGTTATCAAACTGACATAAATTTCATTTACAAGATTTACGATAATTTCTTTGGTTTTTATCTATAATTTATCATCCTCAAATAAAACCCACAGCAACGTATGGGTATCGAGAAGGTATATTATATTGCATGATATAAAATAACAATGGAGTGGGTTAAAATGAACTTGCCAAACGTAAAGCGTCAATTTGCCCGGGGGATGCAAATCATTTTCATTAATTTTATGCTGCGTTTTACACTTTTTGCTTCGGAAGAAGCTGTTGTTAAAAATCATTATCTGGGACATTCGGTATTTGTGATACAATAATCGATGATGATCTGTCTGCTGGTACATATCAGATTCACTGAGATTGCGGGGATGATTTAGGACTCCGCATGGTATCATTTATAAAATCAACAATAATTTTGTTGTCATTATTAAAATATTATATCAGATTAAACTATTAAAATTTTGCGATATATATATTTAAATGACTGATATTTTTATCCACAGAATGCAAATGATTAAAAATTCTCTCAGGATCTATACTTAGCCAATATTCCCGCTCTTGTCATATATTTTAAGTCCTATTATAATATTATCTGCCGCAAATTGAAAATAATAAAAATTTTTTTAATAATTTTATTGACAATATGGGAACAACGGCTTTCTTGCAACGACTGTTACTGTCTGTCCAATTACTTGGCAGATAGAGTCTGATGTTGATCAAACTGACTCTTTCACGGCAATTCAGTGCTGCAAAAAAACACCAACCTGGCAATTATCAACTTTGCCAGGACGGCCATTCCATTGACGGTAAACACCAATGGATTTGGTGCCTTTTTTAGTAAAATCAGTTCCCAAAATGAAATACACCGGATATAATGAACCGGAAATAATTTTCTGTAAAATCATAAGTGTCATAATTAGACCAGGCTTCATAAGCGTAAACATTATATTCTAATCCCAAATCCAGATTAATATTTCCCATAATTATACCAAATCCACCGGTGATACTGGCGCCGACAATCTGGTCTTCGTTGGAATCCGTGTACAGCGATGGCGTGGTGGCAAAGCCTAATCGCAACGGTAGTATGTTATTACCACTCATTTTCAGATATTCCATCCCAACCCTGATTTGGTTAATGTCTTCCCACTCAAGATCCATTGTATTTCCATCCTCATCTTCCAGCTCAGATTCAGAATAGCTTCTCATCTCATAATCCATGGCAAGCAATAATTTGTCCGTTGCCTGAAACGAAAGCCCTAAACCGAGCATTTTGGGCATTCCATAAATTTTTTCGAAATCCTGTTCCTCAACCTTCTCAGTTAAATCAAAGGGCGTTTTATAAACCACGCCAAATCTCAACTTACCTAAATCCAGGATCGCGCCGAGATTAAAATTCGTTCCGGAATAAGCGTATTCAACTTCCGTTTCTTCACCGTACTCCGGTTCGTCCGTATTTACTGCTGTTCCGGTAAAAATATTGACAGAAGCGCCAATAACTAGCGTTGGTGTGAGTTGAAAACCAATGGCCGGTGTAATTGCATAAACTCCGCCGGTTGTTTCTATTGTTCTGTAATCTGTTTCATATTTGGAATAGAGGTCAAGTACCTGCTGGTAGGCCAATGAAGCCACCAGGTTGCGGTTGCTCAATGACAACGGAAAAGCAGCGCTGACAAAGTTCAGGGTAAAATGCGAGCTTTTTCGTGCATCTGTATCATAGTCAGAATTATCTGTATCAACAAAATAACTTTCGAACAAACCAACCACAGATGCTTCCGGTTTCTCTAAACGTGCCAACCCGGCCGGATTCCAGGTGACGGCAGTCGCATCATCAGCGACGCCAATAAAAGCGCCGCCCATGCCACGGGCACGCGCTCCTGATCCGATGAAATTAAAATTTTGAGTTAATGCTATTTGAGCAGTTACCAGAATGAAAATCATACAAAAAATAATTGTATTCTTCATACCGTTCTCCTTTTTTTGTGAAACTACATTAGTAAGATTATTTCGTTACAATTTTATCGCCAACACGGAATTCAATGGGTTCAGTAGAAATTGGTGTTCCTACTGAAAATTTAGGATAGACTTGTGTTAAACGGACGACGCACAGTTCTTCGGTTTTCTTGCCTAATACTTTTTTTGTAATCGGATGGATTATTTCCTGTCCTTCCCGATAAACAATGCATTTCATTCCTTTTTTAATGCCCTTTTCTCTGCCAATGTCTACCATTATTTGATCTTCTTCTACCTGAATGACATATCCATCCACAAGTGGAATATCCTCGGAAATTTTTGTAGTAAGTTTTTGTATCGTGTTTTTAAAACCCTGCATCGATGGTTCAAGATTAATTTCATCATGTGCAGTAATGATTTCAGCAGATTCAGCATCAATAAAACGAGCACTGATGGAAATGTTACGTCCCGCTCGCGCTACGCTTCCTAATACGATGGCGTCCACGCCAATACCACGGCCAATTTGCGCCGCTGTTGATGCATCAATAATGCCGGATTGTCCGAGTTGTTGTTCTTTAAGGATCAATTCCAATTGACTACGTTCGAACAGGATGAAACGATTTAATCCGTAAAAGGTCGTCATCATCTGTTCCACCACATTAATATCACCCATCGTCTCCGATAATCCGGATGTTTGAAAAGGAAGTACTGCGAGACGCATTCGTTCTCCGACGAGTTTTATTGGCTGAGAAACTATTTCTGGTGTTTTAACTTCAGGCGGTTTCGGTATGACTGGCTCAACTTTTAAAACAGGCGGTGGAATTACAGGCTTTTTTGCCGGTGTTTCTTGCGGCGCTCGTTTTAATTTATTCATAAATTCTTGCGCTCGCGCAGAATATTGCTGCTTGAGTGAAATTTGTAAATGTCGTTTTGCTTGTTCGTGTTGGTCTATATGGTAAAAACAGATTCCGATTTCCCTGTGCGGAAAATATTCGATAAAATGCATTCCATAAGTGCGCGCACGGTTTCGATCTGTTTTTTCTATTTTTAGCGCTTTTTTGAAATGTTCGATTGCAACAGGCCAGTTTTGTTTTTTTACCTCCTCAACCCCATCATTATAATAGTTATACCATTTGCCTCCGGCAAAAGCAGACGAGAATAAATAAAGAGTGAAGAATATAAACAGAAAGGATTGATTAATAATTTTCATGTAAATGCTTTCGAATCGTTAAATTTAAATTACATGTCGAAAATAATATATCAACAAATTACACAAAAGTCAAGAATTTTTCATAACTTTAATTGTGTTTTCAGTTATTGATAAAAGAGGTTTGAACGAAATCCTGAAAATCTTGAATCAGTATTTTCCCGGAAAAACCAGACTTCGAAAATCATACAGCGCACATCAATTCTCAGAAAAGATAAACCTCACCGAACAAATATCGTGCATTTTTGTTCTATGATCAAAAATGAAATATCCTCAACTGTTATAAATAACAATGAACAAAAGATATTTAAATGTTAAGAATCACATAAAAGTACTTGCTTTATACGTAAATATTTTTTATCTTTTCTCATAATTTAATTCATTTAGAAAATGAAAATTAAAAGCAAAGAGGCAGAAATATGAGGCGATATTATGGATGCATCATATTTTTCGTTATTGCACTACTTCTATTGACAAACAGCGACATGCAGTTATATGCTCAGGTGAAATGGTATAAAAGTTACGAAATAGGATTGGAATCGATGAAGGCCGGTAGCTGGAGAGCGGCAGCGGGGCATTTTCAGAATGCTTTGAAAGTGAAAAACAAGGACAAACATAAAACCCGGGCTTACGGAACTGTATTTATCGAGTATTACCCTCATCGTGAATTGGGGATTTGTCTTTATTATCTTGGCCAGGCAGAACCGGCCAAAAAACAACTGGGTCTTTCTTTAAAACAGGCTCCAACACTACGAGCAAGAGAATTCTTCGACAAAATTCAATCCGGGAATATACCTGAACCATCTCCGGATGTAATTACACCATCACCGACTCCATCGGAAACGCCATTAACACCCCCTGAACCGGAAACGACTTCTGCTTATGACCAGGTTGGTGAACGATTGCGCATCGCAATTTTGCCTGTTGAAAATAAGGGGATGGCCGGCGATTTCGATTTGCTGGATAAATTAATTACTACATTTGTGAAAATGGAACGGTTTAAGGTATTGGAACGATCCCAACTGGAACGGGTGATCGCGGAACAAAAACTTGGAATGTCCGGCTTTATTGATGCCGCCACGGCCGCTGAAATCGGAAAGGGCGTTGGAGTGGATGCCGTTGTGACTGGCAGCGTTACATGGACCCGAAATGATATTTCCATTGACGCCCGATTTATCGATACTGAGACTGCCGCGATTATTTCGGCGCAGGATTCCTACACCCAGGGACGAAATCAAAGAAGCGTAAATGATATGCTGGAAACTCTGGCCACAAAATTTAAAAACGACTTTCCTGTTGTTAAAGGTTATGTAATCAAAGTAGACGCCGATCAATTAACCCTCGATCTCGGTCGTAGTAACGGGGTAAAAAAAGGGATGAAGTGTTACGCGTATCGTGAGGGAGCGCCAATCATTCATCCGGTAACCAAAAAAGTGATCGGAAAAATGATCGATGTTTTAAGCGAAGTTCAACTAATGGAAGTATATGACCAGTTCTCGACTGCTAAAATCATCAAAGAACGGGATGGTAAACCAGGTGTCGGAGATATGGTCATTACGAAATAATTCATCTCTTTTTTGATAAAATTAAGGAGGATCACCATGAAGTACTCAAAATTACTTGTTGTTGTGTTAATTCTCGTGTTAGTTGCCGGAAACGCATTCGGACAAATGCGCCAGGCTCAAAAGGAATTGTTCGCCGGAGTTGCTTTTCCCATGGCGCCGGATGAATTTAAGGATTACTTTAAAATGGGATATAGTGTTCACGGTCAATACGTGATGTTCCCCAGCCCGAAAATGGGCGTTGTGTTCGGCGTTGCCTATGAGCCTTTCTCAGTTGATAATGATAAATTTCTGGAAGATTACACTGGCTATGGTGAAGGCGAATTAGAAGAAATGGGCGTGGATTACGATGTTGAAATTGGTTTAAATATTTTGGAACTCGGTGTTGGTATTCGCCCCTATTTATCTGCTCCGGAAGCTTCAAACCAGATCTTTCTGCTTGGTATGGCAACCTACAACATGATGAAGTTTAAAACTGAGGGAACCATCGGCGGTTATGATTATTTTGGCGATTATTACGAAGAGGAATTAGACGAATCCGAAACCGAAAATAAATTTGGTCTCGCTGTAGGCGCCGGAATCGAAATGCCTGTCAGTGACACGATGAACCTTATTTTTCAGGGTCTATATCGGTTCATATTCACTGAAGAAGAAACAACCAGCTTTGTTGGTATAACCGCTGGTCTCGTTTTTTAAGTTTCCTGTTTTGAATATCAAGATATTTCTATAATATTAAAGCCTCATGAGCATTATTTCATGAGGCTTTTTTTATTCAACATATTTTCAGGTTATTCAAATTTCAATAGCGAAAAAATATCATATTTACTTATCAGCTCTTTTCCTTTCAAAAAGCTGAGTTCAATCAGAAATGCAATCCCTGATATTTTCCCACCTAACTTTTCTACCAATCGCGTGACCGCGGCGACTGTTCCGCCGGTCGCCAGTAAATCGTCAACGATGAGCACCCGTTGGTCTTTGGAAATGGCATCGCGGTGAATTTCGATCGCGTCGGTGCCGTATTCCAGCTCGTATTCTTCCTTCACCGTCGCCGCAGGGAGCTTGCCTGGCTTTCGCACGATGATGAACGGCTTGCCCCACTTATAAGCCAGCGCCGCGCCAAAAATAAATCCACGGGATTCCACACCCAATACAAGATCGATATCCGCCGGATTATAATGCTCGGCTAACAGATCAACTGATTTACGAAATTGCGGTCCGTCTTTTAATAATGTGCTAATATCCTTAAATATGATTCCTTCTTTCGGAAAATCCGCGACGTCTCGAATCAATTTTTTTAAATCTTCCACAGCAAGCTCCTTTCTGAATTCGGTTGAAAATTTTATACTGTCAATACGGTTATAATATGCAAAATGCGAAAAGGGATTTGGAATACGGGATGCGTGAAATTTGATACGTAATGCGTGATACGTAAACGTAAAAGATGATTCGGTCGGTAGATTCAAAGAAATTAAATAAGAACAATGCAATTATCCAACCAGATTTCCCCTATACCCTATTCCTTCCATCCTATTCACTATTCTCTTTTAACTTTTCACCATTCCCGGACTCAGCAGTTCCAATTAAATCAATAGCCAGTTTTACCGCTTCCTCCGCGGTCTCCGTATAACGAATATTCTCATCAACTTCCCACGTTTTCAAACCAATCACAGGTTTGTCAAAAGCCAGACTGTACGCGATTTCAGATAGCGTTCCGTAAAAGCCGCCAACTGCGATTACCGCATCCGCAGTACGGGTAATGATAACATTCCTGGCCACTGACATACCGGTGACAATGGGGATATCGATGAATGCATTCGCCTCGCTTTTATCGGTTCCCGGCAGAATACCAATCGTCAAACCACCGGCGCTTTTGGCGCCGCGACTGGCGGCTTCCATGATTCCGCCCAGTCCGCCGCAGATCAGGATTGCGTCGCGTTTGGCAATCCCGGCGCCCACTTCTTCAGCCAGTTGGATGAGTTCCGGTGTACAATCCCGGCCCTGTCCGATGACCGCGATGATCTTTTTTGATTTCACTGAATTATTCATTTTAAATCAGGCAGCAAACATTTCATTTAAAATATTTAAAACAGATTCCTGGCTTTTATTATCAATAGTTCCTAAATTTTTTATGAGTCTTGATTTGTCCACTGTGCGAATCTGATCCAACACTATTTGTCCTGTCTTTCCTTGAAAGTCGCACTGAACTCGCGTGGGATAATTTCGACTTTTTGTCGTCATTGGGGCAATAATTACTGTAGAAATGTGAAAATTCATTTCATCCGGTGAAATTACCAAACATGGGCGGGTTTTCTTAATTTCGCTTCCGAGAGTTGGATCAAGATTTATCAGGTAGACTTCAAATCTTCTGACTGTCATTTACCATTCCCATTCATCATTGTCCCAATTTGTTGGGATTTCTGAATCTAAAAGGACATCATCGCTCTTTTCAGCCATTTTACGAAAAGCGCTATCCCATCCTTCACGAGCAATTTTTGCTGGTTTAATGATAATCTTTTTTTCCCTGATTTCAATTTCCACTTCGTCATGAAAACCGGATTGTTCAAGAAGCGATTTCGGAATACGAATATCTTCGGATTTATCGATTTTTATTCTTTGAATAATCATACTGTTAATATACCCATTTTTGACCTTCTCTACAAGTTATTTTTCATAATTTGAATGCGGTAGTAGAATGCCAACCATTTTTTCACATGATTGGCATTCTATTAATAAGAAATTCCGGATTATACCTTGTAATAGCTCATTGAATAATCACCAAAATCGATGGTTAAGGTATTACCAACAATCGTGTACGAAAAAGTATCTGAACCGTCAAAGGTAATCGCGTTTGAAGTTGCAGTATATGAACCATGATAAATATCTTGTAATTGGTTACTTATATAAAAAGATGTCTCATACCTACCATCGGCATAAAATATCAATAACTGATAAGCTCCGGCATCATAATCTGCGCGCCAGGTTCCTACAAGATTTTGATTGGTCTGATTTGGATTATCATCATTTTGTGTACCCGCGATATCAGTACGCTTGCCATAGCCATCATCGCTGCCACCGGTAATTCCAACGGCAGTGATGTGTCCTCCCTGACCGCATCCGGCAATAATAATGATGCAGAGGAGAAGACCGATGTAAATTAACTTATTAAATTTCATGATATAAACCTTTCATTTAAAAATGATAGGTGATTGAAATCCGGTTCGCGATATTATTGCTGATACCACTAATGAAGTGTGGTCCGTCAAATAGTAAGCCCTCATTAAAGGATGCATCCAGAGAGAAACCTCCAACATTGATTCCAATACCAAAAGAAACCGCGAAAGATGTATTGTAATCAGTATCTTCGGTGCTCTCGCCGCCATCGGGTTTTGTTTCTATTGTGTAGGATTGATATATTTGGGAAGCGCCCATCCGTGCCACAAGCCATGGTTTCAGTTGAGATTCAACACCCAGGTACAAACCCGGAAGAGTCGTGTATTTTTCCGTCGTTTCAGAGCCTTCTTTTACATCTTCTGTTTCCTGAGAAAGACCATATCCTTCAATTGCCAGCACGACCAGGTTATCTTCATTGAGTTGATAATTGATACCAAGCCCGATGGCTAAATCTAATTGACCATAGTCCGCTTCACTAGTGTAGTATTCTGTTTTATACTCATAAGATGCGGAGCCGAAATAAAAATTACCCAGGGGAACCAGTGTTAGCGCTTCATTTTTCGGCATAAAATAGCGAGCATTTAAGCCAAAGCCAAATCCACCCCAGTTTTCCTTCTCATCATCATATTCCCAATTGACAGATGGAATATCCATTGTGATGCCGAGGTCGTAATCCTGATTGGAAATACCCGCGGCGATATTAAAATAGCTGGCAGATTCTTTTTCTTCGTTTGTACCGTCGTCTTCGCTCCATTTGTCTGTTGCCATGGAAACCAATATTCCAAAGTCGTAAGTCGCTAATTTACTACCATACGCAAGTGTGATTGTTCGGTTCAGTTCAAGATGCGGCGTAATGTTACTAACAAAATTGCCAGGCAGGTAAACAGGTCGATTCAGATAAACACCGGCAACAGCATTTGATCCAAAAGGAAGATGCGCGCCCACAGTGTAAAGATCATCGTTTCCTTTTTGACGCAATTCTGCAATCACCTGGCTATTGTAGCTGCTCAGAACTCCCGGAAAATAGAAAACATTGGAATTATCCCGGATATAATAGCCAACGCCCCCCATGGAACTTACACGGGTTTCAGTCGCAAAGCTGTTGATTGAAAGAAAAGTAATAAGAATTAATACAGAGAGAATCAAAATCTGGAAAGAAGATTTTTTTGATACCATGACTCATCCTTTAATTTTGGTGAATAATCAGATTGTTATTTAGTACCACAACTACATTTTCAAATAAAGATATGGACATATATCAATAAGGTTGATATTTTGATACACCCCCCTAAACTTTGATGCGCCAGCGCTAACTGTTAAAGTGTGAATAGAAATGCGTTTTAAATTTGACTGTTGTTGTATTTTTTAATTCAGAACACGAATTAAGGAACAATTAAAAAAGTCGTTAATCCGTGTTCAAAAAAAATATCCTTTTCATTTAAAGCCGGTTATTTAATACAATAACTAACTGATGCCACCTGAATTCCCTCCCCTAAAACGGATAGTACTATTTATCCGTCTTTTAAGTAGCAATCTTACGGATTCAACCGGTGAATCATTCGCGGGAATGGAATCGTTTCGCGGATATGCTTCAAGCCGCAAATCCAGCCCACGGTTCGTTCCAGCCCCAGACCAAAGCCAGCGTGAGGGACAGTGCCATATTTGCGTAAGTCCAGATACCAGTCGAATGCTTCCAGTGGCAGTTCATGGCTCAGGATTTTATTTTTCAATGTTTCGAAATCATCTTCACGCTGTCCGCCGCCGATCACTTCGCCGACTCCTTCGGGCGCCAGTACATCCACGCACAGCGCTTTGGACGGATCAGCCGGATCATTTTTCATGTAAAACGCTTTGACTGCCGCCGGATACCGGTGCACCATTACCGGGCGATCAAATGCCTCCGAAATTACAGTCTCGTCAGTGCCGCCAAGATCATTGCCGTCCTCAAATTCCAGCCCTGCTTTTTTGATGATGTCCACAGCCTCATCATAACTAATGCGTGGAAATGGTCGTTTCACCAGTTCCAGTTTCGAGGTATCCCGCTCCAGAGTTTCCAGTTCTTTTTTACAATTCTTGATGGCTCGTTGAATAACGTATTCCAAGAACTCTTCTGCCAAATCCATGTCGCCCTCGAGGTCCATGTATGCGACTTCCGGCTCGACCATCCAGAATTCAGTGAGATGTCGTCTGGTTTTCGATTTCTCCGCACGGAATGTGGGACCAAAGCAATAGACTTTGCCGAAAGCCATTGCGCCGGCTTCCATGTAAAGCTGTCCGCTTTGCGTGAGATACGCTTTGCTGCCGAAATAATCGGTTTCAAAAAGGGTAGAAGTCCCCTCACATGCCGCAGGTGTAAAAATCGGCGCATCCAGATTGATGAATCCGCGGTCATTGAAAAAATCACGAATGGCATTGATCACTTCATGGCGCACCCGCAAAATCGCGTGTTGACGCGACGAGCGCAACCAGAGATGACGGTGATCCATTAAAAATGTCGTGCCGTGTTCCTTTGGCGAGATCGGGTATTCATCGCCAATATGAACGACTTCAATATCAGCCACGTGAATTTCGTAGCCGATTGGTGAGCGTTCGTCCTTAACCACTTTACCGGTTACCCGGATGGATGATTCCTGCGCTAAATTTTCACATTTATTGAAAATCTCATCACCAACATCTTTCTTCGATACAATCGCCTGGATGGTTTCTGTGCCATCCCGCACCAATAAAAATCGTAATTTACCGCTGGAACGCATGTTATATAGCCAGCCGCTGATTGTCACTTCCTGTCCTTCGTATTTGGATATTTCGCTGAGATAAGTTGTGTTTTTCATCAAGTACTCCTGTTCTGTTAGATCAGATTATCCTAATTTTTCCTTTTTCGGATCGCGTTGCATTAATTCGTTCAATGCCTGCTTTGCATTTTTATTTTCAAAAAGCATTTGATACACCTGCTCTGTGATCGGCATTTCAATGCCGTATTTTTGACTGAGTGCGTACGCAGAACGGGTTGTTTTTACCCCTTCGGCGACCATCACCATTTCATTTAAAATGTCCTCTAATTTCCGTCCCCTGCCAACTTGTTCCCCCACATGACGATTCCGGCTGTGTTTGCTCATACATGTCACGATCAGATCGCCCATTCCCGACAGCCCGGCAAAAGTAATCGCTTTGGCGCCCATTGTTACTCCCAGGCGTGCGATTTCAGCAAGTCCCCGTGGCTGCAACGCTGCCTTTGTGTTGTCGCCAAATCCCGCACCATCGCAAATTCCCGCCGCGATGGCAATGACGTTTTTCAACGCGCCGCCAAGCTCCACGCCAATGATATCTTCATTTGTATACACCCGAAAGAACATATTCATGAACGCATGTTGGATAATTTCCGCAGCGAGCAAATCATGACCCGCCGCCACAATTGCCGTGGGAATACGACGACTCACTTCCTCCGCGTGACTGGGACCGGACAACGTCACGATCTGCTTGTTATCAATCCACTGAATTGTTTCTTTCAACACCTGCGACATCCGAAACAGGGTTTCATTTTCCACACCTTTTGCCACATTCACGTAAACAGCCTCCTTTGAACCGCCAATTCCACTGATTTGCTCACTCACCGACCGCACCACATGCGACGGAACAGCGACCACGATGATGTCCTGCGTATCACACGCTTCTTCCAGATTACTGGTAATTCGGATTGACGCGGGGATCGGGATGTCCGGGAGAAATTCACTATTAACCCGTGTTTTATTCAGATTATCAGCCGCATCGGGGCGGAATTCCCACAGCGTTACCGCATGTTCATTTTCAGCAAGAACAAGCGCCAGCGCTGTTCCCCAACTACCTGCGCCTAACACAGAGACATTGTATTTGTCTTTCATTTTCATAAAAGTCGTTTCCCTTGCTTTTGGATTAACGGTTTTTTAAATCCCGGAGCAGTATCTTTCGGATGTTCATTAAGAAATTTTGGGTTAACTCGGTTTTGTAATCAGCATACGTCCAATCCACGGGTCGATACTTCCCATCCATATACCGCAAATGCAGATCCCCGTAAATTCCTTTTCCCAGATAAATGCGATGACTGAAATTCTTGGTCGTTGCCAACACAACTTTTGCCGGCGTTAAATAACCCGGATCGATATTGACCTGTCGACTAACTTCCTGTAAATAATCGGATTCAATTTGATTGGAGGTCAGCTTGATCGAATTCAAGTGTTCCGGCCGAATGAGTTTTTCAAAGCTGTAGAACTGTTTTTTCAGGCCGCGTCCCATTTCCGGCGTATAATAATTTGTGAAATTGAAATCAAACATATCGGACTGAAAATCGATCTCGCCAAAATTCTGAACCAAACGCTGTACCACAGAAAGCTCAATACTGTCAGTGGCATAAGTTACTGCGCAAAATAGTTTGGCGTCATGTTCGATATTTGGTTCACCCATCTGGCGTCGCATAATTTTAGTTATTATTAACCCAAGTTCACCTCAATTTCTAAAGGATAAACTCCTTTTAATTAAACTTAGGTCGATTTTTTGTTCACAAATAGGTTAATGGGTCACTACATCTATTTTTTGAAAATAAATATTGAAGTTAGCCTTGATTTTTGTCAATCTTGAGACATTTTCCAAAATAGTGTGGTGAACTTGGGTTAAACAGAAACATATAAATTTACAAATATAAATCAAAATGTCAAGACAAAAATTTATGCTACATTTTTTTCTTGACTTTAAGTAAAAAAGTTATATATTATGATGACCACGCCGAGGTGGTGAAATTGGTAGACGCACTGGACTCAAAATCCAGCGAGCTTCGGCTCATGCGGGTTCGATTCCCGCCCTCGGCACGATAATTTAGATTGACTAAAAGATGGGCTTAAGCGAATAACTTAAGCCTTTTTCTTTTGTAATCAATTTTACTTCTTTTCGCTTCTGTTCACCAGGTTGCCCCAATTAATGGTACATTTCTGAGAAAAATTCGGGTTTGATAAAAACAGACAACAACTATTTAAAATGATGCGTGGCGTCACTGCGTTTTTTGAGTGAAAGAATAATTGAAATTAATATTAAACCTAAAAAAGTCATAGCCACAGAGGCTCAGAGTACACAGAGTTTTTATTTTCAAGACGTTACGCAAACAATAGTAACTGGTATTTTTCTAAACTCAGTTTGAAAAGTAATGTGCACACACGTTATTGTTTCTCTGTGACCTTTGTGCTTCTGTGGTACGATTTGTGAATAATGCAGACTAAATTTCTAAAATGATAAAATAGTTTTATTGGCCACGAAACACACGAAATAGTTCTTAATTCAAAATAAAAAAATAACATTTCGTGCATTTTTGTATGTTTAGTGGTCTACAATTGTATAATAATTTACTTTTTAGAATTTTAGATTATATGCAAAAGATGTTACAGATAAATTACTTGATTTTAATTTCAAAATTGTTAAATTTTAATACCTAAAAATCTGAAATAAAAATAAAAATATTGCACAAACTGGGTGTACGTTACGGAGTGAATCGCTCCTGTGCGCTTTTGCGGTGTTCAATAATACATTCCAACCGTTTCGGCGGCTTTAAAATGTGTTTAACTGAGTCGTGTTTTAATTAAAGCAGGGATTAAAATTGTGAATCCAAAAACAACTCGTGAATTGTTAAAGGTTGAGACAGACAAACTAAAGCAGCGCGTCGTTGAACTGGAAGCGCGGCTGGCAGCTTGCAATCAAGATAAAAAGGACCAGACCGACAGTGATGTATTATTTCGCACGCTTGTTGAGCAGGTAGATTCGGCTGTGGTGATTATTCAGGATAACAAAATTGTATATGCCAATCCGTTTGTCGAAAAAGCTCTTGGCTATACTGTGGAAGAAGTGGTGAATACGTTATTTCTGGATTACACCGATCCGGATGAAAGAGAGGCGACCTTAATCATACATAAAAAACGTATGAATGGCGACCCACTGCCACAGAAATATGAAAGAATACTTAGACATAAAAACGGCACAAAAATTATCGCTGAAATTTCTGGTAAAGTGATTCCATATAATGGAAAGCCGGCCAACATGGTAACGCTGAATGATGTTACCGCACGAAAACAGACTGAACAATTATTGATTGAAAATGAGAGCATATTAAATCAAGCCCAGGAAGTGGCCAGCATGGGCAGTTATGTATGGAATTTACGGGATGATTCGCTCGTGTGGTCAGAGAATATGTACAAAATTGCTGGTATTAATAAAGAGGATTTTACCGGTACGCTAATAGAAGTCATGCAAAAGATTATTCACCCTGAGGACATGGAGCGAATGACCGCCGAAATTGCGGAAATGGTTGAGGAGAAGGAAACAAAACCAATGGTCTTCCGAATTATTCGCCCGGATGGCGCAGAACGAATTTTGCGTTCCAGCTCGCGATTTCAGTCCGATGAACATGGTAATCCTGAAAAATGCATTGGCGTTCATTATGATATTACTGAACAACAACAAAAAGAAATTAAAATGCGTGAGCAGGCATCCATGCTTCACACTCTGGTAAATGCTCCCATAGACACACTCGCTTTGATGGAACAAAACGGAACGTTGTTAGCCATCAATGAAAAAGGCGCAGAAAGAATGCATGCAACTCCGGAGCGGTTAGTCGGGAAAAATTTTTACAAACTTTTCCCAAAAGAGGTTGCGCTATCCAGGGAGGATTATGTAAATCAGGTTTTTGAAACCGGTAAAGCGGTCAGTTTTGAGGATGAACGTGATGGCAGTTATTTATTGAATACTATTTACCCTGTATTTGATGAAAAAAGGAACGTCAAACACGCGGCGGTGTTTGCCACAGACATCACGCAGCAAAAACAAATGGAAATTGCACTGCGGACGAGCGAAGAAAAATACAAGTTTCTGGCTGAAAACACAGCCGATGTTATCTGGATTGTAGACCTGAATTTTAAAGTGACTTACGTAAGCCCTGCCATTGAAAAAGTGCTTGGATTTACTCCGGAAGAACGGATGAAACAATCACTGGAAGAAATGATTGCGCCGGAATCTCTGCAAACCGTGGTTGCAAGGTATGAAGAAGAGTTGCCGCGCGAAGAAAAAAGTGTTGTTGCCGAGGATAGGCTAATCACTATTGAAATAGAGTATTATCATAAAGATGGCTCCACAGTCTGGATGGAAAATAGTGTGCGACCATTAAGAGATAAGTCTGGCGCGTTTATCGGAATTGCCGGAGCTTCACGTGATATTAGAGAACGAAAACAAGCTGAAAAAATTTTGAAAGAAAGCGAGAGAAAATACAGAACTCTGGTAGAACGTTCTATTCAGGGCGTTGTTATTGCTCTGGCTAATCCGGTTCGGTTAGGTTTTGCCAGCAGCCCAATGGAACGAATTAGTGGTTATTCCCCTGAAGAATTGATGGCATTCGATGCTGATAAAATCTCCCAGTTAATCCATCCGGCCGACCGCGAGGAATTCTTTGTCAACTTCAGGAAGCGACTTGAAGGCGAAAATATTCCCGCCCACGCTCAATACAGAATACTTCATAGGAATGGAGAAACAAGATGGGTAGAAATTTACAGCTCTGTAATTGAATTTCAGGGCCACCCCGCCACTCAAACCGTGTTTCTGGATATCACAGAGCGCAAGCGCGCAGAAGACGAATTTCGAAAGAGTGAAGAAAAATATCGCCGAATAGTTGATACCGCCAATGAAGGCATTTGGATGATGGATAAAAACTACTGCACCACCTATGTCAATGAAAAAATGGCGGCGATTTTGGGCTATACTGTGGATGAATTGACAGGTAAGGATATAAAGCCATACATTTTTCCTGACGATTGGCCGGATCAGGAAAAAGTGTTGAAACGCAGAGAGCAGGGCAAGCGCGATCAATACGAGAGGCGATTTCTGCACAAAGATGCTTCGGTTCTATGGTTATTGGTTTCGGCAAATCCGCTAAAAGATGAAAATGGTGAGTTTGCCGGTTCGTTTGCAATGTTCACGGATATAACAGACCGGAAAAAAGCGGAAGATGAATTAAGGAACAAGAAAATTGAACTTGAAGAAATTCTGCGCGCTCTGCCAGACGCCCTTATTTATGCTGATGTAAATAGAAGAATTGTTAAAGTAAATCCGGCATTTGAAAAAATGTTCGGGTACCGACCAGAAGAGGTTTTGGGCCAAAAAACGAAAATAATCTATGCACATTCTGATGAGTTCAAAGATCAGGGCAAAATTCGATACAATGTCAAGGCGAGAGGGCTGTACACACCTTATGAGATCAATTATAAAAGAAAAGATGGCAGGATTTTCCCAAGCGAAACAGTGGGCACGCCGGTATTCGGAGCTGATGGAAAGCCTTCGGGATTTATCGGTCTTGTCCGGGAAATCACTGAACGGAAAATTGCAGAAAAAAAATTACGCGATCAGGCGAATGAGTTGCAATGGTTATTTAAAAGTATGATTAATGCATTTGTACTTTTTGAATCCGTATTTGATGAACAAGGCAAATTTATCAGTTACAGGTTTATCTATATAAATGATGCGTACGAGCGAGTAACAGGCGTTAAAAATGATGCGGTATCAGGTAAAACCGTGCATGAAGTTTGGCCGGACACCGAACAAAGCTGGATAGAAAATTACGGTGAAGTGGCAGTGACAGGTATTTCAAAAACATTTGATATGTACCACAGCCCTACCAAAAAACTCTACCATTGTAATGTCTATCGACCGTGGGATTCTGAAGATCGATTTTGTGTGATTTTTGAAGATATTACAGAAAAGGAGAAAGCTGAAATCGCACTGGTTCAAAGTGAGAATAAATTCAGGGATCTTTTCAATGAAGCGCCGGTAGGGTACCACGAAATTGATGCAGATGGCCGGATACGACAGATTAATAAAACCGGATTGGAAATGTTGGGATATGAATCCGATGAAATGGTCGGTAATTTCATCTGCAATTTTTTTGCCGACAAAACGTGCCGCATGAGCATTGAGCATAAATTAAAAGGACAACTCGAAACTGGCAGTGGTTATGAACGATTGTTTGTTCGTAAGGACGGATCCACGCTCAGCGTTTTGGTGGAAGATAGATTGTTGGAAGATTCAAACGGTAAAATTATCGGAATGCGGGAGACTATTCAGGATATCAGCGAATTGAAAAAAATGCAACATGAACTTCAGTCACACCTAAAATTTTTTGAAATACTTATCGATACCATGCCAAATCCAGTTTTCTATAAGGATACTGAAGGCAGATATCAGGGCGGCAACCAGGCATTTGCATCGGAAATTTTAGGAATGAAAAAGGAAGATATCATCGGAAAAACAGTAGCAGATCTTACAGACGCAATTCCACACGAATTGGCTGCTAACTACCATCGAAAAGACATGGAATTAATTAAAAATCCCGGAAAACAATTTTACGAAGCAAAGGTTCGATGCGCTGACGGAAAACAGCGGGATTTTATTTTCAACAAGGCAACATATAATGATCTCCGGGGCAATGTTGCCGGTATGATTGGTGTGATGGTTGATATTTCGCAACAAAAAAAACTGGAGCAGGAGCTTCGGCATTCGATGAAAATGGAAGCCATCGGTCGTCTGGCCGGCGGAATTGCGCATGATTTTAATAATTTGCTGACCGCAATTCTTGGAAACGCAGAATTTGCCATGTATCGTCTCAGTCAAAACAATCCCATGCGTGAAGACTTGAACGAAATTCTGACAGCCGGAAATCGGGCTGCTACACTAACGCAACAGTTGCTGGCATTCAGTCGCAAGCAACCATTGAAACGAAAGGTGACGAATCTGAACCATGTTGTGATGAATATTAAAAAAATGCTTCAGCGCATCATTGGAGAGGATATCGACCTTGTGACAGAATTGGACGCTAATATGGGCTCTTGCTATGTCGATCCGTCACAGGTGGAACAAGTTATTATGAACCTGGCCGTAAATGCCCGCGACGCGATGCCCGACGGGGGCAAGCTGTTTATACGAACTGAGAATGTTGAAATCGAAAATTCGGATAGCAAAAGCAGTGAAAATGGCAAGGCGGTTTGCCTGGTCGTTCAGGATTCAGGATCAGGAATTGACGGTGAAATTTTGGAACGGATTTTTGATCCATTTTTTACCACAAAAGGGGTGGGCGGTGGTACCGGTTTGGGGCTATCGGTCGTTCATGGAATTGTTGAGCAGCACGAAGGTTGGCTAAAAGTGGATAGCGAAATAGGAGACGGAACAACGTTTCGCGTGTTCTTCCCCGGAATTTCTGATATTGCTGAAGTTGAAAAAGTTGAAGCCATTCCTATCAAACCGTTCCAGGGCAATAAAGAGCGCATTTTGTTAGTGGAAGATGAAAAAGATGTACGGAATTTTATCAGCAAAATTTTAACATATCATAACTACACTGTTTTTAGTGAAGACAATGCAGCCAAAGCTTTGAGCACGTTTGATAAGGAAGATGGCCAGTTCGATCTTTTGTTGAGTGATGTTGTGCTGCCGGATAAAAGCGGGCATGATTTGGCAAAGCAACTTATGAAAAAGAAACCCGGCCTGCGAATTTTATTAAGCAGCGGGTATATGGATGAAAAAGTGGGATGGGAAGGAATTCAGGCGCATGAAATACCATTTTTGCAAAAACCGTACGATTTGCGGGAGTTGCTTGAGGCAATTCAAAAAGCGCTTTCCGGCGATTAGATTGCACGTGCGCCAGAGGCGCACAGGGAGCGATTCATTCCGGACGGTATACTAAATTTATGCAGAAATAGAATTTTTAAATTTTTTGTGCCTTTAGCATGTCAAGCCATTATGACAAATTTCAAGATTACCCAAAAAGTAACAGCCAGTGATAATAATCTATTTCTTTTCCTCCTGAATTATTTAGTTACTCTTTTATAACTATATGGTTTGAATTTTCCCGAGTAATCCTCAAAATATTTTTAGCGCCCCGATACTCACCAAATTTCCAATTTGATTTCTCAAGAAGTCTATTATCAACATAGACTTTTGGTTCAAAATTTAACTTTAGAATTTCTTCTCCGTTCGAGTCAAATGCGGAATATTCGATTTTCTCAGGCGAATACGTCACATCAGTAATTACCGAACTTGAATAAGTAATGTGGTTTGTGCCTTCAGGAACCATCTCTGGCAATTCAGCCAGACCATCAAAAATGTGTGACAGATAATCAAAATATGAATCCGAGAACCAGGGGCGTTCGTACCCAATCCCGGTTCGGTTAACTCCGACTTTATCCCAGGAGTAATTCGTGAATGCTGAATAAATTGAAATAGCGAATGAGGCTCTTGCTTCTTCTCTGTATTCAAGATCATTTGTTTTTCCAAACCACATTGCTGCTATTGATGCGTATCGGGCAGTATGACTACCCATTTCCAGATAACATCCGATTTGTTCTCGAATGCTTCTTGCTCCCCAGTGTGTAGTTTGTCCAAACAGATTTTCTACCCAATCAAGTAGCGCAGGTACATACGTTTTATAATCCGAAACCACATCTGAATTTTGCATCATGTAACGCGCAGTTTCCATTGGATTTTGCTGATTGACACGCTCATAATCTTTTGGAACGTCTTCATAATAACCTGACCATTCATTATTCTGAATCGGAAATTTCAATATCCAATTCCAAATCAAATCCCTTTTCTCTTTGAATATTTTCTTGTTAACCGGATAATTACCTTCTATCATTTCATCAAATAATCTGACTGCGAAAATCATATTCGAAGTATATGGATCCAAAATTTGCCCGGTGCGGAGATTCACCCTGTAAGGTAAAGGAGAAATCATTTTGTCGCCGGTTTTGACATGTTTTATCACAGTGTTGGCAATAGTGATAGCTGCATCACTGAATTTCGTTTCGCCTGTCAGCTTGAAATAATTAATATATCCAAGCGCCACCATGCATATCTTGTCAACGCCGGACCATTCATCTGTATATTCACCATCAGGGCTGTTATCTTGAGTACGCGGTACATTTGCCCATGTCCAATCATCCGGTGTGTGATAGTACAGAACCCGATCTAAAAGCAATTTAATTGGAGCATAAGCTTCACTGTCGCCGGTATAGGCGTAATACTTTCGCAGGGTTTCCACAGCCCAATAAACATTGCTCCCCTGGTTATTCTGGTTTCGCCCGCTACGCCCGTTGGGATCCAGGCTTGAGGTGATCAGAAACAGCGGATCATCTCCATAAATCGTGCGACTTGTGGGACAGTATTTTATGAAATTCATGCTCCATTCAAAAATATTATCATAGGTTGTCCACGGTTGCAATTTTCCGTGCTCATCAAGGACAACCTTGTGATCAAGTATATCTTGTGCGATAAGTGTATTTAGGGCAATGCTCCAATACATCAGAAAAAAGAAAACTCCAATAAACCTAACTTTCATTCTACTGTTCCTTTCCGCTCAAATTATCTTTGTTATAACGATCCGGTTTTATTGAATCAGCATCATTTTCTTTGTTAGATTACGATCAGCCGTTTTCAAGCGATACATATAGACTCCGCTTGATACTGCCTTTCCGGCCTGATCTTTTCCGTCCCAAACAACACTATAATGACCAATATTATAAACTCCATTGGCAATTGTTGCTACTTTTATTCCCATTAAATTGTAAATATCTAATGAAACAAAGCCCTTCTCTCCGACTGAAAAATTAATTTGTGTTTGAGGATTGAATGGATTGGGATAATTTTGAGCTAAATCAAAGGAGACAGGCTTATTCGGATTCTTAATTTCACTAACAGCAGAGACTTCTGACTCCTTCACATTGTGATACTGGTTTATCGCAGGATTAATTAATACCTGTCGAATGCCCAACGGCCATCGAGTCACCACAGAATCAACCTTTGTTGCTTGACCGATACCAAAATGGATATATGGATTATCCTGATTGGCAACATGATTCCCGCACTTTTGGGTACGAATTTGAATTTTATCACCGGTATATAAAGTAACCAAACATCCAATTGCATCCCGGTTTGATATTGTGCCTTCCAAGATTATTCCAAGCCAATTATTATCATTTCCTTCATTGTAATACAAAATATGATTCATTGTTGCTGTTGCCATATAAATATCCAAAAAGCCATCCATGTTATAATCCATAAAAGCAGCACCCTTACGATCACCTTGTACAGTAATTCCCACCATATCTGCGATATCAACAAAGACTCGGTCGCCCTGTTCGATTTCTTCATTTAATAAAAGCAGGTCAATATCTTCCATAACGTTATTGTGAACGAATACATCTTGATCGCCATCATTATCAAAATCACCAATGGAAATAGCTCGTGTCGAATTAGTGATAACTGTAAGAGCAGCATCTTCGCTGACGTCCGAAAAAGTTCCGCCTTGATTCTCCCACAATTGAACCGTCGGCTCATCGGAATAATCCGAGCTAACTTTGATATAATCCAGATCTCCATCATTATCATAATCGAACATTTCCCGATAATTGGTAACAATCTCATCACTGATTCCAACCTGTTCTGTTGCATCTTTGAAAAATCCGTTTTCATTAAAGTAGAAAGTATTTTTACTATACAGATCAACATCTCCATCTAAATCGACGTCTTCGAAGGTCAGGCTCCAGGATTGAGTCATATCCGTGTTATCAAGTCCAGCCTCAGTTGCTACATTTGTGAATAGATCACCATCATTACGAAATAAATATAAATTCGGATTATTCAATTGACTCGCAACAAAATCGAGATCGCCATCCAAATCAAAATCAGCCCAGGCTCCGGGATGTACGTCCCATTCAGCAATAAATCCCGATGGTTTATAACTTACTAATCCAATTTCGTGCGCAACATCTGTAAAATTATTATTATCATTTCGTAGTAAGTGAAAGGTAGTTACTGTACTGAAACATAAATCTTTGTCACCGTCATTATCATAGTCAACCCAAAGTGGAGTATAAGTTCGTCGACCCTCTTGTGAACTTTCAATTTGCTCAATAGGAGTTTGAGATGTGATGTCTTGAAATACGCCGTCATTATTTAAAAATATGCGACTATATCCGACACCTTGCCAGCGCGTACAACAAATATCAGGAAATCCATTTCTATCAAAGTCAGCAACTGCAACGCCGAACTTTTCATAAATTGTTGGTGTTAATCCAATACTCTCATTATCAACAATGTGAAAAACAGGTAAATCTTGTGGAAATAAATTTTTCGAACCAAAAATAAATAGAAAACAGGCTAATAAACTAAATGGAATTTTGAACTTTTTCATTGTCTACATTCTCCTCTAAAATTATTAATTCGTTCATTATTTATTATTAACAAATATAAATCCGAGAATTAAAAACATAATTGCTGCAATTGCACCACTCACAAGAGCATACGGCAATTGAGTCCTTACATGATCAATATGGTCTGATCCTGCGCCAAAGGATGAAAGGCATGTTGTATCGGATACTGGCGAACAATGATCACCAATTATGCCTCCGCTAATCGTGGCGCCAATGGTAAGAAATACGAACGGATGAAGTGTATTGTGGGAGTAATTCATTGCAATCGGCAATACAAAAGGAATCAATATCGCATAAGTGCCCCAGGCGGTTCCGGTGAAGAATGAGATTAAACCTCCTGTGATAAATGCAATGACAGGTAACATAAACGACGTCATCCATGTCTCTGTAATTGAAATAATAAATTGCTGCGCACCGAGAGCGCGTGAGATAGTATTTATACAATAAGCCATTGCCAGAATAAGAATTGCGGGTAAAACTGCTTTTATCCCGTTTGTCGCTGTGTCCATTCCTTCTTTTACATTTTTAAAATATCGACCAATACTCATCGCAATTGCCATATAAATGACTGCTGCAAAAAATGCTTCCAGAATTTTTGGTGATTGTACAACAAAAAAAGTACCCAGAGAAATACTGATGATTATGATGACCGGAACTATCAGGTAGAAAAAAAGATTTGCTTGTCGGTTTGTTTCAGATTTTATGAGGTCCATTTCTTTCCCTGTCAGCGGTGTGGCGCCATCTCGTATGACTTTTCCTTCAATTAAAGCTCGCGATTCTGCTTTTTTCATAGCTCCAAAATTTGGTACAATACCAAACGCGACGAGACCCGCCAAAATAACAGCGAACCATGCATAAAAGTTATAAGGAATCGATTGAATAAAAACCGACATACCGTCTTGTACAGTATTAATCGGGCCATAGCCTTTTAACAGCCCTGCCACAAATACTGCCCAGCCACTCAAAGGAATAAGAGTACAAACCGGTGCACTGCCGGAATCCAGCAAATAGGCAAGCATTTCCCGGGAAATTTTGTAACGATCGGTTAATGGTTTGACAATGGGACCGCTAAAAAGAGGACTGAAATAATCGCTAAAAAAAACAAACAACCCCATTATCCAGCCAAAGCCTGCCGCTGCTTTTCGTGAGCGAATTTTATGGGAAGCCCACTGGCTAAACGCAGAAATCACCCCTGAACGAATATAAAATGCAATCAGTATTCCTACAGCAATTTCAATCATTAGTACCCATATAAAATCCTTATTTCCAAGCGCTTCCTGAAATAGCTGCGAAAGACCGGTAACAGGATCAAAGCCGGCAATTACCACCCCGGCAATGCATCCTATCGTCAACGAAAAAACAGCATCTTTTGTATAAAAAGCCAATATCAGAGCTAATGAGACCGGCACTATTGATAGAATTCCCGGGTCTGCTGTAACAGGCATTATCTCTTCCCTCCGTGATCTGTCTGCCAAAAGGTTTATTTATTTGAAGAGTGTAACCATCGATTTCCTGAAATTGCTTCATAAACCATGTGCGCCAAAGTCACTATATCGAAAACCGGCAGTCCGGTGGATTTTCGAATTGCCGCTGCAAAAGGCGGCAGATCTGTGCATTCCAGAACAATTGCGACAATTGGTGTGTGCCCGCGAACCATTTCTTCTGCCAGATGCAACACTTGTTTTTCCAGTTTGCCCACATCCAAAGTAGCGTTTATATCAGAACGAATTTTTTGGAACTCATCTGTTTTGTCGAGCCCCTTTATGCAAATCGGAATTTCATCTGTTATTCCGACTGCCTGCAGATGTTTTTTCGTAAGAAAAGGCTTGTCAGCCGTGATGATTCCAATTGTTTGATCTGTCCCGAACATACGATATACAAGTGGCGCCAGCAACAAACTGGATGTAAATACAGGGATATGCACAGCCTTTGCCAAATCGCACTGAAAAAGCGCATCAAATCCGCAATTCCCCATGATTGCATGTACACCGGCTTGTTCCATCATTCTGGCAGTTTTAATCATCTCATCGAGCACATCTTTGTCCGGATTAACAACGACAGTTTGATAGCAGGCTCCCGGAACTTCCTTATACATCACCGGAAAGCTGAATGTGTCCGGATGAGAAATATTACCGGGAATTGATTCTAACTGCTCTAATGTGTCATTGCTTTTCTTATCCCAACCAAGTATCCCTACGATAGGAGCAATTTTGCTGTCAGTTCTGCCTTTCATGATAGTAAAATTTCCTGTCGTGATATTTTCATGCCATATTGTTTCAACTCGTTTTCCAACATTTCATAGGGGATGTCTATCGGTGAAATGAGACCTTTTTTAGCGATCATACCTTTCAGTATAAACCGTGCTCCCATACCCATCATGAAGCCAACTGTCCTTTGCATGGCAGTAAATCCTGTTACAGAATCTCGTTTATCGAAAAGCTGATAGATAATTCGCTTTTTTTTATTTTTTGCATATCCCACCATGTCGATACGCACCATAGCAAAATCCATATCCCTTTCACCGTAGTGAAATTGTTCTTGAGAATCAAGCAACGCGGTCGTAAATTCTATTGGCGCAACCGAGGCTGATCCGAACCGGAGAGGTTCGTCGTTTAAAAATCCGCTTTTTGCCATTATGTGCCAATAGTCGCAGTGACCCGGATAGCGGCATGCATATCGTCCCATTTTCCTGATGGAATTTCTGATACCAAAAAGTTCGGCGTAATAAGTGCTGTTTCCGTTCGGATAACATTCCAGCGGTACGTCAAGTTCTTCGATTTCTAACAAGTGGCGATTTTCAGGTGCAAATATTTCCAGCCCGTCTATTTCAACCTCATTTCCATTCTGAATAATTCTTGCAGGTCTTTTGTAAGCGCGCATCACTCCCGGAACAGACCAGCTAAATCGGTATTTAATAGGATTATTGGCTGATTGCCCCACCGGTAATCCGGTTCCATAAGAATTGAATTCATCGACTGAGTCGAATTCGGATAGAGCTTGTGCTCCCAGCACCAGATCGATTCCCGGATCCAGACCGAATTCAGGCAATATAGTGATCGCCTTGCTTTGTGCCTGTTTATCAATCTGAGCCAGCCGCTGCTTAAGGCGTTCAATTTTGGCAGATTCTTTTTCCAACGGATTGATATAGTACATACTGCTCACGAGATGTACCCCGGCTTCTACCGCAATGCGTGCAATGTCAAAAGCAAATTTGCCCGGAAGCGCATCAATGACAATCGATGCATTTTTCATAAGGCTAAGCAACTGATGTTCTTTGGTTGCATCGATATTTACAACTGTAACTTTGCTCACCGGGTACTCGCTTAGATCACTTTGTAAACCAGGAGAACTATCAGCGACAATGATTGATTCAGTATCGCATTTATTAAGAATATCATATAATGCAGCTTTGCCCTGCATGCCGAAGCCTAAAATAACTATTTTATCTTTTGCCATCAAATATCCTCTTTATTCAGGGTTTGAATAATACAGCATAAGTATGTTGAATATGCTCGATCATATATTTTTTTGCAAGCTCCGCTTCCTTTTTAGAAATCGCATCGATGATGTTGCTATGTTGCTCCGGCGTCAAATGCATTTCGTCATTTATGGGCTTGGGTCTGTAATATCGATCAAAAAAGAAAATATAGGTATTTGATCGCCAAAAGATATGATGACAATATCGCTCAAGGTATTTATTATTGCTCATCCTGGCAATACCCAAATGAAATTGTTCATTCAACAACGAATAGGTCTCTTTATCATTTAACCGAAACGCATCATCCTGTTTTTTTTGAATGGAGAGTAGTTCTTCAATATCTGCTGGTGTCGCATTTAAGGCAGCGTTAAAAGAAGTTTGTCCCTCGATGGTTTCTCTTGCCAGAAAAACCTGCTTTGCATCTTCTGCATCCGGCAGGGGAATCAGATAACCTTTTTTCTTTTTCTTATCCAAAAAACCCTGTGCAACCAGACGTCCGAGAGCTTGCCGGACAGGAGTGCGACTGACTTCCAATTTGTTCGCTAATTCGGTTTCAAGCAGTAAATCACCGGGTTTTAGTTGATTATCCAGAATCATTTTTATAATAGCACGGTATACATGGTCTTCGATATCTTCTTTCATAATGTCCTGCTATTTTATGTATTCATTAATGTATACATTAATGTATGCAAAAGTGATGTAAATGTCAAGTAATTTTTATATCTTTGTATAGATTTTATTGCTTTTGAAAATTGTCATAGAGGTGTGGTCAAGAATTTATTCCAGTCAGATTCGTAACAGAATGAAAAACGCACCATCTTCAACATAAGAGTGAATCATTATTGTCAGCGTCTTTAGGGGGTTATTTGATACTATTCTAATAAAAGCATTTTTTTTGCAGATTTTGAACGACTGGTATGAATCTGATAGAAATAGATACCTGTAGAGACCATGTTCCCGAATTTGTCAGTACCGTCCCAGCTTGTTTCGTAATGACCAACCGGTTTATTTTCATTCACTAATGCTTTTACCTCCTGACCCAGTTCATTATAAATAATAATTTTGATAAATGATGCTTGATTTACTGCATATCCAATTTTAGTCACAGAATTAAATGGATTTGGATAATTTTGTTCTAATTTAAACTGAGGAATATGGTGATTTTGTTCTTCAATACTGGTATCAAATAAAAATTCGAACCAATTTATATTGAATCCACCTTTCTCAGCATAAATTCTAATTGTCGAAAATCCTTTGGCAAATTCAGCCGTTTCCGAAACAGTTATCCAATTTTGCCATCCGTTCGTTATGGGAATATTTCTTGAGAATAATTCTTCTCCATTCACCAGAAATTTAATTCGTCCCGAGCTATTCAGGCAGGCAGTTCTGAAATTTATCACGTACGTTCCTGCAGATTCAAAATTGCAGTAATATTCCATCCAGTCGCCGTTATCGATCCAACCGACGTTCAAGCCGCCGCCGGTATCCGAAGTATTTTCGGTTTGAACACCTGACATGGCAGCATAATCTTCGGCTTCGATCCGCCCGGGTAGTGAATGGGCTGCGAACAGATATTGCCTGAAATTTATGACCGGCTGATTTAAGAAAAGATCAAGATTACTACCATCTACCGAAGTAAGATTTCCGGAAACATAAGTCACTGTTAAAATATCGTCTTCTGATATTTCATCGCCCAGCCCAAGTTCGATGATGTTATTGCTGAAATCACAGAGTTCAAAATTGATAACCTCGATATTTGTCGAGTTATTTTTCATTACGGAAAACTGTGCGTTCGTCGTTTCGTCAACAATCATCGATTTATTAAATGTAAGTTCGATATGAAAGCCATCTTCGGTGAGCATGGCAGATTGGAAAACCGGCGGCGAGCCAGCCTGCGAATCGCTGATGTCAGTTATTCCGAAGCCATAGGCGAATAACGGATCATAATCCTCATCGCCAAAATTGATCGGGATTTGCTCCATGGATATCGGAAATGTCATGGGGAGTAATCCTTTGGGCAAATAATCGCCGAATAAAATTTCTGCAATCCCGTCCGCTTCTGTGCCGGGCAGCCAGGAGGCAATAAAAATATCCGAATTGTGCAGCACAGGATCGATAATCATCGGTCTGCCGGAAATTAGAAGTGTAATAACAGGGATTCCCCGCTGCTTTATTTTGCGCACCATATTTATTTGCGATTTATTCACTGTCAGATCATCCACGTCGCCTGCGCCTTCCGCATAAGGCTGCTCTCCAATGACAACGATGGCATAATCTGCATCTATATCATTGAAATCACCACTCGGGCTGTAAACGAACTCAACATCAGGGGCGACTTTCTGCAACCCATCGAGGATGGTTGTGCCTGTCGTGATTTCACCTTTAGCGCCCTGCCACTGAATGGTCCATCCGCCACACTGGAGACCGATATCATCCGCATGTTCACCTGCTACGAGCACTTTTATATTTTCTTTCGGAAGAGGAAGTATGTTGTCATTCTTCTTCAGCAAAACCTGCGATTCCCGGACACATTGTCTGGCAACTGCCCGGTGATTTTCCGATCCGATTAACGAAAGATATGAGCGATCCGTCATCGGGCGTTCGAATAATCCCAGTTCGAATTTTACTTTCAATATTCTGCAGACCGCATCGTCAATTCGTTCCATCGAAATTTTGTTCTGATTAACGAGAGAAACCAGGGATGTGAAAAATTGCGTGTAGTTATTCGGAACCATCACCATATCGATCCCGGCATTGATCGATGCTTCGATATCGGAAACATAATTTCCCGGCAACTGATCTATGCCCGCCCAGTCCGAAACGATGAAGCCCTTGAATCCGAGCTCCCCTTTTAATACGTCTGTCAAAAGGTACTTATGACCATGCATCTTTTGCCCGTTCCAGCTATTGTACGACGCCATAATTGTCTTTACGTCGTTTTCAATCGCCGAAATATAGCCGGGCAGATGAATTGCCCGTAGCTCTTCCTCAATTAAAATGGTATTTCCCTGATCATCCCCGCCTGCAGTTCCGCCGTCTCCGACATAATGTTTGGCGCAGGCGACAATGCTCGTGGGCATATTCAGGGAATCATTCTGAAATCCTCTCACAGCAGCGGCTCCCAGCAGCCCGGCTAATTCAGGCGTTTCGCCGAAGCCTTCGTAGGTCCTGCCCCATCTTTCATCTCTGGGAACGGCAATGCATGGAGCGAAAGTCCAGTCGATGCCGGTCGCAGCTACTTCGATTGCGGTTATTCGGGCTGCTTCTTCGACAAGCTCAGGATTTCTCGTCGCGCCCAATCCGATATTGTGCGGAAAGATGACTGCGCCGATAACATTGCTGTGTCCGTGCACCGCATCGATGCCATAAATCAGGGGAATCCGCAGTCTGTTTTCCAGGGCTTTTTGCTGAAAGCTGTCGTAGAGATTCGCCCAATGAATCGGATCGTTCCCCTGCGCCGGATCTGACCCGCCGCCGCTCAATATAGAACCGAGGAAATATGTTTTTATCTCCTCCGTATTATTGATGGCATTATGATCTGCCTGTGTCATCTGACCGGCTTTTTCTTTGAGAGTCATTCGTGAAAGCAGGTCATCGATTCTGTCATCAATCGAAGCTGATGAATCGAGGTAAGTCGGAGTCTGAGCTTTAAGGATTGAAATTGAACATGCAAAAAGCAGGCTGAAAATAAATCTGGTTGTCGTATGAGTCATCTGTTTCTCGTTTTTATTATAAAGCAAAGTTAAACCAAATTACAAATGAACTGATTATTCGATCTTCTTGAACACCCGCACATAATCCACATACATCCGCTGCGGGAAAATGGTGGATGCATCCGGATTGCCGGGGAAATTCCCGCCGACCGCTACATTCAACAGTATATGAAAAAATTGATCGAACGGCGCGGGATAGGGATGATTTTCCGTGTACCAGGATGTTTGCGACAGGTAGAACACATCATCCACGTACCATTGAAATTGGGTCGTATCCCAGTCCAGTGTGAATGTATGGAAATCGTCGCTGAAGTCGCCTTCCGGTAGCGTGTAACTATCTCCGCTGTGCGTATTGTTGGGATAGGCTCCTCCATAGTGTAGCGTTCCATAGACCTTGTTCGGCTCATGTCCGACCAGCTCCATAATATCGATTTCGCCGCTGGCTGCCCAGCCGCCGTATTTCCAATCGGTTGGCAACATCCAGATAGCGGGCCACAGTCCTTTCCCGAACGGAAGTTTCGTCCGGATCTCGAATCTTCCATATCGCCAGTCGCCTTTTTTCTTTGTCCGCAATCGTGCGGAAGTGTAGCTCCGAGTGCCTTCCGATCCGGTGTATTGCTCTTTGAGCGCCTGAATGATCAGCGCGTCGTCTTCGACATACGAATTGATTTTTCGGTCGGTGTAGTATTGCAGTTCATTATTGCCGCCGCCTTTGGCGTTCACCTCGTGCTCCCATTTGGACATATCGATCTCCGATCCGGAAAATTCATCATTCCAGATGAGTGCATATCCTTCGGGAACCGGTATTTCCTCATCCGGGTCATTATTGAGAACATTCTCGGATTTCTGGCAAAAGCTGATCGTTAGCAGGTTGATGGTAATGATAGATACAAAGGTAATTTTTAGTCTCATGGCGTATTTCTTTCATTGAGTAACAAATAATTTTTGATTTGTCCCGTTACAAAGTGCGACGCACTTCTATTTTTAATCTTCCTTACCTGACTATTTTCAGTCTCCGGGACTTAATGCAAGATTTTCGAAGTCTCAAAGACTACGGAAATCTGTAAGTCGTTGAAAATGTCCCGTCAGGGACAATTGAAAATAGCCCACCAATTTATTGGTGGGAAAATGAAGTCTCACCCGGAATTTTAGTCCCGTCAGGGACGATTGAATATTTTGATTTTCACCGGTTGTGTTTCAATCGTCCTTACAGGACTCTCTCTAAATTGTGCATTCCTGTTTCCCATCGATGAATCGATGGGCTATTTTCAGACGTCCCTCCGGGACTTTTGGCTCATGAATGGGTGGAATAATTTTAAACAGTCCAGACTTTTAATCCTCCGGCGGAATCAGCGCGTTCAATAGCGAATTCCACTGCCTGCTGCTGCTGTCATAAATACCGAAACCGGAGCAGAATTCCCAATAAGCCCAGCTAATATCCCGCTGTTCCGCTGCCCGGGCGACGTAGCTTGTCCATGAATACCGTGAAGGCATATCCGCTTTCCGATATGCGCCAAATTCGCCCATGAAAAGCGGGCGGTTTTGCTGCTCTGCCCAGAGCACGGCGCGGTCAATCTCCTGATTCACTGCATTTTTTTGACTTGCGGTTCCTGTCCATGTGGTTCCCAGCCATTGGTCGCTATTCGAAACCCACTCGGCGCCCTGGTGCGTGAAATGAAACGGATTATAATAATGATATGTCACGATGATGTTCTGTTCATCTTCGGGGAGAACCAGCTTTTCCAGTGCACCGAGACCACCCCATTCGGCGGTCTCGATGATGAGCGTTCTGTTCGGATTCGTCTGCCGGATCAAATCGATGGCTTCGGCTAAATAATTATTCCAGATATCCGCAGTCAGCTTGTCGTTCGGCTCATTCAGCACTTCAAAAAAAACCGGATTGGATCTGTGCTTATAATGATTGGCGATCTGCCTCCAAAGCCCTAAAAAGCGTTCTTTATGAGCTGCCGGCTCTGTCATGATTTCTTCATAATGATGAATATTAATGATCGCGGCAAGATCGTTCTGTTCCGCCAGATTCAGCGCCCAGTCGACACGGGATAGAAATGATCTCGAAATCGCGTACGGTGAATCCACGGCAGCATGAGCTGACCAGCGAATGGGAATGCGCACGCCAGTGAATCCGGCGTTGCTGATCAATTCAAAATACTCTCTCTCCAGCGTAACGCCCCATTCGCCTTCGGTCGGCGCTTCGAGGGCATTGCCTAAGTTCACGCAGCGATAAAGCAGCTTGTTCTGCTCGAACACATCGACGGGTTCATTGTTATCATCTGCGGGACTGATTGCCTGCGAATTGCAGGAAAACAGGCAGCTCGAAGTCAGCAGCATCCAGAAAATCAGGTAGAATCGTAAATATAATTTCATTGATTTTTTATCGCTCCTTTATTTCTGTTCGACTTCCAGTTTAGTGCCATAATCGAGCTTATCGTAGGTCGTCACAAGCGGAAAACTCGGCACCATGATTGGGAAAGGCACATTCGCCTGAATTGCCAGCATATCGATTCTCGATAATTCGATCTGCTCGAACAGGTCGGTGTTGATGTGAATGATGTCTGAATATTTCTGCTGCAAATCCCGGACGTACGGATTCAGGTCATCCTCAATAATTTTTATATAATCATCTTGAAAATTCACCAGCTTGCCTTTTTCAGTCAGGAACTCATTCCGGTTGTACAAGCCGAGCAGGTAATCTTTCCACATGTTCACGTTCATTTTCACGGCAGTCGAACGGTCGTAACCTTTTTTCCGGGCTTCCCCGGCAATATTTTTATCGCGGATCATATCCGCAATCGCGTATTTAAATTGCTCGGCAAATTCGCTTCTCTTCATCTGCTTTTTCCGGAAAACCAGCGGGTGGATATTCAGCTCTTTTCTGAAACGAGCCACTGTCCATACGTCATCATCGATTTTCAGCAAGGTTTCGTCCGCCATCGCTTCAATGTCGCCCGTAATGTTTTCCGGGATAAGATCGTCGCTTTCCTTATCCCACACCTGTTTGTTGAAAGCAGCTTGTTTCTTCTTTGGATCTGCCAGATACATCGGTCCGATGATATTGACCAGCTTTTTAAATGTCTCCGGGTTGAAGTCGATCCGTTTGCCCTTCATGATTTTCTGGATAAATTTCGTGTAATTTTCGATTGCCGAATCCATTTTCATGCGTTCTTTGATATCACGATATCTGTTCTGAATATCCGTACCCGTAAGATAACGCACATCCGAATAACCGGCAATCCGCATCACCACGTAAAAATTATTCTCAATTTTCAGCGGACCGATCACCGCGCCTTTTTCCCGCAGCTTGCTGTACATTGCTTTGTGAATGATATCATTTTCCTGGGATTCCCACGTGACTTCCCGCTGCGGTATATTTTCAATTGCTGCAAAAACGGCATCGAATCCAGCGCCATTTTGGAGCTGAATATCGATTTCCACGGCGATGGCGCTGTCTTTCAGAGACACATAATCAATCGTGTATTGCCTGCCAGTGATTTTGTACATCTTTTTAATTTCTGATGTATCCAGCTCGACTCTGTCATAGAAATCTTTGTAAAACATCCACTGGCGCATGGATTGTTCCTGTCGTCCTTTCAGATAATCCTGAAATTGCTCGTTATTCAAAAGCTCGTTGTCTTCGCTGGTTTCCATTGCCAGCAGTTTTTCAGCGATGAGCGAATTCAAAACAATTTTCCGGTGAATATAGTTATCTCGGCTGCAATAGGGTGGGCGAATGGTATATTCTGCCCGGCGTTTGAAATCATCTGCCGTGATCACACGGTCGCCGACTTTGGCAAGTATTTTTTCTTCGGGAATTTTTTCGGGCTGCCGTTCACAATGGAATGATAAAATTGCAGTCAGCAGAAGAAGGATGAAAAAAGTTATTTTGTTTTTTCTATAGATAAGAAAGCTTTTCTTTGAAATGACCATGGTGAATTTTACCTAAAACTAAAAAATGAAAAAAGTTGGAATGCCACTTTGTATCCGCTCTGGCATCTCGTATCTTTTTAAATAGAAAAAGATGCTGCACTATTAGAACAGCATCTTCTTGTAAAAAGTTCATTTGGATGAATATCAGAAAACCAAACCCAGCGTATATTCATGAATATTTCCAAGTATGCCCACGCTACGGTACGCATATTCGACTTTCAGTCCCATATTGTTCATCATTCGCAGCATCATGCCGCCGCCAAAGGTGATCCCGAATTCGGAATCATCTCCCAGAAAAAGCGCTTTTCTGCCGGCTCGCAGATAGAACTCGCCATAAGAGGGCAGTGTCATCTGGTATTGCGCGCCCACGTTTACGGATTCTGCATTATTATTCGGATGCAGCGCATCCACCGCCACGACCAGCCGGTGCGGACCAACAACGATGGGATTGAATGAAACACCGATTCTGAAAATCAACGGCAGCTCCCACGATTGCAAACTGAACTTTCCTTCCACGTCGCGATAATTCCCTTCTTTCTCAGGAAGGATGTCAATGGGGAAGAGCAAATCCATTCCATCGAATTTCATTTTCGTGCCGTAATTCGAAATACTCATTCCGATATTGATCCCATCCTCCCGGTTTTCAGTCGGCGATAGAAAGTGTGTATTCACGACCACGCCCAGATCTATAGCCATTGCTCGGGCATTTGTGTGCCATATTTTTGAGGAAATATATTTCCCGGAAGCTCCGAACGCGAACCACTGGGCGAGCCGCCGGGCGTAGGACACGCCGAATGCCAGATCCGAAGCGGTGAAAAGCTCGCCGGTTCCATCCTGCATTTCCAGATTGGTCACCTCCATGTCGCCATAACCCACCTGGATCAAACTCAGCGCAAACGAACCAATGGATGGAAATGTCATGCCCACGGCAGTCAGCGAGGTGTTGATGTCTGCAATCCAAGGCTGGTAAGTAAACTGCGCTTCATTCTGCTCCATATACGCAAGCCCGGCGGGATTCCAGTACACAGAGGATAAATCCCGAACCACGCTGACACACGCATCTCCCATCGCGCTGCCTGCGCTGCCATAGCCGATCTCCAGAAATCCGGCAGTTGTGGTTCCGACACGATACGGTTCCTGAGAATAACTTAATGAATAGCTCCCTCCCAATTGGGGATCCAGTAATCTTCCCCAGCTTTTACGGGATTTTCCCCTGTGAAATATTCTGCATTGGGGAATAAACGATAAGAGCGCCCCAAATCATCAACCTGGTAAATGTACAGGTTGCAGTTATCACTCGGTCGCACATATAAAGTGTAAGCCTCTCCTGAATGAAGAACATGTCCTTCATTGAGATATTGTAGCTTTCCGGTTTCATCTTCATAATAAAGTCCAATGTCCAGCGAAAGTTTTATTTCTTTCTCTTCCTGAATGCGCGCGATTTCTTCTTCCGGCACCCGTAAATAAACGGAAGCCAAATAAGAGTCGCCAACCCTTTTGCTGCCCTGCATCTTCGCCATTTTTTGAATGTACCAGTCCATGGGCAAAGCGCGTTTGACAAAGGCTTTAGCCCGAATTTGACGTTTCGTTTCAAAATCAGAAGTGAAATATTCCTTACCGTCCTCAATCGAGCTGGCTTCCACGCTCCGGTCAAATGCTTCCACAGTCACACCGCTGTACTTCACAATTTCCTGAACAGCACGCGCCAGGGCATCGTCTTTGGCTTCCTGTTCCGTATCTCTGGGTTGCGAATGTCCGATTGCGTAAATAAATTCGGCTTCCTGCACCAACGTCTGATCGTACCAGTCAGGCTTTTGTGGCTGTGATGAATCAATTAGCACATGCTGATAATTTTGCATTTTTGCGGAGCAGCCGCAGATCAGGATTAAAAAAGTGAGACAAATAAAGTGATTGTTTTTCATGATTAGTTTTATCCCTTATATTTTATTTCCGCCGGCACCCTATTTATTGATTGAAATATAAAAATCTTTCAAAATACTGTTATAAAATTTTCCTGACATAACTTTTTTAACTTGATTATAAATTTGGAACATTGTATATTCAATAGCAAAGACTGATAATTATTATCATTTTTAAAAAATTGGAATTTTATTATGTTCGATCAAATCTCTGTCAATCCACAAATTTGTGGCGGAAAGCCCTGCATAAAAGGAACTCGCATTCCGGTATACATGATATTGGAACTTTTGGAACAGGGTTTCTCATTTGAAAAAATAACGACAGAATTCTACCCACAAGTTACAGCAGATCAAATTAAAGCGTGCATAAAATTTGCAAATTCCCTGGTCAAAAATGAAGACATCTTTTTTGCTGAGGAACCTGTTGCATGAATTTTTTTATCGATGAATGTGTGTACCAGGTGACAACGGACTTGCTGAAGCAAAAGGGACATAACGTAATTACTGTGCAACAAGCAGGATTATCAGGATGTAATGACAGCGATGTCCTCAACAAGGCTTGCCAAAAAGAATATATATTTTTAACAAGAGATATGCATTTTTCCAATATTTTCCTTTTCCCGCCGCAAGATACGTGTGGAATCATCATTTTAAAAATTTCCCCACATATTATTTCAGAGGTTCACAATGTTTTGTTGAAATTTCTCAGTAATTACACCCAGGAGAAATTACAAAAAACACTGGTCATTGTTGATAGAAACAAATACCGAATTAGAAAATTTAATGTTTGATCATTTATGCACCACAAAATCCCCCGTCTTGATCATCGCCTCTTTGCTCCAGGCATTGGGCTGCCAGGCACGGACATAAATCAATGGATCCTTAGATAGTGTATCCGGCTCAAAATCAATCAGAAGAAACAGATACCCTTCATCGCCGTAAGTGGTGGAGAGATAAGTCTGTCGCATCTCGACGCCGTAAATGCCGGGCTGGTTGTTTTTTCGAATAATGTTAAACGCTATAGTTTCGAGTCTCAGAAAGGTGAAAAATATAAAAAAACACTTTGAAAGTATGGCGTAAGTTATTGATATTATGAGGCTTACGGCGGCCTATAACTTTCTTGTAAGTTCACTATTTACAAGGAGTTATGTTATGACCGCCAATAAGCTGCATCTTATCGCCGTAGCGTGGATCAATTTCATCACGATCGCCGTGCCGGTCAGGCTCATCGCCACTTATGTCGAACTGTTAATTGGAGCCATTTGCGCTCGTTCCGGTCATGTGACCGATGCCCTGTTCGAAGTGGGACACCAGAAACATTTTTCAACTTACTACTGGTTGCTCGAAAGAGCCAAATGGTCATGGATTGACGTGGCCAAACAAATCGTCGATATTATGATCACATTCTTTCCACGCAACGAGTATAATCTTGTCATTGACGATTTTATTGTCCCGCGCGCTTCAAAAAAAGCGCCGGGAGTGAAGTATCATTTTGACCATTCCCGGAAACCGAATCGTCCCCAATTTCTATGGGGACAACAATGGATCGCTTTGGGGATTGCACTGCCGTGGGGGAAAATTTGTGCGGCAATCCCAATCCTGTTACGACTTCACAAGAAAGTCGGTAACAGCAGCAAAATCAAACGCGCGCAAATGCTCATTCGCATTGTGTTGCCACAACTCAGGAAAACCGGTCAGGAAATAATCCGATGCCTGGCGGACTGTTGGTATATGAAAGGGACATTCATCCTGCCGTTGTTAAAACAAGGCATTCACGCGATCGGACAAGTGCGTAAAGATACGGCCTTGTATTTTCGGCCCGAGCAACCAACGATACGAAAAAAAGGACGGCCAAGAAAATATGGCAACAAAATCTCAACTGATGATATCGATAGGTTAACGCTATTTAAAAAGAACATTCATGTGTATGGCAAGCGTCAACTCGTTTCCTTTCGATGGACTGTTTGTTTAGCCCGGTTTTTAAAAGGTGTCCCCGTGATCGCCGTGTGGTGCCAACTCGAAAATCAGAAAACATGGACGCTGTTGATTTCAACTGATTTGTCCCTGACGCCCGAGCGAATCATCAAACTTTATGGACGTCGCTGGAAAACCGAACCCATGTTCAATGAAATCAAAAATTATTTTGGCATGACCCAGGCGTGGGAACAATCCAGTCGAACGCTCCATCGATGGATTTCAATGATTTGCACCGCCTACGCGATTAATCGGCTTATATCTGTGATTGCTCAGGCTAAAAATTTCAAATCGATTGTGCCGCTCATTCAATGGAGAAAACAAACTGACCTGACAGCCGGACTCATCCGCCTGGGTTTGATCATCTTTTTTCGGCACTTTGGGTTCAAAACGCTCTGGAACCCAAAGTCCAAAAAGTTAATTGTGCCGAACAAGCTCGAAAATCTGCATTGTTGAAGCACTTTTTATAATCTTTGTATTTTTAGTACCTTAATGACTTAAACATACGTGATTTTCAATTAATAATCCGAATATTCAAGGGAGAAGTACGCCTTTTGTACTCGAAACTATAGTACATTATTTAAGTTTTTTATATTCTTTGGCCCACTTCGACATATCATACCCAAAAGCAAGATGTAATGCCATTATTTTCATGGCACATTCTTTTTGAAGCTCTTTTATTTCATGCTTTTCATAAATATTATACGCCCTTTAAAATGCATTTTTTGCCTCATTAAAATTTTTAAGTTTTCCATAAATAGAACCCCGCGCTACTAATATCTCCGCAACAGCTAATTCTCTATTTTCTTCCTTTGCTAACTGTAAAAAATCATCAGTATAAAAAAGTGCATTTTTTAAATTTTTATTTTTAATCGCTATTTGAATTAATACAGAACATGTATATAATAATAGCTCTTGATTTTTATATTCTTTTGCTTTCATATAGGACATTTTATACAGATTTACAGTGCTATCAATTACAATGTTTTCAGTACCAATATTTTTAAATATTGTATATATATTTTTCATAACTTCAACTTGTTTTTCTATTGCGTCAAGATGTTGATACATTTCCAGTGAAATGTTGAAATAATGCAGTGCTTTATTATATTTTTCCAGTTTTAATGATAAGTTAGCAATGTAAAGAATCACATTAACATCTTTGATAGTTTTGTTATGTAGTGAATCAATTGTAGCAAAAAAGAGAGAATCATTTCCTGTGACATTATATGTTTCATCATTAATTTTTACAATACTCTTATTATCAGGGTTTGAATCTGTGATATTTTCTTTAGAGTTGATAATTCGATTTTTACTTTGTAATAACTTAGCAATCTCTGTATGTTTTTTTGCTTCGGCTATTTTAAGAGGTGTCAGTTCTTGTCCATTCACTTTTGCCGTTATATTTTCATCTGCACCCGCTGAAAGTAACAACATTACAACTTCTAAGTGCCCTTTTTCTGATGCAAAATGTAATGGGGTCGCCCCACTCACTAATCCCAAATTAACGTTAGCGTTTGCGTTTATTAACAACTTTACTACTTCAGTATACCCTTCTCCTGATGCATAACATAGCGCAGTTGTTCCATTAATTTTGTTAACATAATTCACATTTGCGTTAGCACCTAAAAGTAACCTTACTATTTCCGTGTGACCATTTTGTGAGGCCATTGCAAATGCATTTAAGCCAGATTCTTTGTTTGTAAAATTTACTTTAGCATTCGCTGAAAGCAATATTTTTACAATTTCCGTGTGACCTTCTTGTGCAGCCCACATTAACGGGCTTGCATTATAGGAATAACATCGTGCATCAACTTTTGCATTAGCAGAAAGCAGTAATTCGACAACTTCTTTATGGCCATAACATGCAGCAACTATCAGAGGAGTATTGCCTTGAGGTGAATCTTCCACATTTATACCATCAGCCTGAAGAAGAAGCTTTACAATTTCAGTATGCCCTTTATAAGATGCGTTCCAGAGTGGTGTATATCTTCTGGGAATATTGACATTGGCATTTTCAGATAGTAATAATTTAACTATTTCAACATAATCTTCACCTGCTGCACGTAATAAAGGCGTTACATTCTGTTCATTCATTACATTTATATTGGCTCCAGCCTTAATTACTTGATAAATTTTTTCTCTTTCAAATGAAGTAGAATCATTTAATAGAACCTTCAATTCTTCTGTTGCAGAATCAATCTGCGTCTGCGTGCATCTTGAACTTATAGTTCTGCAAAGACGGAACCCATACAATCTGTCCCTGTCATAACTGGGGCACCAACCTCTTTGATGAACTTTGTAATCTTCTTTATGATTATAACAGCCACCCCGTCTTACACGGTATTCTCCTTGTAATGGTCCATACGGATTTCTTAATGGGCTTAATTCATCATAACTCCCATCATACCAATCCCAACAAAATTCAAAGACATTTCCACTCATATCAAAAACACCAATTTCGTTATGAATTTGAGACTTTCGTACCGCCATACGGCCATTCGAAATATTCTTGTTCTCCACTTAAAAATTTAGATATCTCCGGATAAATCACATGGGCTTTTGAATTGGCATATCGCTTTTTTCGGTTATTAACGCCAAACCACCAATAATTAACTTGCTTGTTTTTTCCCATTTTTAACTTTCGTGATTTAATTGATAGTTAGCAAACCCACAAATCTCCTCCAACGCTTGTTTTGCTTCCGGAAACAACGGCGCCATGATTGGGAATGCATGAACCATGTTCTCCCACTTCGCTAATGTTACATCCACGCCGTGATCCTGCGCCCGGTTTGCCACATTTACACAATCATCAAGATGGATTTCATGGGAGCCGACGCAAATATAAAGCGGCGGAAGACCGGGGTAGTCGCCGAACTGCGGTGACAGCAGCGGGGTTGTCGGATCGTTATCGCCGATATAGAGTTTCGTCCATAATTCCGAGGAGCCGGAAGGCGCGATGTCGTTTTTTAAATTATAGCGAAACGAATCCGCAGTGCAGCGTAAATCAGTGACCGGAGAAATGGAAAACGCCGCTTTCGGAAAATTCATACCTCTGTCTTTTAGCGCCAGCAGCAACGATAGCGTCAATGTGCCGCCGGCAGATTCGCCGCCGACGATTATGTCCCCGGATTTATATCCTTGAGTTAGCATCCAGTTATATGCTGCCACGCAATCTTCCACAGCAGCCGGAAACGGGTGCTCCGGCGCCAGTCGGTAATCAAATACCAGTGACTTCAACTGGCTTCCTTTGGCAAATTTCGCGACATGCATCCGGTGCGTCTGGCAGGAGCCGGAAATAAAACCGCCGCCGTGAATGTACAATAACACTTTCCCGGTCAGCGGATTCTCAGGAATAATCCACTCCGCGTTCATATCATTGATTTTTATTTTTTGGGTAGAAACGTCCTTCGGCATTTTCATTTTGGCAGTCACCTTATCCACTCCCTTTCTGAATTCTTCCACCGAAAAACTGTCATCCACCACTTCTGGCTTCAATTTCAATTCGAACAAATGTCGATGTTTTATCAGCCATATAAATATTCTGCTTCGAATGCTTTGCATCTGCTATTCTCCGGTTTAACAATGATAATTGAGTTTTATTAATCCCCAAAATATGTTTACTCTAAATCAAGAATTTCAGGAGTTATTAAAATACCCTAATATATTTTATTACCTGAATTTATAAATTGAAATTCAGGAAATTCCAAAAATCAATTCATAAATCATAAATGCGCCTGAAGACGCATCCGCCTTTGGCGTGATAAATAACAATAAAAAAATTCAATGACCAAACCATTATTCACTTAAGTGATGAAGAGATTGTCTGGCTTGACATGGCCCCGGAGTATTTCAAAGTAGCCGTGCTCAGTGCCCCCAAATCCGGCAAAAACACCTAATAAGGAGGCTACTACTTTCGTCGCTTTTCTCATTTCTACCTTACATCATTTTGAGGTTATCGTTATTCTGTCTTTTACTATTTGAAAAGCGATTCCTGAACAAAGTTCTATGATTTTACCCGGCTGCATGTTTGTAAATGAATCCCTGACGTTGCGAGGAATCACCACTTGAAATTTTAGTTAATTCAAAACAATGTCTGCTTTGATTCTAAGCATATCATACTATAACATTTTAGATCGAGAAAATCAAAAACTTTTACAATCTTGAAAAAATATTATAGGACAAAAAGAGCACTTTTTCAATTGCGTGCTTAATATTTCGAATGGCAACGCCCTGCCTATAGTTTGTACCAAATGAGCTTATGAATTCGTAATTAATTTAATTTCGACAGGATAATCATGCCATAGGCAGATGCGCCTGGGCGCACAGGATTTACATAATTATTATTCTTTTTATCCAGTTTATTCTGTCAAATAATTAATTTTTCATTGGGTAACCTATCATCTGTTCAGTAGATAGTAGATACAATTTGTATATTAATGCTTTTTCGATTTAAATGTCACTCTTGAGCGGGCACTGCTGATTCTCCGGTAATTTTCTGCATTTTCTTTAAATTTTTCTGAATTAATTCTCTTGTTTTTTTATAAACGGCTTGTCGTTTCTCTTCATCAGCCTGTTGCCACTCTTTCAGCCAAAGGTTTCCGGTTTCCAGTCC
Organism: uncultured Cytophagia bacterium; assembly: GCA_964498785.1. Lineage (GTDB taxonomy): Bacteria > Zhuqueibacterota > Zhuqueibacteria > Thermofontimicrobiales > Thiofontviventaceae > Mariaggregatimicrobium. The sequence continues at coordinate 1,621 of CAZCJL010000056.1, read as the reverse complement.
TTGAGTACAATAGTAGGGCGTGCGTTCATAAATCTCACCTTTTCCCGCCATTCTTAAATCGCCGGTTTTCATGAGATAGGCTTTCAATTCTTTTAATAAAGTATCGCGTGTATTTACAAAATCAACATTATCAGCGAGATTATTCAGTTGAACCGGGTCTTTTTCGACATTATAAAGTTCGAATTCCGGTCGCTTGCTGAATGACCGGTCATAATATTTTCGATTTTCTTTGTGATTTTTGCAGGCAAGCACTTCTTCTTTTGTGGGACCATCATCCACGTCACCAAAGGGCAATAGATTCCAGTTGAATTCCAGCAATTCATGTCCGGCAGGCCAACGATCAGGATACATATTCCATATTAATAAAAAGTCATCCCTGCGAATCGAGCGCATTGGTGTCGCCAAACCACCGGGATTTGACCAGGCATGGCGTTCTTTGAACGTGAATACAACATTCCGTTCAGGATCAATTTTCCCGGATTTTTGGGAAAGCAATTGCGGCATCAGGCTTTTCCCGGACATTTCTTCAGGAACTTCTACTCCGGCGGCTTCCAAAAAAGTCGGTGCGAAATCGATTAAATTCACAAAATCATCCACAGTCCTGCCGCGTTTGATTTTGTCTCCCCAACAGATAGCCAACGGCATGTGAGTACCGTATTCATAAAGATTTGCTTTTGCCCGCGGAAAGGGCATTCCATTGTCCGAAGTAACAACGATCAGGGTGTTCTCCATGTCGCCATTTTTTTCCAGGGTTTTGAGTACTCTGCCAAGCTGCAAATCCACCCATTCGACTTCAGAGAGGTAATCCAGAATATCACTACGCACCCGTGGAGTATCCGGCAAAAACTCAGGGACTTTCACCTTCTTCGGGTCTCTTCCCCGTCGAATCCCAATGCCCTCGGCGTAAGCCCGATGCGGCTCGATGGTTCCCAGCCAAAAACAAAAGGGTTGGTCTGCTTTTTTCTCTTTCAGAAATACTTCAAAATTGGCGGCATAATCCACATCAAACATTTCATCCGTGACACCAAATTCAGTCCAGGGGCGCTGCCGAATTTCATTGTATTCCTTGCCGGCAGGATTCTGGCTGCGACCGCTGTCTTTCAGATCTCCCGGCGCCCAGCCTTTACCTGTAAATCCGACATGATATCCATGTTGCTCCAGAATTTCAGGATAGACTTTAAACTTTGATGGAAATTGTCCCCACAGCACTGCGCCTTCTTCCAGCTCCCAGCCATTCCTTCCACTTAAAATCGATGCTCGTGAAGGTGCGCATGAGGGTACAGAGCAATACGCATTATTAAAAAGCACGCCCTTTTTGGCAACATAATCAAAATTAGGCGTTTCAACGGCGTCGCAACCGGTAATTCCACTATGAACCCATGACCAGTCATCACCAATGACGAATAAAATATTGGGCGCAGATTTTTTCATGCTGCTCTTTGCACTCAATATTCCGGCGCCGACCAGAGTGGCTCCCACGCTGCTTTTCAGGAAATCTCTTCTTGTAAAATTCGACATAATTTCTCCCTTAATATTTTCTTTTTATTACATTTATTAAAATAAATCTGTATCTTCTCAATATTTTATGGTAGATATGGGCGATTGCCGCTATGTCGTATTT
>CAZCJL010000055.1:0-45471 GCA_964498785.1 uncultured Cytophagia bacterium | reverse complement strand
AATACGACATAGAGGCAATCGCCCATATCTACCATAAAATATTGAGAAGATACGAAATTTAGTATCCAAAATTAAAATTTGAAATCTCGGGAATAATTTAATTGGTTGTATTGTCAACTTAATAGTGAATGAATTTACTGAGGAGCACAATGTGAAAAGAACGATATTTTTGTTGATGGTGTTGGTCTTGTTTTCGTGTGGTGACCGGGATGATTCAATGCAGGCCGATGTTGTCGTTCCTGTGAGTGTGGAAGAAATTTCGTTAAAGGCAATTCAACAATTTGTGTCGACTACCGGAACTGTAAAGGCAATAAAGGAAGTGACGCTCAGAACGGAAAGCACGGGTTATTATCGGCTGCTGAAAAATCCGGGAACCAACGCTCCGTTTGCAATGGGGAATCTGGTCAAAAAAGGGCAGATGATCGTTTCTCTCGATAATCCTGAATTGGAAAGCTCAATCAAAATCGAATCACAAGAATTGAATCTGGATATTTCCGAACGTGAATATGAGAAACAAAAGAGCCTTTATAAAAAGGGCGGCGTAACGCTGCGTGAGCTGAAAAATGCAGAGCGTTCCTTTATCGACGCCCGGTATGCTTATGATAACGCCATTATCCAACTTGACAAGTTAAAAATTACCGCTCCGTTTAAAGGGATATTGGTTGATCTCACCTATTACACACCTGGCACGAAAGTCGAAGCAAATTCAGAAATCACACAAATTATGGACTATAGTCAACTTTTCACAGAAGTAAACTTGCCGTACAAAGAAATGAATCGTGTGACTACCGGGCAAAATGTAAGTGTCACAAATTACACCCAGCCTGAAGATACTCTCCGGGGGATGATTGAACAGGTTGCTCCGGCGCTGGATCCGGTAAGCCGCACGTTTAAAGCAACGATATTAATAGATAATCCCGAACTGATTATCCGTCCGGGAATGTTCATGAAAATTGATATCGTGGTGTCTGACAAAGACCAGGCGATCGTTATTCCGAAGGATGTGATCATTTCACGGCGCGGTGAAAAAACAGTATATGTTGTGGAAAAAGGTGCAGCGATTCGGCGGACAATTTCCACCGGACTTGAGAACAAAGAACAAATTGAGATTGTTGACGGTTTGAAAGAAAATGAGAGGCTGGTTGTGAAAGGATTTGAAACCTTGAGAAATAGATCCAAAGTGAAAATTGTGCAATAGCGCGTGCTTTTCATTGAAGGTGTTCTGTTTGAAAGAAATCGGAATTCAGCCTTACTCCGGAGTGAGATCCCTTTACAGCCTGTCCAGGAATTACCCTTGCGAAGGTTTTTCAAAATGGGACAATCTGGGTATTGATATAAATTCAATTAATTATATATATTATGTTATTGCGAAACCTTCGCAAGGGTTTCTCTGGCATTTAATGAGTTTCTGGACAGGCTGTTTATGGATTTCATTGGCATTGCTTGATAATCGTATTTACTTAACCAAGAATAAACCATGACAAATCTTTCCAAATTTTCTGTTAATTATCCCGTGACGATCGTGATGATAGTACTGGCGGTGTTGTTATTGGGATACATTTCATTTAATAGATTGGGTATTGAACTTCTGCCTGAATTGAATAATCCGCGTATTTTTGTTGAAATAAAATCCGGCGAAAAACCACCTGAAGAAATGGAACAGCAATATGTGTCAAACATCGAAGCGCTGGCGAGCCGGCAGAAAAAAGTGGTTCAGGTGTCGTCGGTGTCCCGTGTGGGTGTTGCGCAGATCACAGTGGAATATAGTTGGGATGCGGATATGAATGAATCATTGCTTGATTTACAGAAAACGCTGACCAGCTTTAGTCAGAACGTTGAATTGGATGAAATGACAGTCACTCAGCACGACCCGAACGCCATCCCGGTGATGCTACTCGGATTTTCTCATCCCAATATCGCGGATATGGATGCATTAAGAAAAGTTGCTGATAACTATATCCGCAATGAGCTCATACGGCTGGAAGGAATTGCTGAGGTGGAACTTCTCGGTGAAGAAGACCAGGAAGTGGTTGTGGAAACAAATCGCTATTTGCTTGATGCATACAATGTCACCACGTTGACAATTTCCAATAAATTGCGCACTTACAACCGCAGTATTTCCGGCGGCTCGATTGAGGAGATGGGCTTGAAGTACATCATCCGCGGGATCAGCGAATATCAATCACTGGATGATATTCGAAATGTGATCATCACATATAAAGAGCCCGATCAAATCACAGGTTCGCAAATTCAGGGTTCCATTTCTGAAAACCGCATTCCTGTCTATTTAAAAGAATTGGCAGACGTGCGATTTCAAAATAAAGAACCAGTGAACATCGTTCATGTGAATAATGAACGAGTTCTCGGACTTGCAGTTTACAAAGAAATGAAATACAATACTGTCAAAGCTGTGGAGGAACTGTCAAAGGAATTAACAACATTACGCAAGGCGCTGCCCGGTTATAAATTGGTTGTGATCCAAAATCAGGCGGACTTTATTAAGAGCGCAATTAACGAGGTTGAGGAAACCGCGATCATCGGGATTATGCTGGCAGTAATCGTGTTGTTTGTGTTTTTAAGAAGAATCGGGGTGACGATGATCATCGGGGTGGCAATTCCGATTTCGATTGTGGCAACATTCAATTTAATGTATTTCAAAGACCTGTCGCTAAATATCATGACGCTTGGCGGATTGGCTTTAGGCGCTGGTATGCTTGTGGACAATGCGATTGTGGTCATGGAAAATATTTTTAGAAATATCGAATCCGGTCTTTCAGTGAAAGAAGCGGCGATTACCGGAACGGCACAGGTCGGCGGAGCAATTATCGCGTCGACGATCACCACGATTATCGTTTTTCTGCCCATTGTTTATATTCATGGCGCGGCCGGGGAATTATTCAAGGATCAGGCGTGGACTGTTGCTTTTTCGTTGATTTCATCGTTGTTCGTGGCAATTATCGTTATTCCGATGTTGAGCGCCAAATTTTTAAGACAAAAATCAATCAATGGTGATCAATTTAAATCAATTAAATTTAACGGATATGGCAGATTTTTGGAAAAAATCCTTTCAGCGAAATACATTGTGATCGCTGCAGCGGGAGTGTTGATAATCATTACCATATTGATATTACCGATGGTCGGCAGCGAATTCATCCCCCGGGCAGATCAGGGGGAATTCTCGTTAGAAATCAAGCTGCCGGAAGGAACTGATTTGAGCCGAACCGAGCAAACTGTCAATGGAATTGAAGAGGGTATCCGCAGAATTTTGGGAGCCGAAATTAAAACAATTTACAGTCGAATTGGCCCGGCAACAGGTATCACTACCAGCGAAAGTTCGGTTTTTGAGGATGAAAACACCGCGACCATGAAAATCATTTTACTGGAAAACCGAAAACTCGGTTCACAGGAGATTTTGGAACGTGTCAATAGAGAATTATCATACATTCCGGATCTTGAATTTCAGTTTACTCAGGAGCAGACAGTATTGCAATCAACAATGAGTACTGAAATTGCCCCACTGGTAGTTGAAATTAAAGGCACTGATCTGACTGAAATTCAACGTCTGACAGACATTGCCAGAGAACATATTGCACAGGTTCCGGAGCTTGTCAATATCGAGACAATGTTTGAGGAAGGTCGGCCACAGGTAGATATTGTACTTGACCGCATGGTCGCCGGGTTGTATAATCTGAATATCGATGACCTGTCAGCACAATTGCAGGATCAACTGTCGGGAAGGGAGGCAGGAGAATGGGAGCATGAAGGTGAGATGAAAGAGATCACGCTGCGAATGCCGAAAATTGGGATTAATAATTTGCATGATATGATTATCACATCCGGTGAAACGAAATTGCCATTATCAGTAGTTGCTGACATTCAGTACTCAAATGCGCCAAAAGAAATCATACGGCGGAACCAAAACAGGATTGGTAAGATAACAGCGAACATTACGGGTAACAAGCCATTTGATCATGTGATGAAATCAGTAAATCAGCGCATGAAAAAAGTATCCTTTCCTGCGGATTATAGTTATTCCATTACTGGCGAGGAACAGAACCGACGAGAGGCATTTCAAAATTTAAAATTTGCCCTGATTTTATCGATTGTTTTGGTTTACATGGTGCTGGCGTCTCAATTTGAATCCCTGCTGCATCCGTTTACAATAATTTTGACGATCCCGCTGGCTGCTGTTGGCGTGGTGTTCATATTTTTAATTATTGGCAAACCATTGAATATCATGGCATATATCGGAATTATCATGTTAGCGGGAATTGCGGTCAATGACTCCATCATATTAGTCGATGCGATTAACCAATTACGCCGGGAGGGAGCCGAGCGAATGGTAGCCATTATCGAGGCGGGCCAGCGACGCATCCGACCGATTATAATGACAAGCCTGACCACAATTCTGGCATTGACGCCATTGACATTTGGCTTTGGAGAGGGAGCGGCTTTACGCGCTCCGATGGCCTGGGCTGTCATTGGTGGGCTGGTTACATCAACATTATTGATGCTGGTGGTTATTCCGTGCGTCTATTTTATTGTAGATCAACTCGGAGATCGGTTGCGGTTTGAGTGAGGGACAATCAGTTAATTTGCGAACGAGGTAAATGTGAACCCTTAGCGGCGCTGACATCCCCCTGATTGCGCCGGTGGTGAAACCGTGCTCCAAAGAGATTTTCGATCAGCCGTTGGCTCAGGGATGTAAATTGATTTACGAACGATTCTCTTCAAACCGAAGATGTGCCCAATTTGGGGATTTAATTTGTTACTTGTAAGTTGTCATATTAAAATTCATTTAGAATTTTTGGCTTCATAATAAAATAAAAAAATGTTATCAAACCTGATTCTAAAACGAAAAACACTTCTCTCCATGCTCTTTATCGGGCTTTGCTTGTTGGGATATATTTCATACCGACAACTGCCAGTGGAGTTGCTGCCTGCAGCCGAGCTTCCCTTTCTGGTGGTGCAGGTGAATAGTGTCCAGGAATTGAGCCCGGAATATATGGAAAAACAGGCGATCATTCCCGTTGAAGGAGCCATCGGAACACTTGAGGACATTGAAAAGATCGAATCTTATGCCTATCGAAGGCGGGGTGTTATTTTCATTTACTACACGCAATCGGCCAATATTAAATATGCGTACTTGAAGCTTCAGCAAAAAGTCGACGCTGTAAAAGCAGACCTGGATGATGAATTTCTCATCAATGTTTTTAAGATTGATACCGAGCAGATTTCTAATATGTTCATGGATTTGCAGGTTCGCGGGACTGGCGGTGTGGATCGTATCCGGCATATTGTAGATGAAAAAATTGCGATGGATTTGCAGAATATCGACGGTATCGCGAATGTGCAAATTTCCGGTGGTCGTGAACAATCCGTGGAAATTATCCTCGATCAACAAGCGTGCCAGGCGCATCACATCACCGCGGGACAGATTCGGACAATCGTGGCCCAATACGGCGGTTCCAAAGAATTTCTGGGTCATGTGCATGAAAAAGACAAGCAGTATTTCGTGAATCTGGTGACGGAATATGTGGATGTGCAAGAGCTTGAAAATATCGTGATCAAGCAGGATGGCCCTGTTTTGTTGAAACATGTGGCAGAAGTATATCAGGGAGTGAAAGAGGAAACGTCAATTAGTCGTGTAAATGGGAAGGAAACAGTCACGATTCAGTTGATTCGCGATTCGCAGGCGAATCTGATTGCACTTTCACATGAAACCCGACAAGTTATTGCTGACTTAAATCAGAAAATAGTGTCCGGGGGAGTCGAGATTGTCATACAAAATGACGCTGCTGAGGAAATGGAACGGAACATTGATCTCATTAAACAGTTGGCACTGGTTGGCGGATTGTTGGCAATTGTCATTTTATGGTACTTTTTACGTCATTTTCAACTGGTTATTGTAATTGCACTGGCGATTCCGATTTCCATATTAACGGCGATGAACTTTTTTTATGCCGCGGGAATTACAATTAACAGCCTCACATTGGTGGGAGCCGCATTGGCAATCGGAATGCTGCTGGATAATAGCATTGTTGTGCTTGAAAATATCTACCGGCTTTATTCTTCAAAAGAAGATAGTGATAAAGCTGTTGTCCGGGGTACAAAAGAAGTCTGGCGGTCTATTTTTGCGGCAACCTTTACAACAATCGCTATCTTTTTGCCGTTCCTGTTTGCTTCAAATTTTTTCGTTAAATTAATTGGCAAGCAAATTGGCGTCTCAATCATATCGACCTTACTGGTTTCGCTGGTGGTTGCCCTGCTTTTAATTCCTGCTTTTACTCATAGATTTTTGACGTCACGGCTATCGGTTCGCTCGGTCAATTTTAATATTGTTTCTCAAAAAAACCGGTTGCTGCAAATTTATACATTGTTATTAAAATCAACCATGCGTTTCCCGGTGCGAACAATTGTTGCCGGGGTTGTTCTGTTTTTTGTCAGTCTTATAATATGTATGGCGCTGAGTATAAATGTTTCACAAGAAGTTGAGACAGAAGATTTCCGGTTGTATGTTACCATGCAGCGCGGTGCAACATTAAGCGCGACCGATAAAGTCGTCGCTGATGTGGAAGAAAAGCTAAGTGATTTGGAGGAAAAACAGGATGTAGTCACTCAGATATTTGAAGAAGACGCGATAATTACTATAAAATTGAAAGAAGATTTTGAAGCAGTCAAAAACCGGGATTTAGCGGAAGTTAAGGGAGAAATTAAAAAGCGAATCAAAAATATTCGTTCGGCCCAAATTTCGTTTGACCAACCCATGGCAAGCGAGCGATTTCGCGGGGGCGGTCGGCGAAATCCAGGCGCAGATTTTATGAACATCCTTGGCATCGGCTCTCAGAAAGAAAAAATTGTCATTAAAGGCCGAAATTTCCGGTTGATGAAAAATATCGCGGAAGATTTTCAATATTATCTGGAAGACCTGGCAACCATAGATCGGGTTTCGCTGGATGTCGCGGATGACCGGCCCGAAATCCATCTGTTGCTTGATAATCAAATTCTGAGTCATTACGATATACCACTGATGAGCATCGCTTCTGAGTTGAGCGGTTTTGAAAGTGAATTTTCCAGCGGAATGACATTCAAAAGCGGAACCAGGGAATATGATATTGTGATCCGTAATAGCAATTTAGAAGAGAAGCAGATCGATGATTTAAGGGATTTACAAATTCGCTCGAATACAAGTAGCATTTATCCACTGGATCAGTTGAGCCGTATTATTTATTCCAGCGGCATTTCACGTATCAACCGGGTCAATCAGGAAAAGCAGATTGAAGTAACGTTCACATTTTTAAATGAAGTGAACAATTCAAAACGCTTGCTGAAGGCAGCACGGTCTGAATTAGATCAACTGATCTCACAGGTTGAAATACCTGCCGGGATTGCCGTGGAAATCGTTCAGGAGGAGACGGATTTAACTGAATATAAATTCCTGTTTCTTGCGGCATTTATTTTCATTTACATGATCCTGGCATCAGTGTTTGAATCATTTCTGATCCCATTGGTTATGATGTTTGCCATTCCTCTGGCTGTCATCGGTTCGCTATGGGCGATTATTCTCACCGGAAATTCGCTGCTGAATGCCAATACACTCACCGGATTTTTGATACTGTTGGGTGTGGTGGTCAATAACGGAATTATTCTCATCGATTATACGCGGATTTTGAGAAGACGAGGATTCAGCGTCGGCAGGGCGTTGATTGCTGCGGGGCAAACACGTGTTCGACCGATCCTGATTACTACCATCACAACAATTGTGGCGCTGATTCCACTGGCAATGGGGAAAGCAGAATACGTTGTGCGCATTGGTGCACCGTTTGCAATTACCGTAATCGGCGGGCTGGCTGTGGGAATGCTGTTTACACTCGTATTCATCCCAACGACCTACATCGGACTGGAAACAGCGCTTGCCTGGTTTAAAAAATTAAACCGGAAAATCAAAATGATTCAAATGTGTTTGCTCGTTGCCGGAACCGTTCTGATTTATCAAACCGTAGACAGCCTTGTCTGGCAATTGGCAAACGGGATGTTATTGATCTTTGTCATCCCGGGTGCAACGTATTTCATTATGACAAGTTTGCGGCGGGCAAATGTGAAATGGATCAGCGCTGATGAACCGTTGACCATTAAATTAAAATACGTGGTGAAAATTTATGACGATTCATCTCGCTTTGTTCGGGAGTGGCATAAGAAAGACCGTCAAAGTGCGCGCACCGGAGAGGATATTAATAAGTTCTCGCTGAAAAATCTGACCTGGCAATTACCGGTTTTTGCATATCTCACCTATTTTAGCTATTTCTATCTGGAAAATGGGCTGTGGTTATTTCTGCTTTCCCATATAGTTTATTTGTTTGGCTTTTTTATATTAAATCTACTGCTGTCTGTTTTTCAGTACGCTAAATGGCAAAAATGGATTTACAAGATATATGTTGGGGGCGTCCCGCTCATTCATTTAATTCTTTTTTATATCCGATGGGAAAAAATTGTCACTGTCGTATTTATTGCTGTTTTTTGGGGAACCTTGTTAGCTGTTTATACAACCTCGAACCGGATTCATAACCAAAACATCAATATTGTTAGAATAAAGGGACGTTTTGTTTCACTGCGCAAGCTTTTCTATCGTTTTGTGATGATGATTCCGGTAATTGGCAAGAAGAAAAAGCCGTTTCGCGCGCTGGATGGCGTCTCAATGGAAATTGGTAGTGGGATGTTCGGATTGCTGGGCCCGAATGGCGCCGGAAAAACGACGTTGATGCGCATCATAAGCGGTATTTTGGAACAGTCGCGCGGTACTATAAAAATTAATGATATCGATTTAAAAGAAAAGCGGGAAGAATTACAGGGATTGATCGGCTACCTGCCCCAGGAATTTGGCAGTTATGAAAACATGACGGCATACGAGTTTCTGGATTATCAGGCCATGCTTAAAAATATTCTTGATCCTGATGAACGGTTAAAGACTGTGGAAGCTGCGCTCTCCTCTGTCCATCTTGATGATCATCGAAATAGCAAAATTGGCTCATTTTCCGGCGGCATGAAACAACGAATCGGCATCGCACAAACGCTGTTGCATTTACCCAGAATTATGGTAGTGGACGAACCAACTGCCGGTTTGGACCCGCGGGAACGAATTCGATTCCGTAATTTGCTGGTGGATTTAAGTAAAGACCGAATTGTGATTTTTTCAACACATATTATTGAGGATATTTCCAGTTCTTGTGACAAGGTTGCTGTTCTAAATAAAGGCAAACTCTGTTTTCTGGGTGCTCCCGGTCAAATGGTAGCGGCAACCCGTGGTTATGTGTGGCAAAGTCATTTATTACCGGATGAATTTGAAAATGTCCGTCATAAGCTCTGGTTGGTTCATCACGTCCTGATCGGCGATTCCATTCGGATTCGTTTCCTGGCGGAAAAATCGATTTTATCAGATGCAGTCCAGGTGCGCCCGACACTTGAAGATGCGTACTTATGGTTATTAGGCCGCGACTAAAAATTTAATAAGATAGAAAAATGTTAAAAATGACAGCTAAGTATAATCAATTGTTGACAATCGGTCAGTTTGTTCGCTACAATCTCAAAGTAGTGTTTGCGAATAAAGTTATATATTTTTTATTGGCAGCGTTCGCTATCTTTTTATTGATCACCATCATCAACCTCATTAATACCGATTCAGCATTTGAATCAGGTTCAGTGTATAACTTGTTGCTTGTTCCGGGAGTTTTGCTGATTTTTTACCCGTCAACATTTGGTATCCAAAATGATTTGGATAACCGCATGTTGGAAACTGTGTTCGGAATTCCTAATTACCGTTACAAAGTTTATCTGGTTCGCCTTCTGTTAGCAGTTTTTATCACGACCGTCATTCTCATTATACTGGCAATTATGACCAGTATCTCATTAACACCAGTGCCTATTTTTACAATGACCTTTCACCTGATATTTCCGCTTGTTTTTATATGCGCCCTCTGTTTTATGTTTTCAACCATCGTAAAAAATGGTAATGCCACAGCGGTAATTGTCGCATGCTTTAGCCTGTTTTTCTTTTTCGCGGCTGATTTTGTAAAAGGGAGTAAATGGAATTTGTTTCATAATCCGTTCTCAATTCCGTCTGATTCCAGTGGCTATATCTGGATGGAAACCACGTTATATAATCGAATCTATCTGGTGGCGGGAGCGATTATTTGCGTTTTATTCGGGTTGATCATGTTACAGAAACGGGAGCGGCTTGTGAGTTGATGGCGCCCTTTCAGGGCGTTTTCAACTTAAAAAATTGACTTATTTCAACTGAACAATAGTCACGCCCGTGCCGCCCTGATTCCAATTGCTTAGGTTTTTGTTTTTAACGTGAGGATGTTTTTCGAGTAATTCATGTACTACTTTTCGTAATACACCGGTGCCTTTGCCGTGGATTATTTGAACCTGGTCCAAACCGGCTAACATGGCGTCCTGTATAAATTTATCAGTCATTATTTCTGCATCTTCGGCGCGCATTCCGCGCAAATCCAGCTCGGTTCGTGCTGATGAGTCATACTCATAACGGATTCTCACCCGTTTTTGTTCAGTTTTCTCTTCTTCAACCAGTTGTAATTCGTTGATATTCACTTTCACCTTCACACCACCCGTATCAATCAATATCCGATTAGAGGCGTCTGCATCAGAAAGTATTTTCCCTTTTTGGTTGAAGCTCTTCCAGAAAACGGTTTGACCAATGGAGATCATATCCAGTGTTAACTGAGTGGGAGCGTGTTGGATTTTGTCCTGTGAAATTGTTTGCTTCTGCTTAGTTAATTGATTCTTTTCAGTTGCTAAAATCGCTTTAGCGGATTTAATCGCTTCCCGCGAGGCCTGCTGTTCTTTGATTTTCTTGATGGCACGTTCGATGGTCGAATTCGCCGATTTTAGTATATCTTCACTTTCCTGAATCGCTTTTTTTCTTAATTGTTTTTCATGAGCTTTTATTTCCGCATTTTTTTGCTGGTAATCAGAAGTTAGAGTATCTAATTCCTGTTGCTTAATGCTTATCTGTTCTAATTCTGATTGATAGTGTGTTATTTTTTTATCCAAATCAACTAACAGATTTTCCAGACGATTTTTTTCGGCTCCCACAAGTGAGCGGGCTCTTTTGATGATTTCTCGCGACAAACCATATCGCTCGGAAATTTCAAATGCATAAGAAGAACCTGGTAACCCGGTGCGAAAGCGGTAGGTCGGTTGCAGCGATTCGGCATTAAATTCCATCGAGCCATTTTCGACGCGCTCTGTTTCATGCGCAAATGCTTTTAGTGATCCCAAATGAGTTGAAACCAGATTGACGCTACCGATACGGGTTAATTTTTCCAGCATTGAAATCGCCAGTGCCGCGCCTTCCTCAGGATCGGTGCCAGTTCCGATTTCATCAATGATAACCAGATCATGATCTGTAATATAATCAACGATGTGTTTTAAGCGCTGAATATGTGAGCTAAATGTGGAAAGATCGTTTTCAATAGATTGCTGGTCACCAATATCTGCGTAAATATTTTGGAAGACACACATTTCCGTGTCTGAATGCGCCGGAATGTGCAGGCCGCAGGCAACCATTAAATTGAGCAGCCCCACTGTCTTTAATGCGACGGTTTTGCCGCCGGCATTCGGACCTGTAATAATGAGGGTATTGAATTCTTTTCCGATTGATATGTTCAGAGGAACGACTTTGTCTGTTGATTTATAGCGTAACAACAATAACGGATGTTTGCCATTGATAATGTTCAGGTGATTCTCTGAGTTTAGTTTTGGTTGGATGCCGTCCATTGATGAAGAAAATTGTGCTTTGGAATGAATGAAATCAAGTTCTGCTGCTACTGCCAGGCTTTGTTTGATCTCAGCCAACTGTTCACGAATCAGGTCTGTGAGTTGGCGTAAAATTTTTTCTGTTTCACGTTTTTCCTCCAGGATAAGTTCGCGAATATGGTTGTTGATTTCAAGAGCTTCCATGGGTTCGACAAACAATGTCGCGCCAGTGGCAGATTGATCATGAATAATTCCTTTTACATGTCGTTTATATTCGTCTTTGACCATTAAAACGAGCCGGCCATCGCGTATGGTAATCAGGTTTTCTTGCAGATAATTATTTTTTGAAAACGAATTGACCAGATTTTCCATTTTTTTTCGGATATTTTGCTGTTCAGACAAAATTGATCGGCGGATGCGTGCAAGATTGTGGCTGGCGTTGTCCCGTATTTCTTCAGAAGATGGATCAATACAGCGGTTGATCTCTTTTTCGATTTTAGAGAATGTGGATAAGTTTGTTGCTATTTTTTGTAGAAGCGGATATTTATCTTTCCGTGAACTGAAAAATTCATTTAATCGACGAAATACTGTCAACGTTTCGGCAATGGCGGTTAAATCTTCAATAGCGAGGTAATTTCCGGCAAGAGAAGCTTTTTTTAGCGACGAGCGGACATCCTGAATACCATACACTGGAAATGGATCATCAAAATCAAGGATTGCCCGAAGTTCAGTAACTTCAGTGAGTTTGTCGGTTATTTCGGTAATATTGGTTAGCGGTTTCAGTAAAAGTACATTTTCTTTTGCCAGGGAAGAGTCTGCATGAGAGGCTAAGTGGTTGATAATTCGGTCAAATTCTAATGTTTCAAAAATATACTGATTCAAGGTAATCTACTTCTTTCTATAATATTCAATCACTTTTTGAGTGGTTTCTCCTTGTTTGTTAATCGAAACGCCCGAAGTATTGTCTTTCAACTCAGCTATAAATGGTTTTGATTGCGGTACAAAAACTTTAAGAGCATCATAAGCAAGTGGCGCAACCCGTCGCATTGGATGATATAGAGCCGAGTTATTTGTATATCGACTGACAAATGGTAAAATCTCGAAAAGCGATAATACAATAACAAATAAACTAGTAAAAATTGCACCTTTGGCCAGTCCAAATGCACCACCAACAATTTTATCGAGGCTTCCCAGGGCAACTGAAACATTGACGGCTTTTCTCATTTTTGTGGCTAAAAAGCGGAACGTAAAGAACGAAGCGATAAAGATACTCGCAAACGCAATGACAATTGCGCCAATCGTTGGTATTCCGACCGGATTGATTAAATAACGGGATATGTCGGACATATACCGAACCGCCAGAATTAGACTAACGACTGTCCCTAACATTTGGATAAATTCCTCGGTAAAACCTCGCTTAAATCCCTTTGCTAAAAAAAAGATTAACGCGATGACAATAATTAAATCAAGATACGATATGCCGTTTGATTGCATGGAGGTGACCTGTGAATTATGCGATTAAACAAAAAAAGCGAATAAAATGACTAAATCACCTCATCCACTTTTTAAAAATTAGCCTCTGTTAGAGCATCTCATGCAAGTTTGCTGCGTACCATCTGCTGAACTTTCTTTCCGTCTGCTTTTCCTTTCAACTCTTTCATCGCTTCACCCATTACTCGCCCAATATCCTTTACACTGGTTGCGCCAGTACGCTCAATAATTGCGGAAACAGATTTTTCGATCGCTTCATCTGAAATTTGTTCCGGCAGATACTCTGAAATTATCTCTAATTCACTTTTTTCTTTATCCAGCAAATCTTTGCGGTTGCTCTTTTCGTAAATATCTATTGCTTCTTTCCGTTTTTTGGCTGCATTCATAAGAACAGCAAGCTCTTGCTCCGGAGATAAATCATTTCCCACATTAATTCGCTCATTCTTTAACTGGGCAATAACCGAGCGCAGCGTTTCCACCCGAATCTTATCTTTTGATTTCATTGCGATTTTTAAATCATTCGTAATTTTCTCCAGAATGCTCATTTCTGTTCCCCATTGAAACATATTAAGAGTTTTCAATCATTTGTAATTTGCGTTGCTTACGTCGAGCCGCGTTTATTTTACGCTTACGACGTTCGCTGGGCTTTTCAAAATGTTGATGTTTCTTAATTTCGGACATTAGTCCGGATTTTTCACATGCTTTGGTAAAGCGTCTAAATGCTCTATCAAATGATTCATTATCTCGTACTTTTACGGCGGGCATCAACCCTCAAACCTCCTCTCATGGTTTTTGTAATATTTAATTTTAGTTCACAAATATAAATAATTAAAGATAGAAAATCAAGCTTTTTTTTTAAATTTGCTCGGCTTGATTTTCATCAATTTTCACGATTGGAAAATTGTAAAAGATGTTTTAGGTAAAAACATTGTATCACTTTTATACAGTAGAATGTGGTAATACGTATGATTAGTTATGTTGATATTATAGAAATAATTTGCAAAAAAATAAAATATTACTAATTATGCAAATGAATCGATTTTTTGCTTACAAAAAGACCAGGGGTTCATCAAGTTTTGTGGTGGCACATCTGTTGCTGGTTCCAGCCGATGATATCAATAGACTTTCAACAGGAAAGGGAAATATGCTTTTTAATAACTGGGAGTTTGGGGTATTTTTTGTTATTGTATACTTGCTATATCGTGTTTTGCCGCACCGCGGACAAAACATATTGCTGTTAGTAGCGAGTTACTATTTTTACGGGAGTTGGGACTGGCGTTTTCTCTCCTTGATTTTTATCTCCACTGTGATCGATTATTTTTGTGGTCTTCGCTTGCAAAAAACTGAAAATGCGAACCATAGAAAAATGTTTTTATTTATCAGCATGGCCGCTAATCTCGGTATTTTAGGATTTTTCAAATATTTTAATTTTTTTACAGATAATTTTGCCGAACTGTTGCAATCATTCGGTTTGCAACCAAACTTTACTTCACTTAATATTATTTTGCCAGTGGGGATTTCGTTTTATACATTTCAAACTATGAGTTATACGATTGATATTTATCGGGGTAAAATGAACCCCACCCAAAATTTTCTTGATTTTGCCCTCTTTGTTTCGTTCTTTCCACAACTGGTCGCCGGGCCCATCGAACGAGCCAAAAATTTGCTGCCACAGGTAACAATGCCTCGTACCATTACCGCTGAAAAATTTTATCAAGGAACATTTCTCATTTTCTGGGGATTATTTAAAAAAGTTTTCATCGCTGATAATCTGGCTCTTATTGCAGATAATGTTTTCGCTAACACAGAGGTCCAAAATGGCGCTTTTGTCATTCTGGGCGTGCTGGCATTTGCGTTTCAGATATATTGTGATTTTTCTGGATATTCGGACATTGCCCGTGGTCTATCAAAAATGATGGGATTTGAATTAATGGTGAATTTCAGGCTGCCATATTTTGCTGTGAATCCTTCCGATTTCTGGAGACGCTGGCACATTAGCTTATCAACTTGGTTAAAAGATTATCTTTACATTAGCCTTGGCGGTAATCGCGGGGGTAATTATAAAACCTACCGCAATTTAATGTTAACGATGCTTCTCGGCGGACTGTGGCATGGTGCAGGCTGGACTTTTATTCTATGGGGATTCTATCAGGGTTTTATTCTGGTGGTGCATCGTTTCTTTCAGCCGATTCTCAATTCTATTTATATCGCAAAAACAGGACTTGAAAAATCGCTGAGCTTGTGGACACGGATTGTGGTGATGTTCTTTTTCGCGAATATCGGTTGGCTAATTTTCCGGGCGCAGTCTATCGAACAAATTTTAAATATGATGCGCAGCGTGTTATTCAATACTTCGTTGGAGCCATTTTCCGATATCAAGCGCATCGCTGCACAGATTTTATTTTATGCCGGCCCGTTAATGGTAATTCAGTTTTTTCAATTTAAAGAAGATGATTTGTTGGTGTTATATCGCACGCGGATATCGATAAAAAGTTTAGTTTATTTTGCATTTATCATTCTATTTCTAATTTCAGGAGTTCAGGGTGGAAAATCGTTCATCTATTTTCAGTTTTAAAAATTTACCAACGACGATGACTGTTGTGTTTACTTTGTATGTTGTTGCAGAATTAGCAACTCGCTTGATATTTCGTCCGCACCTAGTGCCGGAAGAGATTTATACCAAATACTCGCCATTTTATGATTATGGTTTTTCCGAAGACATGCCATTATTTTATGAAAAGGACGACGTACTTGTCCTTTATCCGACGCCCTATCTGGCGTTTTGGAAACAGGAAATGCAGGCTAAAAAGACCGCTGATGTATGCAGAATTTTCACGATCGGGTCATCTGTTTCACGGGGTGAGCTGAATGTGAATTATTCCAGTTTCCTGGAACAATATCTTAATGAAACCAGTGTTCAGCAAAAATTTGAGGTGATTAATTGCTCCGCAACAGGAATAGGTTCCGCGCGAATGTTATTAATCTTCCAAAAGATTCTAAAATATGAACCGGATTTGGTTATTTTTCATCTCCATGGTTCCAATGAATTTGAAGACGAGCGGGATTTCGCTGAAGCGCAGAAATTGAAATCATCGCATGAGGCTATCATCCGTAAAAGCTGGTTTTTTTGTGTTGCCAAAAAATTTGCTGATGAAAATATATTTAAAAAATTTAAAACCAAAAAAGAAATCGATGCTGAAACGTACGCTCGATGGTTTGTTCCTGGCAAACGGGACGAATGGGTGGAAACGTTAAGGCAAAACACCGGGAAAATTGTGAATATCGCTGAAAAAAAACAGATCCCTGTTGTTTTTGTTAATCGCGTTTTTCGAAATGAAAAACAAACAGTTTTCGAAGACCAGGAGACAGTCGAATTAAATTCTATCACACGGGAATTCAGCCAGGAAAATGTTTCGATTATTGATACACCCCAGCTATTTATAAAAACCTTTGGCCCGAAAGCGAATCAGGATCAGATATTTTTAGATACAGTACATTTAAAGTCACCCGGACATCGAATTATTGCCAACGAAATCGTTAAGGTTGTTAAATCACGCGTGAGCTAAATTTACCTGACCGTCTGCAATAGGTGACGCTCATCTGTTTTTGTTTGATTAGCCAGCGCCGCCGGATGCTCCGCCAGCGCCACCTCCTCCGCCGGATGACGCGCCGCCGCCAGTTCCCGTGGAACTGGACAGGGTTGTATTGGCTGCTGTTGCCATTGATGATACCGCATTTGCAAAATCTGTTGGCGAGCCGGACGACGAGACCGGATGGTACCATAGAAAATAAGTCGACTGTCCTGCACTGTAAATCGTCATTATTTCTTCAATAACTTTTTTGCCCAAACCCAGTGATATTCCATAAATGAAATAATCTTCAAGACGATTGTGAAATTGTGTGCTATCCTGTGTGCGGAAGTGCATTTTTTTCATATAGCGATAAAATGAAGCTATATTTGTACGAATGGTTTTATATTCCTTTGTATATCTCAAAATAAAAAAGGATAAAATAAATAGAATGACGCCAATGCCAATAGCAATCGCTCCCATGCCTGAATAGTAAATGATAAGCAGCGCTCCGCAGACGATAATGACAATCGCAACTCCCAGAGAAATGAACATCGCCTTTACGCTGCTTTTTTCCATAAATGGCTTGTCCCAGTGTTTACCAATCATTTTTTTCCAGTTTCTAAACCACCGCATCACTGTTGTCTGTTTCTTTTTGATGGTGTCAAAATCGATTTCAACGCCGTCGTTTGAAAGCTCGTTAAACAGGAAACTGACCAGGTCAGACTCATAGTTTGTGAGATTAGTATCGCTGTTAGCAAGCTTTTCCTTGTTTCGTCGTATATTATAGGTTGTTTTTTCTTTTTTGATGAAAAGATACGATACCATTTTTTTTGTTTCAAATAATTCCAAATAACCACGGCGGGCAAGATCGAAAAGTGTTGCGACCATGGCTCCGGAAGAAAGTTGCCCCTGATAATAGATATAATTTGTGAGCGCGGGCGAGAATTCCTCGGGTAATGCTGATGAAAATTGTGCCTGCGATGGCGTTGCATATCCGGTTCCATAACGACGATAAATCATGAACCACAGCAACAGACCAGCCAGTCCGAGAGTGATGCTCCAGTTTCGGGTTTGATCCGTATTTCGTTGTTTGGCTATTGTGCGTGCTTTCTGTTCTTCCCGTTTTTTGTTAGCGTCTTCGGACCAGGCTGCTTCTTCATCCATAATTTTTGCCAGAACAAAACCTGTGTTCCTTAAACGTACATTTTCAATCCAATACTGAGGAAACACTGCGCGGACTTCCCAGAATTGGTTGTGCGGCAAGGGCTGAACCCAGAGCCGTATACGGTCTTCATAAAATCGTAATTCACCATGCAACGGGCCATGCGCCCAGGCGTGAACGCTATCTGTATTCGCCGGATGAGGGAGTTTAAGCGATACATCGACCATTGCTGCAGATTTGGGAGATTCTGCGCCGACAAATTTGTAATAAAAAACCGCAACATCGTCATAAACCTTCACTGCATTTTCTATCCTGTATGACAGAGTGAAGGTTCGGCGTTCATTTCGTGCACGGTAAAACCACTTAACATATAATGAGTTTGCATCCTGAGACAATTGATAAGTGTTCGGCGACTTGTTATTATTTTGTAGATATGTTGTGCCGTTTTCAGCGATGTTGAAATCCGTTACCCGCCCCAATTGGAATAATGGCAGTGAATAATCTGCCCAGCTAAATTGTCCCTTGAAGTTATATGTTCGATGCTCCTGGATGAGTAAACTGCCATCACCGAGTATTTCCGCTTCAATTACGATGGCATCGATGGAATAACTTTTGGCATAAGATGTATCAGGAATTGTAAATAAGAAAAAAGCAGAAATTGCAATGAAAATGGTTCTGATGTTCACCATTTTAAACTTCTCCCTATTTTAGTACAATTATTTTATAGCCTAAAATATTCAGGATTATTTACCGCAAAGCCGCAAATAAATAAAAACTTAATATTACATACAAACTGAGTTTTACAGATAGTTTATTTGAAAAAATTCATATCATTTATTTTATCCGGGCAAAAAAACCAAAAATAATATTTCGAATTCATCTCTTAAAAACAGCGAATTTTATACAACAACCCATATAAAGACATATACTTAACGGAACGAGCTTCTTGCCGTCTTTGCGATTTATGCATTATTGAGAATAGATTTAACTTTCGATACAAAATGCAATGCATCGACTGCGCAACTCATGATACCGCCAGCGTACCCCGCGCCTTCGCCAAGCGGGAAAATCCCGTTTGTATTAACAGAAGTGAAATGTGCCGGATCTCTGATAATTCGTAGCGGATTTGACGTGCGTGTTTCCGGCGCCAGTAATATCCCATTTTCAATAAATCCTTTGATTTGCTGATCAAAGGCCAAAAACGATTCTTTCAGGCTTTGGGTGATAGCTGCCGGAAAAATGTCAGCAACAAGCACATTACAGACGTCCAGGGAATAGCTGCTCTTGATTTTATGCAGGGTAATGTTATCGTCCATAAAATCCTTAATTCGCTGAACCGGCGCCTGGAAGGGTTTTGATGTTATTTCATACGCCTGTTCCTCGATCTGGTTGCGAAATTTTAGTCCTGCTAAAGGATTTATTGATTTAAAATCATTTTTATCTACTGAAACAACAATTGCGCTATTTGCATGAGGTAAATTTCGGGTTGAATAACTCATCCCGTTAAGTACCAATTGCTGATTATGTGAACTGGAGCAGATAATTTTTCCGCCAGGGCACATGCAGAACGAGTATACACCGCGTTGTGCGTGTCGGCATTTGTGCGTTAAAATGTATTCTGCAGCTTCA
Source organism: uncultured Cytophagia bacterium (assembly GCA_964498785.1). Lineage (GTDB taxonomy): Bacteria > Zhuqueibacterota > Zhuqueibacteria > Thermofontimicrobiales > Thiofontviventaceae > Mariaggregatimicrobium. Next base: position 25,842 of record CAZCJL010000055.1, on the reverse strand, counting down.
AGAAAATTCATATCGACTTTTGGTCCGAATTGGGCGTTATTAATAAAGTTTTGCGGATGCTCCACACGTACACCAATGGCATACGGCTTTTGTTCAATGCAAACGTCCCTGTGGTGCAGCATCTCAAATGTTTCAATAGCTGAATTGCCAATTGCCAGGATTAAACTTTGGGCATTTCTGTTACGACCGTTTATTGATACAGCCACTAAATTGCCATCGACGATTGAGATATCATCCAAAAATGAATTGAATTCAAATTGGCCGCCAAGAGATTCGATTTCACGGCGCATGTTAATGACAATTTTACGGATTTTATCAGTACCAAGATGAGGTTTTGCTTGATATGCAATTTGAGTGTCTGCACCGAATCGGATAAAGGTTTCAAGAACTTCTTTTACAAACGGTGATTTTGAGCGCGTTGTTAATTTTCCATCTGAAAAGGTTCCGGCGCCTCCCTCGCCAAATACTGCATTTGACCGGGGATTAAAATGTCGCTTATTCCAAAAATTGCGTACATCCTGTAATCTGTCATTCACCGGCTTGCCGCGTTCAACAAGGGTGGGACGGTATCCTTTTTTGAGCAGAGCAAGTGCAGTGAACAAACCTGAAGGGCCTGCCCCGACAATGATTGGCTGTTCGTCCAGGGTGATTGTTTCTGAATCCATGGAAAGCCCATTTTTCTCAGAGATAACTGTTACATTATGATTATTTAAAAGTGAGCTGTATTCAGTTTCCGCCGTAAAATTATAAATGTATACCGGTTGATTCTTCCGCCGTGCGTCTAAAGATTCCCTTTCAATTACAATATTTTTAAGTGACCCGGGTGGAATTTTCAACGATTCGAACAGTATTTGCTCTGGCGAACGAGTGTCGTTATATTGGCGTTTTATTTGTGAAATTCTTATCTTCATAAAATGCAATATACATAGATTTAATCATAGTTTCAAGTAAATTTAAATAATAAAAAATTGCTTGCATAATTAATATTAGTTTTGTATATTTTATTTTACTTTAAATTACAAGGCAATTTAATGGCAATGATACGTATAAAAAGGGAACGTTTCATACTACTTGACCTTTTATATTATAATATATTTGGTTGTAAAAAAAAAGTGTACCTAAAAAAGTTGGTGCACTTTTTTTTTAACAATGAAGTGATTTGAACAGGAGGATAGAATCAAGATGGATTTGACGCAGCTTTTAAGTTTACAGAAAATTGACACCCAAATTCGTAAGATTGAAGCTTCTCTCGGTAATTTACCACAACAAGTGGATGAACTGAAAACGCAAATTGATACAGTTAATGGCGAAATGGAAGCTTTTAAAAATGAATTAATCGATATTAACACAGAAAAGCGAAAACTGGAAGGCGAGTTAAGTTTACTGAGTGAAAAACAAAAAAAATATCAGGAGCAGGTTTATTCTGTAACAACAAATAAAGAATACGATGCGATCAGTGCCGAGATTGAAACAACAAAAGCACGCATTGAAGAGCATGAAAACACTTTGCTTGAATTATTAGATCGTGAAGAGAATGTCGAGAAATACCTGAAAGAAAAAGATGAGGAAGTTGACAGATTAAAATTACGTTATAAAGAAAAAGATGAGGTTCTTACCCAAAAGAAAAAGACAAATGAAGCCGAGCTGACCAAATTAACAAAGGAAAGGAATTCTCTTGTCAGTCAGATAAAGAAGCCATTGTATTCCCGATACGAACGGATTCGAAAAGCGCGCAATGGTTTGGCGCTGGCAGAGATTAAACAATATACATGCCAGGGATGTTTTGCAACAATACCCGCACAGACCGTGGTTGAGGTGCGGAAGATGAAAAACATCATTATTTGTGAAACATGTGGTCGTATTTTAATTAACACAAATAGTCACGTAAATAACAATAATAAATAAAAAACACCATCAGTTCAAAGTGAGGCAGATGATCGCGTCCGCCACAAAGCGGATGAGGAAAGTCCGAACTCCACAGGGCCGGATGCCCCATAACGCGGGGGAGGCGTGAGCCTACGGAAAGTGCCACAGAAAATATACCGTCCCGCCTGGCGGGATAAGGGTGAAAAGGTGGGGTAAGAGCCCACCGGTTTGTTGGTAACAGCAGACGCATGGTAAACCCCATCCGGAGCAAGACCAAATAGGGGAGAAGAAGCGGCCCGTTTCGTTTGACTCCCGGGTAGGTCGCATGAGGTCGCCGGTAACGGCGATCCCAGATAAATGATCATCAAAACAGAATTCGGCTTACGACTCAGTTTGAATTGATGGTTTCTTTTTAAGTATCATGGAAGAGGAATTGAATGGATTTAAAATGGGTTCTTCGCGATGATGTTGATCAGAATTTAATTAATACCCTGGCGAGTGAGTTAAATACACCAAAATCAATCGCCCGAATTCTCTACAATAGAAATATCTATGATGTTGAAAGTGCACGCCGCTATTTTAGATTTCAAATAGGTGACCTTTACGATCCGTTTTTACTTATGGATATGCAAAAAGCCGTTGACCGCATCATTTTGGCCATGAGAAATCGCGAAAAGATATTGATCTATGGTGATTATGACGTTGATGGTATTACGTCTGTATCTCTTATTTATCTCCTTCTGAAATATCTGGGATGTCATGTTGAATTCTATATTCCAAATCGCCTGCGTGAAGGATATGGAATGTCAATCGACGGTATAAAAGTCGCCCAATTAAAAGGCGTTTCGCTCATTATTACGGTCGATTGTGGTATTACAGCTATCAAAGAAGTACAATTTGCAAAAAATGCTAGTATCGATATAATCATTTCCGATCATCACGAGTCTGGTAACGACCTGCCAAATGCGCTTGCTGTAATTAATCCAAAAACAAATGGCGAGAATTATCCGTTCCGCGAATTAGCCGGCGTAGGCGTTGCTTATAAGCTCGCTCTGGCGCTTATTCGAATGTTGAATCTTGATGAAGAGATTATTCATCAATACGTCGATTTGGTGGCAATCGGTAGCGCCGCGGATATTGTACCCCTTGTCGATGAAAACAGAATACTGGTGCGCGAGGGATTGCGCAAGCTAAACGAGAAAAATAAACCCGGGCTTGCTGCTCTGCTGGAATCATCCGGCTTGCGAAATAAGGTGATAAGTACCGGCCAGATTGTTTTTGTGCTTGCGCCCCGAATCAATGCTGTGGGGAGAATGGGGAACGCCGAACGAGCTGTTCGATTATTAACCACAACCAATAAACAACAGGCGCGAAATATCGCGGCGATTTTGGAAGCAGAAAATCGTGAGCGAAAAAATATAGACGATTTAACGTTTAAAGAAGCTCAGGAAATTGTGGATCAGGAATACGATCCGCAAGAAAACGCTGCTTTCGTGCTGGATATGGATGGCTGGCATCCGGGCGTGATTGGGATTGTAGCCTCTCGTATCGTTGAAAAATACTATCGCCCTACTGTTATGATTTCAGTGGAAGACGGAATCGGAAAAGGGTCTGCTCGTAGCATTTATGGCTTTGATATTTATGAAGCCCTCAAAAAATGCGAAGATCTGATGCTTGGTTTTGGCGGCCATAAATATGCCGCTGGTCTCACCATCGAAGAAAAGAAAATACAGCCACTTCGTGAACGATTGAATGAAATTGCTAAAGAAACTTTAACCGACGATATGTTGGTTCCAAAATTGAATATTGACTGTGAAATTGATCTTAGTGAAATCAATCCGCGCTTTGTACAGTTACTTAAAATGATGGCGCCGTTCGGACCACAAAATTTACGGCCAGTCCTCCTCAGCAAGAATCTGCAAGTGGTCGGATCCCCTGGCATTGTCGGTAAAAATCATTTGAAATTTAAAGTACAGCAAAATGGCGTCGTAATCGACGCGATTGGATTTAATTTGGGGGATAAATTTTATCGTCTTACTCCCGGAGAAAAAAATCTCGATCTGGCTTATGTGGTGGAAGAAAACGAGTATATGGGAAGAACAACCTTGCAATTAAGAATAAAGGATTTGCGTTAAATGAAAAATGTATTTAAATTCTGTGTCTTAATTCTAATCTTTGCATTGGCTTTTTTCTTGATTTTTTGTTCTAAAAAGAAAGAAGATGGAACTGGCGAACAAACGATGTTTAGCGATTCAACAATCGTTGCACAGGTGAATGGAGAAATAATTAGTATGAACGATCTGGATAATGCAGCAAAGCAGATTATTGTTCAAACCGGATTGTTAAACAAGGTGGATTATACTGATAGTTTGATTCGCAACGACGCTCTGAAGTTACTAATTAACAATACACTGCTCCGTCAGGAAACCGATCATCATCTTATTGAAGTAAAAGATACCGAAATTGAGCGGGCAATTGAACAAGTTAAAGGAACATTTAAATCGGAAGATTTATTTAATCGCGCGCTTCAGGAAGAAAATTTGACAATGAAAATATTTCGTGAAAATATTGTTAAAGATCTGAAAGTTCAGAAACTTCTTGAGCAAAAAATCGTTTCGGAATTAAAAGAAGTTTCCATAGCGGCAGCCAGGGAATATTATAAAAAGAATCCGGATCAATTTACAGAGCCAACAAACGCCTGGGCAAGACATGTGCTTATTAAAGTAAAACGCGACGCCTCGGATGTAGAAATGAATCAAGCAAAAGAAAAAGCGAACCTGGTCTTACAAAAAGCAAAAGCTGGCGCAGATTTCGCAACGCTGGCAAGAGATTATTCCGAGGGACCAAATGCCTTTAAGGGCGGAGACCTTGGCTTTTTTGCCAGGGGGGAAATGGTCAAATCATTCGACGAAGCAGTGTTTAAATTGCAACCCGGTCAAATAAGCGATGTCGTTCGCTCGGAACTTGGCTTCCATGTGATTAAGTTAGAAGAATATAAAGACCCGGAGTCAATTCCGTTCAAAAAAGTAGAAGACAAAATTAAAGCATTTTTAACACAAAAAGAATCAAATGAACGTTTTGAGAACTATATCAATCAATTAAAAGAAAAGGCTGATATTAAAATCAGCAAAACGTTTAAATAATTTGAGGAGCGTTTTATGGATCCAAGAGATGAAAAAGGAAAAATTTGGTATAACGGAAAATTTGTTGATTGGTGGGATGCTAAAATTCACGTGATGAGCCATGCACTTCATTATGGCACATCATTTTTCGAAGGCATTCGTTGCTATGAAACGTCTAAAGGTGCAGCGATCTTTCGGTTAGATGACCATACAAAACGATTTATTAATTCAGCAAAAATATATAGGACGGAAATTCCTTTTTCACAAGAAGAACTCAATAATGCCTGTATTGGAATCATAAAGGAAAATAACTTAAAATCTGCATACATTCGGCCATTAGCTTTTCGCGGATATCATTCGCTGGGCGTTGATCCTACAAAATGTCCGGTTGATGTGATCGTTGCCGCGCTAAATTGGGGAAAATATCTTGGTGAAGAGGCGTTGAGCCAGGGAGTTGATGTTCGCGTGTCTTCATGGAACCGAATGCGCGCAAACACAATGCCAACCCTTGCCAAAGCAGGCGGAACTTATATGAACTCGCAACTCATTAAAATGGAAGCCATGGCAGATAACTACACCGAGGGGATTTCGATAGATGCAAATGGATTTGTGAGCGAAGGAAGCGGGGAAAATATTTTTGTCGTTATCGATGGAATTCTCTACACTCCACCACAATACGGCGCTTCTATTTTGCCCGGCTTGACCCGTGATTCTGTGATTCATATCTGTAATGATTTTGATGTGGAAGTAAAAGAAAGTCTGATCCCGCGGGAAATGCTGTATATCGCGGATGAAATATTTTTTACCGGCACTGCCGCAGAAGTGACACCGATACGCTCCATTGATCGAATGATAATCGGCCATGGTAAACGCGGACCAATTACTGAAAAAATTCAAAAAAGATTTTTTGAAATTATCAAATCAGACGTCGAAGATAAATATAACTGGTTGACATTTGTTTATTCATTTGAAAATAAAAAGAAAAGAGCGCATGACAAATGAGCTCCAGACGTAAAGCCCGTGAAATGGCTCTGTGCGCCCTGTACGCACATGAGCTATCCAAAAATTCGATTGATTATATTATCAATGATTTGTGGACTGATGAGGATTGTGGTGATATAAAAGAATTTTGTTCGCAACTCGTCAAAATTACATTGCAACATACAATCGAATTTGACAAGATGATTAAGCGGAAAGCATTGAACTGGGATTTTGAACGCATTGCTATTATCGATCGCATTGTACTGCGAATAGCAATGTGTGAATTTCTCTATTTTTGTGATATTCCGCCAAAAGTCTCGATGGATGAAGCGATCGAAATCGCCAAAATTTATAGTACTGAAAAAAGTGGTAAGTTTATCAACGGCATTCTTGATTCTGTGTTATCTGAATGGACAAAACAGAAAAAAATTAACAAATCGGGTCGTGGCCTGTTCAATGATAGCGCCAGGGGAAAAAATGAACCTTTTAAAAGTTCTTTAAGTAAAAATGAATTGGCCTAAATTGAATATCCAGAAATGAGGAGGTTATAAATTGTTGAATTTTGTAACGAAATTATTTGGTAGCAAGCACGATCGCGATATAAAAAAAATTGACCCGATTGTCAATGAGATTAATGCGCTCTATATGGAATATCATTTCCTGAGTGATGATGAATTACGAGCAAAGGTAAAAGAATTTAAAACGAAAATACAACAACAAGTCTACGAAATAAAGGAAGAAATTGAACGACTGAATTTACTGTTGCGCGGGGATTTACATGAGGGTGAAAATGGATTTGACCTTGAGGGAACCCGCGATGAAATAAAAGATTTGGAAGAAGAAGAAAAAAAAGCAACAGAAGAAGTGCTGAAAGAGATTCTTCCCGAGGGGTTTGCAGTTGTCAAGGAAACCTGTCGGCGATTGATCGGAAAGAAATGGAATGTCAGTGAAATTGAAATCACATGGGATATGATTCCTTTTGATGTCCAATTAATAGGTGGCGTGGTTTTACATGAGGGAAAAATAGCAGAAATGGCCACTGGTGAAGGAAAAACGCTGGTTGCAACCCTGCCAATTTTTTTGAATGCCCTGACAGGAAAGGGTGTTCATTTGGTGACTGTTAACGATTATTTAGCGCGTCGCGATTGTGAATGGATGGGAAAAATTTATGAATTTTTAGGATTGACAAAAGCATATCTTACCAATGATATGCCCCCGTATGAACGCAAAGAGATTTACAATGCAGATATTCTTTACGGAACGAATAACGAGTTTGGATTCGATTATCTCCGTGATAACATGGCGCTGCGGCGGCAGGATGTGGTGCAACGAAAACATAATTATGCAATTATTGACGAGGTGGATTCCGTATTAATAGACGAAGCCCGAACACCGCTGATCATTTCCGGCCCGGTGGAACATTCTACCCAAAAATTCGATGAAGTAAAGCCATTAGTCGCACGCCTTGTTCGTAGTCAAACAAATCTGGTAAATCAAATTTTAGCTGAAGGCGAACGGCTATTGAATGACGGCGATGAATATGAAGCTGGCATCAGACTTTTGCAAGTGTTTCGCGGTGCTCCGAAACATAAAAAATTAACAAAATTGATGCATGAAGTTGGCGTTAAAAAGCTGATTCGTCGGGTTGAAAATGACTATATGCGCGATAAGAAAATGGGTGAATTGGACGAAGAACTTTATTACGCTATTGACGAAAAAAGCAATGTCATCGATTTAACGGAAAAAGGACGAAATGCGCTTTCGCCCCAGGACCCGACAATGTTCGTTCTGCCGGATTTATCCACTGAGTTTGATGTAATTGAAAACGATGAATCATTGAGCGATGAAGATAAATTACAAGCCAGAGAAAAGCTAAATCTGGAATATGGTGAAAAGAGTGAGAAAATTCATAATATTAGCCAATTGCTGAGAGCATATTCATTATTTGAAAAAGATGTTGAATATGTGGTGTCTGAAGACGGAAAAGTGATGATCGTTGATGAGTTTACCGGGCGGCTTATGCCAGGCAGAAGATTCAGCGATGGTTTGCACCAGGCGCTTGAAGCCAAGGAAGGTGTGAAGATTGAACGTGAAACCCAAACACTGGCGACAATTACCCTGCAAAATTTCTTTCGGCTCTATTCCAAACTTGCAGGAATGACCGGCACTGCGGAAACAGAAGCGCATGAGTTTTGGGAAATTTATAAGCTGGATGTAACAGTTATTCCGACGAATCAACCGATTCGACGCATGGATTATGAGGATCATATTTATCGAACTAAGCGAGAGAAATATAAATCGGTCATCGATGAGATCATAAAAATGCATAAAGGAAAACGACCGGTACTTGTTGGCACAATTTCTGTCGAAGCATCGGAAACTTTGAGCCGCATGTTAAAAAGAGCCGGTATCAAACATTCGGTTTTAAATGCAAAGCATCATAAAGAAGAAGCACAAATAGTACGAACGGCAGGCGAGCCCGGAAATGTAACCATTGCTACAAATATGGCAGGACGTGGTACAGATATTAAGTTAGGGAAAGGAGTTGTTGCGTGCGAAGGCGGTTGTTTTTTAATCGATGCAAATAATCGCAGCGTGCCCGATCATCTGGATCTGGTCGAGTGTAAAAATGATATTCCCTGCGGGTTGCATATTATTGGTACCGAACGACATGAATCACGGCGAATCGACCGGCAGTTGCGCGGACGAGCCGGTCGGCAGGGTGATCCTGGATCGTCCCGCTTTTTCCTCTCACTGGAAGATGATTTGATGCGATTATTTGGTTCCGATCGGATTGCCGGTGTAATGGATCGAATGGGAGTGCAAGACGGAGAAGTTATTGAACATTCGATGATCACAAAGTCTATCGAACGTGCACAAAAACGCGTTGAAATGCATAATTTTGATATTCGTAAACATCTTCTGGAATATGATAATGTGATGAATCAGCAGCGTGAAGTTATTTATAACATGCGGTCCCATGCGTTAAGCGGAGAAAATTTAAAAGAAGAAATTATCGAGATGATGGACAACGTCATCGATGAAAAGGTAAAAGCATATACGAATGAAGATGAATATGTGGAAGATTGGAACTGGGATTTATTATTTGCTGATTTTCAACGCATTATGGTGATGGAGCCAGTTTATAAAGATAGAGACGAAATAACCTCAGATTTGACGTCTGAGAAATTATTCGATCTTCTTCATGACAGAGCAATGGATTTGTATAATACAAAAGAAAAATATCTCGGTGACAGGCAAATGCGGATGCTCGAACGTATTGCTATGCTACAATCAATTGACAAACACTGGAAAGATCATCTCTATGAAATGGATCAGTTAAAGGAGGGAATTAATTTAAGGGCTTACGGCCAGAAAGATCCATTACTTGAATATAAAAGTGAAGGCTTCCGTGCGTTTACGGAAATGCTATCAAATATTAATGAACATGTGATAGAACTCGTCTTCCGGGCTCAAATTCAGCAGGAGCCGCAACAGGCTCGAAAAAGAGTACCCAAAGAAATGAGTGAAGTCCATGAATCGGCAGATGGAATGGCTTTCAGCGGAGGCGGGGCTCCGACACAACAGGCACAGCAACCCGGAAGACCGCTGCAACAAAAAAAGCGAGTTCCTGTGGTTGCAGAACCAAAAGTAGGGCGCAATGATCCCTGTCCGTGTGGAAGTGGAAAAAAATATAAAAAATGTTGTGGGCGATAGTTCATTAGACGATATAGGCGGAAAATGTAATATATAGACATATTGTGAATAAATTAATAGAGGGTTTACAAATTGTAACTATCTGTAATTACAAAGTGATAAACTGCTTTGTGATTATCTGATAAATTCAAAATTAAATGATTGTAATAACCCTTGCATTTGAATAAAATATTATTATATTAACCACTGCCTGCATATCTTTATTAATCCAAATCTCTTAACGGAAGGAGAGGGGAAATGAATGAACGCGTTATGGAAATAATCGTCTATATCGTAAATGAGATGCGCTCGAATCAATTATGGGAAGATGGCAACCAATTTCAATTGCTGTCGCAAAAGCTTGAGGATAGTGGCTATAGCCAAAGCGAGATCAGCTATGCTTTTTCCTGGGTATTAGAAAAGGTAAACTCAGAAATAATTGCTGAGACAGAAGATGTGCAATCTCCACAAACGCATCGAATGCTTCATGATTTTGAAAAACTGGCGATTTCAACAAATGCGTATGGCTATTTAATTCAACTGCGAGAACTGGGCCTTATCGACGAAATGGAAATGGAACAGGTGATCGAAAAAGCTCTTCTTTCTGAAAATAATCCGGTGACTGCGCACGAGATGAAACAAATTGTGTCGCAAACTCTTTTTAAATCTGATGAAATGACAGAAGGTTCTTTTTTTCTGTTGGACAACTCGTATAATGTACATTAAAGGGGAATATGCCAAAATCGTTAGTTATCGTAGAATCGAACGCAAAAACAAAGACAATCAATAAATTTCTGGGTAAAAATTATATTGTAGTATCCTCAATCGGTCATATAAAAGATTTACCAAAAGGAAAATTAGGCGTTGATCTTATCGATAGTTATGAACCAAATTATGTTACAATTCGTGGCAAGGGCTCCATACTCAACGAACTGAAAAAGGCAGCCTCCAATTCCGATGCTGTTTATCTTGCCACAGACCCGGATCGCGAGGGGGAAGCAATTGCATGGCATATCTACGAGGAAATTAAACCAAAGGTGAAGAAAATTCACCGAATTTTATTTAATGAAATAACAGAAAATGCTGTTGTAAAAGCAATCCAAAATCCGCTGACCATTGATAAAAATAAAGTTGAAGCTCAAAAAGCTCGCCGCGTGTTGGATCGTCTGGTAGGATACCAGGTAAGCCCTATTTTGTGGAATACGATATACAAAGGTCTTAGTGCCGGACGTGTCCAATCTGTTGCCCTGCGCCTGATTGTTGAACGTGAAATTGAAATAGAAAAATTTGTCGCCCGTGAATACTGGACGATTACCGCCGAATTAAAAGGATCAAACACCAATTCGTTCTTATCAAAACTCGCTAGAATTGACAAGGCCAAACCGGAAATTTCCGATGAGAAAGAATGTTTAGGACTTGTTGATGATATTAAAACAAAAACATTTATCATCGATAAGATTCGGAAAAAAGAGGTCAAACGAAACCCGGCGCCGCCATTTACAACCAGCACGTTACAGCAAGAAGCAGCAAAACGTTTGGGGTATTCATCCAAACAGATTATGATGATTGCCCAACAGCTATATGAAGGAATAGAAATCGGAACTGAGGGCAGTGTCGGATTAATCACATACATGCGAACCGATTCAACGCGAATTGCTAGTGAAGCGATTCAGGCGGTTCGTGAATATATTTTGAACTCTTACGGAAAAGAATATCTGCCAGGTCGCCCGATCGTTTATAAAACAAAAAAAGGAGCTCAGGATGCTCATGAAGCGATTCGACCGACTTCGACTGAACGCTCACCGAAAACCCTTAAAAAATTTCTGTCAAAAGAACAATATAAATTATACCAACTAATTTGGAATCGTTTTATCGCATGCCAAATGGCTCCGGCACGGATGGACCAAACTAGTATCGAAATACTTGCAAAAGATGGTCCGTCTCCTGTTGTCTATTTATTTCGAACCACCGGATCAATCATTACGTTTCGTGGGTTTTTGCAGGTGTATGAGGATTTTAAAGAAGAAAAAAATGATGATGACGATGATGATAATAGTATAAAAATACCCGACAACCTGAAGGAAGGCGCAATACTGGATTTGCTGGATTTGATTCCGAAACAACATTTTACAAAACCACCGGCACGCTATTCGGAAAGCAGCCTGATAAAAGAACTGGACAATCTTGGCATCGGACGTCCAAGCACATACGCGCTTATCATTAGCACATTACTTCAGAGAAAATATATTGAAAGATTGTCGAGGCAGCTTTCTCCCACTGAACTTGGGAGAACCGTGAATAAATTATTGATTCAAAATTTTCCTGATATTTTCAATGTTAAATTTACTGCACTAATGGAACAAGAATTAGATCAAATTGAAGATGGCGATAAAGAATATTTCAGTGTTATCAATGAATTTTATCAGCCATTTAACAAAGCGATCTCTGAGGTTGATTCCCGCAAGGAGGAAATTAAAGAATCTTTGATGGAAGAAACCGAGGAAAAGTGTCCCAAATGCGGCGCCTCTCTCATTGTACGTTGGGGAAGAAACGGTAAATTTATTGGTTGTAGCGGTTATCCGGAATGTAAATACACCAAACCGATTGAAGGGGAGGTGGAAGAAACGGGAACGCAGTGTGAGAAATGTGGCCGTTCGATGATTGTGAAAGTAGGTCGATTTGGGAGATTTCTTGCATGTTCCGGCTATCCGGAATGTCATAATTCAAAACCTTATAAAATTGGTGTTGCCTGTCCTAAAGAAGGCTGTAATGGCGAAATCATCGAACGAAAATCCCGGCGCGGGAAAGTATTTTACGGATGTAGTAATTATCCGAAATGTGATTTTGTATCATGGAATCGACCGGTGAATATAACCTGTCCCAACTGCAATGCGAAATATCTGGAAGATCGATATTCCGCAAAGGATGGGGAACACCTTTACTGTCCCAGGTGTAAAAGTAAATATGGGAAAGAAGATTTCACAGAATCGATCCCTGCAATTTGATAGTCAGTTGTGGGATCAATTACTCGATAAATATCTGTTCTATTTGAAAATGGAAAGAAATTATTCCGCTCATACGATTAACGCTTATGCCACTGATCTCAATCAGTTTTTTCAATTTTTAGAAGACAGGAACGAGCGTTCTGCAAAACAAATAACGAAATCAGTTCTTAGATCATTTCTGGGCTATCTAAAAAATCATGGAATTTCTGCGAACAGCATTAATCGTAAAATAGCTTCCTTGCGGTCTTTTTTTAAATTTCTCAAACAGCACGGAATTATCAAACAAAATCCTGTGGCTCATATCTTTTCACTTAAAACAGAACAAAAACTCCCACCGAATGTCAGTTTTAAACAAATTCTTTCTGTTCTTGAACTCCCGGATGATTCAACATTTATCGGGTCTCGGGATCGGACTATGCTTGAAATTTTATACAGTACCGGTATTCGACTTAGCGAGTTAGCGAATCTTGAACTGCATGATATTGATTTTACTAGCGCGTTGGTTAAAGTAACAGGAAAAGGCGCTAAAGAACGTATTGTTCCGATCGGAAAGGCTGCCATCGATTCTTTGCAAAATTATTTAAAATATCGAAACGCGCTGATTGAAATGAAAAAAAGTGACTCTCGTCATTTGTTTTTGAATAAGTTTGGTAGTAAATTATCAAATAGAAAAATACACGAACGCATTAAAAAATATTTAATGCAGATCGTCGGCTCCGGGAAAACTCATCCGCATGTATTGCGCCATTCGTTTGCGACCCATTTGCTGGATGAAGGCGCAGACTTGTTGGCAGTAAAAGAATTATTAGGCCACTCAAGTTTGGCGACAACACAAATATATACGCATGTATCGGCTGAGCATCTTAAAAGAGTTTACAAACAAGCCCATCCGCGGGCAGATGACAGTGATGACTAAATTTTTATAATATATAAATTATTCCAAAGGAGGATTTCATGAGAGTTAATTTCACAGCAAGACACTATAAGCCTTCTGAAAGGTTAAAAGAATATGCTCAAAATGAAGTAAAACGTTTGGAAAAAGTGTACAACGGAATAATCGATTGCGATATCGTACTGGATTATCAGAAAGATATCCAAATCGCTGAAATATTAATTAATGTTTATGGTTCAAAAATGAAAGCGACAGAAAAAACGGATGATATATATAAATCCGTTGATTTAGCTGTTCAGAAATTGGAACGACAATTAATCAAATATAAAGAAAAAAATTTCCAGAAGTATGATGTTAATGAAATCAAACGGACGGAAGAATCACTTTAAAAAAATGATTTCACATGAACGAAATCACAATAGAAACATTATTTTATGAAAATAAAAAACGGTTAAAATTCGAAATATTTAATGATGATAGTGGATTTGACCGAATAATTCAGGAGCCAGAGCTGAACAGACCTGCTCTGGCTCTCGCCGGTTTTGTTGATGTCTTTACTTATCAACGAATTCAGTTGATCGGCAACACTGAATTAGCTTTTCTGGATACATTAACTCCAAAAAAACGTAAAGAGAGTTTAAGCAAAGTTTTTGAGTTTGATTTACCATGCATTGTGGTTACAGATAATAATGTTCCACCACCGGAATTGGTGGAAATTGCTAATGAAAAGACAATTACTATATTACGATCTGTATTTTCTACTACTCATGTTATTCAGCTCTTAAGTAATTATCTTGAAAAGAAATTTGCACCTTATATGTCAAAACATGGTTCCATGGTGGATGTTTACGGAATTGGCGTGTTGATAACCGGACGGAGCGGGATCGGAAAAAGCGAAATCGCTCTGGATCTTGTCGAAAGAGGACACAGATTGGTTGCTGATGATGTTGTTCACATCACGCGTCAGGCAGAAGGGATTTTAATTTCTACAGGGAGTGAAGTTCTGCAACATCACATGGAAATAAGAGGAATCGGAATTATTGATATTAGAAGTATTTATGGCATTCGCAGTATCCGATTAAAGAAACGCATTGAAGTTGAGGTGCGCCTTGAAGATTGGGAAGAAAACAAAGATTACGAGCGCATAGGACTGGAGGAGAAAAGCGTTAAATATCTTGATACGGAAATTCCTTTGATTAATTTACCCATCTTTCCGGGAAAAACCGTAACAGTAATCATTGAAACAATTGCTCTAAACCAGGTACTGAAAATTTATGGTTTTCACACAGCTCAGGAATTTAACGAACGATTAATTCAACGGATTCAAAATTCCCGTGATATTAAAGACTATTTATTTTTTGATTTGGAATAAATTATGATAGGTGGACTAATTGTAACACACGGCCCCATGGCTCCTGCCTTAATTAAAGCTGCTGAGACAATACTCGGTCAAGTGACGCAGATATACGGATTTTCAACAACGGATTTGTCAATTCATGATATTTTGGAAAATATCGATAAAATCGTGAAAGAAGATGACTGGCCAGCCGAAACCCTGGTTATGGTTAGTTTGAAAGGGGGAAGTTGCTGGAACGCCGCAGTAATGGCGGCAAGACAGCATAATAACATCGAGGTAATCTCCGGGGTCAATTTGTCGATGTTGCTGTCTTTTCTTACCAAGAGAGATTCGAATTCTTTAAAAGACCTCGCAACGCTCGCGCTGGAAGATGGTAAACGAGGAATTGATAAACTTTAGTGGGTATGTTTTATGCCTTTTATACTTGTTAGAATAGATGATCGATTAATTCATGGCCAGGTGGTGGTTGGCTGGGGAAATTATTTAAAACCCAGCCGAATTATATTGTGCAGCAATAGTGTGGCAGATACTGCGTGGCAAAAAGAATTATTCGAAGTTGCCGGAACCCTTGCTCCGGATGGCGTGGACATCTCAATTTGGACTGAGACTGAAACGATTGAATATTTTGATGAAGATGATTACAGACGAGAAAAAGTGGTCCTGTTAGTAGAAAGCCCCCAGGAATTGTATCACCTTATAGAGGGCGGTGTTTCCGTTGAAACCGTAAATATTGGTGGGATGCATTTTAAACCAGGGAAAAGACAGTTGACGCCATATATTTTTGTGAATGATGAAGATATCGATTATCTAAAAAAACTGCGGGCAAAAAGCATTCGCCTGGTTGGACAGGATGTGCCCACTGCAAAAAAAATCGACCTTGAAAAAACTATCGATTATATTTAAAAAAATGAAATTGAGTCGATTTTTATCTTGACTTTTTAGTTAAAATATATTATCTTTAGTCTCCAAAATAATAAACGGCGCTTTAGCTCAGTCGGTAGAGCAACGGACTGAAAATCCGTGTGTGCCCAGTTCGATTCTGGGAGGCGCCACTTAAAAACCCTTGAGTCTGGCTGGATTCAGGGGTTTTGTTTTTTTACTTATTTTGTGTGTGAATAATTTTATCAAAGGACAACACCATGTCAAAAAAAATCAATTACATTTTAATTGTCATTGTATCGTTTTCGTTTATTATTTTTGAGAAAATTTATGCCCAAAAAATCGGCGAAGTAATTCCCGGATGGTCTGCGGGGTATCTTGACATTCATTTCATTAATACCGGAAAAGGGGAGTGTTCGTTTTGCATTTTGCCAGATGGAACCACGCTTCTGGTGGACGCCGGCGCTACCACTAGGCCGGAACCGCGAATAACTGATCCCAGACCAAATGGTTCGCGTACCCCCGGTGAATGGATTGCCAGATACATAACAAAAATGCTCACTTTTAAATCAGAAACATCGATTGATTATGTGCTGTTAAGCCATTTTCATGGCGATCATATCGGCCTGGTAGATTCAACCATGAAAATGTCACCATCCGGCGCATATCGGCTTTCCGGTATTACCGAAGTGGCGGAATATATTAAATTCCACAAGATTATCGATCGGGGGTGGCCGGACTATAATTATCCTGTTCCATTGAATTTATTATATGTGAATAACTATCGCCGATTCTTGCAATATCAGCGATCGGAAAATAATCTTGACGTCCAGAGATTCAGGACAGGCCTGAATGATCAAATTATATTGTTGAAAAATCCGAAAGAATATCCGGGTTTTGAAATCCGCAATGTGGCCGCGAATGGTGAAATATGGACAAGCGTGGGGGAGAATACGCGACATCATTTCCCGCCGATAGAAAACATACCGCGGGAATATTTGCCCTCGGAAAATATGTGCAGTATCGCATTTCGCCTCAGTTACGGTACTTTTGATTATTTCACTGGCGGCGACATCGTTGGCGTTCCCGATGAAGGTGCTCCGCTGTGGCATGATGTGGAAACGCCGGTCGCCAAAGCAGTTGGCCCGGTGGATGTGAATGAATTGAACCATCACGGCTATCTGGACTCGGAGAATGCTTTTTTCCTGAGTGCGCTTCGACCGCGGGTGCATATCATCCAGGTCTGGTCTCCAAGTCATCCGTCACCGCGTGTATTACGACGATTGTTATCCGAACGAATATATCCCGGACCACGGGACATTTTTGCCACGAACATGATGGAAGCCAATAAAGTTGTCATCGGAAATAATCTCAAAAAACTTAAAAGCGATCAGGGGCATATTGTCGTTCGAGTTCATCCCGGAGGTGAAAGTTATCACGTAATCATCCTCGATGATTCGGCGGAAAATTTTATGATAAAGGCTGTTCACGGGCCTTATCAATCGCGATAGCAATAAAAACGCCTGTATTTGCTCAGAACAGATTAGAGTCGAATGCAATTTTATTTATCCCAGAAATCTGGAAATGTCGGATTTCGGCCGGAATTACATGTGGGTTGAAAGCTGTTGAGTAAATATTTTGGATATGGTGATGCAATGGTGTATTTCACGACTGGCAGGGTTCTGTAGCCGCGACCACCGGAAATCTCTGACAATTCTCAACAACAGATTTTTATATGATTTGTTTGAGCACGGTGTTATATGCCAAACTAAATAGTACTTAGCCGCTTCTGTGGCTTCCAGAAAAATAAAGAAGTATGCGTTGCTGAATTGTTAACATATTGCATTAGTAATTGTTGGAGTGCAATGTATCCGAGGAGCACAGAAGCGATTCACTCCGGAATGTACATTCAATTTATGCAGAAATCCTTAAAATAATGTAAAATCAATTAAATACAATTTCTATGAAATGACACGCACACTATTAAGTGAATCCATCGCCACGCTTGCTTTGTTTTTTACTGTGCTTTAAACCATTACCTCTTTAATTTCCGTCAGTTTCCTGAACCGTTTTAATGTTTCTATATCAATTCCTTCTGAGGTAATCCATAAATCGAAATCACTCAACTTGCCAAAAATAACATTGCCACCGTATCCGATTTTGGTATGATCGGCCAGAAGTATTTTTCGTGCGCCCCGGCGCAGAATAATTTGATTTGTACGCGCAACTTCCTCATTATTTGAGAGGCAATGTCCTTCCGAAGTTATACCATCGGCTCCGATTATGATTAAGTTGAAATGAAGCGTTTCGAGAATACGATCAGATAAACTACCTTTTAAAAATAGCATGTTGTATTGATAATCATATTGACCGCCAATTACGTACAACCGGATTTGCTCATTTCTCTTCAAATCCTGGATTGCCGCGATATTATTTGTATAAATCGTTAATGGGCCAGAGTTGTCTAAATAGTTCGCACATTGCAGCACAGACGATCCATCTCCTAACAGAACAGTATCGCCGGGTTTTACTAACTGGGCAGCTTCTTTACCAATTGCTCGCTTTAAGTCTAAATTTCGCTCAAACTCTTTATAGAAATATGTGTTAAAAGAGCTTCTGTTAGCAGAAATACATCCGCCGTGTGTGCGGATAATATCGCCGGTTTTTGTCAACTCATTCAAGTCTCTTCGGATGGTGAGTTCGGATACATTTAATTCATTTGCTAATTCGTCTACACGCCATTCCTTTTGCATTGTGCGAAGCAAGTTTAAAATAGTATCTCGTCGTTCCATTGGTTTCAGTTTATGCTCAGAGGAATTTTCAGCAATCATTTTGTGTTTTCCTATCATATTAACTTTTCGTTTAAAAGTTAAAATTAATAGGCCCAACCAGATCGTGCTTTTCCTGTAGTAGATTTAATGGAAGGTTCAGGCTTAAGTGTTTAGATGTAACTGCGTTGTTTAATGTGAAATTGACCGAATAAAATTTGTTTTATAATAGTGAAATCATGGCAAAAAAACAAGTATTTTGTGATAATTTTCAAATAAAATATGTTTAGGCTATTTATCGCGTGTATTTCAAGATTAACAAATTTTAGGAAAATATTTTTTCAGGAGATTTGCAAGATTTTTAATCGAAGCGCCACATGATGAAGATATAATTACTTGTGCCCAAATAATTAAAATCTATCTGTCCACCGGATCTAATTTTTTATCCAATGCGGACCAGGGCTGTCATGATGGTGAACATAAAGCGTATATGGATTCAAAAGAAGAGGAGATGTCTATATTTGCCTTCTGCGTTTCGTTCACAAGCTAAAATTGTAACTTTGGATAAATTTACAATGGAGCAAAGTCGACGAAATCCTGGTGCTGCACAGTAATACTCGTGGAATTAGCTTCAATGAATAGTATACTCGTCTGTTTTAATTATTGATGGGAAACGTTATTTATCAATTTAAAGGATCCAAAAGCGCCTGGTACATGAAAATCAGGTGTTTTTGTTTTTGGATCGACCCAGCTTATCCAATGCTGAATGATGTCCGAATTTTTCCCATAATGGAATTCTGCGCGAAAAATTCCGGCATGGATAGTATACGAATCATCAAGCACGCCGATTGATCTGAGCGTTTTAATGGGAATCGATCCCTCCACGACATAACCGGTTTTTCTCAATGTACCGACGGTTTGCATGCCGGCGCAAATCCACGATCTGTTATACTGCCGGTAGTCGCTTGCCTCATAATCCATTACTCTGCCCAAAGGATCCATCTCAAAGCCATAATACTTTTCTAAATCCTTATCGCGGGACATGAAAATTTCCACACGATCTTCAGTAAGCACATCCATTTCGGTTTCAAAATATTCCGTGAGCACAATATCTGTGTCATTCACCTGAAATACGAAATAAAAATTACTATCGCTGTGCAGGGCACGAAATTCAGTATATGGAGTAGCTGTATCCAGCCAGGGAAATCGGAAATCCGTTTCAATCGAAGCATTTTTCCATTCTGATTTTTCTAAAATCCCGTCAATTTTAATAGTATTTTCAGGGATTTGATTTACTTCGTAGGTTTTGATGGTTTTTGTAGATTGACAGAAAATAAAATAAAATGAAATTGAAATTAATAGGCTATATTTTTTCATACGAAATACTAAAAAGTTAATGGTTCACTTCATAAATATATAAGGTCGAATTATCATCTTCGGGCATAAAATAAAATCGCAAATGATTGTCAACAACTTCAACGTAAAATGGGTTGTTGGTCAGCACCAAATCCGGATTTACCCAAAATTGAACTGGTATTTGATGGATAGCCACTTGATTTTTGAGATCGAGCAGCTCAATGCCGCCAAGCGAAATTTTACCAGCCCCGGGAACCTTATAATGACTCAGACCACTGCAGAATGCGTAATTTTCTTCCACATAATGACAATCCTGATAATCAATATAATGGTTTCCGTTTAATGTCATTTCAAATTCAGGGATTTGGTTTGACCGGGCGATATCGTTCGTGTTCCAGACATAAAATCGGCGGGATCCCCAACTCATGCCGTGTAATGTGTGATTTTTCCTGTTATAAACAACGGCGCCGATGTGATCATTGAAGCGAAACATTTCATGGGCTGTTAAGCTGTCCGGATGAATACGATAAATAATGGTCTCACTATTGGGGCGATACTCTGCCACAGGACACCAGATGTATGTTCCGTCATAATCGATTCCTCCCGGATGATACATCGTACCGTTGCCCAACGTAATTTGTTCCAGCAAATTACCGTTTAAATCCACCTTGAATAGATGACCTGTGCCCGTTCCCGGGGTTCGGTCCATGCCATTTTGTGGTGGGTCGAGTTTTTCTGGTTTGATTATATTTTCGACAGAACTCAGGTAGATGAATTCCCCGATTTTCACCATTCCCTGGGGATGGTAAGTATGAAAATTTTGTTTGACCTCTGCAACAAGTTCCCACGGAGTCGATTTGCTTAAATTTTTAAAGTGAGAAATAATTGGTTGGGATGAAGTATTCTCATTCCGCGTTACTGCGTGGAGATATGATAAAAATAAGATGGTCGTAAGACCAAGCGTAATAATAACGAATTTCAAATTCATGATGAACGATCCTGCTTAATAAGCATACTTTAAGTTAAGAAAGGCTTATATGATTTTATGTTCTTCGTGTAGTCTTTAAGATTTTGGTGGTAATTTTCTTTAAAAAGAGTTTAATTAAAAAACACACCCGGTGCAATGAGTTAGCGCCGGGTGTGTAAAATGATGTTACTTATTAATCGCTTTTAAAGTTTCCATTGTTTTTTTAGCAGCAGTATCAGGATCCGGATGGGGGATGATTTCAGCAGAGACAAATCCCTTGTAGTTCATTTTATTTAACACATCAAAGATTTCTTGAAAATTGATGTGACCTGCTCCGGGGTACCAGCGATTTGAATCAGCCACATGAAAATGAAACAGCCGGTCTTTGGCAGTAACAATACTTTCCAGGATTGAAGGCTCCTCAATATTCATGTGAAACGTATCTAGCAGCAATCCAACATTGTCTTTCGCAAGTTTGTCTAAAAAGCGCATACCCGATTCAACCGTATTCATCAAATCGGTTTCATAGCGATTGATTGGCTCAATGACGATTTTAACTGACTCATCATGCGAAGCGCACTCTCGTAAAGCGTGGATCAACCAGCTTTCAGTTTGATCTTTGCTGACCCCGGCCTGATTTTTCCCGCGTATTAACCCAATAATGACAACAGCGTTCAATTGACGTGCCAGATCAATCTGGGATATTATGCGGTCGATTGCCCGGGAGCGAATATCAAAATTTACATCTGTAAAAGACAGGTGTTCTTCTCCGTACGCTTGCCCGGTTCCGATGGCAGGGACGGGTAATTTTACTTCATTGAGAAATGCAACAATTTCACTGACATTTAATAGAGCCGGGTCACGAACGGCTAATTCAACGCCGTCGTAACCCAGTTTTTTAATTTTTTCAAGATTATCTTTTATCTTTCCCTTATATGCCACTGCATTAAACGATGCGGGTTGAGTTGATAGGACAATACTTAATTTCATTTTTTTTATAATCCCATTTTTCGAATCGAATAAATCGGGCGCCACCCTTTTGTAAAAGGCTCTTTCAGATAGGGTTCCATCTCTTTCTCGGTTCGCATGGTCGTTTTTTCGATTGGCGGCACTTTGCCAGCCGGAAATTCTTCCAGAATTTCATCATGAACAAGCGTTAGATAAGATAAAATTGCCGCAATAGTGCGTCTGGCTTTTTTAGCATCACCAAGATCCGGACGTCCGACAACACCTTCCGGAATCGAACCTAATTCAATCGGGAAATGTCCCTGGCCCTCTGACCATTTGCTTGGACGAGCAAACGGATCCACAGCTTTGTCAAAATGACCATCAGGAATATAGCCTTCTACTGATGTTTTTTCAGCTAACGCAATATCAACAAAATCAGGTTCCAGCAGTAGCATCACTGAAGTTTCTG
Organism: uncultured Cytophagia bacterium; assembly: GCA_964498785.1. Taxonomy (GTDB): domain Bacteria; phylum Zhuqueibacterota; class Zhuqueibacteria; order Thermofontimicrobiales; family Thiofontviventaceae; genus Mariaggregatimicrobium. The sequence goes on along the minus strand of CAZCJL010000055.1, from coordinate 3,536 downwards.
CTTCGTCAGCGTGAACAAAGGTTGTTTCCCAGTCACCGCCGCGGTCTTTTGTGCGGAAAAATTCACGCACTGCGCGATGCCAGTCGATCACGCGGAAAATTCCCGGCAGATTCCATGTTTTTTGCAATTCCTGAATTGCAGCTTCCAGTAACCATTGATGTCCGTGGTTGTTCACCAGAACCATTTTGCGGAAACCATCATTCCAAAATCCAACCATCACATCAATCAGATTTCGTTTAACCACGTCATCTTCCAAATGAATAGTGCCTGGCATACCGATATGATGATGCGGGTGACCACCAAAATTCAGCGGTGTATAGGTTAAGCTGACCGGATTACCGCGTTTTGCAGTAAAGCGTCGAATACCTTCCAGTATTTGTGTTACCATAAATGTGTCCAGTCCGGTCACTGTATGCCGACCGTGCAATTCGGTACAGCCAATCGGGATAAACAGAATATCATTCTTTTTTCTATTTTCCACAACGCGTTGCCGAATTGTATTTTGAATGTATGTTCCCGGCTTGCCTAATTCAGACGGGGAAGGGATCCCATAATCATCCAAGATCTTTGTTATTTCCTCATCCGAAGCCTCCCAGATTTTTTTCTTGAGACGACCTACTGAGGTATCTTCAAAAAATAAATCATCCTCATTTGTTTTCAACCATTTCATAATTTTTCTATCCTTTCGCTTTGCCATTATAGTATTTATTAAAATGGAATCGAATCATCTGAATCAAGAAGTGCAATACTGTTATCCCGTCATGCGGGAAAGGGGCGCTCGATGCACGCAGGAGCGATTGACTCTCGAACGCACTTTCATTTATTCAGATAATTTATTTCCATTTTAGAATATTAAATGGAATTTAAAAATATCTATTCTAAATCAGTCACGGTAATTTTCACTTCATCGCGGTCTGTTTGCAGCATTACAAGATTTTCCTCGACTTCATTGAGCGAGATTTTTTTGGTAATCATCGGAGAAACATCCATACCGGCAGACATACAGCTAATAACATTCGGAAAGGTACCATGGCCTGAATGACCTTGTGAACCAACGACACTGGCGCGTCGTACCTGCAATACTTCACCATTTAGCGGGATGCGGTCGTCAGCACGTGCAACGACAACAACTGTTGTATTAACAGCTTTTCCTTCCCATATAATTTTTTCAACATCTTTCCATACAACGCTCGGTAATCCGGTTGCTTCCAAAATGATACCGGCGCCCATCCCTTTTGTAATTTCCAGAACTGCGTCGGCGGCATTATCTTTCATCGGATCGATAACATGGGTTGCGCCCATATTAAGCGCCATTTTTCGACGGGATGCGGAGGGTTCCGATAAAATTACTGATGTTGCACCAGAATGACGAAGAATAGCACATGCAGCAACGCCAATAGGCCCGCCGCCTAAAATAACAACATGTTCCCCGGCGCGGATTCCGCCACCACGTTCAATAACAGCGTTATAAGCAACTGAGGTCGGTTCGACCAAACTCCCTAACAGAAACATTTTTTCATCGCCATAAACATCGCGTAATTCTTCAAGGCTCCACAGATAACGTGAATTCATTTTAATATATTTGGCATACGCGCCATCAATTGAAAATCCAATTTCCTGCAGGCTTTCACAATGATTCGGAAAACCATCGCAACAGGGTTTACATTGAGCACACCAAACCATTTCTTCGGAACATACTGCTTCACCTGGTTCAAATTTTTTACGAGTGCGTTTATTTATCGCATCGTCGCCAGCCTCAACAACAGTCCCTGAAAATTCATGGCCTAAAGTGCATGGGAATGCTGTTAATCCCGGATAAAATATATAGCCCTCTTTATCTGCCTGACGCATGTGAACGTCGCTGCCGCAAATACCACAGGCTTTCACTTCGATTAGCACTTCATCCGGACCGGGAACAGGAGTCTTTTTTTCAACAATTTCAATCCGTGGATTTCGCCAGACTTTGCTCCCCAAATAAGTTAATTTACCATCAACATCTTTTGATCCTAATTTGAATTCAGGCTTAGGTTCCCAATCTGCCATTAATGATACGGTTCTCATCATAACTCCTCATTTTTGTAATACAATTAAGTGAATTGAAACTGATTTATTTAACTAATTTAACGGATTCACGCTCAACTATAAATGATTTTAAAACAATATTCCTGGGTTCTGAATTATTTCCGTTTATACGAGACATGATGAGCTTCATACTTTCCTGTCCCATCTCATAAATGGGTTGATGCATTGTTGTGAGGGGGACGGTAGTAAAATGCAGATCATCATATCCAACAATCGATATATGATCAGGGATTGATATGCCCATATCTTTGGCCAACGAATAAAATATTAGCGCTATCCGATCATGGCCGGTAACGATAGCAGTTATTTCTTTTCGTTTCTTTAACAGTGTCCTTGCATATTTAAAATAACGGTTTTGAATAAACGGCCCCGAATCTGTAATGATGATTCTATGGTCAACTGGAATACCATAATCTGAGAGCGCTTTTTTATATCCGTCAAGACGATCTCGCTCTGTACTGAAAAGGGTGCTCAATATGACGCCGATCTTTTTATGACCCTTTTCGATGAGGTATTTCGTGATTTCATATCCGCCATCAAAATTGTTCGTAGTTACATAATCTATCTCTAACCCTGGAATGAGGCGATCCACAAGAACGACAGGAATATTTTTTTGTAAAAATTTATTGATAATGAGTTTGTTTTGTTCATCTGTTGCTGCCGTTGGCATAAAAATAACACCTGCCACAGAATTCTCAAGCAATCGATTGGCATGAAATTCTGCTTTGACGTATAAATCGTCCGTGTCGCACAGAATAAGACTGTGCTTATTTCTTGCGGCTTCATCTTCAACTCCTCGCGCAAGTTCCGGAGCATATCCGCTTCGAATATCTGGTACCAGCAGTCCGATAATTGTTCTTGTCTCTGATTTCATTTCTTTATTAATTACAAAAGTACCCAACCGCCGTTTGCGTTCCAAATATCCCAAATTTACCAAATTTTGCACTGCCTGACGTATGGTAGCTCGCGCTAAACCAGTTATTCCCGCAAGTTCTTCTTCCGTCGGTATCTTGTCGTTGGTTTTAAATACGCCTTGTTCTATTTGTTCGATGAGCCATGTTTGAAGCTGAAAATACTGAGGTATGGGGCTATTTCGATCTATTATCATTTTAATTGTCCGTGAATATTTTAATTGTATATACAATTATACAATTAAAAATTTAAAAAGTCAAGATATTTTTTATGAATTTTTTTGATTGATTTTGTGGGGGTGCGGCGGCTGTATCGGTTTATGCAGCCGTTTGTTTTGAATTTGATTATTGATTTTTTGAAAGTTATCACGCCAGTGGCGGATGCGTACTCCCGCTCATTTGTAATTTGATGCTTGCATTTCAGAACTTCTAAGCAAGCAGATTTCCGAAGTCTTTAAGACTTCGGAAATCTAAGTTTAGCAAAATTTATTTGTATCTTCTCAATATTTTATGGTAGATATGGGCGCTTGCCGCTATGTCGTA
>CAZCJL010000054.1:0-46456 GCA_964498785.1 uncultured Cytophagia bacterium | reverse complement strand
AATACGACATAGCGGCAAGCGCCCATATCTACCATAAAATATTGAGAAGATACTATATTATCATTATAACTTATAAATTTTTCTTTAACTGATTTTTATCATTGATAAAATTCAGATTCAATTTTTAACCTTAAAATACTCTAAATCCCATGGTTCCATTTGCATTTCATAACTATCAATTTGAACAGAATTATGTTTATCTCAATGTAGTTATTGCTGATATGACACTTCAATTATGCGCTGTTAATAAAAATGTATTAAATGCCATTGAACAGCAATACCGAAAGTTCCGGAGCCGTAAAGAATCATACGACATCCGGCTTGATATTCATTTAGCGGATGGAATTTATTTCCCACATCCGGACGGAACAGATCAATTTTATACTGTTCATCATTTTGATAATGATCGATGTTATATTCAATCTAATTTTTTTACCGGATTTGTCGATACCAATGACAATTATGGGAAATTAATTATCGATGAACAAAATCCGCTGGCATGGTTGGAACATTTTTTACGAATTGCGTTTGCGTTAACAGCATTGCCGCAAAATGCAATGTTATTTCATGGAGCAGGCATTATCGACAATGGCCAGGGATATATATTCTTTGGTCCTTCCGGAGCTGGCAAAACCACAGTCACACAATTTTCAAAACCGCGCGTGGTTCTTGGCGATGATATGCTTGTTCTACGAGAAAGCAATGGTACGATTAAAGTTCATGCCACACCATTTAATTCAGAAACAAACGGATTCCGATTGACCAATGGCAGCGCATCCATAGCTGGCTGTTTTCGACTCATTCAGGATAAAACAACATTTATAAAACAACTCAGTTGGGGTAAGGCCATGGCCGAACTTCTGGCAAACATACCACCGCTAAATAAAAATAATAACGACTGTCAGCTTGCAATGACATTTTGTATGGACCTGATTGACCGCGTCCCAAGCTTTGAACTTCATTTCACGAAAGACAATTCATTTTGGAGGATTATACATGGAATATTTTGAAAAATACCCGAGAAAAAATGCGCAATCAGCTTCCCGCCTCATTGATGATGAGGCTGTGGTTGTTCTGCCCATGGAAAGTTCTATCAGCACTCTAAATAGCGTCGGGACCCGAATATGGGAATTAGCCGATGGTACCCGTACAATCTGCGAAATCGCTACTGAGATTCAAAATGAATTTGATGTTGAAAAAGAAATTGCTTTGAACGACACGGTAGATTTTATCAAGGAGCTATCGGATAAAAAAATGATTTCATTCAACGACAGCAAAGAAGCAGGAACTGATGAGTATGATGAATAAAGCTCAGCACTTGAGAAACACCATACTTAACCATAGTGTTGGTTTGTACAAGGGGGCTGTATCAAAAGTCTGAAATTTATATTTTGCAAATTTATGCGGAATAGCGATCCCATCGCTTGGAGCAATAGAATCGCTGCTCTACTAAAAAAAATATTAAATTAGAAAGAGTAACTTCTGATACAGCCACTTTAATTTGTCAAACCAGCACGTTACAGCCGCTGAAGTGGCTTTTAAAATACATATAGCTGAGTAGTTATTTATATTTACAAATCACGAGAAAAACAATGCATTCGATCAATCCCAAAAGCACATCTTATGGCGAACTCGAACGCCAGGCTGTTGCTAAAAATATCCCAATATATGCACATCTGGATTTAACATACCAGTGCAATCTTAAGTGCATTCATTGTTACAGTGTTAACAAGAACCAGCAAAAAGAATTGACCGGAACGGAAATAGAAAATGTTTTCGATCAATTAGCTGAATTAGAGTCGTTTTATCTTTCTGTTTCCGGTGGAGAAGCCATGCTTCGGAGTGATTTTTTTCAGATCACACGATATGCCAGAAAAAAGAATTTTGCGCTGCGAATATTTACGAACGGCACGCTGATTTCAGAAGAACAGGCACAAAAAATCGCTGATCTCAATCCGCTATTCATTGAAATTAGTCTGTACGGAATGTCCGAAAAAGTTCACGATTCGATAACACAAACTCCGGGTTCTTTTCACCGGACGATAAAATCGATCCACCTTATGAAAAAATTGAATTTGAATGTTCATATAAAAACCATTGTGATGAAACAGAATGTGCATCAATTAATAGCCATTCAGCAGTTTGCAGATTCCATTGGCGTTCTGTTTCGCCCGGATACTATCATCAATCCACAAATAGACAATAATAAGTTACCACTGGAATATCGAATATCTGATGATGACCTTTTACAGTATTTTGAAGAATTTCATCCGAATTGGAAGCGCAATGAATTAGCTTTAAATCAAACATTGTGCAATGCAGGTAAAGGGTTAATTGTTATTTCAGCCTTTGGTGATGTTTATCCCTGTCTCCGGATTCAAACAAAAGCAGGAAATATTCGAGACCAATCATTAGCAAGCATTTGGAGAAAATCATTGGTATTGCAGAACATTCGTGAATTAACCTTAACAAAGCTAAACCGCTGCGCGATATGTGACGATATTGAATATTGTAGTCCCTGTCCGGGGCTGGCTTTAATGGAGCATGGTAGTTTGTGCGAACCAGCCCGTGAATGCTGTCGGCACGCGAAAATACGAAGATCGGTTATCGCAAAAACACCATTTGCTTCATCGTGAAACAATACATATAATTTGCCATAGCTATCAGGAAGGAGATTGGACGCCATGAAAAAAGAAAACAAGACATGCTCAAATTCCCGCAAAAAAATTTACCAGAAACCGCGAATTACTCATACCAGCGTCATTGAAACGTTGGCAGGATCATGTATACAAGTGGGGGGCTGTGTTCCCTCTTCAACATAAGTATTTCGCACATATTATTTAATTCTGTGAAAACTAATAAATTAACAAAAGCTGTGACCACTATAATTCGAGAGCAGCTCTTGCGGCAGTCGAAAGTAGCCTTGTTAGTGATGAGCAATAGTATGTCCCCGGTCATAAATGCCGGAGACAAAATAATCGTCGAATCCACCCAAATTTCAACATTTACTCCGGGAGACATCCTTCTTTTGGATCGTGGAACGACATACTGCACCCATCGTTTTGTCACACGCTTTAACAACGGTATAATCACAAAAGGCGATCATCTGCGGGGCTTTGACGCACCGCTGCATGAATCACAGGTGCTTGGTATTGTAACGGAAATAAAGTCAAAAAGCATTCGGATCAATCTGCGCGGAAAAGACTATCAACGCATGCACGCTATTTATGGCATAGTATTACAATGCCAATGGCGATTGCTAGCTGGCTGGTTGAATTCATCATGTTTCCGACTTTTTGGCGCGATTCTCCGGAGATTATTTTTTATGATCGATTGCTGTTTTTCGCACCTATTGTATCTTAAAGGTAGTTATGAAAAAGAACGTCGCGTTAGAAAAACGATTTGTCAGGCTCTGCTCAAAAGTGAACTTTTCGGACGCCGTGTTTCAGGAAATTGAACAATTATTAACGAGACATCTGAATTGGCAATATATCATCAAATTCGCTATATCTCAACAGGTTGTTTCACTCATTTATTCTAATTTAAAACAACATCAAAAGCAGGATTTAGTGCCCGCTGAATACGTTACCATAATGAGCAAAAAATACATCGCTGCGTTTGGCTGGAATATATTGATTTTTGATGAATTAAAGCATGTATTTAATTTATTGCACAATGCCAGGATTGAAGCTGCTGTCTTAAAAGGACCGGTATTGCTGGAAACAGCTTACAAAGATTGGGGCGTCAGAAAAACGAGTGATCTTGATATATTAGTGAGAGAACAGGATTTGGATTCTGCCAAAAACGCGCTTCTTGACAATGGTTACAATTATTATATTTCTGAACCAACAGAACAAAGCAGAAATCCACTGTTTCACCATCATGCAATACCGCTTTGCCGAACAAAATGTGGACCGGCTGTTGAGCTACACTGGAATGTGCGGGTAAATCGAATGTTTCAAATCAATATAAACGATTTTTGGACACGAGCAATACCAGGCAGGATTAATGGTTGCGAGACAATGCTCCTTTCGTCCGAGGATATGATTTTGCATTTATGTGTGCACCATTTTTACAAATTTAAGCAAATCATCACTTATCGGGAAATTAATGATATCGTAGCCGTGATTCTTAAATATCAAGAGGTATTGGATTGGGAGCAGATTTTAAACACCAGCCTTCACTATAAAATTGCGTCTTTTGTTTACGCTGGTTTATTTTTCGCGGATCAGGAAATTCCGGGAATCATCCCTGCGGCCATTCTTGCGAAACTTAAATCAGAATATTCCAATGAGTATTTTACTCGACTGTATAAGATACATAAAATTGAGCAACAATTTTTTTCAATTTCACGGCGACTTTCTCTGTCCCCAAAATTCAGCGAAAAAGTCAATCATATTTTAGTCTATCTTTTTCCTTCTCAACAAAAGTTGTGCGACAAATACCGCCTGCCGGCCAATTCAAATCGCGTCTATTTGTATCGGGTATTACATCCTGTCATTGCTTTGTTTAATAGAATCATCCCGGTGCTTCATTTTGGCTTTTTGTTTTGCCAGAAGCTCTTTTTTACAATATTGAACAATGCCGGAGTTTCCCGGCCGACATCGCCAACGACTATATTTAATATTGAGTGAGCGTTCCATCGACTTTTGCTTTTTTCACTGCAAGTCTGAAAATCATCAAACTTAACGGCAGCATTATAGCGATAAAAATAAACAGCGGAACGATACTTGGCGCCAACTGCCTGATAGAATATCCCTGAAGCAGCGCCAACCGCATTCCTTCCAATGAATGGCGTATTGGCAACAAATCAGCCGCATACTGCATCCAGCGCGGTAAAATGGACACCGGATAATATACGCCACCAATTAACCATGACAGACTGGAGAAAAGCCAGGACAGCGGATCACCCTTTTTCATCACCATAATGAAACTTGCAGAAATAATTCCGAGACAACTGAAAGAGGGAATGGTCAGAAGCAAAATAATGGCGGCGCCGGCGTAATTCCCCCTGCTGATATCCATGGAAAAAACGACCACTCCCAGCAACAAAAAGATCAAAACGCGCAGCGATGTCAACAGGAAATTATATAGTGACGATGAAATGATGATCGTTTCAATGCTTGTGTCGGTCACTAATAACGGTTCCATAATTCCAAGTACCTGGGCTTCCCGGATAACTTTGCTAAATCCCTGCAACGATACGTGTAGATAATGAGAAAACGCAACGCCAATAAGCACAAAAGAAAAATAGTCACCACCATACGGTTTGAGATATTCGTTGAATTTGGTCCCGACAAGTTTGGACAGAAAATAAAAAGTAACAGTTGAAAACAGGATACCTGCTAATTGCATAAAAAATTGAAATTTGTAACTTGTTTCATTGCGGAGATCACGTTTTAAAAATGCCCAGGGGACTGCAAGGCTCATTTTCATTGGCTTTCCTTTATGTAGTGAGTAAACGCATCTTCCAGTGCGATCCTTTTGGGAAAGCACGCCAGAATATCACCGCCATGTTCCACTATCCTGCGTATACAATGCGGAACGTCCTTTTCCGAAACAGAAATTTCCAGGTTAAAAGGCGAACCATTTGCAGAAAGCATATCAGGATTGCTAATCATTTTAATTGAGTGGGGTAATTCAATCAATCTATCTAATAATTCTTTGGATGGATGAGATAGTGAAACAATGAACGTTGACTGGATTTTGCCGTTTTTCAAAATTTCCGACATCGTTCCAAATACCAGAAACCGGCCGTTGTGTATGATCGCGATCTTATCGCTTAATATTTCCGCCTCCTGAAGATTGTGGGTGGTTAAAAATACAGTTTTTCGATTTTCGCCGACTATTTTACCTTTAACGAATTTTCTCAGCATTTTTGAGGCATACGGATCAAGGCTTCGGGTTGGTTCATCCATAAATAGTATTTTCGGATCATTTAACAGTCCGCGTGCAATCGCCATTTTTTGTTTCATCCCGGCGGAGTAATCCTTAAACATTTTATCCGCGTCTCGCTCCAGCCCGGTCAACTCCAGCAATTCCTTTATTTTTATCGAAATGACAGAAGAAGCTAGTTTATACAGCGTGGCAAAAAATTGTAAATTTTGCCTTCCGCTTAATCGCCAGTAAAAACTGCGTTCATCGCTTACCACATAGCCAATTTGTCTTCTCACCTCAGCTCCGCATTTTACCACATCAAGATCATTAATAAATGCTCTGCCTGATGTAGGCAGAATCAGAGAACACAAAATTTTAATCAGCGTGGTTTTCCCGGCGCCATTAGCCCCGATAAGGCAGAAAAGTTCTCCAGGTTTTATCCGGAAATTTATATCTTTAAGCGCGATAATCTCTTTATTACGAAACGGATGACAAATTATTTCCGAATATCCTCGATGTTGCGGATATTTCTTTGTTAATCGAACTGTTTCAATCGCGTAAGTCAAGTCTTTGGTTTCCCTGTGTGCGTAAATACTATGGTTCTGTGACATATCCTGAAAAATTCATGAACCACAAAAAAAAGATTATTGTGTGCTTCACTGTAAAATTTTTGTTTTAAAACGAATTCCAATATATCATTCTGTAATTAATGGAATTACTTTGTTATTAGTGCATTATTATGCTTTATAATACAGGTTCCAATTTACTTATTTTTAGCGATATAAACAATATTTTTGTCTGAAATATAATAACTTTTATTACTATTCAGCATAGAGCTGTCATTCCCGCATGTTTTTAGCGGGACTCTCCTAAAATTAAGCAAAGTGGATGCCCGATAGAAGCATTCGTCATGACATTGAACCAAAAAATGACATTTTACAAAAAATGTCCGGTAGCAAGCGGCAATTGTATTTTTTTGTAAATCCCCCGATCAAATTCTTTTTATGTTCATACACACGTCTAATAAAGTTGTTTGTAACTCCGGTGTAAAGTACATTGTTATACTTGTTTGCCATCATGTACACATAACAGGTCTTCATAATTCCGCAATCAGAAAATGCTTTTCTTTGCCGGTATGATACAAATTTTTATCTCACTTATTCACATTGAAAAGGGAGACACCTGCATTCGCAGGAGTGACGCCTGAATAGTTACTAACTTTTTATTGTTATCACACTTCATATTCAACCCAAAAACCTGAAAATTCAACTACTCACAACAGTGCAACATAGAATATTAAAATCATAAAAAAAGCCATAGTCTCTTAAAATCAAGACTATGGCTTGTATCCATAGAAATGGGTGATCTAACCGGTAATTTATCAAGTCACCTTTATTTAACCATCAATATTTTCCGGCTGGATTTAAATTCAGGTGTTTTCATGATCACGAAATAGACGCCGCTCACAAGCTCTTTGTTAGCATCATCCAATCCGTTCCAAATAAATTTATGAATGCCGGCGTTCTTTGTTGTATGGACGATTTGCCTCACTCTTTGCCCGAGCAAATTATAGATCGTCACTTCGACATCTGTTGTTTTTGGTAGTGATAATTCAATGGTCGTTCCGCGACCGGTTGCTCCGCCCTCTCCAACAAACGGATTGGGGTAATTTTGATGTAGCGCGTAATCCATCGGTTTTTCCTGAGCATCCATCTGACTGGAAAGACCTGTTTCTGTTTTCTGAAACCAATCAATCAAATTAGATAATAATTTTTTACCATTTTCTTCGGCACGGGCAGATAAGGCATTTAACCCAAAACCAAAATAAGCGACTTTAGAATTATCGTTCGCATAACGCACCGCTGCCGATGCTTGTGATGGCAAATATTGGATAAAAGAAATGCTACTATCTGTCGGAGTGATCACATCCGGAGAATCAACCAAAGGTTGCATGTCATCGTTCCGCATTTCGAGCACAAGTCCCTGTCCCACGTCGTCACCCGGAATTCCTCTGAGAAAAATCGATTGGCTGTTATCGCTTACAAAAACGGCATTCAGGACATCCCGATAAAACGCCTGGTCTGTGTCGTCACCAAAGGTTACCAGATCATAACCGATATTCTGGCCAAATAATGCAAATCTGCCACCATTTTCCAAAAATGCTGAAATAGTCTGCTGGTCTTCATGGGTGATGGTTTCAGCGCTATCAGCATCCGTATCCCAGATCACAATCGAGAAATCTTGAACCGAAATATTTTGACCTGCCATAGAATCGGCTGCCACCGATTCTGTGAGAATATCTGCTTTGTCAAAAATTACAGAAAAAGCCACGTTGAAATCCGAAATACCATCATCTTCAACAACGAGAATTTGGGGTTTCCCGATGCGCAATTTGGCAGGAATATTCTTTTGGTAATTATTGTCACCAGTCAGAGCTAATTCCGCGCTAACGATGCGAGGCGTAAACTCGGATGATAACGTCAATTCGAATGGATCGCTATAATTGCCTGACTGTTGATAGGAGTTAACAATCCCGAAACTACTTTCACTTTTGGTGACAGTCACAGCCGGCTCGTTCGCTGAAAGCACGGCAGTTAAACCAGTAATTCCGGCGCCTGTATTTAAAAGCTGAACGATTACTTGCGCTGTCTCATTCGGACCGGGATATCCATCGACGTCCCCTGTTAGCTCAATGGCTTTTGAGAATACAACCTCCAATTGTGGCGCAGTTAAATATTTGGTATCTTCCATCAGCCAGTTTTCTTCATCCAGCACCAGATTTGTCGGCTGTTGTAGCACGTTAAATTCAAATAAATTTATTTCAGAATCAACCCAAAAAACAAAGGTTGTGTCTGTTGCTCCCATTTTGATTGTGATATCTACCGGCATTTTGAACAGAGTGCCTGTCATTTGCGTCTGACGAATGTGCCCTTTGACAACATAATTGCCCGGAGTACTTTCAAAATAATTCCAACTTACCTCATATTGCGGATATCCCTGGTTAAAGATCCACTGCTGAAAGAAGAAATTAAGGTCCATCCCGCTCACCTGTTCGCATAGCTCTTGAAAATCCGCTGTTGAGGCGACGTTGTATTGATAGCGTGTATCTGCATAATATGTTTTCAAAATGTTAAAAAATGTACTGTCGCCCAGCATGTGTCGCATCATGTGCAGCACAAAAGCAGCTTTATCATAAACAAGCGGCACATTATGGCTTGTAAACACGCCATTCTCAGGATGTTCGACATAGATTGTCCCTGGACCTTTATATTCGCTGGCATTTATTTGATTATGAAAATCTTCTTTGCCATAGCGTTGCTCTCTGTAAAGCGCCTCGGAATAGACCGCAAATCCTTCGTTCAGCCAGATATCGTGAAATGTTTTGCAGGTAATCATATCTCCCCACCACATGTGCGCTAATTCATGAGCGATTAAATCTTCATACGTTTTATCACTATAATAGGTAGAAGATATCAAACTGGTAATAGTCTGATGTTCCATACCTCCGCTAAACAGACATTGCGCGTGGCCGTATTTTTCTTTCAGAAATGGATACTCACCGTACAGTTGAGCAAAAATCTCGATCATGCGCGGCGTTTTTGAATAATGCCGCTGCCAGAAATTGAATTGATCCGGGAAAACATAGTACTGAATTTCCATGGGCTTTTTATCTAATGAAATATACCAATCAGAATATTGCATATACGGATGAATTGCCAGGCTCACTAAATAGGTTGTGATTGGGTATCGCTCATGCCAGACAAACTGGGCTTTGCTATCTGGCAGTTGTCGCTTTTCTATTAACAATCCGTTTGACGCGACAATTAAATCGTCCGGCACAGTTACCAGAATATCCACAGAATCTGCCTTGTCAACAGGATAATCTTTACAGGGCCACCAATCCCTGGCGCCGTACGGTTCGCTGAGTGTCCACACCATTGGTTGGCTGTCGTACCAGTCAAAATTAAATGAGCCAAATCCGGTCGCCATTGGTCTTCCGTGATATTCAATTATTATTTCAAACAGCTCATTTTGGTAATAAGTGCTGTCCGGAGTGATGCGCAACAAATTATCGTCATGGTTGAATTCCAGTTCGTTATTATTTTGTTTTACTGACGTCACCACCATCGGATGGGAAAGATTGAGTTCCACCAGATTTAGTTCGTCGCTAACAACTTTTGCCCGCATGGTGACAGTTCCGTACAACAATTCGAGATAGGGTTTTGGTTCAAGATCGAGTTTATAATAAATCACGTCATAATTTGAACTTAACGATGGTTCGGTATAGCCCATGGATAAGATGCGCCGGACAGTTCGTTCTTTTGTTAATGCACCTTTATATCGAAGTGAGCGAGCATCTTCCTGGGCGTCTGCCTCGTTTAACGTTATAAATGTTATTAATATAGCTAAAAAATAAAGTAATCTTTTCATCAAATAGCCTCATTTTTCAAATAAATAAATTAATTGAGCTGAGATAATAAAATGGGCAGCAGAACTGCCCATTTTATTTTCACTTACATGTTTTTTCGAAAACAAGATTTTTTTCTACAGGATGTTTGCCTTATTTCAAATCGCGTACTTGTACATTTACAAATCATTGATTCGTATTTGGCGAGCGTTGTTCATTGCTTTCACGTCTGTATTCTTGTACGATTTTGCTGAATACGGGATCATCTTTGATATCTTTTCCCAATGTCATAATGCGCCCATCGTTTGAAACGACTTTTTTGATCCCATTGATATTCAATTTAATATCGCCGATATATTGTCCTTTTGTTCCTGCCTGAACGACCATCACATTATCCGGATTCGCAGAATTCGCCCGGCGCATGTAATCATGACCGCCGACAACGACATCGAGACCTTTCACTCTGTCGAGTAATTTATTGATTTGAGCTGAGTTCATGTGAGCAAGCGCAACGATTACATCACACTTATCTTTTAATTCTTCAACTATCTTCGCAGCCGCTTTATAGGGATTTGTGGTGATCAGCCTGGGATCCTCTTTCTTATAAATCAATGTTGTTCGTTTCATCATCACTCCGAAAACCCCCACAGTCAGGCTGCCAACATCCATATCTCCGTGTTTCTTTGATTTGAATTTTTTAATTATGAATGGCTCTGTAAACAACTTTATTGAATCGGGATAATAGACATTTGCTGAAATAAGCGGGAGATTATGCTTTTTTTTAAGATTCAGCAAAAAATCCACGCCATGCAGAAAATCTCGTTCACCGAGGTTTATGGCGTCATATTTCATTTGATCCATTCCCTTAAGCAGATATTTGGTTTTCAATTCGTTATAAGGACCAGTGCCACCGACAAAATCACCGCTATCTAAAATAAGGACGTGATCCCGCCGGGACGTTTGTTCGTTAATATAAGTGGCTCGCCGAGCCAGTCCACCACTCCGGTGGCTACCTCACCCACAAGGTTCCAGATAACCTGTTAAATTACTGGAAGTGAACAAATGCAAACGAGCCGGTGCGTTCGGCTGAGAACCTACATTGCAATCCGCAGCAATGATCGCTAACATAACCAGCATACATTTCCGTAACATATATCTCCTTCTCATAATGTTATATAATGACGAGATTTCAATAAATTAGTCCGATAAAATTCGGTTTAAAATTATTCCGGGTATTTTAGTTGATTATCAAGATATTCTTTTAATTTGTCCATTGATACCCGAACCTGTTCCATGGAGTCGCGCTCACGAACAGTGACCGTTTGATCTTCGAGAGTTTGTGTATCCACTGTAATCCCAAAAGGCGTTCCCACTTCATCCATCCGTCGATAGCGTCTTCCGATGGCGCCGCCCTGATCATAGAAAACATTGTAATGTTTTTGCAAATCGGCGACAACCTGTTGCGCAATTTCCGGCATTCCATCCTTTTTTACCAGAGGGAACACACCCGCTTTTATTGGTGCGACATACGGCGCTAAATGCAAGACCACCCGTGAATCGTTCTCCAACTGTTCTTCTTCATACGCATCGATCAGACAGGTTAATAATGTTCGGTCAACTCCGGCAGATGTCTCAATAATATACGGAATAAATCGTTCGCGAGTCGCCTCATCAAAATATGACAAATCTTTTCCAGAGTATTCTTTATGTTGACTTAAATCAAAATCCGTGCGATTATGAATCCCCTCTAATTCAAGAGTGCCAAACGGAAATTCATACTCAATATCAAAAGCAGCCGCGGCATAATGTGCCAGCTCATTTTCAGCATGTTTATGAAATCGGAGTTTACTTGTATCCACACCGAGATGTTTGTAGTATTTCATGCGTTGTTCTTTCCAGTACTCAAACCATTCGGCGTCTGTGCCTGGTTTTACAAAGAATTGCATTTCCATTTGTTCAAATTCTCGTGTTCGGAACGTGAAATTACCGGGAGTAATTTCGTTCCGAAATGCTTTCCCGATTTGGGCAATTCCGAACGGGATTTTCTGGCGCATTGCCTGTTGAACGTTTAAAAAGTTAACATAAATACCCTGTGCTGTTTCGGGTCTTAAATAAACAACAGATGCTACATTTTCCACAGGTCCCATAAATGTTTTAAACATCAGGTTAAATTGACGTTCTTCGGTCAACTCTCCGCCACAATCCGGGCAAATACCCGTTGTTTCAATCTGATCTGCCCGGAACCGGTTTTTACATTTTTTACAATCGACCAGCGGATCGGTAAAAGTACTCACATGCCCCGATGCTTCCCAAACCCGCGGATGCATCAAAATAGCGGCGTCCAGCCCTTCGACGTCCGAACGACTTCGCACCATTGTATGCCACCAAAAATCTTTAATATTTTTCTTCATTTCAATACCCAGGGGGCCGTAGTCATAACAACTGGTGATTCCACCATAAATTTCGCTGGATTGGAAAATATAACCTTTCCGTTTACACAACGAGACAATTTTGTCCATAATCGTATCATTCTTTTTCTTTGCCATTACAGTTTTCCTCATGTTAAAATTGAGACGTGAGTGATCTCTTTAAGCACCGCTGTCAGAATTTGTATTTTTTTCGGTATTATTATTTTTTAAATTTTCTTGTATTCGAATATGACTCAGGAAATCCATCGATTTTAAGCTACTCAACCCTTCAATATGATAATTCATAAATTTATTCAGAAAATAAGCGCTTTGTTTTATTGCCTGTTTTGAATCAGCGATTCCGCCTATTCCATAGTCGTTTGTATCCTGCAATGTTTGTAAATAACAAATTGTCGGGTGGGATAAAATTGTGCCAGAGATATCACTTGTTTTACATTTCCGGCAAATAAGACCTCCCTTGCTAATGGAAAAATAAAAATCATTTTTTTCGAATTGCCTGGCGCCACAATGGAGGCAGCTATCAAACCGCGGCTTAAAACCATGTGTTTGTAGAAACTTTAACAGAAACCAGAAAAAATAATTTTCATAATGCGACGTCGCCTGATCCAGTGACTTTAAAAATTGAATCACGGAATTAAATAAAAAAGGATTCGAATTTTCAGCAAATTCTGAACGCAATATGATTTCAAAAACAATGGATGTCAGCGAATATTTTTCAAGATCATTTTTAATTTGTTTGAAATAATTACAAATATCCGCCTGACTTATGAGATACAAATCTTTTTTTTCTTTATAATAGAAAACGATTAAAATATAATTTATTGGTTCGAGACTGCCATAAAACCGACTCTTTAATCCGCGGGCGCCTTTGGCAATCACTTTTATCGTACCGTATTTTTTAGTATACAGTGTTAATATTTTACTTGTTTCTCTAAATTTCATACTTTTTAAAATAATCGCTTCGGTCTTTTGTATTGGCATTGCATTCTAAATCCACGGCAAAAAAACGGTGATCAAAGCAAAGTAAATTAATAAGCCGAATATATCGTTAGAAGTAGTGATGAACGGCCCCGTGGCTATTGCCGGATCGACATCAAACTTTTTTAAAATAATCGGAACAACAGCGCCGGTCATCGATGCATTTATAATAACCGTGATCATTGCAACTGCCAAAATAAGGCCAAAATTGATTTGCCCAAACCAAATCGAAATAACAATTAGAATCAGAACACCACATATTAAGCCATTTAACAGCGCGACAAAAAGCTCCCGCATAATTCTTTTACCAACGTGAAAAACACTTATTTCACCGGTTGCCATCCCCCTTACCATAATAGTGGATGATTGAATACCGGCATTTCCTCCCATTGCCATGATAATGGGTATAAAAAAAGCAGAAGCAATAATATGATTCATCGACGCTTCGAAGTTTTTCAATATTAATGCAGAAACTAACTGGCCAAGGAAACCAACCAGCAGCCATGGTAATCGTACCCGCAAAATTCGAAAAGCAGAAGTTTCTCTAAATTCTTCATCATCTGCAATACCTGCCATTCGCTGCATATCCTCGGAAGCCTCGTCTTCCATAACATCGGCAAGATCATCAAACGTAATCCTGCCGACGAGTTTTCCCCTTTTATCCACCACCGGGATTGATACCAAATCGTATTTACGGGCGATATTTGCAACTTCCTCCTGATCCAGTTGAGTATCCACCGAGATAACATCGCAATCCATTATTTCGGAAATTTGCGTATTCGGGCGGGCAAGAATCATATCTTTTAAAGAGGCAATCCCCACGAGCATATCTTCGTCATCCACCACAAACACATAATAGATGTAATCGACTTCTTCTGATTTTTGCCTGATTTTCTGGATCGCTTCATCCACGGTGCTGTTCTGGTTCACGGCAACGAATTCCTTTGCCATGATACCGCCGGCAGTATCTTCCTCGTGCCGGAGCAATTCTATCACTTCGGCAGAATCCTGGAAATCGATTTTGCTGAGCACCTTTTGTGCGAGATCTTCCGGAAGCTCGGAAACCAGATCCGTGGCATCATCCGAATCCATTTCATCGACAATTTCCGAAAGCCGGCCTTCGCTTAACTCCTCGATAAGATCAATTTTAGACACTTCATCGAGTTCCGCCATTACATCCGAAGCGATTTCCGCATCCAGCATATTGAAAATATAGCTCCGATAGTCATCATTCAAATGACTGATAATATCTGCAAGATCTGCCGGATGTAAATCCACAATAAGATTGCGGATCATTGTTTTGTCTTTTTCGTACGCTAAAAAAGAAATATTTTCAACGATTTCTTTTAGGTCTTTAGTTTCCATTTGAAATATAATTGCTTAATGTAACTATTTCTTCAACAGTTAATTGTTCCGGTCTTCTGGTTAAATCGATCGGGATGTTTGCCGTATTATGCAAAAATGGTTTTAACGAATTTCTAAGCACTTTTCGACGCATCCCGAACATCGCCCGGATTATTTGTTTTAACACCAGGTTGTTATCAATATAATATCGAGGTTGTGGTAAAAAGTTCCATTGAACAACAGCAGAATCGACCTTTGGTTTGGGATAAAATACATTTTTTGATACGACAAATAATATTTCTACATCTGCATACAGATGGCTATAGATCGATATAATTCCATATAGTTTAGAATTCGGCTTCGCTTGAATGCGTCGGGCAACCTCTTTTTGAATCATTAATGTTAATGATTTAACGTGTTGTCGATGTTCAATAATTTTAAATATTATAGGACTTGTTAAATGATAAGGAATATTACCAAATACTTTCCATTGCTGGTGTTTTCCGAAAAGATTTTTCAATGGAATTTTCAGAAAATCATCTTCAATCAATTCAAAATTTTCTATCCTGGCAAATTTTCTCTTTAATTCACTCGCTAACACCCGATCCAATTCAACAGCCACAATCTTTTGAACTTCACTAACGACGTGGTTGGTAATAACGCCGTGTCCGGAACCGATTTCAAGAACATAATCCTCAGAGGACATCTTTAATGCATTTACGAGTTTTCTGATGATATTTTCGTCTATTAAAAAATTTTGCCCTAATTTTTTTTTAGGGCGATGTGATATATCAAACATATTTTAAATCCAGATACGGCCTTTTTCACCGCAAAAATGTGAGCTGCTATTAATCGATCCCAAATAATTTTTTAGCATTTTGAGTTGTTTGCTCAGATACTTTTTTCTCGGAAATATCTTTCGCTTCAGCGATTTTCGCTGAAATCAAGGGAATATGTGCCGGTTCACTCCGTTTCCCCCGAAAAGGAACCGGCGCCATGAACGGGCAATCCGTTTCCAACATCAATCGATCGAGGGGCACATAACTGGCGACTTTAATGGCACTGGCGTTTTTAAATGTTACGACGCCGGTAAATGAAATGTGAAAGCCCCAGTTCAACACTTTTCGGGCGTTTTCTTTATTTCCTGAGAAACAATGAAATACACCGGACAATTTTCCTTTATATTCATCCTGTTCAAAAATATCGTACATATCGTCCCAACTCTTTCGAGTATGGACAATAATCGGAATCTGTTCAGATACAGCGACATCCAATTGATGTAATAATATATTAAGCTGAATATCCCGCGGTGCGTAATCCCGATAAAAATCTAGCCCAATTTCGCCAAGTGCAACTACTTTCGGATGTTTCAGCAAATTTTTCAACTCGCCCCAATCAGATTTTTTTACGTTTTCGGAATCATGCGGATGGATGCCGGCCGACGCGTATATTAAATCATATTTTTCCGCGAGTCGAACAGATTCCCGGCTCGTTTTGATATCGATACCGATATTGATAATTCGCCGCACATCTGCATTTTCGGCACGGCGAATTGTGTCTGCACGATCGTTATCAAACGTGGAAAAATTTAAGTGCGCATGAGTATCAATATACATTAGCTAATCCTGACGCCAGATTTAAAATCCTTCTCAATGGTCAACACGGCCAGATCGTCACCATCTGCGCTTCGGGCTGCCAACAACATCCCATTTGATTCAATTCCGCGAATTTTCGCTGGTTCCAAATTCGCGACAACAACAATCGATTTGCCGACAATATGCTCCGGTGTGTAGCGCTGCGCGATACCGGCAACAATCTGTCGTGTCTCGTCGCCAATCTGAATTTTCAATTTCATTAATTTGTCGGTTTTTTCAACTTTTTCAGCTTCCAATACCTTTGCAAGTCTTAAATCAATTTTTTTAAAATCATCAAATGAAATATTTTCATTACTCTTGTTCATATCTTCATCCTGTTGTTTCGCCGAAACATTTTTGAGTATATCTATTTCAGCCTCAATAATGTCATCTTCAATTTTATAGAAAAGAATTTCGATTTCACCGATGGGATGTCCGGGAGCGAACGTTGCTTTTCCGGCATCCGACCATTTTTGATCAAGCACATTACCATCAAGATTCAAAACGTTCCATAATTTTTCTGCTGTAAATGGCAGAACCGGTTGCATCAGGATAGCAAGCCCTTTACAGACCCGGGCGCATATATTCATGGTTGTTGTACATTTGCTGATATTCGATTTTTTCGTAACCCAGGGTTCCTGGTCATTAAAATATTTATTTGCAAAGCGTGCCAGTTCCATAAATTCAGCCATTGCCTTGCGAACATGGAACGATTCCAAATTATGACCAATTTTATTCGGAGCCTGTTCCAACCGCGACAACATTTCACGATCGAGGTTATCCAGCACTCCTGCTTCCGGTATATTTGCATCAAAATTCTTTTTGATAAATGTTAATGTGCGATTTACAAAATTACCTAAAATATCGGCCAGTTCATTATTGTTTCGTGCCTGAAAATCTTTCCATGAGAAATCCGAATCCTTTGTCTCCGGTGCATTTACAGCCAGGCAGTAGCGCAACGGATCAGGCGGAAATTTTTGCAGATAATCATCAAGCCACACCGCATAATTTTTACTGGTCGACAGCTTATTGCCTTCCAGATTTAAAAATTCATTTGCCGGAATATCAGCAGGTAAAACATACTCGCCATGTCCCATTAAGAATAACGGCCAGATGATCGCGTGAAAAACAATATTGTCCTTACCGATAAAATGAATCATCCGGGTATCGTCATTCTGCCAGTACTCACGCCATTTTTCTGGTTGTCCGGTTTTTTCTGCCCATTCCACTGTCGCTGATATATATCCAATCGGCGCATCAAACCAGACATAAAGCACTTTGTTTTCATAGCCTTTTAACGGAACCGGCACTCCCCATTTCAGATCACGGGTTACGGCGCGGTCTTCCAGACCTGTTTCCAACCAGCCGTAACAGAAGTTTTTCACATTATCTTTCCAGTGTGTTTTGGTATCCAGCCATGTTTTGATTTTGGGTTGAAATTTTTTCAAATTAATGAACCAGTGGCTGGTTTCGCGAATTTCAGGTTTATTTCCGCATGTAGCACAGTACGGATTGATCAATTGAATTTGATCAAGGGATCGACCGCAACTATCACATTGATCCCCGCGCGCACCTTCTGCATGGCAATTGGGGCACTCCCCTTCCACATAACGATCCGCCAGAAACCGCTTACAGTGTGTACAATAGAACTGTACTATTTTTTTTTCACTGAGATACCCTTTTTTATGAAGTGTCAGAAAAAAGTCCTGCGAAATTTTATGATGCAGCGGTTGTGATGTACCGGAATAATTATCAAAACTCATCCCGAATTTTGCAAAAGATTCTCTATGAATTTTTCGGTATTTATCGACAATTTCCTGCGGCGAGATTCCCTGTTTTTCTGCGGCAAGCGTAATGGGAACGCCATGTTCGTCCGAACCGCACATATAAATTACATCACGTTTTTGGGCTCGTTGGTATCGTACATAAATATCAGCCGGAAGGTATGCTCCGGCTAAATGCCCTAAATGAATACCTCCGTTCGCGTACGGTAAAGCGCTTGTGACCAATAATCTTTTCGCTTCTTTCACCTGTAATCCCTTTTTATTTTGATATTTAAAAATTCATTTTTGCTAATCGCCACAATTTTCACAATGACAGTATTTCCCCAATTCTGATAATATCATAGTTACATATTCATCATTTTCATAGCGCAGGGTAACGGTTTCTGCAAACACATCCACTTTTACCACAGTGCCTTCCCCACGATCGGTTCCAATAATAGAATCAATTTCGGGATATCTTTTCATTGCTTCCTGATAGTAATCCCGTTCAAACAACAAACAGCACATTAAACGGCTACATAAGCCGGAAAGTTTTTGCGGGTTCAGTGGCAGGTTTTGTTCTTTGGCGCATTGAGTTGTAATAGGTTCAAAATCTTTGATAAAACTGGTGCAACACAATTTTCTTCCACAAATGCCATACCCCCCAATCCGCCGGGCCTCATCACGGACACCAATTTGGCGTAACTCAATGCGGACTTTATATTCAGCAGCCAATTCTTTCACCAGTTCCCGAAAATCAACACGGCGCTCGGCAGTAAAATAAAAAGTAATTTTATTGCCATCAAACTGAAACTCCACATCCACCAATTTCATAATCAAGCCGTGTTTCTCAATTTTCTGTTTGCATACTTTAAAGGCTGCATTTTCTTTTTTACGATTTTCCAGTACTTTTTTTAAATCCATCTGATCTGGCTTCCGCAAAATGGGTTTCAATTCTGCATCTTTTTTCTTGATTGATAAAATAGCGCCTACCTGATTAACGATTCCCAGATCTTCACCTTTATCTGCTTCAACAATAACATAATCACCAATTTTAAAAGGAAATTGCTGCGGATTTGCATATATTTCTTTTCGCTCTCCTTTAAACACAACCTCGACGTTCTTATGCATGACATTTTCTCCTCAAATTGTGTTTCAGGCTATAGAAGAGATTGATAACAATCAAATTAACATAAACATTTCTATTAAATAATTCAATCGCATTTTCGATATCTGCGACAATAGCCTCAAAATTTATGTCCTCAAAACTATCACAAAATTTAGCGAGCGTTTCAATTAAATCGATATTTACAATTAATTCTTTATCCCCGTTTCCCTGGCTATAAAGGAATGCATCACGAAACCACAGCAGCAAAATGCTTAACAGGTCTTTAATTGTCTTTTTATCTTCATTTCGAATTAACTGTTCAGCCAGTAATAACCGATCCAGATCCGTACGTATCACAGTGCGCAAAATATCTAAAACCTGGTGTCGTTTTTGGTCTAAATCTTCATCCAGAATTTCCAGGGCACGTCGGTAACTGCCAAAGCTCAATTTTGCCACGAGTTGCGCTTTTTCATCCTCAACATGATTTTGCTCAATTAGTGCTTTTTCAATTTCCTGCCAGCCAATCGGCCCGAAGCGCAACGATTGGCATCGGGAGATGATTGTAGATAACAGCAAATTTGGTTGTGATGATGTCAGAATGATCGTCATTTTTCCTGGCGGTTCTTCCAGTATTTTTAACAACGAATTTGCAGCTTCCACAGTCATTCGCTGTGCATCTGCAATAATAACGACTCGTCCTTTATTTTCAAAGGAGGTGAGCGCCGAAGTTCGTTTCAATTCCCGTATTTGATCAATAGAAATTGACGGATTCGCCCAGAGATTCAATCGTGTATACGGATTTTTTACGATACTCGAAATAATCTCCTTTTGTTCCTGGCTGGTCATTGATTTTGGAGCCGGGAAAATATAGTAAACGTCAGGATGAGATAATTGCGCGATGCGGTTACAATCGCTGCATTCACCGCACGCAAAATAGTCATCCTGCTGACAAATCAGTGCAGCAGCAAGCTCCAGAGCTATCGATTCTTTGCCCACACCCTCAGCGCCATGGAACAACATCGCATGCGGAATCCTTCGACTCTGCAAAGAGCGCCTTAAGGTTTCTTTTATTCTATCCTGTCCAATCGTTTTTTTAAATAACATTTAACTCAACCAATGCAATGGATCTAATACTTTATTATTTTGCCATATTTCAAAATGTAATATCGGTCCTTTTAAAGAGCCGGTATCTCCTACTTCACCGAGTACCTGTCCTGTACTCACTTGTTGATCAATTTGTACATCAATTTTGGATAGATGAGTATACACAGTATAATACCCGCCAAAGTGGTTAACAATTACGATATTCCCGCGTCCCCGCTGCCATGTAATTGCGGTAACAATACCAGACCCAACGGTTCGAACTTGTTCGCCAAACTCGGCCCGAATATCAATTCCGATACTTTCGGTAATGGTCTTCAACTGCGGATGTTTGTACTTACCAAATTTTGTAACTAAACTCCCCCTGGTTGGCCAAATCATTTTTCCCCGTAATCGGGGAAACTCAGTTTCCTGGTACTCTCCCTCTGCCAGTCTTTTCTCTTCACGCGAGAAAATGAGCTGTTCTATTTCACGGGCAGAAACCTCATATTCTTTCAATTTCTGTAAATACAACTGCTTGTTTTGACGAACGGTTGAAAGCAGTCGTTCACGCTCTTTTTTTCGCTCGATAAGATTTTTCTCTTCAACTGTTTTTTCTTTAATAATCTGCCGTTTCTTTAATACTTCTATTTTTCGTTTATCTTTTAATTGTTCTACCATTTCCTTCTTTTTGAGAATATTCTGAAAATTTCGCCGATCATTCTCTGTAAGCAATCTTTGATACTTTATCCAAACCAACATCTGATTAAAAGAATTGGCAGCCAGCAATAATTCCAGATCTTTTACACGGCCTTGTTTATAAAAATTAACCATCCGTTGTTCATATATCTTTTTTAATTTTTCTAACTCAGCGCGCTTTTCATTTAACTCATTTGCTGCCTTTAACAAATCAGAAGAATTATTCCGCTCCTCCTGCTTTAATTGTTCTAGCAATGCATGGGTCACGTCAATTTCCCGATCCAGACCTGCAAGCATATCCAGAATGGATTTTTCGCGCACACTTTCATTCAGAATTCGATTTTTATATAAATCGATTTCAGAACGAATTTCTTTTAAATCCTCCCTGTGTTTATTTATTTTTTTATTTTGAGGAAAAACAGGTTGGATAAACATCAGGATCAGTATTATTACTCTAAATAAATTCATAGCTTATAAGATAAATGATTTAATGGATAAAAGCAACAAAAAAATATTTGCCTTTAAAATTTACTTGACATATCGACTTGATATTGCTATATTAAAACCATGCTCAACTACTTCAATCGAAATGGGAATAATCATGTAAGTGTTGTTGCCCTGCTCCAGTCATTTCCTTATTTCAATGACTTTGCCGGGAATGAATTACGTGTTTTCGCCCGAATTGTCTATGTCAGATGGTTCCGGAAAGATGAGATGATCTATCAGGAAAACGATCATGGCATCGGTATGTATTTTATTCAAAAAGGATCTGTGAAAATTTACAAAAATTCACAGTTCAATGGACGGGAACAAATTACCACACTCATGGAACATGATTTTTTCGGTGAACAATCCTTATTCGACGATAAGCAGCGAACCGAAACGGCTGTCGCACTTGAGGAATGTTGCCTCATCGGTGTTTTCCGCCCCGATCTTTTGAATTTCATTGACAGAAAACCGAAAATCGGAAACAAGATACTCATGAAACTGGCTCAGATAATTGACGCCCGATTGCATCAGACAACAGACGAACTGACTGAAATGAAAGAAAAACTGTCAAACTCAGATATTATCCGATAGCTATGACATCCCCTGACCAGCAAATATCATTGCGAAAAAATATTCCCAATGTCATCCTTCTTTGTTCAATTGTTCTAATTTTGATTGTGCCTTATGTGAAAAATGTATTCATTCCATTGGGATTATCTTTCTTTCTCACTATCTTTCTTGACCCTGTTGCCGCAAAACTTGAAAGTCGCGGATTTAGTCGATTATTTTCCATTCTCGCGTTGATATTACTCAGCACCGGATTTTCTATTATTTTTTTACTTCGGTTCAGTTCTGTTATTAATTCGGAAATTAACCATCTCGTCAACCTTAATGATCCATCTCCGCTCTTATACAAACTTCAGACGTTGCCAGCCATTGCAAACAATGTATCTTTCCAGCAATCGGTTTTGAAATTTCATGCCTTTTTTATGTTTCTTGTCACAAAAAGTTACCAAATTTTGCCCAACGATTTCTCTGTTGTTCTGTTAATTATCATTGTGCCTGTCATGACCTTTCTGCTCCTTAAAGACGGATTTTACCTAAAAAAAACAATTATCCAAACTCTTCCGAACCGATATTTTGAATTTGCATTATATCTCATTCATCGTTTAAAGGATCAACTAAGTAACTGGGCGAATAAACAATTACTGATTGCCGTTATCATTGGCAGTTTGTCGATTATCGCATTTTATCTACTTGAAATTTCAAATTATATTTCTATCGGAATTCTGGTTGGATTCGCGCATCTTATCCCCTACTTTGGTCCTTTTGTCGGAGCTATCATTGCAATTACCTTAACCGTTTTGACTGCGGATTCACTGAAACTGGTCGTTGCTGTGATTATTGCGCTTGCAACGGTTAAACTGATGTATAATCTATTATTATCCCCCATTATTAAATCCTGTTCCATCGACCTGCACCCATTGATTATTCTTCTCATTATGTTACTCGGCAGTTATGTGTGGGGACTTCTTGGGCTGCTCCTGTTCGTTCCTATTGCCACAATATTCGTCGTCATTTTCCGTGAAAGTATTTATTGCATGAAACAGTATCATATTTTATGATAATGAATATTCTGCTTGGATAATGGCACTTCATAATTTATTTTAGAATTTCAGGTTGTATTTCATTAAATTATTTATTAATTTGAATTATGTTATCAATGTGAGGAGACACAAACCATGAGCAACGAGTTGATCACAATAGAGCGATTTATTTTACAGCAGGAACGTTCTCATCCGGAGGCTACCGGAGAATTTACTCAGCTTTTGTATGATATCACCTTTGCCGCCAAAATCATATCACGGGAAGTAAATAAAGCTGGCCTGGTAAACATTCTTGGTTCCACTGGTGATAGGAATGTCCATGGCGAGACTGTTCAGAAGCTTGATGAATTCGCCAATCAGGTCATTTTCAATAGCATGGATCATACCGGGCGATTATGCATTATGGGATCGGAAGAATCTGAAACCCCGCTGCACATCCCGGAAGAATATCCAACCGGAAAATATGTGCTGCTGTTTGACCCACTGGATGGTTCTTCCAATATTGATGTAAACGGCAGCATTGGCTCCATTTTTTCCATTCTTAAAAAAAAATCAACTGTTGAACGCGGTAACATGTCCGACCTCCTGCAAAAGGGATCTGAGCAAACGGCCGCAGCGTATGTAATATATGGATCATCTACCATGCTCATTTATACAACCGGCAAGGGTGTTCATGGGTTTACGCTCGATCCCAGTGTCGGTGAATTTTTATTATCGCATCCGCATATTAAAATTCCAAAACATGGACACATTTACAGTGTCAACGAAGGGAATTATGCCTTTTGGGATGATAACACGCGAGCGTTTGTGGATCATCTGAAAAGCAGAGACAATCATATTAGTCAGCCGTATTCGCATCGATATGTCGGCTCAATGGTGTCAGATATTCACCGGACGTTATTACGAGGCGGAATATTCATGTATCCATTGGATTCTAAAAATCCGATTAATCCAACCGGAAAACTGCGGGTGCTTTATGAAGCATCGCCAATGGCGTTTATCGTCAGCCAGGCCGGAGGTTATGCCAGCGATGGCCATCAAAATATACTTGATATTGAACCAGAGGATATTCATCAGCGAACCGCAGTTTTTATCGGTGATAAAGATGATGTTCGGCGTGCAGAACAATTTCTGAGAAACAATCGTACAGGAGGTTATAATGCAACTAAAAATTAGCAACACAATTATTAAGCTTATCCTGGGAGATATTAGCGAATGTGAAACAGATGCGATTGTGAATGCTGCAAATGATCAGCTCATTCTTGGCGGTGGTGTTGCCGGAGCGATCCGAAGTAAGGGTGGTCCCGCGATTCAGGAAGAATGTAATAAGATTGGCGGGACTTATGTGGGTGGCGCAGTGATTACCACTGGTGGAAATTTAAAAGCACGATACGTGATCCATGCAGTGGGGCCACAAATGGGCGAAGGCGATGAAGATAATAAATTGAAAAATGCGACTGTGAACAGCTTGAAAATTGCGGACGAGAATGGTTTAAAAAGCATTGCATTTCCGGCAATTAGTACGGGAATATTCGGATATCCGCTCCAACGCTGCTCAGACGTGATGCTATCCAATACGATGTCATATCTTGAAAAGGAACAAACAGGCTTAAAACATGTTGTTTTCTGCCTTTTCAACCAAAGGGCTTATGACACTTTTAAAATTACTTTGCAAGAATTAAAAATACTATTCCTGTTCGGCGTGTTCATCGCTCTGGGGAACGAATTTTTTTCACGAATTACTTAATGATGAGGTCATACAATGTACAATGCCCTGTTGACGATTTTTGCTTTTTTATTGTTCATTCATCCGCTCTGCGATAATTCAGGCTCCGATCCAGATCCAGATCCGGGTGACAACCATCCGCAAATAATCATGTTCGATGATATCGACCAGATCGATATAAAAACGGACGCTGCGCATATATCAAAAGCGGAGATTGAAGGACGATATTTAAAACTGACTGTTTCTTACAGTGGTGGCTGCAAAGAACATGATTTCGCATTATTCGGATGGTCAGGATTTGCCAAATCAGATCCGCCGCAGGCAGACGTTTTTCTGTCGCATAACGCAAACAGCGATCTGTGCGAAGCATACATTACCGAAGTAATCATTTTCGATTTATTGCCATTGCAACATGCATATCAAAAAATCTTTTCAGACGATGGCCCTTTTCTCATAAATATTTATTCAGCCGGAGTTAACGAGCCTTTTCTGCCGAAGCCGGTTTATAATTTTGGGGATGAACAATAAACAAAGCAGAATGAAGACGCGTTATGAAAAGATTTTATTCTGTTGAAATTTAAATTCTTGCTCTCAAACAGCCGATTCCGCAGATATAAAATCTGTGTCATCTGTGAAATCTGCGGGCACGCTTTAAATTAAAAACGAAATACTTTACAGCGAATTCAGCCCAATCGGTTTAGAAAATCAGACTTAATTTTTCATTACTTTTAACCACATAAAAATCAAACACACGTAAAAACTATGGGAATAGCATCTGACATTGTTATCATTGTTGTTATATCATTAATTGGCGGCTTATTTGCAAAGCTGTTAAAGCAACCTCTGATATTAGGGTATATTTTTGCGGGAATTTTGATCGGTCCGCATACAGGCGGGATCACTGTTTCTAATATTCATGAAATTGAGAAGTTAGCGGAGATTGGCGTTGCGCTCCTTCTTTTTGCAATCGGTCTTGAATTCTCGTTTAACGAGCTAAAACCTGTTCGCAAAATCGCGCTGATCGGTACGCCAATCCAAATTATGTTAACAATTGCATACGGGTATGCAATCGGTCATTTTTGGGGCTGGAACTGGAATCAATCGCTTTGGCTTGGGGCGCTGATCTCGATATCGAGCACAATGGTTACTCTTAAAACGTTAATGAGTCAGGGTTGGATCGGAACCCTCTCCAGTCGGGTTATGATTGGAATGTTAATTGTTCAGGATCTGGCTATCGTGCCAATGATGATTATTTTACCGCAACTGAATAATCCAAAAGTCGGCCTTCCTTTATTGGGAATGGCCATAATTAAGGCTGCTATTTTTCTCATTGTGATGATTTTCCTTGGCACAAAACTGGTTCCTTTTTTATTAAAAAAAATATCCAATTGGAACTCCCGTGAATTCTTTCTTCTCTCAATAGTAACCATGGGATTGGGTGTCGGCTATGGAACCTATCTTTTTGGTCTTTCATTTGCATTAGGCGCTTTTATTGCAGGAATGGTCATCAGCGAGTCTGATTATGGTTACCAGGCATTAAGTGATATTATCCCGCTTCGCGATATTTTCAGTCTGCTGTTTTTTGCATCAGTCGGAATGCTGTTAGAGCCAACCTTTTTACTTTTACATTGGAAATTAATTTTAGTTTTAGTTCTATTTGTGATGTTCGGAAAAGGAATCATTTTTGGAACATTAAGCAGATTTTTTGGTTACCGGAATGTAATACCCCTTGCAGTAGGGTTGGGACTTTTCCAGGTGGGTGAGTTTTCTTTTGTGCTGGCACAAGTAGGATTAAATACGAATTCAATTAACGCTGAACTATATTCTCTGGTTCTGGCAACCACCATTGTAACGATGTTAATAACTCCGGCAATGTCAGGATTAACTACGCCACTATATTCTTTATACAAAAAGAAATTCAAACATGAATCTGTCCAAACAATAAATCTTCCTGAAACTGAACTAACTGATCATGTTATAATTGCAGGCGGTGGGCAAGTCGGTCACAATATCGCCAACGTGTTAAATCAGTTAGCGTTATCATTTATAATCATCGAACTGGATTCAAGAAGAAGTGAACAAGTGAAAGCCTCTGATTATCCCATTATTTATGGTGATGCGGGCAGCGATATTGTTCTTGAAGCAGCAAACGTTAAACAGGCAAATTTATTACTTATTACAATTCCATCTATTATCACCTCAAAAGTAATCACCGAGCACGTTCATAAAATCAATCCAAAATTGAGAATAGTCGCCAGGGCAATAAGTGTCGAACATATGCAAGATTTGCACGAACGTGGAGTTTATGAAGTTGTTCAGCCAGAATTCGAAGCAAGTCTCGAATTTACCCGACAAGCGCTATTGCACCTAAATATATCAAATAATGATATAATTAAACTTACCGACACGGTTCGTCGGGAAATGTATGCGCCACTTTATGAAACAAAAAAAACGTACCGCACTCTCGCCAAACTTGAAAGCGCCTGTCACTTATTAGACTTGAACTGGATGCCCATTTCTAAAAAAAGTCCGTTAATAGGACAGACGATACGAGAATCGGAGATCAGAAAACGGACGGGCGTTTCTGTTGTCGCTGTATTACGCGATAATACGCTTGTCCCAAATCCGGATCCTGATTTCTATTTTTTAGAAAACGATTTGATCGGTGTTCTTTGTGAACCGCATCAATTGAATAAATTTGTCGAATTCGCTCATTTGCAGTAACTCTGAACAGGAAATATTTAACATGAAAAAAGACACTCAAAAAGTAATTACTGAAAGCATTATTACATTCATCTTCTTCTTAGTGATCGGGATTTGGTTGTGGCAATCAAACGGTCATATCTTCTTTGTTTTTAATTTTGCTTATATTGGTCTCGCTGCGGCTGGCGGTGAATTATTATTTGGCGTCCTTCCCCGGGAGAAAAAAATTTGGGGACGAAAAGTGAGCCAGTTATTGATCGGGCTTTATATGTTAGGCGTTTTGGGCTTCCTGGGTCGTGAAAACATGCAACTGGAAGGCTTCTTTTTTTATCTCATGGCTGGAATATTTTCCGGGCCGGTCTTACATTATTTAATCGCTAAAATCGGTGGTACATTGTTGTTCGGTCGTGGCTGGTGCGGCTGGGCGTGCTGGACCACAATGGTTCTTGATTTTTTACCCTGGATGAAACCGAAGAACGGCAGACTGCGTTATTGGGGGCTGGTTCGCTACGTGCATTTTTTCTTCGCATTAGCGTTAGTGCTCATTCTCTGGTATGGCTACCATATAAGAGATTTTCATAAACATTCCATTGTTGAGCTCAATTGGTTAATTATTGGTAATTTGTTCTATTTTACAGTCGCGATTCTTTTAGCTGCAATTTTAAAAGATAACCGGGCGTTCTGTAAATACGTATGCTCGATTCCGGTGCTCATGAAAATTGGCTCCCGATTTTCAATTTGGAAAATTGAAATTGACAGAGACAACTGCACTGAATGCACACTGTGCGAACAAAATTGTCCGATGAATATCAAACTTCTCTCGTATATGAAAAATAACCAGCGAATTGTTTCCACAGAATGCATCTCCTGTCAACAATGTGTAAACGTCTGTCCCGAAGGAGCCATTAAGTATGCCAAAAATTTCGATAGCGGTTTCAGGGAATATCTGAATTTTAAATAGATCTCATAAACCATAAACGGGGGAATAACAATAAGGAGGATTTCAATGAAGAAACATACCGAATTATTGGGCATTCTCTATATTGCTTTCAACGCATTTCATATTTTAATCGCGATTATCGTTTTTATTATTCTCACCGGAATTGGCTTTTTTGCATCGGATATGGAATATCATCACACGGAATTTCAAGACTTTACCGCAATGACAATCCTGACTACTATTGCGATTTTTGTGTTAGCTCTGATCACAATATTATCAATTCCCGGGATTATCGGCGGATATGCGATTTTGAAACGCTATTCCTGGTCACGAATTCTGCTGCTCATATTAGGCTGTCTCAATCTGTTTAATATTCCGTTTGGCACGGCGCTCGGTGTTTACACCTTGTGGGTTCTTCTTCAGGATGCAACCGTGGAATACCTGACCGGTGAATCGGAAACGCCTTCCAAAGAGTAACGTCTTTTCGTTATCTGATTTACTGTTAAAAATAAATATGCGTAATTAGATTTCCGAAATCTCAAAGATTTCGGAAATCTTCCTCTGCGTTAACAGAAATACATAACAGACGGCTTAATCCCGCACAAATTTAAAACGATTATCAACTGCAAGCCCGTGTTTGTCACAAAATCCAGCATTCACTTCAATAACGTATTTCGCATTGAAATACGAGGGAATGGGATCTTCTGAAAACGGGATTGTATATTTTTGAATGGAGACGATTTCCTTATTTTCATCAGCGTAAATGATATCCAGTGAAATGTAGGTATTTTTCATCCAGAAATATTGTCGATGAGGCTGCTCGAAAATAAAGAGCATCCCGACTGAATCGGGCATTGATGTGCGATACATGAGTCCCATCTGTCGTTCATTCGGGGTTTCAGCGATCTCAATAACAATTTTGTTAAATTCCGAACCATCGTCTTTCAGAAACACCAACTCACCTTCTCTTGTGAATTTCGGCTCACGCATTATTTTTCCAAACCCAGATTTCTTTTGGGAGTTTGCACCATCATTTTGTACACGCATGATTTTCACGATAGCAATTCCGGCAACCACAATCAGGATAATTACCGCCAGCCTCCATAACAGGATTTTTCTTTTATCTGCGGACAGTATCGAGCTCTTTTTAGCGCTTGACTTTTTTTTTTGACTTTTTTTCCGTGCCATTTACTATTTCTCATTTTCATTGAACAACAAAATCAAAATAGGTGTCAGGATATGGTTCGTCAACAAAGGTATAATGCCACCATTCGGCGCTGTAATTTCGAAAACCGTGCTTCTCCATCAACGTCTTAAGTAACAAACGATTGATTCGCACATTTAATCGAAGGTCGCGACGAACAGTTGTGGCTGCTTCATGAAAACAATCAAACCCGGTTCCCATATCAATACCATTATCCGGGAAACGTTTGTAAACAGGCTGATAGCATTCGCACTGTCCCATTTTATTTGAATACTCTGGTTGTGGCGGAACAGGCAGCGGAACAATAGTGACATCCACTGTGCTGCCACGGCTATGACTTGATTTGGAAGCAATATAACCTTCTTCAAACAGATTTTTTTTATCCACATCCGGATAAAATTCCCGCTTCATTGTTGTGTCAGAAATATCTTTTGCCCAGCGCACAAAATGATCAACAGCGCGTTGCGGGCGGTAGGCATCATAAATTTTGAGGGACAATCCGGACTGATTTAATTCGTCCTGAACCTTCGACAGCGCGGTCGCTGCTTTACGTGTTAGTACGCATTTATTTACTTCATATCCCTTAACAGGTGTGCCTAAAAAATTATAGTCAGTTAAATATCTTAAATCAAGCTCAATTGTCGGAATGATCTCTTTCACATCCACAAAATCAGCCGGCATCTTATCCGTGGAAATTTGATTCCCGCAACCTGACACATTTAAAACGAATAACAGGATTGAAATTTTGAATAGTACTTTGGATTTCATTGTCATCCTCATCTTATTTTTTTACGAATTTTTAAAGATAGCCAAATAAGAAAGTAAAATCAAGAAAATATTTTAAGAATTACTTCCAGGGAGGTTTTTCCGGCAGATATCTTTCAAATTCCTCGATTAACCCGGCTTCCTCCTTTTTAGAATAGTTGCCGGCAAGAAACCAGTCGATAATTTCATCATGAAAATTCAACCAGGAGGTTTCTTCCTTTCCCGGGATGATCGGAAAAAATAGTGCATCGTTGGTATGAGCCGCCTTCAGATCACCCGGCGCATCGCCGATCATCAGGATGTGGTCCGTCGGATAATTTTCGGATGCTAATTTAATGTGCACTTCTTTGGTTCCGAATTCTTGTCCGGCAATGATTCGTGTATACTGTGCCAGATCGTTCTTCTGCCATTCCCGACGTAGTTCTTTACTGTACGTGACCGAACTTACAATAATATCCGCGCTGGGATGAAGTTTTTGAAGACTCTCTGCGACCTTCGGAAATGGCGGCACGCCGTGCACGATATCAGCAACTGTGGCATTGACTGCTTCGCTCCATTTCAGTGCTTGCTTTAAAACAGGATCACTTGTTTTGCTGATCTCTTCTTTTAGTGCTGAATTGCTTAATTCAGCAGAGGTTGCCACCCACTTTCCAAGAGCAAATACTTCCGGTATTTCAACATCTTTTTGTTGAACAGCAGGCCAGCCTTTGAGCAAATCGAATACTTTGATTAGTGCGGGAAAACGGTTGATACCACGCCATTTGGAGTAGAGATTTACAAACTCAGCGGCTGCGCGCGCATACCTGGAAACAGGCTGGAGATTCCAGTACTTTATAATATTTGGAATGAAGCATTGCTTATGTTTCAATTCCATATTGTCAAATACGCACCCATCAGAATCGAAGATAACGAGGTAGTCGTGTTCTTGCTTAAAATTGATTAGCTGGTTTTGAAATTCGGACGTTGGTTGAGATTCATTTATCATATTTTGAATTGATTTGAAGAGATAAAAATAAGGCAAAGGCTAATTGATTTAGGAGGCTTTTATGAATTTACGATACCCGCTATGTACGATAATCCCAGCCCCATTCATTAGCCTTTGCCAATTAATCAATTTCAGTGCTTGTATTTCACATTAGTTATCTTTTTACACGAGCATTGCCTTCCCAGATGCTCCAGATCTGCTCTTCATCAGCAGGTTGTGCGTAATCTGTGAGAAGAGTTGTCACCAATGCGCCACTGGCCCATCCGAATTGCACCCATTTTTCCGTCTCCCAACCTTTCAACACTGCGTAAAGCAAGCCGCCCACAAATCCATCGCCGCCGCCGATGCGGTCGAGGACTGTAATTTCCCGTGGTTCCACAATGTGCCAGTTATCCCCTTCTGCCATAATTGCGCCCCACAGATGCTCATTTGTACAGATAACCTGTCGCAAGGTAGTTGCAAATACCGAGGCATTTGGATATTCCTGTTTTGCGCGGTTAATCATGCCTTTAAAACTCTCAATCTTAGCGGCGATATCTTTTCCTCCTGCCTCCGGTCCTTCGATTCCGAGGCACAACTGAAAATCTTCTTCATTGCCAACGAGAATATCGGACAAGCTGGCAATCTCCTTGAAAATGTCATGTAATTCCTGTTCACGATTTTTCCAGAAAGAGGCGCGATGATTCAGATCGAATGAAATACGTGTCCCGTGTTTTTTTGCAGCTCTGGCAATTTCAAGACAGAAGTTACCTGTGTCTGGTGAAAGAGCGCCAATCAGACCGGAGATATGCACAATCTGTACGCCTTCCTTCCCAAAAATCCGGTCAAGATCGAAATCTTTAACATTCAAGGTGCGTCCAACCTCGCCAGCGCGGTCGTTGGCGACACGTGGCCCGCGTGACCCATATCCGCTATCCGCGATATTGATCTGATGCCGGTAGCCCCAGGGACTGCCCTGCTCGACTTCCACGCCTTCATAATCGATATGCCGGCTGGCAAGATTATCTTTGATCAGCCGTGCAATGGGACTCCCTTTTACAAAGGTCGTTAAAACCTTTACAGGAAGGCCAAGAAACGAAGAAACGCTTCCCACGTTCGTCTCGGCGCTGGTTGCCTGCATTATAAATGTTCCGCCAGTATGAACCGGCTGTCCATTGACAGGTGTAATTCGAATTCCCATACTCGTCGGCACGAGCAGGGAATAGTCACAGTCTTTTCGTAATTCCATATTCAATATCCCTTCATTTTTCAAATTTATTGATGAATCCTATTTTTCTTTTAAACGATAAAGCATCTCCCCTGCTTTTTTTACATAAAGAATGCCTTCATCTTCCCGATTCTGCCATTCTTCAATATCAATCA
This sequence comes from uncultured Cytophagia bacterium, assembly GCA_964498785.1. Classification (GTDB taxonomy): domain Bacteria; phylum Zhuqueibacterota; class Zhuqueibacteria; order Thermofontimicrobiales; family Thiofontviventaceae; genus Mariaggregatimicrobium. The sequence goes on along the minus strand of CAZCJL010000054.1, from coordinate 13,355 downwards.
TATTCGGATCGCGGTAACCGAGATTGATTTTCCTGCACACATCTTCCGGTATCTGCGTGGCTAAAACAACATTAATGCGCGGTTTTTCGATTCCGTTCTCAAACGTCCCGATTCCTTTTACATGCGTGGAATGCGCCATCACACCGCCGGGAATATCACGAAACTTATCCATCTGTTTCACAAAATAATCTCGTACATGATAGCCAATCCGCTTAATCATCTCTCCATGAGTTACCGAAACTTCTTTTATATGCGGCGCATAAATAATTAACTCTCCACCATCTGCTACTGCGGGCTCCAGTTTGTACATGCACTTTCCGCCGGTCCACAAATCATCATACATTTTCGGAGCACAGGAGAGTACTTTTTTAAATGGTTTCTCTTTATAAATGATATGCAATTTATCGGAAAGATCAGCCGCGGCATCCCACGCTTCCTCCGGCGTTCCGATGTATAAACCGGCTAATTGATCACCTTTAACAACAAGACTACAACACATTCGCTGCATTGGTAAAAAGGTCGCTGCGATATCCACGACTTTTCGGACAGGCGTATATTTTGTTCCGATAATGACCGGATTTGTGATCAGCGCACCGAGCCAGTGAAACATATCGATGATTTCCTGCCCTGCGATTCCCGGGAACAAATATTTATTCCCACCGGAAAAGCCAACAACCTCATGCGGAAATGTGGGCCCGATAATTAATATCACGTCGTAATCAAATACAATCTTGTTGATTGTGATATCCACTTTCTGATTCATCAGACCGTTGGAAATTTCAGCCACTTCTGCTTCTGTGATTGCGCCGATGTACTTTAATTGATCCGGATCGTTCCAGTGATGATTAAAGAAGCGGGCTTTGGGATAGTTTGTCGTTCGTTCTTCCTGCGTAATCCCGACACGCTCGTTAATCGCTTCATCGCTCATTGGCGGATGCGTTCCCAGCGCGACCAGGAAATCCAATAATTTAACTTTATCAGCCAACAATTTATACGCAACACGAAACATCACATCAATCGGAGCCGTTCGGGAATGGTCCGGGATGATGGCAATGATTTTTTTATCTGTCAAATTATTTTTTTCAAATGCTTCGGCGCACAGGTTGTAAACCTGTTTTTCATTGAGAAATTCGGTTGTTGAGCTGTTTCCAATTATCATTTAAATATCCTTTACTTTAGAACAGCCAGGAAAACCGGAACCATTTATTGATTCCGGCTTTCGCATTTTATATCTTACACTGTTTATTTGTATTACGCATTATACGTTGTCGAAGCTGTGGTTCCGCCGCGGCCGGTCCAGTTTGTATGGAAGAACTCGCCACGTGGTTTATCTGTGCGCTCATACGTATGCGCGCCAAAATAGTCACGCTGAGCCTGTAACAGATTCGCCGGCAACCGTTCGCTGCGATATCCATCATAAAATGCCAGTGCGGTACTCAATGCAGGCACCGGAATTCCCAGTTCAACAGCGGTCTTCACAACCCGTCGCCATGCGGGAACGGCTTTGATAATTTCTTCTTTAAAAAACGGATCGAGTAGTAAATTTGTCAAATCCGGGTTGTGGTCAAAGGCTTCTTTAATTTTACCCAGAAAGACGGACCGGATAATACATCCACCACGCCACATCAACGCGATACCACCGTAATTCAAATTCCAGCCATACTCCTCTGCTGCCGAACGCATCAGTTGATACCCCTGGGCATAGCTCACAATTTTGGACGCGTACAATGCCTGTTCCAGATCGGCGATCAACTGCGCTTTATCTCCGCTATATTTCGCATCCGGGCCCGGCAGTTGTTTGGACGCTGCCATACGTTCATCTTTCAATGCGGAAAGACACCGGGCAAACACCGCTTCTCCGATCAGCGTCAATGGTTGTCCTTGATCCAGCGCGGCAATCGCCGTCCATTTACCGGTTCCTTTTTGTCCGGCTGTATCCAGAATGTAATCCACGACTTCTTCGCCGTTCTCATCTTTATAACCGAGAATATCCCGCGTAATTTCGATCAGATAACTATCCAGTTTTCCTTCATTCCATTTTGAGAACACATCCCGCATTTCCTCATTATTCATTCCGAGACCAAGCCTCATCATCTGGTACGTTTCGGTGATCATCTGCATATCGCCATATTCGATGCCATTATGCGTCATTTTCACAAAATGACCGGCGCCGCCTTCACCAACCCAATCGCAACAGGGAGTTCCATCTTCCACTTTCGCAGATATTGCCTGAAAAATCGGTTTCACATGTTCCCATGCCGATGGCGATCCACCGGGCATAATCGACGGGCCCATTAACGCGCCTTCTTCACCGCCGGAAACTCCGGTTCCGATAAAGCGAAAGCCTTTTTCTTCCAGATATTTTGTCCGACGAATAGAATCCGGGAAATGGCTGTTTCCGCCATCGATGATAATGTCTCCCTTCTCCAAATGTGGTAAAACCATTTCGATAAAATCATCCACCGGTTTACCGGCTTTTACCATTAACATGACCTTGCGGGGCTTTTTTAAACTCCCGACTAATTCTTCGATGCTAAAGCACCCTTTGATATTTTTACCGGCAGCTCTGCCTTCGATAAAATTGGTGACTTTGCTGGTGGTTCGATTGAAAACCGCCACGCCAAAGCCATTTCGTTCCATGTTCAAAACAAGGTTTTCACCCATTACTGCCAGGCCGACCAGGCCGATATCGTAATTCGACATTGTTGCTCCTTTCACACTTTTCTTGTGGTTTATCCATACTGAATTTATTTTCTTTTCTATTGACTTATATTTCGTAAATTTCCGAAGTTTTAAAAACTACGGAAATTTCAATTAAATCGTCATCGCTGTAAAGCCGCCATCAACCCGAATAATTGCACCGGTGACAAACGACGAGGCTTTTTCCGAAGCCAGCCAGATAACCGCGCCGATCAATTCTTCTGCCTCACCGAAACGATTCATTGGCGTATGGCGGAAAATATCATCAATTCGCTCCTGGGTTAAAATCTTCCGGTTTTGTTCAGCCGGGAAAAATCCCGGTGCAATGGCATTCACACGAATCCGGTGCGGCGCCCATTCACGGGCAAGATTTTGTGTCAGGTTGTTGACCCCTGCTTTGGAAACAGCATAAGTGAACACTTTTGATAACGGCGGGCCGGACGATGCAGACGAAATATTGATAATACTGCCGCCGTCGCCCTGCTCGATCATTTTCGCGCCAAATACCTGCGATGAAAATAACATGCTTTTTAAATTCACATTGATGATTTTTTCCCACTCCTGTTCCGATATTTCTAAAAACGGCGTCGCAGAATTAATACCCGGTGCATTGATTACAATGTCCAGCCGCCCAAACGTTTTTTCAATTTCGGCCAACGCTTTTTCATAATCATTCTTTTTTGATGCATCCATTTCTATCGGTAACGTTTTCACTCCCATAGATGCAATAATCGACGCCCTCTCTTTTGCGCTGTTGAAATTCAAATCAAGGATCGCGATGTCTGCGCCAGCTTTGGCCAAACCCTCTGCCATACATCCGGCCAATACGCCTCCGCCACCGACGACTGCCGCAACTTTTCCTTTTAGTCCAAATATTTCATCTGTGTAACTCATTATTTTTCTCCCAATAGATATCTAAATTAAAACTGCTGCGAATCAATCAATTTTATATTCCTGAATTTCTAAAATGAAAATTTCAATCCTGTTCCGGCTTACAGGAACAGGCGTTTAATGTGTCGCTCAAAGATATTTTCAGTGACATTCTTAGAAACGACATCCTCATTTGCCCGAACCGCATTCAGGTATCGCTCGCCCATTTCTGCAGCCACTTTATAACCCACGTGAAGCAACTGCCGGAAATGGGGATTGAAATCCGCACACGATTGATCGTGGCGCAATGCAGCAGCATACGCTACCCCTGTCCATGAATCCACTTCATCCGGTGATGGTAGTTTCCCTTTGTCAATATCGATGACAGCAGCATAAGGTCCGCAAAGTTCATCATACCGATTATGGGCGCTGCGGTAAATTTCCTTCACCAGCGCCTGCGCGTCCTCATCCCCTTCTGCCAGTCCGATCAATTCTTCGAGCCAGGTCGTGCCTGCGGTTTTCAGATGTAAACCCGCGTTCGTTTTCTTAATGATTTCACCCATGGGTCTGTAAATCGAAAATTTATCACTGCCGGAGTGGACGCTCAGTTTCAGATTTTCCTGCATTGAAAATTCACGAACTGCGAATTGAATCACCGCGATATCCTGCTCAAATTCTTTTTTAAACTGATCGACATCACCAACATAATCCACGCCTTTATTAAATCGACCGGTAAATTTGGGAGCGATTGTCTGCGCCGGAATTCCGGCGTCTGCAATCATCGCCAAAATGAACAACATTTCTACCGGTGTTTGTGGTTCGTCTGTTTCATCCATGGAAACTTCAACCACAAACGAACTACTATCTTTTTTGCTCACAATGTGCTGATAAATTTTAGCAGCTTCATCAATAGCGAACAAAAATTTCTTTGCGATCTGTTCAAGCCGTTGCTCAGTAATATTGAAATTTTCACTGATCCCGGGGATGGATAGAGTGCCAACGTATTTTTTATACTCCGCGAGAAATTTACTAATTTTTGATTCATCTGCTGCTTTACCAATAAAATCAGCGACATCCAGCGTAAAAAAATCACTGGACTCAATAAAGAAGTCCACATTTTTCAAACCAACATGATCGGCATCCACAAAATAAGGCGTGCTCCAGCCGCATGCTTTCACTGCGTCATCCGCTTCTTTTCGGGTTGACGCTGGTTCGCTTTTCACAATCTGGTGTTCTCGGAATGATTTATTCCACACCGGAGTAATTTCAAGTCCCAGATCGCTGGCTTTCATAATGGCGTTGAGCTGTGCCACTCCCTGCTGTGCAAATCGATCTCCGATACCAATCGAATATTTTCCTATTTCCAAATGTATCCCCTTTCAGTTTGATTATATAACTTAATTGCAATGAATTAGAAACATAATTTTCATTTTAGGATTGTAAGTTTACTTTTATAATGAAACTCTTATTTCCTTACGCCTTCACGTCCCAGTAGTGAATGTTTAATTCAAAAAACTCAACCTAAATTTTTCGGGGTCCACATGACTGCCGCTTTACCAGATGCGCATCGAAGACGATTCGTTCATTTAATACCTGTTCTCTGTTCGATATTTGATTGATCAATAATCTGGTGGCCGCTTCACCGATTTGATACGTCGGCATGTGGACTGTTGTCAGTGGAATCCTCGCGCTTTCGCAAAAGGTGATATCATCAAATCCGATCACTGAAATTTCATCGGGTATCGAAATTCCCATTTCAATAAGCACGTCCACCAGGCCAACTGCCACTAAATCGTTGTAACAAAAAACAGCAGTTGGAGAATTTTCGAGATTGCTGAACAATATTTTCCCTGCTTTATGACCATCATCAATATTGGAGCCGACCTGTATGATAAAATTTTTCCGTATCGGAATATTATGATCCATGAGCGCCTGTTTATATCCCTCCAACCGGTTTTCGCTGTGTGCAGAGTAAAGCGGTCCTGCAAAATAAGCAATTTCCGAATGGCCTAGGTTGATTAAATAGGAAATAGCCGCGTATGCAGCCTTTGCATTATCCACGCCCACTACATTTGTCGTAAAATTTTTCACCGGTTCTAACATAACCAGCGGATATTTATAACGAAGCAGTTCAGCCAAATATGTAAAATCTTTATTATCACCGTGAAGCGGCGAAATAATTAAACCATCCACCTGCTGATTTCGCAGGGTTTCCACACTTTGTCGTTCCTGCTCCGGATCAAGCTCCGAGCTGCCTAATAAAACCGTGTATCCGCTTTTCACACAGACATCAAATACACCTTTCATCACTTTTGCAAAATACGGATTATCGATCTCTTTGATGACAAGTCCGATACTTTTCGTCTGCCGGCTGGAAAGTGATCGTGCGACCTGATTCGGACGGTAATTCAATTTTTCGATCACTTTTAGCACTTTTTTTCGGGTTGCTTCCGATACTGTATTTTTGTTATTTAAAACAGCCGACACAGTCCCTTTGGAGACATTTGCCATCCTGGCGACATCGCCGATCGTAATACTCATCTTATATCAAAATTCCTTTTTTTAACTTAGCTTGTATCCCTTTTTCACCAAATCGTACGCCAATGCTCTGCTCATCGCAACCGCATCTTCCATATCGATCACGTGTCTGGCAACCAGATACGCTAAAAAGTTACAATCAATTCGCCGGGACAAATCATGGCGCGCCGGTATTGACGGAAATGCCCGGGTGTCGTCATTAAAACCGACCGTATTATAAATCCCTGCTGTCTCGAGTACCTGCTGCCGAAAACGGGTCATTCCTTCGATGCTGTCATGAAACCACCAGGACGGTCCCAGTTTCATTGCCGGATAATGCCCGGCCAGTGGCGCCAGTTCACGGGAATACGTTGTTTCATCCAGCGTAAAAACGATCAAACTAAAGCGGGAATCATTTCCGTACTTATTTAAAAGTTCGTATAAATTGTTTGTGTATTCAGTTTGCATCGGAATATCGCAGCCTTTATCCGGCCCGAACCGATCATATACTTTTTGATTATGATTTCGGAACGACCCCGGATGAATCTGCATCACTAACCCATCTTCTACACTCATCCGTGCCATTTCCATCAACATGTGTGCAATAAACTGGTCATTATCTTCGGCAGTCACCTCGCCCTTTAATGCCTTCTGAAAAATGACGTCCGCTTCTTTTGCTGTTATTTCATGGGTGTACGGACTCACCACTCCCTGATCCGTGGAAACAGCGCCCATGGATTTAAAGAATTCACGGCGTTTTTCCAGCGCCTGAATATATTTTTCAAACGATGTTATTTCAAACCCGACAAGATCGCCCAATATTTGAATTTTCGTTTTCCAGCCCGGCGTTAACAAATTAACAACAGCATCCGGTCGCAAACAAGGGACGATATTTCCGTTCCAGTCCGACTCTTTAATTTGCTGATGATACTGCAAATTATCGGTGGCGCAATCAGTGGTCGTAAGCACTTCAATATTGAACCGGTCAAACATTGCCCGCGGCAAGAATTCCGGTTGTTTTAATTTTTCCTCGATTTGATCATAAATTCGCATGGCAGACTCGCCGGTAAACTTCTCCCGGATTCCGAACACATGATAAAATTCATGTTTCAACCAGACGCCGGTTGGGGTGCCTGCGTAGAGATAATAATTTTCGCCAAATATCTGCCAAATTTTTCTGTGGTCTGCTTCTACAGGAGTGCCATCAATCGTCGGAACTCCTAATGATTCCATCGGAATGCCCTGTGAATACAGCATTCTGAAAATGTAATGATCTGGTATTAAAATTAAATCTGTGGGATCGGAAAACGGTTTGTTCTCAGCAAACCATTGTGGATTTGTATGTCCGTGGGGACTAACGATTGGCAAATTGCTAACATTTTTATAAAGCTCGGCGGCAACACTGCGGATTGCGGCATCCGAGTCAAAGAATCGGTTTTCATGAAGGTTTATTTTTTTCATGATTATATGAATCTCCTGTTTTTTTGGATGACTTAATGAACCGTTATTTCATCGGCTTAAATTCTATTTATAAATATAATTAAAGAGAAAATATTGAAACATTTTTGAACCGATTCAAGTAAATATACAAAAATTCTATCCGAAATGCAAGCGAAATTTCTGTATTTATCGACGACTATTTAATCCATTAAAAACTAATTCTTAATAAGTAGTATTATAATTATGTTCTTTTATAACTTGAATCGGTTAAATAAAATCTAACTAAAAAACCGCCATCAAAAACGACGTTATAATCACATTACAATTAATACCTGCCCGTGTGATTTTAAAATTCGTCGGTTCGAATGGCGGTTCAACGTTGTATTATTTTTTTTCTTCTTCTGAATTATCCTGACCTTGATATTGATTCACAATTTCGGTTAAGAAACGCAAAAACGGATCAGCGAATTCTTTTCGTCTTAATGCAAAATCCACAGTAGTTTTCAGATAATCCATTTTATTGCCGATGTCGTACCGCTTGCCTTCAATCGTGTACGAATACAGGCTTTCCCGTTTCAGTAAATTGCGCATGGCATCGGTCAACTGAATTTCATTATTTTTCCCGCGGGGAGTTTGTTCGATGGCTTTGAAAATTTCGGGTGTTAAAATATAGCGACCTGCAATAGCCAAATTTGACGGGCTTTTTTCCACAGAAGGTTTCTCAATGAGGTCGGATAATTCACATATACTATCGCTAATTTTTTTACCATCAATAATTCCGTAGCGATACACTTTGTCGCGGGGGACGGTCTCCACGCCGATGATAATGCTGCGATATTGATCATAAATATCAATTAACTGCTGGGTGACTGGTATCACCGAATCGATGATTGTATCGCCGAGCAGAACTGCAAATGGCTCGTTCCCGGTATGTAAACGGGCATAATAGATGGCGTCGCCCAGGCCGTTCAATTCTTTTTGTCGAACAAAATGGATATTTGCCATATCACTGATACGGCGAATTTCATGGTATAGTGCTTTATCGGATTTTGTTTCTAACTGCATTTCCAGTTCTAAATTGCGATCAAAGTGATCTTCAATCGCTCGTTTCCCTTTTCCTGAAATAATCAAAATATCGTCAATTCCGGAATCAATAGCTTCCTGGACGACATATTGAATCGTTGGAGTATCAATAATCGGAAGCATTTCTTTTGGCTGCGCCTTTGTAACCGGTAAAAATCGAGTTCCTAAACCTGCAGCAGGTATAACAGCTTTTCTGACCATAATAATTCTCCTATATAATATATGGTTTAATAACTCTCGCATTAATTTTTTTCAATTCAACGACCAGATGCGTCAACATATCGTCATCCGCATAAATACCGATAATTGAACCGCCAGAACCAGTAAATTTTGCTGATGCACCACACTTCCGTGCTGTTTGCACCAGTTCCATATTGCTTTTACTAATATTCATAATTTTTGCTCTTAGATCAAAATTTTCATCAATCAATTGATTCAATTTTGCAAAATCTCTGGTTTTAATTGCCTCTTTACCATCTTCGGCAACTTCGGCTATTCGATGAAGATTATCAATAACAAACTTGTCCCCATTATCATATCGAGTACGAATATCATTCAGCACTTTACCCGAGACTTTTCCAAGATCGGTTTTATATGCAATAAATAATCTTGGCAACAAGTTGGGATCGATTCTTTCATAAAGCCCGTGATTTTTTTCATCCAAAATCATTTTATCAAAATTCATGAAGACACAGCCTTCATACGCCTGTATAACGCGATCCTGCAAACCCGCATTAATGCCTAATTCATCATTTTCTGCTGCCAATACAATACTCGGTAATATCGGCAACGGAATTTTAACACTGTAGAACTTCATCAGCGCTCGCATTGTCGCGGTAATAATCGCGCTCGATCCTGCTAATCCGACCTGCCTTGGAATCGATGAATGATATCGAATCGTAAAATTTTTGTAACTGAGCTTAATGTCATTATCACTACAGTATTCACAAAATTTCTTAATCGCTGCTTTTATCAGCCGGGTGCCGCCATAATATCCCATCAAACTCACTGAATCTACGAGATCATAAATATTTCTGAAAACGTCAGAATCCTGTTCCTGCATCTCAATTTTTAGCTCCGGAGTTTGATAAAGTGACACCCGGGCGCCAAAGTTCCGAACGCTTATAGAAATTGTTTTACCAAAATACCCATCAGAAGGATTTCCGAGCAACCCTGCTCGGGCAAAAGCACGGGCTTCGATAATCATTTAGTACCTCCAATATATTATTATAACAAACCACATCATTTATTTGCTCTTTTTAGCGCCGGGTTTCGAATTCTCCTGTGAGGAAATAATACCGGTGAGTGATAAAATGTACTACAAAGAAATCAGAAAATCAAGTATCATTCTAATTTTTTAACTGTTTTTTTTATCATCATTACCCCTTACAGGAATGATATTCGCAGATTGAGTTTCGTATTCATGGAACTGATTGTATTGCGTAACATTTAATAAGATATATAATTATTTTATGTTAGGATTGATATATTATTTAGTCTGCATTATTCACAAATCGTGCCACAGAAGTACAGAGGTCACAGAGAAACAATAACTTGTGTGCACATTACTTTTCAAACTGAGTCAGAAAAAATTCGAGTTAATATTTTTTGCCTAACGTTTGAAAATAAAAACTCTGTGTACTCTGAGCCTCTGTGGCTATGACTTTTTCAGGTTAGAGCAGTTATTATTCAATCCAAAATTCTAAAAAGAAAATTATTATACAATTGGAGCCTACTTAACACACAAAAATACACGAAATATTCTTTATTTTGAATTAAGCACTATTTCGTGTGTTTCGTGGGCAATCAATCTATTTTTTCATTATTATAATTCATTTTAGAAATTTAGGTACAAAGAGAAAGGAGTTTTATATGAGCGATTTACGGACAACATATATGGGAATTGAGCTTAAAAACCCGATTATTGCCGGAGCAAGTGAATTGTCTTCTGATATGGAAAAAATTAAAAAGATAGAACATGCAGGCGCGGGAGCGATTGTAATCAAGTCATTATTTGAAGAACAGATTCAACTTGAAACGTATAAATTTGATGAAGAATGGTCTAAATATGACGAGTTACATGCAGAAATGATTACAGTGCATCCGGACGTTGAACATGCGGGACCAGCCGAACATTTGATGTGGGTTCGAAAAACCAAACAAAGTGTTAAAATTCCGGTGATCGCCAGTTTAAATTGCATTAACAAAGATACTTGGGTTGAATATGCTAAAAAATTGGAAGAGACCGGGATTGATGGGCTTGAGCTGAATTTTTATGCCGTACCAACTGATTTTGAAAAAAGTGGCAATCAAATAGAGCAAGAACAAATTGAACTAATTAAAGCGATCAAAAATACCGTTTCCATCCCTGTTAGCGTTAAATTGAGTACATTTTATTCAAACCCACTCAATTTTATTTCCAATATTGACAAAATCGGGGTTGATGGTTTTGTGCTGTTTAATCGATTTTTTCAACCAGATATTAATATTACCCGCGAGGCAAATACGTTTCCGTTTAATTTGAGCCAGCGCCAGGACCATCGTTTACCGCTTCGTTTTGCAGGTTTACTCTATGATAAACTTAAAGGCGATGTATGCGCCAGTACTGGAATTATGCAGGGAGAAGATGTTCTGAGAATGATATTAGCTGGTGCTGACTGTGTGCAAGTTGTTAGTGCTCTCTATAAAAATAAAATTGAACATCTTTCTAAAATGCTGGAAAATATGAAACAATGGATGGAGCATAAGGGATATAAATCGTTAGATGATTTCCGTGGTAAATTAAGTCAGAAAAACATTAAAGATCCATGGATATATAAACGCGCACAGTATATTCGATTACTGCTTAATGCGAATCCGATTGATTAATTTTAACTGAAAACCCTGACCAACTGTTTGATCAGGGTTTTTTTATTCATCTCTTTTTTTCAAATTGATATATTAAAGTTCGTTTAATTCCTGTTCGATTTCTATTAAGTCATCCTGGTTTAGATGTAAATCAGCAGCTAACACATTTTCAGTAGCCTGCTCCGGTCGCCGCGCGCCAACGATGGCAGATGTTACCGCCGAATGTTTCAGAACCCAGGCAATGGCCAGATGTCCAACTGTTTTTCCGTATTTTTCTGCGATCGGTTTAAGTGATTCAACAAATTCCAGATTTCGAGACAAATTGGGCTCTTGAAAATACGGACTTTTATGTCGCCAATCATCCGGAGCAAGGCGGGATTTGTCAAATTTTCCTGTGAGTAATCCGGATTGCATCGGACTATATGGAATCACACCAATGCCATGTTTTTCACAATACGGCAAAATTTCTTTTTCAACATCTCGATTTAGCATACTATACGGCGGTTGCAGTGAATCCACATGATACATCGCCTCACATTTTTCCAGCAGTGGTACATCAAAATTGGACACACCCACATAGCGCGCTTTGCCTTCCTCTTTCAATTTGATCATTTCATTCCACGAGTCCTCTACATTAGTGCTCGGATCTGGCCAGTGAAACTGATACAGATCGACATAATCCGTTCCCAATCGCTTCAAACTATTTTCTAATTCCGTGCGGATACTGTCCGGTTTCAGGTTATTGCGAACCTTTCCTTTATTATTCCACACCAAACCGCATTTTGTCGCTAAAAATACTTTATCCCGTTTTCCTTTTAAAGCCTGTCCCACAATCTTTTCCGAATGTCCGAGACCATACACTGCGGCAGTGTCAATCCAGTTAATGCCTGAATCCAGTGACTTGTGAATTGTTTCTATGGACTGCTGATCATCCTGCTCACCCCAGCCAAACACCCACGGACCACCAATGGCCCAGGCTCCCAGGCCTATGATTGTTATCTCTGGTCCGTTTTTACCAAGTTTTCTCGTGTACATATAAGTCCTCTTTTTTTCAGAAATATTCGATTTTATTTTTTATTTTGCAACGAGTTAAATTTTTAATTGTTCCGCTCAGATAAATATTCAACTTAAACTTTGTATCTGTTTTGGATAGAAAAAAATCTTAGCATAGATATACGCGATAGTTTCAGCAAGAACCGTCCGCACGCCATTGCTGGTTCGCCACCAATTTTTATCATCATAACTCAAATTTTCAGCGGCGATCACGCCCACCTTTATTTGATCGCCCAAAGCCTTTTGAAATATCAGTCTGCTACGACGGGCGTGTGCTCCCAAACTGAGAAGATTTATTGCATGAACATTCCAACGTGAATTTGTCAGCCAATTACGCACTGCCATTGCCGATGCGTACGTGCGGTCTTTTTCAACACCATCTCCGGAAACCGCTTTCACATGTGTTGAATCAAATCCCAGTTTGCACAAAGTGGCAGCCGCAATTTGCGCATGATTTTTATAATCAGTCAAATAATAGCCATAAATCACTGGTTCTCCGGTAGTCACTATTAAGAGATAATTTCGCGAATTAAACTCATGTTGTGCAACCTTCATGCAATAGTCCGGCATCCAGCCTTCAACCACCAGAATTTCCGCAGGAAGCGGTTCACTAACAGCCAAAAATGGGTGGATATTGCAAAACAGTGTCAACAAAATTGTGAGAAGGATAGCAATTAAAATGAGCCAGCTACGCAAGGTCAGTATCCGGCATTCTTTTTTCTGAAACAGGCGAAGAGTCATGTTTTTCACTATGATAACATTAAAATATACATCGGATTGAATAATAATCGTTGTATCCATTCAATAATTGATGGTGTGCATCAAAGCTTTCGGATTCTCTTTAA
>CAZCJL010000053.1:0-47308 GCA_964498785.1 uncultured Cytophagia bacterium | reverse complement strand
ACGACATAGCGGCAATCGCCCATATCTACCATAAAATATTGAGAAGATACAAAAATATTATACTAATTTCAAAAGATAAAGAAATTAAAGAATACAAAAAATTCGGTTTAGCATTTGTATGTGTCAAATTCACAAGCAATAAAAATCTATGTCGCTATAAAAAAGATCTTTACCTGTACGATAAAAAGAATCACCAGTTGATTCAAATTCGTTCGAAAGATATCAGAGAGAATATCGGTACGCAAAAAATGATGCGTTCAGCTCTGGTGGGGCTAATTTATGTTTTTAATTTTTCTGGAATGAAGACCTGTCTTGCAAAAAATGATAATCGAAGATAGTTTGTTTCGGGTACAGATACGGGTTTTATCAGCCAGAATGAATTTATATTCCGGCGTCGGAAAAATCATCTTCAGGACAGGAGATCGTTTCCAATTCCCTGGCCTGAATTGCCTTTTTTAGTAATTCCCGAATATCGCCTAACCTTTCTTCGACATTATGAATTTCCGGAAGTTTTGCGCGTGTCTCCGGATTTTTAGGGACCAAAAAACTACAGCAATCATCATACGGTTCAATAGAGGTTGCAAATGTTCCCAACTCCTGCGCCTGCTGCACGATCATGTCTTTGTCCATCCCTACCAGCGGACGGAAAATGGGCATGTTCACAACCTCTGAAGTTACAGCCATGTTTTCCAGCGTTTGCGAGGCAACCTGTCCCAGACTTTCGCCGGTGACTAATGCTTTCGCCTTTTCCCGTCTCGCAATCATTTCAGCGAGACGATACATCATTCGACGATATAGCAACAGTCGAAATTTAGCCGGGGCCGATTCGATAATTGCCTGTTGAATTTCTGCCAGGGGCACAAAATATATTTTGGTTCGATATTGATATTTGGTGAGTATTTTTGCCAGATTCATCGCGTTAAAATACGAATTTTTATCGGTGAATGGAAAACTATGAAAATGGACGAAAATAACACGACATCCGCGGGTCATCATGCGGTATGCAGCAACAGGAGAATCGATTCCGGAAGACAGCAAGGCGACCACCTTACCACTGCTTCCCACGGGCAACCCGCTCTGTCCTTCAATGCGTTCACAAAAGAAAAATATCTTATTATTAAATATTTCAATGCGACAGGTTAAATCGGGATTGGTAAGATCGACGGGTTTGTTTAAATCATGATAAATCTTGGCGCCCACTTCCCGGTTCACTTCCACCGATGTCATCGGATATTTCTTGTCCGCACGTTTAGTGTCGATTTTAAAGGAATTAAATTCCATCGTCTGTAATCTCTCATATACCTGTTCCTTTAAAATGTCGATATTCAAATCACCCGGTTCGGCGATGCTAAAATGAACTATTCCCATCACATGCTTCAGCCGGTCGATGATTATCGCATCACTTATTTTTCCGTCAACGGTCAGCACAAATCTGTCGTAATTGTGACGCAGGTTTTGGATGGTGACCCCTTTAAGAGCTTTATGGATATTGCGCTTCAGTCGGTCTTCAAAAAAACGACGGTTTCCTTTTTTAAGTGCAATTTCTCCGTAGTGAATCAATATGTATTTTAGATTTTCCATAGGTTGAATATTTTTCTGTAAATTTTAATAAAGGACAAATCGGACGTCAGGTAAAATTAACAGTAATCCGATATCGGAGTTAAAATAGTTTGTAAACGATCTGAAGGAAATTGATGAGTAATATTAATTACCTATCCGCAATCATTCATACACCGCAAAGACGCCATCGCGCAACGCATTATTCTAAATAGCGATTGAACAAAAACACTTATTGATTCACCATGTTGCAAATATAATTTCTACACAATCATTCTTTACAGCGGATCAAACAGATTTTTATTAACATAACAGATCGGGCAGACCCAATCCTCATGCAATTTTTCAAACGCAATGCCTGGCTCGATTCCATTCTTCGGATCGCCGTTAACGGGATCGTAAATGTAGCCGCAATTTGTACAAATATATTTTTCCATATCACTCATTTTTAGTTTCTTGTTTATTAAACGTTACTTTTTTATTCAATTGTAAAATATTTTGCCTGAGGATGGTGTACAACAAACGCAGATGTGGTTTGTTCCGGCGTCATCTGGTCTTCATCCGTCAATGTGACGCCGATTCGTTGCGGCTTTAAAATGTCGAATATTTTGCGGTTTTCCGCCAAATCAGGACAGGCAGGATAACCAAAGGAATAGCGTGATCCCCGGTATTTTTGAACAACCATGCTTTCCATGCCGGCTTCATCCTCTTCCGTTATGTTCAATTCTTCGCGAATAATCCGGTGCCAGTATTCAGCCAGCGACTCGGCTGCCTCCACACTTAATCCGTGGAACATCAGATAATTTTTATATTGATCGGTTTTAAACAATCGCTGCGATTCCACAGAAGCACGCTTTCCCACAGTAGCGACCTGCAGCGCGATCAGGTCTTTCTGTCCGGTATTTACCGGTAAAAAGAAATCCGCGATACACTGATGTGGCGGTTTTATCTGCCGCGGAAAATTGAAACGGAGCCGCTCGCTTCCATCTTGTTTATATAAAATGACCTGATCACCTTCACTATTGCACGGATAATATCCGTAAACCACTTTCGGCTGCAATAGCTCTTCGGTTTTACAGCGTTGCTTTAACTCTTCATAAGCCGGCCGAACTTCATTTTCAATAAGTGAATTATACTCTTCCCGGGATAATTTCCCGCGGCGAAAACCCCATCGACCTCTGAACAAAACCACTTCCGTAAGATACGAAAATACAATATCAAGATCGACGTGGTCGATGATTTTATCACCCCAAAACGGTGGTTGCGGAATATTGATTTTACGGGAAATTTTCGGTTTTTCATCCGCTGCACCAAACGTTTGACGCCGAGCTTTTTTACCCTGACTGGCAGGCGCACTGAGGGTGTTTAATTGATCGACATCTCCGCTCTTGATGATATCCATTACATTCAGACCTTCAAACGCGTCTGTACAATAGACAACGGGAGCATCCAACACGGGAGCGCAGACTTCCTTGACATAACTCTCGGTGAGCGCTGCTCCGCCAAGTAAAACAGGAATACGCAATCCACGATGTTGCATCTCTTCCAGATTTTCTTTCATCACAACTGTGGATTTAACTAATAAGCCGCTCATACCAACGGCGTCGGCATTCACCCGGAGCGCTTTTTCAATCATCGTATCGATTTCGCATTTAATGCCCAAATTATACACTTTATAGCCATTGTTGCTCAAAATAATATCCACCAGATTTTTGCCAATATCATGGACATCCCCGCGAACCGTAGCCAATACGATGCTTTTTTGCACCTCATCTTCACTTTTTTCCATGAATGGCTCTAATTTATCCACAGAAAATTTCATGACTTCTGCAGATTGTAACACAAACGGCAGTTGCATTTCTCCGGCGCCAAATAAATCGCCGACCTGTTTCATCGCAGGAATCAGCAATTGATTAATGATTTCAAACGGTTGTTTTGTTTTCAGAGCATCCAGGAGCATTTTTTCGAGCCCCGACGAATTGCCCTGAAGAACACGCTGCTTAATTTTGTCATCCAGAGATAACTTTTCTTCTGCTAATTCTTCTTTTTTATTCACTCCTGCTTTTTTATCAAAATGTTTGATAAAATCGAGCAGCGGTTGTATACTGCCGCGATTGTAGATCAAATTCAAACAATGCTCACGGTCGTCTTTATCAATTTTGTAAAGCGGTAAGATTTTTTTGACATTGACAATTGCCATATCCAATCCCGCGTTGACAGCCTCTGCCAGAAATACAGAATTAAGAATTTCCCGTGAGTATGGATTCAATCCAAAAGAAACATTACTCACGCCCAAACTTGTAAATACACCTGGCATCGCTTTTTTGATGGAGCGAATCGCCTCAATGGTGTGAATGGCGGACTTCTCCAATGTTTCATCCCCGCTGCCGAGAGTAAAAGTTAGGGCGTCAAAAATCAAATCCTGCGGTCGAAGCCCGTGGCGATTAACGGCAATATCATAGAGACGTCTGGCAACAGATAGCTTTTTCTCAACCGTCATGGCCATGCCGTCTTCATCTATTGTTAATGCAATTAGCGCGGCGCCATAACGTTTGGCAAGTTTGCATATTTTATCAGCCCGTGGTTCGCCATCCTCCAGGTTGATTGAATTGATCACTGCCCGTCCGCCGTAGAGTTGCAGCGCCTTTTCAATCACATCGATTGTGGTCGAGTCGATAAATAATGGTAAATTTACCTGGCGCACGATACGTTTCACCGCTTCAATCATATCCGCAGCTTCGTCACGTCCGGTATAAGCAACGCACAAATCGAGACCGTGCGCACCGGTGCGCTGCTGTTGCCGGGCAATCGCGACAACTCCGTCCCAGTCATTATCTAATAAATATTTACGAAACTTTTTACTGCCGCTTGTGTTCGCTCGTTCGCCGATAAAAAACGGGGCCGGATCCTGATGCAATTCAAACGAACTGAATAATGAAGCAACTGCTGGTTCGGATTCCTCTGTTCCGGAGGCAATTTCAAGTGTTTGAATACGATCAGCCAGCGAACGAATAAAATCCGGATTTGTGCCGCAACATCCGCCAATAATTTGCACGCCCTCTTCGGAAACAAAACGTGTCAGTTCATCCACAAATTCGGAGATTGGCAAAGCGTACACCATTTCGCCGCCAATATTTTCAGGGAGACCGGCATTGGGTTGGCATAACACCGGACCATCAAAAGTCTGGCAAATTTGTCTGATATAGGGGCTCATGTGTTTAGGACCTGTGGCGCAATTCATTCCGAGAGCATCGATTTTGAACGGTGCAAGAGCAGTGAGAACTGCGTTCATTTCACTGCCGACCAGCAGTGTACCGGTGGTTTCTACAGTTACAGAAACGATAATCGGAGCGTCATAATTCATTTCGGCCATTGCGTCCTGAACCGCGAGCAGAGCAATTTTTATTTGCAGCAAATCCTGGCACGTTTCGATAATGAAAAGATCGACACCACCTTCCACCAATCCTTTTGCCTGTTGTAAATAGGAATGATACATGGTTGGAAAATCAGTTTGATTCAGGGTGATTAATCGTGTGCCCGGGCCAATGGAACCTGCGACAAAGCGTGGCTTCAAGGTTAAGTGTTTGTTGGCTGCTCGTCGTGCGATTTGCGCTGCAATGCGATTAATCTCCTGTGTTCGATCCTGAAGTTCATATTCCGATAGCACAATTTCATTCGCTCCGAACGTATTGGTTTCGACAACATCGGAACCGGCTTCAAAATAGGCTTCATGAATGTGCTGAATTTTTTCCGGTGCTGTCAGGTTCAGCACTTCACTACATCCCTGCTTGCCGGCCCATTCATCATCCGTCGGATTGAGAGCCTGTATTTGAGTGCCCATGGCGCCGTCAAATAATATAATACCGTGTTTTAATCTGCTTCGAAAAGACATCACTATCCCGTTATTTTATTTGTCTGCAAAATTTTATAGTTAAAAAAAACCTGGTACACAAGATACAAAATATGGTCTTAAAAATCAACGATTAAATCCAATTTGATGGTTGACTCTTATTTATTTTGTGTTTATATTAGCATAAAGTATGTAAATTTGATTTGAGGCTATCAGACGATAATTTCATTTAATTGAGAATCGGAGGTCAGATTAATGAGATTTTTAAAACTGATGCTAATCTCCGCAATCCTTTCAGGAACAGCGTTTGCCCAATTTAAAAATATTCAGGTTAATAAATCAACCCGCCCAAAACCCGAAGAAGTCACCATTTCCATTAATCCCCTGAATCCGAAAAATTTGGCTGCGGGTGCAAATATCGATTACTATTACTATACCGAAGATGGCGGTCTGACGTGGAATGAGGGACGACTCACATCTACATTGGGAGTGTGGGGTGATCCGTGCGTGGTTTTTGATGGGGACGGAAATCTTTACTTTGGCCATTTATCCAATCCTGCCCATGGCCATTGGATTGACCGGATCGTCGTACAAAAATCTGTTGACGGAGGAAAGCAGTGGAACGATGGTGTGGGAATTGGTTATTTGCCATTTAAAAATCAGGATAAAGAGTGGCTGGCAGTCGATTTAACCACTTCTGAATTTCGAAATAATTTGTACATGGCATGGACTGAATTTGATCAATATGGCAGTTCCGATTCGAACGATAGCACGCGAATCCTGTTTTCCCGTTCAACGGATCAGGGGGATAGTTGGATGGAACCGATAAAAATCAGCAATAAAGGCGGAAACTGTATCGACGGCGACGAAACCGTGGAAGGCGCTGTTCCGGCTGTCGGACCAAATGGCGAGATTTATATCAGTTGGACCGGACCTTACGGAATCGTATTTGATAAATCGCTGGACGGGGGACAAACATTTGGCAAAGATATTTACGTTACCAATGTTCCCGGTGGTTGGGCGTTTGATATTCCGGGAATTTTTCGAAGTAACGGGCTGCCGGTCACTGCATGTGATATCAGCAATTCCACATATCGCGGCACGATTTACATTCTGTGGTCAGATCAGCGGAACGGAGAAGATGATACGGATGTTTTCTTAATTAAATCTAAAGATGGCGGAAAAAGCTGGAGCCAAATCAAACGGGTCAATGATGATCAAACCGGACGTCACCAGTTTTTCCCGTGGATCGCCATTGATCAAACAACCGGTTATATTTACATTGTTTTTTATGATCGCAGAAATACAGAGGGCGTGGATACCGATGTCTATCTGGCCCGATCCGCTGATGGAGGAGATACATTCTATAATTTTAAAATCAGCAAATCATCCTTCACGCCTGTGGATGATGTTTTTTTCGGCGATTACATCAATATTGCAGCCAACGATGGGATGATTTACCCGATCTGGATGAGGCTCGATCAAAGAGAACTGAGCGTGTGGATGTCAATTGTTGAAGATACCAAACTCGATGTGAATTATACCGATGAAACGCCGATGGTACGTGATTTTCAATTATTCCAAAATTATCCCAATCCATTTAACGGATCGACTGAGATCACATTTCTGGTCAAAAAACAATCCAATATCCAAATCAATATTTACAATATCGTGGGAGAGTTCGTTTGTCAACTTGTAAATAAACAATATCAACCCGGAAAATATTCATTAACCTGGCACGGAGTAGATTTGCAACAACGCTCTTTACCCGGTGGCGTCTATTTTTATAGAATGAAAACCACAAGCAGTAAGATTTCTAAAAAAATGATCATGTTGATGTAGTGAAATAAGCCCGGGAAACCGGGACACAGGAGGGCAGTTCCCCTGTGCGCATCAGGTGCATTTATGAACTGCGCCAGTAGTCGTCGGTTTTCAGAACACCAGGAGGGAATCGGAGACACAGAAACAAGGCGAAATAATAGGAGGAGTGCAGCAAAGGTGTAATAGCTACGCAATAATTTTTAAGATGATCATAACATGGGTTAATATATTTCATTAGTCATGAAACAATTATTTGTAAAAATGTTATTGTTGGTTCTCGTCGGACTATCTTTTGTAAAATGTTCTGATCGCGAGCGATCAAATCCATTGGATCCTGAAAATCCCGAAACACGGGGCCGCCCAGTAGGCGTGCGGATTTATTCGGAGTTTGATCGGATATATTTAAACTGGAATGTCGTCCGTGTCAATAATCTGGTGGGTTACAACATTTACAGAAAGACGTCGGCAGACACTATTTTCACACAAATCGCGCAACTTGAGCCTGAATCCTGGGAATTTATTGATTATGATGTTGAGTTTGAGATACGACATACCTATCAGATTACAGTAATTGGTGAAGACTTTGAGAGCCCACCCTCAGATAGCGTGAGCATTGTTCCGGGACCAACAATAATCTGGGCAACGGATGCGGATAACCAGCGAATCATTAAAATTTCGGATGATGGTATTCACACAATACGCAATTCATCAGTGATGGGGTTCCCGTGGGATATTGAATTGAGCGGTCGAAGAGACTCGTACTGGTACTCTGATTTATTTTATGGAAACATTTATCGTGTCCATGATTCAGAAGTAAATCGATATGTATCAAGCAAGGGATATCCCGATCCGGTAGATATCGAATTCGATTATCAACGAGATGTGTTATGGGGAGCGAACAAGAAGGGAACGATTATCCGCATCTCGCCAGTCATGATCGACTCGATGCAGGAAATCGAAGATGGTTTTATTATCAATCCGACTTCGATTTCCGTATCCGAAGTTGATGGCGATTGCTGGGTAGCCGATTCCGGCAGCAAGCGGGTTTACCGCATTGACGCCAGTGGACAGTTCATTAAAGTGCTCCAGGAAAAGTTTAATAATCCGGCTGATATCGTGTATAACGAGCACGATCTTACGGTCTGGGTTGCGGATAGCAGCCGGGTGGTGCAACTAAGTTTTGAGGGAGATTATCTCGATGAAATTATATTTCCGTTTACAAATGCACTAAAATTGGCCGTTAACACAAAAACAGGTGATATCTGGGTGATTGATCGTGGCAGTCAATCAGCCAGTGCGAAAATATTAAAATTTGATGCGCAGGGCGTCCTCATTGCGGAAATAACAGGATTTACCATCCCGCTAAATCTGATTGTGAATTTTTCTGACAATGGCTGTATTGTCGCCGATAGTGGCGCTGGTAAAATCGTGCGCCTGTCCGCCGAAGCCAAAATCATCGGCGAGACAGGCGGGTATTACTATCCGTATGGTCTGGCAATTGAATACCTTTGGAACTGATCGGCTGCATGATGACACTAAATTAGTCTTATATCAGGGCAGTGTTAAGTATTCCTATTAATAGCGGATAAAAATGAAAAGCTTAAAAGTGAAATATAATTTTTAATGGAATCTCAGCAAACCATTCATGAACAAACAAAAGCATAATGTAAGTTTTGAACGAGCTGCTCAAATATTTTCAGATCCGAACTATTCTTTAAATCGGAGTTCCTTATGTCCTGATGACTCTAACTTTTAATTAGTCCATTGATTAAACAAACTTTCCAATTACACGTAAGAGGAAATAAACATCTTTATGGAATAATTTTATTGTGAACACGAGGGATCTATATGAAAAATCGATTTTCCGGGCATGACAAAGTCATTCTGTTTTTAGCAATTATAGGGATTTTATTATACATATTATTCTATCAGCAAACGTACCCCCGTGCAGGGCTTTATTTGAAAAAATCGTCAAAAGAGATTGAGGTAATTGCAATCCAAAAGATTGAAAAACTTGGTTTTAATGTGTCCGGATTTGACCGCACCATTCAATTTCGGCAAGACCGGCAACAATTGAAATATCTTGGAAAACGATTTGGCAGCGGGAAGGCAAATGAACTGATGCGGGAACACATTCCGGTTTATTACTGGGAAGTACGTTGGGAAAAACCGGAAAATCTTTTGGATCGAATCAAATCCGAGGATGAGGAAGAGAATATTACGATCCGTCTAAACCAGGCTGACAGTGAAAATGCTTCTGTACAATTGAATACATCCCTGACTACAAGCGGCAAAATCATTTCCCTTGAAGCTCTTTTTGAAGATGACATTAAAACAGATTCCATTGGTAAAAGCGAGGCAATTCAACAATCAGAATTGATCCTTGAGAATATGGAAGGGGATTCCAGTCGAAATTATACTTTTTACAAACATACCGGCGATTCGATCCATACCATAATTTACAAAAGAGATCATGATTTTTATGGCGAAGCTGTTGAGATTGAAATTAAAATGGCCGGGTCAAATCTAACAGAATATCGCAAGCACTTTAATCCGCCAGAGGAATTCATTCGGGACTCTGATAATACAAATTTTGTCGAAATTCCCAGTGTCCTCGTGTTTATGATTTATTTTGTGTTATTCATTGTAATTCTCATTCAAAAATTACGGCGGGACGAAGTTAGCTTAAAGAATGGTATTGCGATCAGTATCATTGTTTCGTTGGCGACCGTCTATAGTATTATTATTAGCTCTTTTCAACAGACATTTTGGGAGATTTTAATTCCAATTTTAGTTGCACCGGTATTTATTGGTTTTTCTCTGCTGGCGATATTCGGAGTTAGCGAATCAGTAACGCGGGACGCATGGCCTGAAAAATTATTATCTTTCGATGCACTAAATAGGTTGAACCTCCGCACATCACTGGTGAGCCGTGCCATGATCCGGGGAACATCTCTCGGCTTCATCGGATTAGGATTGATGACACTTTTAATTAAAATAGGCGCGCACTTCTTTGATGTCTATTTTTATGTAAAAGACACAAATATTACTCCTTTCGTGCTTATCGCTCCGGCACTATTCGCTTTTTTTACAGTGATCACATCGTCCATTTTCGGAGAATCGATTTTCAGACTGTTTACAATTTCATTTCTCAAAAACAAGATAAACCGAAATGTTATCATTGTTATTATCAGTGCATTCGTCTGGACGTTCAGTTTCATTGGCGAAAGTGAAATGGTTTTTTTACCTGTTTATCTGAATATATTGAAGAATTTCCTGATTGGTTTGTTGTTTGCCTGGTTTTTTATCCAGTTTGATTTTTTGACAATTCTGATCGGCAGTATCGTTATGAAATTGACGATATTAGCATATCCGATGTTATTTTTGGGAAATACGTTTATTGCATGGAACGGAATAATCACTTTTGCCGTTCTTGCTGTACTGATTGGTTTTGCCATTTTAGCATGGAATAGAAAGCTCGATCCGAATCAGTTAAAACAGTTTGTTCCGCCATATATTTACCGGATGAAGGAACGGGAGCGCATCAAAAAGGAGCTGGAAATTGCACGGAAAGTGCAGTTGAGTTTTCTGCCGAACGAGGTGCCACACTATCCGGGTTTCGAAATCGCGACATTGTGCATCCCGGCGAATGAGGTTGGTGGTGATTATTACGATTTTATTAACCTCGGGGATGACAAATTCGGTGTGGTTATCGGAGATGTGTCCGGGAAAGGGATTCCGGCTGCGTTCCACATGACTTTAACTAAAGGATTTCTTAAGGCCCAGGTCAAGGAATCCTATTCTCCCAAAGAAGTATTGATAAAAATGAACGAGCTGTTTTACGAAAATGTTAGCCGCGGGAATTTCATCAGTATGATTTATGGGGTGTTCGATTTAAAGGATCATACTTTTGCATTTGCCAGAGCCGGCCATAATCCGGTTATTATTCGTTCTGATCAGAAGAAAAAAATTGAACAGCTATGTCCGAACGGGATCGCATTAGGGCTGGAAAAAGGCATTGTTTTTAGCCGATTTATCGAGCAGATGCAGATAAATATTTCTAAAAATGATATGTTTGTTTTATATACAGACGGCATTTCCGAAGCGATGAATGATAACAAGATTGAATTTGGCGAAGACCGACTGGAAAACATTGTGAAAGCAAATTCGCATGTATCGGCGAGAGAAATGATTGACGTTATCCAACAAAAAATTAGTGAATTCGTCGGTAATACTGCACAGCACGATGACATGACAATGATCATTGTAAAAATCCTTTAACGCAAAGAACACTTTTTTATTGACATAATGATAACAATTAATTATATTGATAAATATTTTAATTATAAGCAAAGGTAACTCTCTTTGATTCAGTATATAAAAAAAAATTGGCTGCTGCTATTGCTGGCACTATGCGGGATTATACTTTATAAAATTTATTATCCCACCGTTTTTTCATTAGATTCTATTGATGTTACATGGAGTCGTTCAGAGATTTCTCAAAAAGCGGATGATTTTTTTAAATCACAGCAATTAGATGCGTCAAAATTTAAAAAGACGATTATTTTCCGGCAGAACGAACGGGTGATCCGCTATTTGCAAACAACATTAGGGATTGAAGATGCGAACAAACTAATTAAAGAAGAACCAGAACAAATTAATTATTGGTTCGTGCAGTATTATCAGGATATCGAACGAAATATTCCCCGCGAAGGTTTTGAAGTTTTCCTGTCAATGGATGGAAATATTTTAGGTTTTAATCACTGGGTACCGGATACAACATCTGGCGCCAGCATCGAGCTTGAAGAGGCGTTCGAACGATGTCAGAACTTTTTAGTCAACAAGATCGGTCTGGATACCACTGATTACGTGTTGGAAAAATCCAGCAGTAAAAACTTCAGGAGCCGCAAGGATCATTATTTTATTTGGGAAGGCCGTGATCCTAAATTTCTCGATGCCAAAATTAAAATTAATATGTCGGTGACCGGTGATCGGGTCAGCGGGTACAACAGAAATATTGAAATACCCCAGTCTGAGCTTGAAAGTTATAACGAATACGATACTCAACGAAGCTTCCTCAATGTGATTACCTATCTGATTTCCTTTTTGATATTGATCTTCATTTCCGTGGCTTTTCTGAGAAAGTATCATCAGGGAGAAATCGGCGTTCGTCATGGATTCTATTTCTTTTTGTTGATCATTGTATTGGGGATTTTATTCACAACTTTAAATATAAAACTCTGGAGCCAATATACACACATCGGTGCAATGCGGCGATCTCATGTGATGTGGTTTCTGTTTATTATTTTCATCATTTTTGTAGACTTGTTCCGGGCACTGACAGTATTTACAGGCTGGTCAGCAGGAGAGTCTTATGCCAGAGAATTCTGGCCTGATAAAATGTCCGCAATAGATGGCATTTTGAAAAGAAAAATTTTCACACTCAATACTGCTCGTAGTGTGATAAACGGATATTTTGCTTCTTTTATTGTGGTGGGCTATATTGTTTTATTCTCATACATCGGGTTGACCTATATTAACGGGTGGTCAACCGCTTCATTTGCGCTTTCCTATATTGACAGACCGTTTCCGTTTCTCACTCCGATCGTTGGAGCGCTGCTAATTGCCTTTAGCCAGGAAATAGTATATCGCCAGTTTTTTATCAGCTATTTCCGGCAAGTAACAAAATCAGTGCCAGTTTCAATTTTATTAGCTGCGCTTGTATTAACACTCCAGGAACCGATGGTTTCAATTGAACCAATATCGCTAAATTTTTTCCAGATCCTCGGGTTGGGATTGATCCTGGGCGCCTTATATGTCCGCTATGATCTTTTAACCACGATTATGTCCACAGCAATGTCATTGTTGATACTCAACGGAATATCGCTTTATTATCTCGATCATTCGATATATAGGTGTTATGCCGTAATTATCACAATTTTTATGTGTGCTCCGTTAATTATCGCCATTGTCGGTTTTATTCGCAGACAATATTTTACCTATCGCGGCAATGAATTACCGCCTCATATCCGCCGAATCAGTGAACGCGCCCGAATGAGCAAGGAACTTGAAATTGCCCGCAAAGTACAATTAAGTTTGTTACCCAAAAAGAATCCGATTATTCCGGGTTTTGAAATACACAGTCTCTGCATTCCAGCGCAAGAAGTTGGTGGTGATTATTATGATTTTGTTCGTCTCGAACAAAACAAAATCGGAATTGCTATCGGCGATGTATCCGGAAAAGGTATTCCTGCGGCAATTTATATGACACTGACAAAAGGAATTTTACAATCGTATGCCGAGGAAAATATTTCTCCGAAAAAAGTGTTATCTAAAGTAAATAAACTGATGTATCAATCCATTGAGCGAGATTCATTTGTAAGCATGTTTTATGCGATTTTAGACGCCGGCAGCCGGACACTCACGTTTTCACGAGCAGGTCATAATCCGGCTATTTTCTATAAGGAAAATCAACAAAATTATATGCTGTTACAACCAGAAGGAATCGGATTGGGGCTGGAATCTGGCACTGTGTTTGACAGAACATTAGCAGAGGAAACACTTGAATTGAATGTAAATGATTTACTTATATTTTATACGGATGGTTTTACAGAAGCAATGAACAGGCGGCAGGAAGAATACGGTGAAGACCGTTTATTGAAGATTATCCGGGAAAATCATCATCTCCCCGCATCGCAGGTAGTCGCTTTAATATTGATTGATATTAAACATTTTACAAAGGGTTTTCCGCAACATGACGACATGACCATGGTTGCAATCAAAGTAATTTAATATACAGAAGGAAATATTGAATTTTCATTCTTCAAATTTCTCAAATCTTAGGAGGAGATTTATATGGAAATGTTTGAAGTGGGCCGTTCCGATGACGGAGATATTTCGATCCTCTACATAAAAGGATATTTGGATGCTCATACCGCGCCAAAATTGGAACAGGAATTGCAGAATCTGATTGACGAGGAAAAGTATAAGATTGTTGTTAATTTCAATGAGCTCTCCTATATTAGTAGCGCCGGACTGGGGGTGTTTATGGGATTTATTGAAACAATACGCGAAAAAAAGGGTGATATAAAATTATCAAATATGAACCCCAAGATTTATCGTGTATTTGATTTGTTAGGCTTTCCTACTCTTTACGATATTTTAGATACGGATGAAGAGGCAAAAAAGAAATTTGCCTGATTCTTCTTAAATCATAAGTTAATTAAAGGTGGTGAGAAAATTGCCAAAGTCAGAAATAAATTATCAACTGAAAGTCCCCAGTCAAACGGATAATCTGGAATTGATACGCGAATTCGTATCACGGGTTGCAGCAAAAGTAGGATTCGATAGTGATGATGTTAACAAAATTGAACTGGCTATCGATGAGGCTTGTACGAATGTAATTAAACACGCGTATGAAAAAAATTCCAAAAAACCTATTGACATTGCTATTAAACTGGATTATAATAAATTAACCATTATTGTTACAGACCAGGGCAAAGGATTTAATGTCGATGATATCAAAACCCCGGACATGAAAGAATATCTCGCTGAAATGCGCGTCGGAGGCCTTGGCATCTTTTTAATTAAGAATCTTATGGATGAAGTAAAATTTGATGTCAAGCCTGGCGTTCGAAACCAGGTAAAAATGGTTAAATATTACTTAAAAGATGAAAAAAAAATAAAAAAAGAACACGACGATGTTACCCGATAATCCACATATTTCGTATGAAAATGGTGATGAAGCGATTAGCCGTAAATTAGATGAAAAGCTAATGGAACTTCATTCATTATTTGAGGTGAGTCAAACCCTCAACTCCTCCTTAAAACTAACCGCCATTTTAGATAATATATTATTAACCCCGATGGGTAAAATGTTAATAAGTCGGGGAATCATTTTATTAAGCCAGAAGAATCACGCCTATCGGGTTGAAACATTAAAAGGTCTTTCTCAAAATATTATTGGCAATGTAATTACCATCGATTGCCAATGCCACGGGCCCCAATTTATTGATGAAATATCTGAAACTGACAATCCATGGGCTCGCTATTTTAAAGAAAAATCGATTGAATTGATAATACCCATTCGTAGCAGTAACAAAATTTTAGGTATTATCGGTTTTGGCAAAAAAATTTCCGGAACAAAATATTTGCAATCTGAATTGGATTTCCTGAATTCGTTGTCTAACATCGCTTCTACCGCAATTGAAAATGGTCTGATGATTACGGAATTGCAGGAAGTCAATCGAAAACTGGATAAAAAAGTCCAGGAATTGAATACGCTGTTTGATATTGGCAAGGAGTTGAATTCAACCCTGGATTCGGAAAAAATATTAAACCTGCTTAGCTATGCCATAATGGGCGAAATGATGATTAATCGCTTAATGGTATTTACGAAAGAAAACAATCATTTCCGGCTGGCAATATCAAAAGGGCATCGATCAACGTCGGATTTATCTCAATTTCAGAATGAAGCCGAATTAAAAGATTTTCTAAAAATCAAAGACTCCATACAATTAGATCAAGAACCACAAAAATCACCAATTATCACTAAATTATATAACGCCGGTTTTCGGGTTATCGTAACAATGCGAATTCAGGATGAAACAAAAGGCGTTTTAACGATTGGTGAAAAAATAAACAAGCAGGTTTTTGTACAGGAAGAACTGGAGTTTTTATACACTCTCGGAAATGAAGCAATGATTTGCCTGGAAAACGCCCGGTTGTTTGAAGAAACCTTAGAAAAACAGCGCATTGAAGAGGAATTGGAATTAGCGCGTGAAATTCAACAACGATTGCTGCCGAAAAATTGTCCCCAAATACCTAACTACGAAATTGCTGCCATGAATATTCCCAGCAGGCAGGTCGGGGGCGATTATTTTGATTGCATTACACTTGATAGTAAGCGCACCTGTCTGGCAATTGCAGACGTTTCGGGCAAAGGAATTCCAGCCTCCCTGCTAATGTCCAACGTGCAGGCAGGCCTCCATGCACTGATCGATTCCGGACTGTACCTTAGTGAAATTGCCGCTAAAATCAATAAT
Source organism: uncultured Cytophagia bacterium (assembly GCA_964498785.1). Lineage (GTDB taxonomy): Bacteria > Zhuqueibacterota > Zhuqueibacteria > Thermofontimicrobiales > Thiofontviventaceae > Mariaggregatimicrobium. Next base: position 31,036 of record CAZCJL010000053.1, on the reverse strand, counting down.
ATGCTGCATCAAAACACAGGATTCGATCGCTTTATCACTTTCTTCTATGGAATCCTGGAGCATGAAACCGGAAAATTTACTTATGTAAATGCCGGCCATAATCCGCCTTATCTGTTTCATAAAGACGGTTCTGTTCAACTATTAGATAAGGGCGGATTGATTTTGGGCATGATGCCCAACGTCGTTTATGAAAAAGAGAATGTCCGGTTACAATCTGGTGACTGGATTATCATGTTTACCGACGGTGTTTCTGAAGCGATGAATGAAAATGACGAGGAATTTGAAGAACACCGGATTGAAGATATTGTGAAGACAAATTTGCATCTGTCTGCCGAAACTATGAAAGACGCCCTTTATAATGCTGTGAAAAATTTTACTAAAGGAGTTCCCCAAAGCGATGACATCACAATAGTTATTGTAAAGGCTTATAATAAATAAAAGGGAAGAGACATGGCATCTATTTTAGTGGTTGATGATGACAAACACATTTTGAAATTCCTGCGGGAAATCCTTTCGAGATTGGGACATCAATTAACAACAGCAGACAATGGCGCCCGGGCACTGGAAATTCTGGAAAAAGAAGATTTTGAATTAATCGTTTCGGATCTTCAGATGCCGTGGGTGGATGGTATTAGTGTATTAAAGGCAAGCAAAAAGAAAAACCCGGATACAGAAGTGCTGATTCTTACCGGATATGGTAGCATTAAATCTGCGGTACGGGCAATGAAGTCCGGCGCGTTTGAATATCTCTCCAAACCGGTGGATGTGGATGAACTGCGAATTAAAGTAAAACAGGCGCTGGAACACCGCTCCATGAAAATCAAAATAGAAAAGCAGAAACAGGAACTGGCAGAGTTCCATGAAATGATCGCCAGGGATTTGAAGTTGGCTGAGCAGGTGCAGGATTCACTTGTGCCGCACCCTTTTGAAAATCACCGGATTGGCGTTGGGGTGAAATATATGCCAATGATCGGGGTGGGCGGTGATTATGCAGATATTTATTTCGATGGAGTGCGAACTGTGTATTTAACCATCGTCGATGTCACGGGGCACGGCATTACCGCAGCGTTGCTGGTAAATCGTGTTTGCAACGAAGTTAGAAAATTGATCCGCGAAAAATTAGCGCCAAGTCAAATTATCACAAATCTCAACAATCTGATTGTGGATATTTTTTCACAGACAGGCATGTTTCTCACCATGTTTTCGTGTATGATTGATCTTGACGAATTAAAATGTACGTATGCCGGTAATGCACACCCGGCAGCGATTCTTTGGAAAAACGATGAACATAATTTCCGGCAATTAGCTTCACAAAATACGATTGTCGGTTTTGATAAAGTGAAGAACGGTGAATTCCTTCAGGATGTGATTCCCATCGCGTCCGGTGATAAAATTTTTATGTATACCGACGGATTGACTGAAATTGAAAATGCCGACAAAAAGCAAGTAGGGGTTGATGGATTAATCCATTCATTAGAAAATTCAATTCAGGCCGCAACCCGCGATATTCCTGAATTAGTCATTCAGGATTTAGCCGCTTGTTGCGATGGCCAAATTCGCGATGATATCTTCTTAATTGCTGCGGAAATCAAATGAAAATTATAGGACATTCTTTAATAGAAATAGCGGGAATAATGATATGATTTTTCGGTGATATCAGGCATTTATTTTTTTCGTTATTCACCAATGACCATCCTTCGTTGAATATTCAAATCTGCATCTCGTTTTCACACAATAGGTAATCAAGTTATCAAATTAGAGGTAATCAAATGAACGCACTTCATTTTATCTTTAAGGCAGTTTTGCTTTCTTTGCTTCTATTCATTTCTCTTGGATCAATTTGTAAAAAGGAGCAGATTAGTATCAAAGAAGCCCGCGGATTATGGCTCACCCGTTGGGAATGGGCTGTAAAAGCAGATACAAATCAGAAAGAAATCCAAAAGCAAAAAATTGCCGATGTGTTTGAGAAAGCAACACAGGCAAAATTAAATTTTATTCTGTTTCAGATTCGCGGAAACGCGGATGCATTTTATCAATCCAATTACGAACCGTGGTCGCATTTATTGTCCGGAGAACTGGGAGGTGATCCCGGATGGGATCCGCTGACTTATGCTATTGATCAGGCGCATCGCCGGGGGTTGGAATTGCATGTGTGGTTCAACACTTTTCCGGCATGGCGCGGTACGGAGCCTCCGCCGCACACCGAACCGGAGCATGTGTTGAATGCCCATCCCGAATGGCTGGTATGCGACAACGCCGGCAAACCCATGCCGCTGAATTCACATTATGTCAGTTTAAGCCCGGGTATTCCCGAAGTACGGGAATATCTTCATAAAGTGGCTATGGATATTGTGCGCAATTATGATATCGATGGCTTTCATTTTGATTACATCCGCTATCCGGAAAATTCACATAACATGGGATATTCCCATGATACGGTCAGTGTCCGTATGTTTCAGTCAAAGGAAGGGAATCCGCACAATTTAAGCTGGGAGGACTGGCAACGGGAAAATATCAATATTTTCGTTCGAAAATTTTACGATGAGGCAACAGATCTAAAACCCTGGTTAAAAGTCTCGGCGGCAGTCATCGGTAAATATGATTACAGTGCGTGGAATGGTTACCATGTTGTTTTTCAGGATGCCCGTAAATGGCTGGATGAAGGGAAAATGGATTTCATCGCACCAATGATTTACTGGCAAACAAATCATCCTGCAGCGCCTTTTGGTGATATTACGCGGGACTGGTTGAATAATTTTGTCCGTGATCGCTTCATTTTTCCGGGAATGGCGATCAATCAACTGGGCACGGATGCGTGGCACCTGAATGAGGTCGTAAAACAGGTGAGCGCAATGCGGGATGCAAATGGGAATGGAATGGTGTTTTTCAGCTCCGGCGGCCTGGATCGGGCAGCATCCTCACTAACAAAAGAAAATCGATTTCCGTATCTCGCGAATTTTCCCCCAATGCCCTGGAAAGATGATCAACCGCCAATGGATCCGGCAAATTTAACAGCAGAATATACCTTTACCGGTCTTGTGAAGCTAACATGGGATGCACCGGATAGCAGCATGGAACCGGTGGATGTTCGTTGTTACAACATATTCCGCGCCAAAGATACGCCGTCGCAGAAAAAGCGCGCCGAACATCTCTATCAGATTGTGACTGCGCCAGACACTGTTTTTTTCGATGCCGGCGTGATTCCGGGACGGACGTATTTCTATACGGTTGCTGCTTTGGATCGTGTCAACAACGAAAGTCCGCCGTCGAATGAGGTGTACATAACGATACCGCAGCTTGCTTCGCGGTAGTGTCGGCATCAAAGAAAACGCAAAGAAAAATATTAACGCATAAAGACCTGATAAAAAATTAACTAAAAGGAGAACCGATGAAATTACGATTTCATCTACAATGTTTGTTGTTACTCTCCTTCGCATCTGCCCTGTTTCCTGCCGTTCACCAGCCCGTCTCGACGAAACAGAATCAATCAGAAGTATCTCAATTATCCGGTTTTACTTTTTCAATGCTGCCTTTTCGGGGTATGAATTATGAATATTATGGATTCCTGCCAGGTGTTATAACACAGGATTATCGCGGTAAGATTAACATACATGTGCGCGGCAGCCGTCCGGACGAAATTGCCTATACTTTTGAGGGCATCGATATTCGCAGCGATTACAACGGACGGCCGTTAATTCAATTCATTCCTGAAGCATTGCAACAGGTGAGCCTCGATGCATCGCCAGGCGCCGGCGTCAGTCACGCGTCCGCAGTTTTTCAACATCGATTACGCATTGGGGGACCGGATTTTCGGTTTAATCTGAAAGTTCAAACAGACCGTTTCACAAAAAAATATACCGAACGGTTAAACACTTTTTCTTATGGTTTCCAAAATTATCTGTTGACTGCCGAAGGTAAAATCTGGTTCGACAACATCCGCTTTTTTGTGGCGGCCGAACAGGAAAATTATTTCGATCATTATCGCCGCTTTTGGGGCGGATTTAGCTATGGTGCACCGGATCATGCTTTATACGATTATTCAACAGACCTGACCCTTGAGGAAATCACTAAATTCGATCGCATGGTTGTCGAGCCGGGAAATATCCCAAAAGCAAAATCCAGGCAGTCGGTTATTAATGGGTTGATCACGGCGAATTTCAACTTGCTGAAATTCAAACTGGTACATTTGTACACAGACGATTGGCAACAATTGAATGAAACGCCTATCACGAACATGTTCGATCTGGCGCGGGTTCCGGCAACCCGCAGCAGTGCCAGGGTGTGGTCAATTCAGGGAGAATACCAGGCGCCTTTTGATATTAATGTTCATGCGCAATTGGATTTTCTGAATTCCGAAACAAAAACCTACGATCCCAATTTTGGCGATGATTTCATGCTGTATTACGATAGCACTGCGGTTCGGGCAAAAGGATTGACATGGGATTCCGTAACCCCGAGGTATGCTGACTTAAAATATTTGGATCCACCCCCTTTCTATATTCATGGTTTTCGCTTTCGAAGTCCTGGTGAAGTGATTTCCGAGTACTCTAAAATGACAGAAGATTATGTCACGTTTTCCGTATTCTTGCAGCGAAAATTGTATGGGCACGATCTGAAAATCGGTTTCGAAACGCAACAGCGAAAAATCCGCTTGTTTGATGTCAGCTCTGTGTATAACTATATGTCATATTTTGGCAGCCAGGGCGAGGACTTTTCAAACATGAGCCAGTGGCAAATTTACAGGCTATTGTCATATTCAGGGGTAAACAACTTTGGCTACGACGCTGCCGGTAACGAAGTGAATTCAACGACCGAATCGTACGATGCCCCGCGAAAGCCAAAACGAACTTCCTTTTATATTGAAGATCGTTTTGAATTGGATCAAATCCGATTTCAACTCGGAATGCATTATGCGAAATTTACGACCGATGCCCTGACATTTACACAACCAGAAGATGTTCAATTCGAATATTGGGATTCATACCGCTATCTGCCCCTGACTTCTGTTAAAAAAAGCAGACCAGCGGATTATTTTCTGCCGCGGTTCGGGCTTGAATTCCACCCCAAAGATAGATTGCGATTATTTTTGAATTGGGGGGCTCTACGCGCAATACGTTCGCTACTCAGATTTTTACGCCAGCCGCGCATATCTTGACTATTATATGGAGGCGCTATCCGGGTACTTTGTAAGCGAACCGATGGCGCTGAACGCGCAACCGGTAAAATCGGAACAAACGATATTTGGCATCAACTATAATCGAAAGAATTTGAATGTTCAGTTGACTGCCTTTTTAAAGCGAATGACCGGGCATCTCGAAGCAGACGTGCAGAGAACCACGCCGGCGTCTGCATATTGGCATTATGAAATACTGGAAAATAGCGGTGATGCATCTACCAAAGGAATTGAGTTGAACGCTCAATTTCATAAAAATAGATTGTGGGCGCAGTTCAATTATACGTTGTCTGAGGTGCGTGGTCAAAATTCTTATAGCTCGTCGAATATTTTAGATATCGTTCGTGACCTGGAAAACCTCAGTAAAACGCGTCCGCAATCGGCGCTCGAATATAATCAACGTCACCGGGGCATGGCGCTGCTTGCCTATCAATTTAATGCAGATGCGCCGTTGCTGTTGCGGAATGTCACGACAAGCGCGCTGTTTCATTTTAACAGCGGACATAATTTTACCGTTTATGATGGCGGATTCGGCTGAATTGCACTTTCGGACGGCAGTTTGCTGACCGATGACGATCCCCGCAGCAGAAGGGACGAAATCGCCAGAATCACTACACCGTGGGTATTGGAACTTGATGCAGGGATTAACAAGATATTTCGTTTTGGTAAAATTGATGTGACAGCGTTTCTTTATGTACAAAATCTGTTGAATCGAAAAAATGAAATTCATGTCTATCGCCGCACCGGTACAACATCCGATGATGGGACGCTTGAGCGATACGGACAGTACTGGTACGGGGATGATGAATTTTTTGATCTTTATCAATTAATTAATCATGGTCACCGGGAACATTACCGGCGCAAGCAGGGCGGCGATCTGTTCGGACGCCCGCGGGAAATCCGGTTCGGGATTCAAATCGGATTCGGAAATGTAAACAGGGGAGGGGGTGCTCAATGAAAACAAAATGCAATTTTATATTGATGGTATTCATATTGACTGCGTCTCTTCTTTTTAGTCAGAATGAATACACGCCGGATAAATCATGGATTTCAGTCAACGATATTTTCATGACTGTTAATTCAGAGGGGCAGAGTGATTCGAGGATTATTTTAAAAGAAGAATATGCTGCTGAATACATGGTATCGACTGCGGATGCAATTGCAAACGATGGTATTATTTGGAGCGGCATTGTGAAGGATGGACAATCCCCTGAATTGCGGGCTGGCGGTAACTTTATACGCTCCGGAACCCAGCCGGGCGCTATTGTATCCCGAGGATTGGCAGAATCCCCGGATAATTCGGAGGTGAATCGTATCTGGAGAGTTTTAAACCTCGATTATTTTAATAATTATAATGAAATGGCGATTGTATGGGGTCTTTCCCCGGAGGATGCATCTTATTGGGAAAAAGGTTATGAATTGGATCAGGAATATTTTCATGATTTTTTAGAATGGCCCGTGTCCAAAGGTGCGCCACTGCCAAATAATCTCAATGGAACAGTTGATTACGCCGATGCCACACAAATAACCTGGTTCGTTTATAACGATTACGACAGCGCCAAAACAATGACTGCGACCGGATCGCCGCCCATCGGGCTGGAAATACAGGAGACGATCTGGGCTTATACTTATGCACCGACTGCTACACGCTATTTTATCGTACGCCAGGTGCGCATGTTTTATAAAGGAACGGCCAATACGCCGGATAGCGCGCATATCGATAGCATGTACGTCGGATTGTGCGCGGATTTTGAAAATGGCGATCCGCACAACGATTTGCTGGCGTACGATTCAAATCTCGACATGGCTTATGTATATAACAATGGCGGAACCGATGCTGAGTATGAAAAACTGGGTTTCCTGCCGTCCGTTTTCGGGTGTGCATTTTTAAAAGGACCACTGGCTCCGGAGCCTTATGAACAAGCACAATTGGGCGTCCGCACTGTGAACGGCTACCGCAATATCAGGGCAAGCGCTTTTGTGGAAATTCCGCCGGATATTTATCACGCGCTTCCCGCGGGACAGGAACGAACCCAATTGCTGCGCAATGCAATGCTCGGTTATCAACCCGCGGCAGAAAAAAGTCCGGTCATCGATCCGACTACCGGACGTCCGGCTCGGTTTCAGTTTTCCGGCGATCCGGCGACTAACAGCGGCTGGCTGGATGATCGACCTGGTCAAAAGCAGATGATTATTGCTGCCGGCCCGTTTAGCATGGCGCTCGGTGATAGTAATGAATTCAAGATCGTGTACGTTGTGGGAAAAGGCAAGGATCAGCAACAAAGTTTTGACTTGGTGAAATATCATTTTCGCAGAGCACGCGATCTAAGCGCTGCGAATTTCGTGAATCGCCCGGATATTCCGAACGTAAATGTCACGGTAGTTCCTTATGACGGCGCCGTGCTACTGAAATGGACTGATTCGATTAATGAATACTGGCGGGTAGAGCATTTTAATTGGGGCGATCACCGTTTTGAAGGATACAATGTTTATCAAATCCCCACGACCAGCAATTCGTCGTCCTCCAATATTGCAAAAATTGCCACTTACGATATTAAGAATGATGTCGCTGTCATCAGGCAGGAAAACATCAATTTTAGCGATGGCTTGATTTCTTCGGAAATCGTGCAACACGGAACGAATTCCGGGCTGGCGCGGTCGCTGTTATGTAAAACGGACGCTGTCAAAAATGCCCCGCTCTACAACGGTAATAACTACAAATTTTCTGTGACCATGTATTCTTACGACGAGAATCCATTATCAGCGATTCGGTCATGGGAGAGCTCATATTATTCCAGCATGGTCACAGTAATTCCGCAAAGAACCGCTCCGGGAATGCGACTGGCGTTTGAACCGGCAGACACGTTGACCTTGATCGTACACAGCGGAAATAGCACCGGTTTGCTCGTGCTGGCGATGGATCCGTTGAATATGAACGATGCTGAGTATGACATTAAAATCACGAATTCAGATGCAGGTGGTTTCACATATCAATTACTCCGATCAGATAATCGTCATCCATTGTTTGAAGAGAACATTGATGCTACTACCTGGCGCCAGAGCCCGGTGATTGAAGGCGTGGTGCTGGAATTCACCGGAGAGGAAATGCTGGCAGAGGGTGATCATTTCTCATTTCGAACAATTGCCCCGATATATAATCCGACAGTCGCTGCATCGGATGTCGCTAAAAACGTGACTGTCGTTCCGAATCCGTATTTCTTCAATCAGGACAACGATCTCACACGCGTCAAAGACTACATCACATTCACCAACCTGCCGTTGAAAGCGATTATCAAGATTTTCGATCTTGCGGGGAACCACGTCGCCACCATCGAAAAGGACAATGAAGAACAACGCGCCCGATGGAATTTTCTCAATCACGACGGTCGTTTGATTGCCACAGGATTATATATCGCACATATAGATATGCCGGATATTGATGCCACAAAAATTTTGAAATTTTTGATCGTGCATTAAAAAACATCAACGCAAACGCGAAGCTCGCAAAGACCGCAGAGTTCGCTGAGAAAAGATTGTTATATTTTTTGTTTTAAATAGTAAAAAAACCTTTGCGTCCTCTGTGGCTTTGCGCTAAGAAAGTATCTCCGTTATGAAGCATTAATATCTTCATCAATGAATTTCATATCCTCAACCGTCAACGGACCGAAATCCGACGTCGCGCAATTGTCCGTCACCTGCTCCGTTGTTTTTGCGCCCGGGATCACTGTCTGGCAGGCTGGATGCGTGATGCAGAATCGCAAGCTCACCTGCGTCATCGTCTGGTCCGGATAGCGGTCGAATAACGGCTGATGCGCTTCCAATTGCGTGAGGTACTCTTCCAGCTTTTCCGGAGATAGATTAAACCTACGGTGATCCTCCTCGCCAAATGTCGTCTGACGGTCGAATTTACCCGTCAATAATCCGAACAACAGCGGAATGCGGACAATCACGCCAACGCCGTATTGCATCGCTTTGGGGAACAGCACTTTTTCTGCGTCCCGTTCCAGCAAATTATAGCGCACCTGAATCGAATCAATCAACGTGTGATATTTATCCAAAAACTTTGCCTGCTCGGTTTCTTTAAACGATTGCACACTCCACCCCGCATGTTTGATCTTTCCCTGTTTTTTTAGCGCGGCTAATGCCTCCCACGGATCATCCCGATCAAGAAGCCCGGTGTTCGGACTGTGCAACTGCAAAACATCCAGCGCATCGACCTTCAGCCGCTTCAGACTTTGCTCCGCGGCGTACATAATATAATCTTTATCTGAATTCTGCTTGATCGCGCCATAACCAGAATCATCATCATCCGACGCGTGATAAAAGTCATTTCCGGCTTTTGTCGCAATCACGACGTTGCCTTTTCCCTTTTCCGAAATCACCTCCTGTATCAATTCCTCCGAATGCCCGAAACCATATACATCCGCGGTATCCAGCAGCGTCACTCCCTGCTTCAGCGCTGCACGGATTGCATTCCGGGACACATCATCATCTGTCCTGCCCCAATTCATCCCGCCAATTGCCCATGCACCAAAACCAACTGTCGAAACGTCCGGTCCTCTGCGACCTAATTTTGTGTATTTCATGTTTGCCCTCCTTTTATAATGTGAAACGTCAGAAGTCAAACGTAAAACGAAGTCTTTGCTAATCTCACGTCTCACGTTTGACGTCTCACGCATGTGCTTTTCCTATTTGATATTCTCTATTAACTTCTTCCCGCTTTTACTATTCACTATTCTCTTTTCCCTATTCACTATTCACTTCTTCCGTCTCACATAAAACCTATAAAAATCAATCCAAAATATCAAGCGATAATTTGAAAATTAAACTCTAAACCTGAAAAACAATTGCAATTTATCCTCAATTTCCTTATTTTGATTTCACATTATTGATTTGAATACAATTTCATTTTTATGGCGATATAGATCCGAGCAATTTTCGTGTGATATCTATTTCGATTCAAGTTGAACAAGCGGGCTGTATCAAAAGATAAAAATTTGTATTTTTCAAATTCATGAGGTTCAGCGATCCCATCATTTGGAGCGATGGGATCGCTGGTCTAATAAAAAATATTGCATAAGAAAGATTCACTTTCGATACATCACCCTGGTTCAACTAGTCCGATGCATGCCTGGAAAAACAATTGTAGCCAAAAGAGGGCTGCATGCAGCGCATAAAAGGCGCTGCACTCCGGAGTGAAATCCCTTTATGGATTTCATCCGTCATGCGGGGACATTCGATTAAAATCCCGTAAGAAAGATTCACTTTATGATACAGCCTCCTTGTTTAAAATTGAAATTCATCTTACCCCAAAACTTAAAGGAGCCACTATGACTTACATCCAACAAATCGCCGATTTTCTCTGGGGACCGCAGATGCTCATTTTCATCCTCGGCAGCGGAATCTACTTTTCGATTCGACTGAAATGGATTCAATTCCGGCAATTCCTGCCGGCAATACGATCCATGCAACAATCCACAAAATCCACCGGCGCCGGTAATATCACACCGTTTCAGGCGCTGATGTCCGCCCTGTCCGGAATCGTTGGCAATGGCAATATCGCCGGCGTGGCGACGGCTATCGTCATCGGCGGACCTGGCGCTGTTTTCTGGATGTGGCTCTCCGCCCTCATTCTGATGGCAACGATGTATTTCGAATCATGGCTCGGCTTCACATACCGGCGCAAAGATGCCGATGGCACGTACCTCGGCGGTCCCATGGTTTACATCGAAAAAGGACTCGGCTGGAAATGGCTGGCAGTGGCGTTCGCATTCGCCTTTGGCGTGAAAACACTGCTGGCAACGACATCCATCCAGTCCAATTCCATGGCAATCGCGTTGCACAACCAGTTCCAGATCCCGATGCTGCTCTCGTGCCTGGTCATTGGCGTGCTCACCTGGCTGGTCGTCATCGGCGGACTGCGCACCATCGCCCGCACCGCGCAAATCATGGTTCCCTTTATGACGCTGCTTTATCTCACCGCGGGCATCATTATTTTGGTACTGAACATGGAACAACTCCCCCACGCACTGGCATTAATTTTCAAACACGCCTTCACAGCCGCCTCTGCCAGCGGCGGATTTGCCGGTGCCACCGTCCTTATGGCGCTGCGATATGGCGCAGCCCGCGGCGCATACAGCAACGAAGCCGGCACCGGCTCCGTCGCCATTATGCACGCCACCGCGCAATCCGGGTCCCCGGAGCGCCAATCCCTGATCGCCATGCTCGGCGTTTTCATCGACACCATCATCGTCTGTACCATCACTGCGCTCGTTATTCTCACCAGCGGCTTATGGAGCGGCGGCCTGAACAGCACCGCGCTCACATCCGAGAGCTTCAACCTCGTCCTGCCCACCGGCAACTGGATCGTGCTCGCCAGCTCCCTGCTGTTCGGCTACTCGACCCTCATCACCTGGTGCTTTTACGGTGAACAATCCGCAGCCTACCTCTTCGGCGACCGCATCAAAGTCCCCTACCGCTGGCTCTTCTGCCTCTCCATCCTCATCGGCGCCACCCCCAACGCGGAACACATCTGGAGCTGGGGCGATCTGCTGAACGGCATTACGGTTGTGGTGAATTTGGTGGGGATGGTCTTTTTATTCAGAAATTTCAATTAACGCCTTGAGTACGAGAGTAACAATTATTTGGCATATAATTTGCTTTAAATTATAACGAGATTATGTAAGTTATCAAATCGTGGTATCTATTTAAATAATATTGTCTATAATACATCAAAAATTTTAGCCAGGCAATAAAAATGATAAACATAAAGCTGCCAGATATTAACCTAAAACGCTCAAACCATAGCAATAAAGATGAGATAAAAGCTATAGAGGGCTTCATTTCTTCAATCCTAACAGATCGAACATTAAAAGAAGCAGAGTTGAAAAAAATCAAGGATTTTGTTTTAACTAGGTTAAGTGAATTTCCAGCGTTTATTGATGAAATGGATGCAACAATTGTCTCATTAGGAAACATTGTTAAACTGCTTGAGCAAAAAATAAAAATCCAGAAAGAGAATGAAAAAAAAATAGGTGATTTGGTTTTGTTCCTGATACTGGACAACAAATCAAAAGCAGATTCATTAGAAGAATTAGTAAAACTTTTTTACAAAATTCAAGAGGATTCCAGCAAAATCGATACTACAATAACTATCCTATTTCCCCTATTATCAAAAACCTATACTTCATTAAAATCAAAATACCATAAATTTAATTAAATATTTATAGTTCATTCATAGGGAATCTTCCTGATGCTGACCTCTTCGGCGACCGCATCAAAGTCCCCTACCGCTGGCTCTTCTGCCTCTCCATCCTCATCGGCGCCACCCCCAACGCGGAACACATCTGGAGCTGGGGCGATCTGCTGAACGGCATTACGGTTGTGGTGAATTTGGTGGGGATGGTGGGGTTGAACATAATAAGCAAAAAATAATTCGATATCATTTAATTTTTTGACTTAGCGGTTTTATTTTAATAGTTACAATAAAATTTTAAACTTACCATTTATTACGCATACGAAATCTTCGTTATTAAAATGAGATAAGTACAACATATAGTAATAAATATTACCTAAAAGTAATTTATCCTTGCATTTTAAATTATTATTTATTATATTTTATCCTTGTGATATTTTCGTAACAAAACAACGATTTCGTTGATCAAGATTTCTGAAAGGAAAAAGTCAAAGAAATTAAATTCTCGATAGAAAATTAATCTATCAAAATTATCAGCTTCATAGAAAATCAAAGCACCTTCGATCAAAGGCTACTCGATTTAACAAAAATAGATTGCGTCTATTTGTACTATTTATATTTAATTGAAACAATAAATGGAAAAATATTTTCGACATATTTTCCAAGTGCTAATTTGTACCCTTGTATCTACACTATTGTTTAACGAATGGTGTTTAGCGCAAGATTATAACTCCTGGCAAAAAATCGATAGTAAAGGTATGAATAGCGCCTACGTCCGTGCAATTGCCCTCGACAAAAACGATACAAATAACGTTTACATCGGTCTGAAAGGCGGCGGTGTATATCATTTAGAAGATAGCGTATGGACTGAAATGAATACGGGTCTTTCCTGCAAAGATGTCCTCTCCTTAGCAATCCATCCAAATGAATCAGATACAATCTATGCCGGTACAGAAAAGGGAATATTCAAATCAATCAAAAATGGAGATGTGCCAGTTTGGGAAAAATTAAATTTTCCCGAATGTCACGTAAATTCAATTGCAATATACCCGAAAAATCCAAACACCGTTTATGCAGCAGTCGGCAAACTCTATGGTAAAGGCGAAACCATCAAAGGATTATGGTATTCCGAAGATTCAGGAGAAAGCTGGAATCAAATTGTCTTAGAGGATCATGGCTTACCTGTTGAAGTTTATTCAGTTTTTGCTCATGAACTCGAATCAGGCGCTGTATATGTTTATGTCGGGACAAGTAATGGGATTTGGATTGACACAGATAATTCCTTTAATTTCAGATATCATGTTAACAACTTATGGACAGAGCGAGTTTATTGTTTCGCAGTGAATCCGAATAATGATGGCAGTATTTATGCAGGAACACAAAGAGGATTGCGCCTGGGCAGTAATTATGACGCATTTGAAAATGAGGCATGGACTCATACAGATAGTACTCTTACAAACAGAAGGATAACTTGCATAACAACGGATTCCAATTCAATTTACGCCGGAACTTTTAATGATGGTTTATTCAAATCGGATTTATTTTCATCAATAGGAAGTGCAAATTGGAATCATATTTATAATGGCAATGAAATTATATACAGTACGACTAAAATAGTTGATTTCCCTCTGATAACTTATCTGGGAACAGAGAGAGGATTTTTTGAGAGTCGACGAACCAACCTTTTTGACAATGAACTATTTGAAACAGAAATAGATGGTATTTCCTGCGCTCAGATGAATGAATTCATAATTGATCCGGATTATAATATTTATGCAGCTACTCAGAGTGGACTATTTAAAAAAGATAAAGATAGCACGAATTGGGAAAAAGAGATCATAAAGGAAAAAATAAAAAATGAGGAAGTTATTACAATCGCCATAGATAAAAATAATCCTGACGCGTTATATGCATCTATCTCAGATAATGGTGTATACGAATTCAATGAAAATACATGGAATCTCGTAACCACGAAAGAAACTTATTCAATTTTAAGCGATGGTGATTTACTATTACTTGGGGGAAAAAATAATATTATCAATCGTAATGAAGATGAGATATGCTCTCCAGACCACCCGGTCATTGTAATTAAAAAGGATAATAATGACTCATATTACGCTGGCACGAAAAGCGGTGGAATATTTCGATTCGGGATTAATGGCGAAAGGTGTAAGAATATCAGCAATAGTGTTCTCTCCTTTTCAACTATCAATGCTATTCTTATTTCAAAATCAAACAAAATTATTTGCGGCACAGAGCAGGGTGTCTATTCAAGCAGTACTGATAATATAAACTGGCAGAAAGTTAATGATTCTGTCACTGAATATCTGGAAATTACCGATCTCATCTCGCACCCAAATAATAAAAACATCATTTTAGCTTCGACAAAAAGGGCTGGTGTATTCCTAAGCATTGATGGCGGAAACTCTTTCCGCGCTTTTAACAACAATCTCGACAATTTAAATATTCTATGTTTAGAAAAAACGAATGTGCAGAACGATCTGATTTTTTACGCAGGAACTGAGGGAAACAGCATCTATCATACAAAATTAGGTTTTCCATTTGTTACTTCAAATCCCGAAAGCATTCTTTTTGATGATACAAAGATTCAGGAAATAGATACCGGCAGTTTTGTAATTTACAATAGTGGAAATGAAAATTTAATTATTACTTCTGTTGGAAGCAATAACACAGCCTTTGGCATTGTTCAAAATCAGTTTCCGGTGACAATTGCTCCGAAAGATTCTCATGAGTTTTATCTTACTTTTGAACCAACTCATCCAATTCTCTATTCAGGAGAAATCACTATTACAAGCAATGATCCACAACAGCCAGAGTTCCGAATACCTGTTACTGGCAAAGGGATTGCGCCTTTTATCTTGTTAGAAAATGAACTTCATTTTGGCAAAGTTCGTGTTAATGACAGTGGTACTCTATTGCTTAAAATAAAAAATACTGGTGGCGACACATTAAATATCGCCAATATTACCACAACTCAATCTATTAGCGTTTTCAGTGTCATTCAAGGGGAGAATTTGGAAATACTTCCCAAAGATACTTTCTCAATAAATATTATTTTTACTCCAAACAACACTACCTCATTCAAGGATAGCTTAACGATAGAAATTGATTCGAATGTAGCAGGAGAAACATACGCACTGCTAACTGGTACAGGAATCGCTCCTCTTATACAAATTGATAAAGATACTATTGATTTCGGCCTGGTAAAAATCCCAAACTCAGCAGAAAAAACATTCATTATAAAAAATACCGGTGAAGATGTACTCACCATCTCAAAAATGAAATTTACAGAGGAGGATGGTGTATACGAAATTCACCCAGATTCTGGACAAATTGCACCAAAAGGAAGTCTTTCTGTAAAAATTGCTTTTGCTCCGCAGGAAAGGCAAAATTATCCTAATACGCTAAATATTTATAGCGATTCGTTCGATGGAGAAGATTTCGAAGATACAACATCAATCGAAATTCTGGGAAAAGGAATTGCTCCGAAAATTAGTTTGGATAAAAATGCGATAAAATTCGATCCAACTGCTGTTGGTAGTTCAAAGAATGATAGCATTGCTATTTTCAATACAGGGAATGATACGCTAAAAGTAAATTTTTGTGTTAAGCCAACTCATTTTAGCATTGATAGTACAGACACAAATATTGCACCTGGTGATACATTCTTCCTTATAGTAGAATTTAATCCAGATGCCCAGCTTTTTTACGAAGACATCCTGACTATTTGTTGCGATGATCCTGATAATCCACGAGTTGTGGTAAGTTTGGAAGGGCAGGGAATTGCGCCTGAAGTCGAATTAGAAAACAAGCATAATTTCGGAAACATCCGGATTAGCGATTCATCTGACTGGACATTTAAAATAAAAAACAACGGTGATGATACTCTTAAAATTAGAAATATTTACGTCTTAGAATACAATAATGTTTATACTATCACACCTTATTCAGGAGAAGTATTGCCAGACTCAACATTATTCATTACTATTATATTTCAGCCTGATACCTCCGGCGAATATCCAGACACATTGATAATTAAAAGCAATAAATTTCGAGGAAATAACATTGTCCTGCTTTACGGACGAGGAATTCGTCCGGAAATCGCCACCCCTAATTCAACCATCGATTTTGATATAGTTCCAATTGATGAGTGTAAATCGAAAAATGTTGTTCTTTATAATCTTGGAGATCATGAAGTAAATATCCATGGTGTTATATTGACATATAATAGCGATATTTACAAAGCGGACAAAATCGCTTTTAAGATAGCCGCCAAAGAGACAACAGAAGTAAAAATAACTTTCTGCCCTACACATGAAGAAAGCTACACGGACACATTAATTATCCATAGTGATGCAATAAATAATCAAAAGTTAAAAATTGAGTTAACCGGGGCAGGAAGCGGCGATGATGATCCGCCAGAAATTTCGCACGAACCATTAAGTATTGTGCCAAAATGCTCTGAAACCACAATATCAGCAACGATCCAGGACAATGTTTCCGGAGTTGCTCGAGCATCCGTGTATTTCCGAATGGGTAGTGAACCGGCTTTCCATGAACTGGAAATGTCTGAGAGCAATAACGATAAATATGAAGCAAAAATACCATCAAATTGTGTTACTACACGCGGTGTTGAATATTACTTATTTGCTGAAGATTCACTAGGCAATCACTGCCGTGTACCAGCGAATTCATACTATTCAATTCAAGTTCGTGTTGAAGGCAGAGGAGAAGTGAAAACAGATAGCTCGTGGATTTATCAAACCCTACATTCTGGAGATACTAAAAATAGCTATCGCCTGTTTTCGATTCCGCTGGAGTTGGATAATCCGAACATAGATTCTTTGCTCAGTAAAAATCTGGGACTTAAACTTCTTCACTGGCGCATTTTTGATTATGATTCCGGCGGATTTGTTGAATGCCCGGACACCTCAAAGTTTCGACCAGGCAAAAGTTATTGGCTCATTGTTAAGAAACAGGGACAAGTCATTTACACTGGTACAGGACAATCTGTTAAAACATCGAAAGAAGAACCATTTGAGATCCCAATTGATACATCCTGGACGACTTTCGCGAATCCATACAATTTTAAGATCCCGGTTGAAAAATTAAGTATTGATGGAGCTGTAAGTAAATTAAATATTTGTACATATCAAGGAAGATGGGTTTGCGGAAATGAGATAGAATACCTTGAACCCTGGGAAGGATATTTAATCAAACATCATCAAGCGGCAAATTTAAGCATCCCAAGCGATTTAACAGGATATGAAAAAACTCCATCTAATACACAACCGAATGGTTGGTCTATTCAAATAATAGCAAAATGCCTGAATTCGATAGACTCTTATAATTATATTGGTGTCAGAAATGAAGCATCTGATGGATGGGATCAGTTTGATCTTTATGAGCCGCCGATAGTAGGCGAATATATTTCAGTCTTCTTGCCTCATTCCAAATGGAATCAGAAATCTGGCAATTATACCACGGACTTTCATGCACCTTTTCTAGAAGGTGATTTTTGGGATTTTGAAGTAGCCACAAATATACAAAATTCTCCTATCCAACTTGAATTTATTTTTTCTGATTCTATTTTTAAAGATTACGATATTTATTTAATAGATCCTAAAATAAAATCTACATACAATTTAAAAAATAATAATTATTATACTTATCAATCCCTAAGTGCTATTGTTAGCAAGAGACTTCGCATAGCTGTAGGATCTAAAAATTTCATAGAAAAGAGTAGTTTTCAAATATCGTTGGAACCAGATAATTACCAATTAAAACAAAATTTTCCAAATCCATTTAATCATATAACTTCTATAAGCTATTCTCTACCGAAAGCTAGCAGAGTAACAATAAAAATCTATAACATAGTTGGTGAATTAATAAGAATATTAAAAAATAATGAATTACAATCTAGTGGTTACTATAATATTGATTGGAATGGCTTAAACAATTATAACATTCAGGTTTCCACTGGTGTGTATTTTTGTTACTTCAAAGCCAGCGATTTTCAGAAATACATCAAAATGGTTTATTTGAGATAATAAAAACTTGTTAGAGGAAACCATGAAATTGAAAATCACATATAACACAACGTTTATTAAATTTCTATTGTTATATTTATTTCTACATAGTGCGCATTCATATTCTAGTGAAAATAGATGGACATTGATAAAAACACTAAATCCAAAATATTTATCCGCGGAAATAAGCAAAATACTTGTCGATCCAAGTAATCCGAATACATTATTTATTGTTGAAAATGATTCAATTTTTAAGAAATCTGACAATCAAGGACGTACATGGAAAATAAAGAAAAAGGGATTAAATTGTAAAAAAATTAACTCACTAACACTAAATCAATACAAATCTAATATAATTTATGCCTGTACAGATAATGGGGTTTTTAAGAGCGCAGATAAAGGAGAAGAATGGAAACATCTTGCATTTAATAGGATAAATACTTTGTCAATTGTAATTTCACCAAATCCTAATCATGATATTTTATACATGTTAACTTCAACAGGATTCTTTGTTTGGTCCAATGGAAAGTTTTCAGAAATAAATATCAAAAAAAATCTAATAGTTAACAAAATCATTATCTCACCGACTGGAGATATAGATGTTTTATTTTTTGCAACTGCAAGTGGCATCCACAAGGGGAAAGTATCAAACAAAGAATTAATTTGGCTCAAACAATCTAGCAAATCAGATTATAACATTGTAGACATTGTTTCAGACTATTACAATACAAAGACGATTTTTGTTCTGTCAAGTTCGGGAGAGATATTCTGGGCGGATAGTTCGGGATATGCTTGGCATTCAATGAATGATGGTCTTGAGAATTTTAGATTCTCCCCATCTTCTATTTCACTGAACAACCGAAAGCCCTATGTTCTATTTTTAACCAGCTTAGACCGGAAAATATTTTCTTATGATTTTTATACTCCACAGATTGGAATCGTGGAATTTAGCAGCATAGGCTTAGCAAGCTGGGAAAGCTATAAAATATTTCGCGGATTAACTAGGGAATTAAACAAAAAAAATAGAATAGTCATACTTAATAAAAATTTATTCCCGCGAATATCGAATACTAGTCAACCAGTAAACCAATTAAGAAAGTATGCGAAAAATAATGGTCTCAGCTCGATTATATCGGGTAATATGATCGCAGATCCAGACAGGATACAAATCAAAACTTTTATAGCATATAGCTATTCAAAAGATGAGTATAAACTCGAACTTAGCATTAAAAGAGAAGGTGATTATTTTAATACCATTATAAAAAAGATCGGAGATGAGATTTCTGAAGCTCTGAAAATTAAGTATCCTTGGAGAAAAAATATTTTTAACAAAAAAAATTTAAAGTGGTACCTTTCTGGAACTATAAGCGGAATGATTCTGATGTATTTTATAAATAAGCATGCTAATGTTAAACAGAATAAATCCGAATTGCCTTCACCAAAGCCTAAATAATAGATAAAATTTGTTTGGAATATGGCATTGCAATGATTGACAGTATATAAATTTTGAGTATATGGAGGTCAAATAATGAAAACTTCAATCCGGCTTTTCCTAATAGCGTTTATTATATTAATGAATCTGAATAATAATTTTGCCCAAGAAAAACAGTTTGATTGGCTAAGAAAACAAGACTTAAAAACTCTTAATAAAAAAGAATTAGAAAAAGGCTTGGACATATGTAGCGACATAATCGATAAATATCAATACAAAAATGACAAATTAGTTGCAGAAGCTTATAAAATCAAGGGACTAATATATTGTCAACTTGGAAGTGATTTTGATGACTATGCCTTATCTAACTTACTTAGTGCAGTTACTAAAAGCCCTAAAAATGATACCTTACATAATAAAATAGGTATAATATATAAAAGGAAAAACCAATTTAGTGATGCTCGGATTCATTTTGAGAATGCAATACAAATTAACAATAAAAATCTTCAAGCTTATTTACAACTAATAGAACTTAATGAAAAACAGGGAAAAATTGAGAACAATATTGACTTATATAATAAGTATCTTAAGATTGATAAAAATAATGAGAATATATGGTTTAAACTTGGCATATGTCAATTGGTACAAAACAAAATTAGTGAATCTAAATATTCGCTAGAGCAAGCAATAAATATTAATCCTCATTATACTGAAGCAAGGATGAAAATTATTTATATATATAAAGATCTTAAAAATTGGAATGAGGCAATTATCCATTTAAAAAAAATTTTAGATTATGAACGCGATAATAAGGAAGCACAAAAGCTTTTACGAGAAATTGAAGAACAAAAGAAAAGACAATATGAAATTTCACAATTTTTATCCAAAGGAGAGACCTCTTTGCAGAAAAACAAATCCAAGGATTGGGAAAATTCCATATCGTATTATAAAAAAGTATTAGAAATTGATCCCTCAAATTCCACTGCACGACAAGGTGTAGAAGATGCATTAAAAAAGTTATGCGATTATTGGTATATTACAGCAAAAAGTGCAAAAAGTCGTAGGGAGTGGTCTCGAGCTTATAATTACTACACCAACTCTCTTGTATATGCTCAAAATAATAATGACAAAAATAGAGCTTTTAATGAATTAAAATTAGCCGCTCAAAACCTCGGAATAACTTTAAAGGCGAAAACAGCGGAAGAAGCTGCCAAGCAAGCATTGGAACATGATGAATATGAGAAAGCAAAAGAACAACTGCTAGCCATAAAAGTCTTGAGACCTGATCTTAGTAATAACTTCAAAGAGGATTTGACGAAAGCAGAACTTGGGTCATACTATCAAATGGGAATATCACAGATGAACAATGATAACCATGAACTCGCATTAGCTTATTTAAAAATAGTTTTTTTAATTGATAATAATTTCAAAGAAATAAATAGTATATATTTAGATTTATCTAAGCAGAACAATATTAATATCTTGCAAAAAAAGATTAAGAATGCCTTTGCCGGAAAAAGAGTATCTGAAGCAAAATTATATCTCAAAGAACTCTTAAAACTTGATCCCAATAATAAAGAATTCCAAAGTGAGTTTAAAAAAATCAGACAATCGGAATCAATAATTAAAATTATTATTGTTTCGTCTGTTATCACGACATTAATATTATTGTTCTTCATATATCTAAATTTAACTCGACAAATAAAATCAATGGAAACAAACAAAGATATTAGCCTCATTAAATTACAATATTCAGCAGAAAGGAGGTTTGCGTACGCAATATTTATTTCGATGTTGTATTTCATTTTTGTATTCTATTGTGCAATTTTCTTTGGTGATGGCAATAACATTTTTACTAAAATGGCAAATGCAGGAGAATTTTTTGCATTGGGAGTTCCTATCTTTGCTGCATTATCTTGGATTTTTCTTGGCACGAAACGATTAAAGCTAATAAAAGACAGATTATCATTTGATGATAACTAGTCACTGCATATTTTTGGCCCGTAAATTGCAACAACTGTATGTATAGAATATTTAAACTAAATCAATTCAATTATTTTATTTTAAACCTTTTGATAAATATTTAATTCTCTATTCTATACTGTGTCAAAACAAAACAGGAGGTCGTGATGAGACGGGTGATGGTAATCGTTGTTCTAATAATTATTTGCATAGGCTATTTTGAATCAAATTTCGCTCAAAGCACACCTGTAATAATGAAGCAACTTAATTGCAAAAAAAATATATCTTCAAGTGAGGTTAGAAGAATTAATACAAATCTTAGTAATTATTTGCATAAGAATAATAAAATCTCTATTGTTAAAATAATTTCTGCTTCTTCGCACCAAACAAGTAAAAATGATATGATCAAAATAGCAAAAGAATTTGGAGCATTAAAAATAATATCAGGCAATTTAATGAAAATTAATAATATAATGGCAATAACATTAAAAATAATAGATACAAAAACGGGATGTATAAAAGAAGCTAGTTCCAGTTGTAATGGATCTATAGATGAATTTATTGGCAGTTCCCTCAACAAAGTTGTTAAAGACATCCTAAGCACAATTAGATGAAAAAGCTTATTTTACTAAATTAGAATAATATCACGCTACTTCTTCGTCAAAAGAGCCCCACTCCCCGGGCTCTTTCCAAAACCATTTTAGTCTACCCCAAAATCCCGAACTGTGAAAAGACAATGAAAACGACGATCGCGGAGCTGAGAGTGTAGATGATCGTACGTCGGTTTCGATACTTGCCTTTTGAAAGTGAATCATAAATCATACCCCCCATCGTCCCCACTGGTCGGATATCAAGCACCAGCACCGAATTTTCCCCAAACACCCCTTCCATTTCCCGCACATATTGTTCTACCGCCCCAGCAGGCATAAAAACCTGAATCGTCCCCGCAAAGCCGCCGCCGTGGACGCGGCAGGCGCCGTCGTCGAGGTGGCGGAGGTAGTCTTCGGTGAGTTTTAGTGCGAGGGAGACGCCCTGTTCATCCGGTTTTTTGATGGTGTAGCAGTTTTGCAGCCAGCGGAACGAGGAGTTGCCGGATTCCCGGACGAGCTGCAAAAATCCCGGGAAATCATTGTTTTCCAGCGCGGCGCCTTGTTCTAGCACTCGCTGGTTGTCTGACAGGAAATGCAGCACACGCAGTATCGCCCGGTCGCCGACTTTCCTGCGCAGGGCAGGTATGTTTTCGATGACTTGCTCCCGTGTTAATTCTCTGGCAACAGTGGCGTTGAAATATTGCGCCACAGTTTTCATTTCGGCAGGGATGGATGCGTAATCGTCGGTGAGGTCGGCGTGGCTGCCGCCGGTATCCACGACCAGTAATTTGTAATCCACGGAGCTGAAATCGAAATTCACTTTTGTGACGACCGGATTCATCGTATCTTTAAAATCGATGGACACGATGCCGCCGACCGCACAGGTCATTTGATCCATCAGTCCGCAGGGTTTGCCGAAGTAGTGATTTTCCGCATATTGCCCGATGATCGCGAGCTGCTCTGCCGCAACCTTCCCGTCGTTGTAGAATTCGTTCAAAATCGTGCCGATCAGCACTTCGATGGACGCAGAGGAGCTGAGTCCGGAGCCGACCATCACGTTACTGGTGAGGCAGGCGTTGAATCCGCCAATATTGAATCCCAGTTCACGGAACCGTGCAGCGATGCCGCGAATGATGCCGGTGGTGGTTCCCTGTTCCTGTTGTTTTAGCGACAGATTATCCAGTTTAACCTGAAACGCTTCCGGGAAACCTTCCGAATATAGTGTGATCACATTATCTTCAGTCTTCGACGAGACTGCGACAGAATCCAGATTGACGCTGGCGGCTAATACCCTGCCATTGTTGTGATCGGTGTGATTGCCGCCGATCTCGGTGCGACCGGGGGTGCTGAATAGCCGGACGTCTGCATCGCCGAATTTCTGTTCGTACTCCGCGATGAGTTTCTTGTATCGCTGCCGTTGTCTTTCGAGCAGCTCCGGTTCTGTTCCGTAAAGTGTTTCAAATAGGTCTGTCATTTCTGTGGAATCGATTCGTTGAATTGTCTGGTTCAGGTCTGGCATTTGGTTTCCTCTAAATTTGATGTTTAATGCGAATTTCGTGGTTTTAACATCCCCCTGATTTTGCCGTTGGCGAAATCGTCCCCCTTCAAAGGGGGATTTAGTCTTGAGCATTGATACAGTCGCCCCAATCCAGCCTTCGCGCCGCCGCCGCGAACACCGCATTTAGTCTTGAGCATTGATACAGTCGCCCCTCATATTACTTATTTTGATAAAACCGCAACGCATCCACGAATACGCCGGCGCTCCAGCCTGAAAATTCACGGCTCGGATATTCGCCATCGTGAATGGCGCCTTTGATGACATTATATTTCTCGTAAAGTTTGCCCGGTTCTCTCGTAATCGTTTCATCGTTCTTTTGCAACGAATCCGGCATCGGTGCGACATAGTTTTTTGCTAATAAGTCGAGGTACTTGCCGGCAATGCGTTTGGCATCGATGTCATACCCGTAATTTTTCAGGGCATGATACACAATATAGTGCATCGGCGCCCAGCCGACGTTGTAATCCCACTGATATGTCAACAGATGCTCCGTCTGCTCGCAAACCCCGACACCCCAGTCATGTTCAAACAATTGCAGATTCCCGCGCACCCGGGCAGCCTGTGCCGGAGTCGCAAAACCAGCCCTCAACGGATGAAATGTCGTGACTGCCGCCACGGAGCTATGACGTTCGTTGATATAATCATAGTCCAGGAACAGCCCTCGTTGTTCGTTCCAGCAATATTCAGTGATGAGGTTTTTGCGAGCCTCTGCCTTTGCATCCCAATCCGGTTCATTGCGCAAACCAAGCTCATTCACGATCCAGTCCAGAATTTTCTCGTACAGATAAAGATTCGTATTCAAATCCACCGCTACAAAATCGGGGCAGCGTCCTTCAAATCGCGGGGTAAAATCCATGCCGCTTTCAGCCTCCGCGATGTATGGATTGGCATCGATAATTTTCTGGTTGCGGTGCACATCCGGCGGGTAGTTGAATCGCTTGACCAGAACATTATCATAAAACGTCACCATTTCCATTTCTGTGGCATGATGAAAATATCGCAGCAGTCGTGGAATGGGAGTCGTGTTCTGCTCAATGGCGTTCGGCGAATCATCTGTCCAGAAATTGTATTCTGTTCTCAATGTCCGGTACGCCTTGCGCAGCCAGCTTGTGTTTTTTCGCTCCATATTTTCATAAACATCGCGCACCATCATTGCCAGATATGGCGGTTGCGAGCGATTGAGTCCCCAGGCAGCGCTGGAATTGGGGACATATCCGTATTTCACGACCTGATACAGCAGATTATCGGTATTATTCTTTGCGAGATGCGCGACATTTTCATGGCGCAGGACACCGGCATTTGTAAAAAAGGTATCCCAATAAAAAATGATGCGGTGATTGGATGAAATCGATAGAAACGGGAACGGCAGGTTGTTCGCCTTTACCAGCGTTGTTTCCCAGTTATTTTGTATATACTGATCGATTTCCTCCCATTTTTCTGAATACACAGGAACATACATTTTGCCGATATATATTTTTTTTGTTTCCTGTTTGCATTGAATGATGGCACATATTATTAAAAATCCCCCGATCCGAAATAACACACGTCTCCACATCTCAACGATCCTTTTAAATTCTCATTATATCTTTCATCATAAATATCAGCATCTCGTTACAAAATCTTTACTTTTAAAGATTAATAGACGATGATATTCTGAGCGATGGTGAATTTCATACCACTATTCGTCTGCATTTCTTGAGCTTCGTGGTGTGAGATTCTTCACCCGCCAAAAAGACGGCGGATTCAGAATGACATTTCTAATGTTTTAGCGGTCTCCGGACAGCTTGTAAAGGCAATCCACTCCTGAATATCCATTATCTTTATGCAAATAAAAATTGAATTTTAATTTTATGAAACATAATAAGAATTTATTTAAAATACAATAACTTTTTTATTTGCCAATCCATTGATTCAGCCAATTTGTCCGGGTACTCCGGGATGTCCGGCAGATAGGAAGCATTCGTACCTGCGAACCGCATTTCCTGGACATCCAGACTGTCAATATTCGGCCTTTCATAAAACTCGCTGCCGTAACATCCCACATCATCCACGAGAATAAACACAACATTCGGTTTCCGCCGGGATGGGGCGCATCCGGGAAGCATTGCCGCGGTGATTGCGCTGCTTGTTATTTTTATAAAATTACGGCGGTTTAGAGTTGGCATTTTTGAAGTCCTTTTAAATTGAGTAAGCATATATTTTGTCCCGTAGGGACAATTGAAACTAGCCCAGCAATTCATTGCTGGGAAAATACAAGAAGAAAAAGCCCCTGTCCCGTAGGGACAGTTGAAATTTATATTATTCTGACGTAATTTTTCAATCGTCCCTGCCGGGACTCAAATTTAATTCTTGCATTATTTCCCACCGATGAATCGGTGGGCTATTTTCAGAAGTCCCTCCGGGACATTTTATTTCAACATCAAATTAGCGATATCTAGCTAAAGCCCGGAAGCAGGTTGCAACGTTCGTAATATGCCTGAATATACTGTTCCAGCAAATCCAGGATAAGATTCGTCATCCGGTCGCCCAGTATAAATTTATAATCACGGGGAAACCGATTCACAATCGGGATCAGATACTTTACCAGATCGTACATCTTTGTGATTATTGTTTCTTTTTCTGCCACGCATATTTCCCTGAAAAAAATTTTGACCGCCTCCAGCGGTACAAAAGGGTAAAAGATTAAAAGAACCAAAGGGTAATTTTTTTAGTGCGGTGAATCCTGGATGACTCGAAACCCAAGGTCGTAGTACCTGACGTCTGGGTTGCCCCTGCTACGAGCCGCAGAGCGGCAGAGGCTTGCATAGTCGTCCCAGGAACCGCCTCGCAACACTCGGGATGATCCGGTCTCTGGTCCCTGAGGATTTTCCACAACTCCCTGCTTTTTGCATTCCTCATAATACGTTTCATCATACCAATCCCGGCACCATTCCCATACATTGCCGTGCATATCGAACAATCCCCAGACATTGGGCGGATAATTTCCGACTGGTGTTGTTTTCTCCAGATACTTTCCTTTGGGATAATTCTTATACGGATGATTACCATTATAATTCGCCTGATCCGTGGTCAGGTTATCGCCGGTATTAAATGGCGTGGAAGTGCCGGCGCGACAGGCATATTCCCACTCCGCCTCGGTTGGTAAGCGGCAGCCAGCCCATTTGCAATAAACATACGCATCGTACCATGATACCCGAACAACCGGTTGCCGTTCATTTTCACCAAAGTCATCATCGAGACGATTTTTTCTGTGTCCGGGATCGAAGCGGTGATATTGCTCCACAGTTACCGCGTAACATCCCAACCGGAACGCGGATAATTTGACCGGGTGAATCGGTTTTTCATCGTCATCTTCGTTACTTCCCATCTGAAATTCACCGGCGTCAATGTCTGCAAATTTCCAATAGTCATCATTCTCAAAATCAGCCGATTTAAATCTGCGGTCTTCGTGCCAGTGATCAAACATGGTGTTGCGCACGCGGGTGGCTTCTGCTGTATCAATTCTGATAAGCACGACATCGCAATGATAAAGTACTTCCGTATCTGTCTCAGCGGTACGAAACACAGCAGCGATAAAATCGACCACCTCGCGCTGGTCTTTCAGCGCTGTTTGAATGCCTTTTACCATTTCAACCCGTTCACCCCGTTCTATATCCTGGGTCCAGCATCGCTTGATAACGTCATGATTGACTTTTTCGGGATTGGCATCCAAATAGCAGCGTGCGGCAAGCGTGGGATTTACACTGAACAGAAATTCCAGCACTGGCGTGGGGTTATTCAGAAGAGCGACGGTCAGGCGATACACTGGAACGGATTAAAGGATTTTTGGTGGTTTACATTTTTAACATAATCAGCAAACGATTGGTTGGCAGCTTCTCCTGACCACTCAGCTAACAATTCGTCAATTCGCTGCGCCAGCTTTTTCGCGGCATAATATTCACGAAAGGTGTTATGCTGGAACATATACACCCGCTCTTTGCTAATTTCCCGCCAGACAGAGCTGCCAGTATGTATTTCATCGATTAATTGTCCGGGTTGTTTATCCGTGGCTTTATCAGAACCAAGCGATTTATGAATCAATTCCCATAATTCATTCCGGCTGATTTCGCGAATGTTTTTCTGCATCATGGCAAACGCCACATCGGTCAGCACCCTCTCTTTTAAGCGATCATGATCAGGACCAAACTCGCTCTTATGCTGCTCTGTTTTTGATTTGTGTGTTTCCAACAATAGTGCTTTAGTGCACTTACCATACAAATCCACCCGTCGTTCAGGCAGGTTGTCGTCCTGTGATAACCAGGCAATCAATGACAACAGAAACGGGTTTGTTGCCAGTTTGCTCAGTCCGGGATTATTGCAAATCGTATTTTTTAATTTGAGAGCTTCGCTGCTGTTTTCCGCGCCAAACCATTTCCGTAAATACGCGCCAATTGCCTTTTCATCCATGTCCTTCACCTGCAATACAGCGGGCACGACAAAGGACGGATCATTCTTTTCCCAACTGGCTTCCCGACAACTGATCATGATATAATTGTCACGCCAGTTCGGATTATTCAATACTCCCTGAATTTTAATTTTTACATCTCTGAGCCGGTCAGAAGTGACCTCATCCAATCCATCAAGCAGCAGCAAACAACGACCGTCGCACAACAGCGCATCCAGATTCGAGATCAAATCTTTACATCCCATTCGAACATCAAGATAGTATTTCAGGCAATCGATAAGATTCCCCTCGAATTCATCTAAATAGGGTAACGGCAGGTACAACGGAATTAGCTTTTTA
Organism: uncultured Cytophagia bacterium; assembly: GCA_964498785.1. GTDB lineage: Bacteria > Zhuqueibacterota > Zhuqueibacteria > Thermofontimicrobiales > Thiofontviventaceae > Mariaggregatimicrobium. The sequence goes on along the minus strand of CAZCJL010000053.1, from coordinate 2,293 downwards.
TCCGTATTTAATTTAAATTCATCCGGGCGGGCGAGACCGAGTCCCAACAACGACACCGTACAGGCAATATAGCGAAACATCGTTGTTTTACCGATACCCGGAGAACCTAAAATCACCGTCCGCCGGAAATGATTAAGCGCCTGATCCGGCGCAAGTTCATGGGAGATGTCCCCTTCGGGACATGTTTTATCCGTCAGTTTCTCGCGCAGTTTTCCTTCGACACGCGTTTTAATGCCTTCTGATGTAATCTGCAGGCGGACGTACAGGTCATTTAACTGCCGGCGTTCATCACTCCCAATCACCGACATGCTGTTATATTCCGGATCATCGGCGAGCTGTTGCCAGTATTTGCTGACAATTTCTTCCGTTGAAACAGATTCAGTGATCTTTAACCGCAGATCCTGTTTTTCCAATTGCCCGTTAAATTGATTGATCAAATCATCAGTACTTTTATATTTTGTTGGGAAGTGCTCTAATTTCTTTAACCGGTTCAGGAAATCCCTTAAACTTTGAATACCGTCAAAATCTTCCAGCATCACCGGGGCATGCTTTTGATACGTATAGATGTGTGGTTTCCCGTTTTGTTTGAACTGTGTATATGCTGTTTCAAATTCCTCTAAAGTATAAAGACCCACTTTGGTCCAGAAAAGCATGACAAAAATATCGCAGGCTTGCACTTGTTTGTTATATTTATCCTGCAGCCCTGTTTCGGAAACATGGTCAATAAAATCATCCCAGATCACCAGTTTTATGAATACATCCTGTTCAATCAGAACTTTATTTTTACGACCGATAAATTTTTCAAATTCATTGCGATCGCTTTTTAGTTCCGAGGATGACGCCAGGAAGATTTTTATTTTATCAGACATGGTGTGGATTCTCCTTTTATTTATCATCACTAAAAAAAGAGAGATAATGAAGAAAACAAAACAGGAAATTTAAATCATTCACAAATTACGAAAATATTAAATAATTGTCAAGTGCGGTTATTCACTTATTTTAAATTTAGTATTTAAAGGTGTCATTGAATTATTTATTAATACAAATAGATTTTACATTTTATGATCTCAGAATAAGGATTAACGAATACTGATTTTTGAATGAATTATTCTTTTTATCCTGTTTATCCTGTCAAATAATTAATTTTTCATTAGGTAACCTATAATCTGGTCAGTAGACACTATTTGAGCAGTAAAAACATTTTGGTTTGTGTAAAACCATCAGCCGGAATTTGTAGAAATACACCTCACGCACCAGTTCGTTTGCCTCGAATAAAACGGAATGTTCGCCTGATGCAAGAGTGCCGTCAACCATGCCCGTGACTTCCCGACCGATTACGTTATAAATTTTCAAAGAAACATTGCTTTAATGCGGCAGCGAAAAACGAATAGTTGTACAGGGATTAAAAGGATTGGGGTGATTTTGCACCAACTCAAATCGCTGTAATTTTACATTACTGAAATTATCGGCCGCAGCAGTTGCTTGCGTGAGATCAATCCGGTGCAGTGTATCGGCAGCCAGGTTATCATAATTGAAAATCCTTTGATCCCACGTTTTGATTTCAATGTCGATTTGGGTCGTTTTTCCGAGGCCAAAATGCAACACCGGATGGTGTTTGTAACGGTACGCAAAATCAGTTCTCACTTCATCGTAACCGGCGACCGTATTTGTTCCTGCAACAAGGGCCTTTATACCTTGCCGCCAAACGCCCAGGTGTCATTATTGCGAATATCGAATTTTATCCAGTGGTTGGCCGCGGTAGTATTGTTTTGATAAACCAGCGTGCTGTACGACCCATAATAACCGCCAATCGTGCCATCACTGAGCAGAATATCCTGCCTCCGGAAATCAAGCCCAATCCATGCTCTGAATAAGGGATTTCCGAAAAAGTTTTGTCGCCGGTGTTTTTAAATAGTGGTATTTATCGAAAGATTTGGATTATTTTTTAATCCTGACCCAAGTTTAATATAAATCAGGGAGGAATAGAGCCGGAGCCGAAGGAAGAATCCCCCGGCAGTCCGATTATGTTATTTAATTATGTTCATTCAACTGATAATTCATTCGTATATCTAAATAGAATGGTATTTGTCCGAACATCATTCCATTAAAAAAACTTGTGCATTTTGATAAATAATTTGTCATCCCCATATCAAAATACATTTCGAGACTATTATTAATCTTAAATTTGTTTTCCAAGCCTAAATTCAAAGAACTTCTTGTATTTAGATAAAAACCGTTGTATCCATTCAATAATTGATGGTGTGTATCAAAGCTTTCGGATTCTCTTTAAATT
>CAZCJL010000052.1:0-47503 GCA_964498785.1 uncultured Cytophagia bacterium | reverse complement strand
AGTTTTTAATGTTCTCGTGCCGTCGGTTTCCGGCGGCACGCATTGTATGACGCTTTGCGTCATAAAATAAATATCTGCCACTGATCCCCACGGATTGAACACGGATTTTTTTGAAAATTAAATAAATCCATGTGTATCAGCGTCAATCCGTGGCTGAAATTGGTTAAAATGAATTACGGACTGTATCAAAAGTCCGGGATTTGTATTTTGCAAGTTCATGCGGATCAGCGATGGGATCGCTGGCCTCGTGAAAAATCTTCTAAAATCATAAATCGTTGATCCTTATTCGTATTTCAAAATCTAAATTTCTTAAATCGTTTTTCTGAAAAGTGCGATTCCTGATCCTCCGGCTTGCGCCGGAGGCAAATGAGTTACGCTGCTCCGCAGCTTCTCGTGCCGCCGGTTTCCGGCGGTACGGATTGCATGACGCTTTGCGTCATAAAATAAATATCTGCCACTGATCCACACGGATTGAACACGGATTAAAAAGAATCCGTGTATATCCGTGTCAATCCGTGGCTGAAATTTCTTTTTATTAATTTTTCTGTTGACAATTACGAATATTTTCTTATATTTACTACATAGATTAATCCTATACAAGCTTGCTCTATTTCCACCCATTTTTAAATAACATTTCCATTAACGTAATATAAAGCGAATGATGGATTTGAACACAACTACAACCGAAAAATCTCCCAAACTTCTCAATCAGGTGCGCAATGCGCTGCGGACGAAATACGATAATATTCAGAATAGGTTAATTTTAATATATAGCTTTTTTTTTCTTTTACATAGATTGAATAAAAGGAAGCGCAGCGGGAAAAGCGGATTATTTTTATCTTTGCAGATCATCACTATCATTTAAATGAGAAGGAATTTCCTCAGATGGGTATTTATTCCTTTTTAGAAAATCAACATACAGATTTTGAATTTTGGCAGGAATCTGTTCCATACGTTTTAAACGTTATCTTTCTGTATAACATTCAAATTGTAAGAAAACGCGGTTCGCGTTTCTGCAGAGAACATACAAAAAAATATCTTCAAAAACAACAATTTTTATTGACTTTATGAAATATTTTTTTAAATGAAGTATTCATGTTATGCAGATCTGTATAATCACTTGTTGAGCGGACTGAAAAGACGTCCGCTCAATGTCTCGCTCTCCCGGCAGCCGCCCAACAACTCCACTTCACCTGATAAAGTGAGCAAAAAGCGCCCACTTTAACAGGTGAGCGAGACATTATGTATTCAAAAAATAGGAGACCACTAATATGAAGTTTAATAAAATTTTGACATTAATTTTATTCCTTTCCATTTTATTTTCTCTATATTGTGACAAAAAATCTACTGAACCAGAAAATAATGAAGGTCTCGATGAAGTATTTTGTAAAAATTCTATTACAAATTCAAATGGTTCTGTCACTTTTACTGATAATACGACTGATGAAGAGATAACAATACTAGTTACAAACTTATCAGGTGATCCTCTTCCAAATATGAATGTACAATATTTAGATACAACAATTTTTGAATGTTTCATAGTTGAAGATCCTCAAGAAACATATAAAACTTCGTTACGAATTTATCCTCATAATAGTATGCATACCATAACAATGAATGTATCTGGCCCTCAAATTCGACAAGTTAATATCAATTCAGCCGAAGGTCAAGCTATAGAAAAATTTGTTGAATATGCTGGCAGTGAATGGATCTATATGGGTAGACGTACACCTGAACAGTTAGATGCTGAAAATGAATTTTATTTATTTATATTAAAATTATTTGGTTTAGATTTTAGTATTATTAGCGATGTAGCTGGTATAATCTCAGAAGTAACAAGTCTAATAACAAACTGGGAAGAGCCTGAATACTATGATGTTTATCGAATAATACCTAATAATCCTATAACAACCTCATTTCGAATTTTAATTCCTGTTGATGAAAACGAAACAAACACAATAACTGATATTGACGGTAATGTATATAAAACAATTAAAATCGGCAATCAATTGTGGATGGCAGAAAATCTGAAAGTAACTCGTTACCGTAACGGCGATACTCTCCCAAAAGTAGTTGGCAATACAGAATGGCAAAATTTAACAATCGGTGGCTATTGTGTATATGATAACAACGAAGGTAACGCTAATACCTATGGCAATTTGTACAATTGGCATACCGTTAATGATGTTCGCAACATAGCCCCGTCTGGGTGGCATGTTCCATCAGATGAAGACTGGAAAGAACTTGAGTTGTTTTTAGGTATGAGCCGATCTGAAGCCGATAAGCTTGGAACTCGTGGGACAGATGAAGGTGGTAAGCTAAAAGAAACGGGAACAGTACACTGGATAGACCCAAACACAGGTGCAACCAATGAAACTGATTTTTCCGCACTGCCTGGTGGGTATCGTGGTAGCAATGGTCGATACTATTATATGGGTTACGTCGCCCATTTCTGGTCTTCTACAAAAATTGATAATAGAACAGCATGGGATCGCAGGCTTCATTACAGCCATTCATATGTAGATCGCATCAATAGCGGTATTTTGGACGGATTTTCAATTCGGTGTATCAAGGATTAGACTCTTACGTTGTTTATAGTGAGTTTAATCCTGATATTAACTTTGATGTAAAAAATGAAATAGAGTCTATTATGAAGTTAAGTATATGTAGAAGAGCTCCACCATAATTATCCCAGCAACTACTCAATCTTATTATTATCGAAATAATATTTGAATCGATGCAATGTACAAAAAATAGGAGATTATCAAAATGAATATTTATCTCAAATCATTTACTCTGATTATTACAGTTATTCTGTGTACAATTTTATTCTCAAGCTTAACATATTCACAGAGTCCATCCTATAAAACAGTAAAATTTGATTTAACATTTACATCTGATCACGGATCAGTGGAAGTGTACGGTGGATATTTTAATAATAATCAATGGCCTCGTGGTTTTAGGGAAGGATCGCTAAAATTAACTTTCAATGGATCATTAAGCCATTTTTCCATGACACCATCGAGAATTCAAGTTGTAAAATATGAGCAATACGATAGTAATCCAGTTCACATTACTGTTTTATGCGATATTCCAGCAGATTGGAATAAGGTAAATGTTTATACTCGAAAAGGTCAGGCAAATAAAATTACTGGTAAAATATATGATACATCAGGTACTTCGCTTGGTCAATTTGAAGATAGTGGTAGTTCTACATGGAACGTGTGGAAAGAGCATGTTATAGAATGGTAGTATGTAAATCACTATATAAGGAGTTAGAAATGGATATTAAAATTAATAAAAACAAGCTAAAGTTTATAATGTTACCTTATTTTTATTTATTTTTGCTTTCGAGCTTGACATATTCACAGAGTCCATCCTATAAAACAGTAAAATTTGATTTAACATTTACATCTGATCACGGATCAGTGGAAGTATACGGTGGATATTTTAATAATAATCAATGGCCTCGTGGTTTTAGAGAAGGATCGCTAAAATTAACTTTTAATGGATCTTTAAGTCATTTTTCTATGACTCCATCAAGAATTCAAGTTATAAAATACCAGCAATACGATAGTGATCCTGTTCAAATTACTGTTTTGTGTGATATTCCAGCAGACTGGAATAAGGTAAATGTTTATACTCGAAAAGGTCAAGTAAATAAAATTACTGGTAAAATTTATGATACATCAGGTACTTTACTTGGTCAATTTGAAGATAGCGGTAGTTCTACATGGAACGTGTGGAAAGAGCATGTTATAGATTTTTCTACAACAAACGCAACGATGTATAATCTAATTACTCCTAAAGAATTTAATTTACAACAAAATTATCCAAATCCTTTTAATCCCACCACTATCATTGAGTATTCAGTTGATGAATATGATCATGTAAATTTAGTAATTTATAATCAATTGGGTGAAATAATAACGACTCTAATAGATCATAGACAAGCGCCTGGTAATTATAAAGTATTTTGGGATGGCAAAGATAGAAATGGAATAAAATTGGCAAGTGGAAATTATTATTATGTGATAAAACAAGGAAATAAAAGAGAAGCAAAAAAAATGATTTTACTTCATTAAAATTATAAGCACATAACAAAATGTTCAACCTGAAAAAACCGCCATGTTTTAATTTAAGTTATGTTGGATGATTTGAAGTTTGTTTCATTTTTCAAGTTCTTTGTAGGCGGTTTTTCAGGTTAACATTAGCGTTGAGCGGACTGAAAAGACGTCCGCTCAATGTCTCGCTCTCCCGGCAGCCGCCCAACAACCCCACTTCACCTGATAAAGTGAGCAAAAAGCGCCCACTTTAACAGGTGAGCGAGACATTATGCCTAAGAATAAGTGAAACTGGGAGTTTTACATGTCATTTCAATCAATTGTATATCGAGTATTAATATCATCACCTTCTGATGTGGATGAAGAACGACAAGCAGTTCAAGATGTTATTTATAATTGGAATTCTTTTCATTCTTATCGTTCTAAAGTAATGTTAGATCCTGTGCTATGGGAAAGAAACGCAACACCTGATATGAGCGATACTCCTCAAGATATTATAAATAAACAGTTAGTTGATAATTGTGATTTTATGATTGCATTTTTTGGAACCAGGATTGGTACAGATACTGGTAAATCAATATCAGGTACAGTTGAAGAAATTGAATTATTTATTAAGAAGGATAAGCCAGTTTTACTTTATTTTTCATTACAAACAGTAGATCCAGAACATATTGATCCTGAACAACTTCAAAAACTTAGAGAATATCGTAAAAAATGTGAAAGAAAGGGATTAATAAAAAGATATAAATCAGTTGCTGAATTTAGAGAAATGTTATCTAGTCACTTAACCAGCGTAGTAGATTCTAAGCTCACTGACCACAAAATAGAACGCCTTCATTTACAAGAAGCTATTGAAAGAAATCCCTTTTTGAATGAAATTGTTACTCGTATAAACAAATTTGAAAAACTTTCAGAAAGATGTATTGAAAAAAATTCATCTTTAAAAAAAGTAATGGCTAAATGTTTTTGGAAGCATTGCTTTCTTGAACTTGTTGACAAAGGTGTTCGATCTTTATTTTTTGAATCAGGTTCAACAATTGCATATTTATCAACTGAATTTAGAAAAAAATTAAATTCAAGAGAAGGACGAGAATATAGAGATAAATTTTATTTAACTACAAATAATATTTTAACTTATTTGCAATTTATTCTTTTTGAAAATATTGATATCTACCTTGTGCCTTCAGGTCCTCCAGAGAATACTTATGGAGCAACTTTTGGGAAAATAGCACAATTAGTTCAGGACGATCCACCAAATGATTCTAATGCAATCATTACACTGCGAAAGAATGCAAAGGGAATAATATTAAGCATGTCACCATCTCTTGTACCTTTTGAACAACCTTCTTTACTATTAGGTACAGCATCAGGATTAGAATTGCGTCAAGATTTTCCTTTTCCAGGTCCTCATGTTGGTAGTTATCATAATAAAATATTTAAAAGAGCAATGTTAAAATCACCTCACCCTCTGATGTTTTTTCTAGACTATACAAAAATATCCCCTATTTCAGAAGATGGAGAATTTATTTATAATAAATGTTATCCAGTTTGTGATAACAAAGAAATGTGGGAATATATATATAAGCAATTTCCTTTAGCTTTCTGTATCGGTGCAGATACAGAAAAAATAATTAATGATATAATCGAACTATTTGATTGTCTTGGATTCGAACCATTTAAACCCATCTCAGAAGAAGAAGGTTATTGGATTGTTGTTTTAAGGAATCAAGAATTTTTTGATAAAATTGGAAAAAGAGTAGATCTTAGATGGAGTACATATATCTAATTTTTTGGCATAACAAAGCGTTTCAAGGCGACAGAAGGGCTTTATTTGAATTCAAAGTTTCTGAAGCCCGCACCAAGTATTTAAAAATCTGAACGTTCTGAACTCCGCTGCCTTCTGCGCCTTAAACGCCCCGTTGAGCGGACTGAAAAGACGTCCGCTCAATGTCTCGCTCTCCCGGCAGCCGCCCAACAACCCCACTTCACCTGATAAAGTGAGCAAAAAGCGCCCACTTTAACAGGTGAGCGAGACATTATGTGTAAAATTAATTTAAGTTCAATTAAGGTCATCTTGTGATTTCGAGAAAGATTAATGATCGATTTTATTTCATATTTTATTGAGCAGATTGAAATTCAAAATAAAGCAATAAAATCCTTCAAGCTATGGATGATTGGTCTCATTTTAGCAGGAGTGGCAATTAATATTCTTACCTTTTTTATAGAGTTTAATGAAATTTTGATGCCCAACATTACTCGATTTGGAGGTGGATTTATTGCTGCAATATCAACATTCCCATTCCGAGAGGTACTTGTGCGAAATGAAAGAATAAATACGTATATGCACTTGAAAAATGCCTTTGAAAAAATTGATGATAAAACATCGCAAGATTATAAATCACTTGTTCAACTTGCAATCGACGTGATGAAAGAATCTATTAAAAGATAATAAATTATCAGAGGAATAAATGGAAGTTTTAGAAACTGAACTTCAACAATTGCTAAATAGCAGAGTCCGAACAGAAAGACGTAAATATTTTTGGTCAATATTGCTTATTATAATACCAATAATAATTGGCCTATCATGGTGGCTATTTACTTTTAAGAACGTTCAACGGCTACAAGAGCAAAAGAAGCAATTAGGAGAACAAGTTGAAGAGTTGATATTTAAAACAAGTGAACTCATTGCAACACAAGACGATATCCTCGAGTTTTTAGAACAGGTAACTAGCAAAGAAAAAATACAATTACTAGATCCAAATGTAGATTGGGAGAAAACTAAGAATCGAATTATTTCGTTGTCTCCAGGCAAAAGAAAACAAGCCGTTTTTGCAGCAATTTTGTTAGCATGGCAAGATATACCATTTGAGTTAAATGAAGAATCTTTAAGTCTTGGTTTTGATTCCCCTCGGTTCTTAAGATTTGTATTATCCCAAGTGGGAATTGCAATTGAAAGTGAACCGGGTATCCCACTTTCCGTGATTTTGATGAGTAGTTTTGAAAAAGTTGAAGATCCTTTGCCTGGGGATTTAATGTTTTATCGTGGTCAAGTTGGAAACTTTGGTTTTATATATTTATCTGAAGGGCGGCCCGACGGTCAAGGAGTTGGGGTTGGTACATTACAGGAAGTTGCTCCTTTGCAAATAATAGATACATCTAATATAAATACACCATTTTTTCCTTTTATTGGATATTTTAGGGTTAATTATCCAAATGAGTAGAGGAATATGCGAAAAAAGCAAATGTAATCTGCCAATCCATTTATTAAAAGTATTGGCATAATTAAGTGTTATACATAATAAAAAGGAGGAGTCATGAAAAATCTAAAAGTTATTACAGCTTTGGCTTTAGGGCTATGTCTGGTATTTAATTTGTTTTTCTGCAAAAAATCTGAAGATAAAGATGTAATGGTTACTGAAACATTCGAAGCCAAGTTTACTGGCAGTTACATCTATTTTGGCCCTGACACGCTTCTACACAAAAAATGTCCCGATTCTTTGCCTTTTCGTGTTATAGTCGATTGTATTGGCACTTCGAACATCATGGGTGATATTAATGTTCATTTCGATTTTTGTGCCAATGAGCAGGGATATTATGGTAACCAATCCAGTTATATTGTTGATAAAAACAACGATACTCTTTTTGTGTCATGTGAAGGCCAGGTAATTGAAGGAAAAACGGATGAGCATCCCTCATTTGTTACTGAATACTGGAAAGATGATTTTGAAATACTTGGGGGGACCGGTAAATATGAAGGCGCTACAGGAAAAGGCAAAACAGATGATTATAATAGTTCGGAAGACCCTAATTCACACCATCACTGGAAAGGGACCATCACTTTAGTTAAAGAACGTGAATGAAATAAAGTCGTATTAAATCTAAATTCTTAAGCAACATACCGCTAGAAAATGTATACGCAAATACGGTTTGTCACACTTATTGAATTCAGAATCTAATAAAATGTTTGCATCAATAAAGAATAGAAAAAGTATAACAACAGCATCGAGCGGATGGAAAACGCAAGGTAGTTTAGTCGGGAATCTGTGCCAGCTCAAGCCTGGGAAGTCCACCGCTCATGCTGGCCGTTATTTGCGACACGATGTTGCATAAGTAAATGTTCGGTAGGATGTTACACTATCTTGTCCGAACCTGATATGTTCCTATCAGTACCCTGGGATAGCATGCTACCGTTGCGCAGATTCACCCCGTGAGATAATCATTTATACGGGGTGAAAAAACCGTGTTATTTATTTCACGGGGTGAAGGGGTGTGAAGCTCACCGGACAATGCACCGAAACGGGTGGAAACCGTGAGGCGGAAACCCATCCGGAAATCTCCTCCGGTTAAGGGCTAAGGTCTGAGTAATATGGTGAAATTAATTGAAAGTCTGTAAGCGTCGTCAAGAGTGCATCTGACCTACGGAGATTATGACCCGAAAAAATATTCGGGTTCGAGGTCTAAACTGTGTTTCCTTGTGTTTACACCTGCCCCGCCGGATAATTTATTCAAAGGTGCAGGCTATATGCGATAAGATCGCTTATCCAACGGGGCAAGCGATCAGGTTGCAGGTCTTCTAACTGCCTGTACGGAACTGTAGTACCATCGGCGTAGAGAATTTACCCCGTGCGATAATATAACTGGATGAATTTAATAAAAAAATGTAGATTATCTCACGGGGTGAACCTAGGTTGCTCATTGTGGTCAATTGTACGGAATACTCCAGAGGCGTACTTCCAGCGTGGAAATCCAATTCCATCGCCTAATGGGCAGGCTAATCCCGCCTATGCGGGACAAGCTGATGATGGATTGAAAAAGGATGCTGAAAGAAGCGAATGCCTGATTGTAATGATCAGGATATTGGATGAAATATTCCCGACTCTGTAAAGAGGCAGACGTTCAGCAGGTCTCTGTTCTCGTGAAATCTATGGTTATGATATGAAACAAAAAAAAATCATTATAATTTTTTGCTTAATAATTGTTATAATATCAGCAATTACGTGTTCCTTTGGAATTTTTTCCAATGATGGCCCTGGTCTATTCCAATATGAATCAATTCGCGGCCAAACTGTTGATATCTATGGAAAAGGGATTTACCGGCACATGTCAGCAGATGTTGCCATACAAGGGATTGCACAAGACTATGTTACTTTGTTTATCGGAATTCCGCTATTATTGATTGCTTTACAGGGTTACCGAAAAAATTCAATTCGAGCTCATTTCGTATTGACCGGAATTTTGGGATATTTCTTCGTGACGTTTTTGTTCTACACCGCGATGGGTATGTATAACATCATGTTTTTAGGTTATGTCACATTACTTGGATCATCTTTTTTTAGTCTTTTCCTTTCGCTTTCAGCGCTTGATATTTCTAAAATTCCGCAGTACTTTTCAAAAAAGACACCCAACAAGTTTGTTGGCCGATTTCTAATTTTTAATTCAACCGCGATTTCATTTCTCTGGTTGAGTATCATAATTCCACCGCTGTTTGACGGGACAATTTACCCTGTTGACCTCAAACACTACACAACATTAATCGTTCAGGGATTTGACCTGGGATTGTTATTGCCAGTTTGTTTTGTTGTGGGGTTACTTCTTGTAAAAAGAAAACCGACGGGGTATCTTTTTGCCACTACATACATTGTTTTTCTGTCACTATTAATGACAGCTTTAACAGCAAAAATAATTGCAATGGCAATGAATGACGTGAATGTAATTCCTGTAATATTTATAATTCCGACATTGAACATTATTACGATAATTTGTGTTTATCTGATGATTACAAATATTCAAAACATAAAAGAATAACTGATACAATGTACGAATGCCCAACATCGTGTAAAAGGCATGCCAGGGTTCGTCGCGTATTTGAGCGGCTTGTTTCTAATCATTACAAACATTGTAATTATTAACCGGACTTCGACAAAAACACAACTCGTGCTTACCTCGGGAATGGCACATTTTGCAATGGTTTTTGCTTATAACATTTATCTTGCTATTGTAATGCCAGTGGAATGTGTATTAATTCATGGAATTGAAATTCTGGCAGATTCATTTGTTTATTCCCGCTTATTGTTAAAAATTCTAATCCTACATTAAGTAACCATAAAAACAGGATTTATTATAATGGATACAATTAAAATCACTTTATATTTTGATGAATTTCTTGCATTAATCAAAAAAAAATCATAAATTCAAAACTTTCAATTTATCATAAATAAAAATTACAGGCACAATCATGATAAAAATTCTTTTAATTCATGGGCCAAACCTGAACCTGCTCGGCGAAAGGCAGCCGGAAATTTATGGAGAGACCACTCTTCCTGAACTAAATGATCTTCTTGCTAAAAAGGGAGAATTATCCGGTGCAGCGATCAGATCATTTCAAAGTAATAGCGAAGGGGCTATTATTGATTTTTTGCATGAAAACCGGAACTGGGCAAACGGTGTGCTCATTAATCCCGGGGCGTTAACGCATTACAGCTACTCGTTGCGTGACGCTATCGCTGCAATCAATAAACCAACGGTTGAGGTGCATCTATCCAATATTCATAAACGGGAAGAGTTCCGCCGGGAATCTGTAATTGCTGAGGTGTGCATTACACAGATTGCAGGTTTGGGCATTAAAAGTTACTTATTCGGACTGGAAATACTCATCGAGAGGATAAAGGAGCATCAGAAGAAGACATGACATACAACATTGCATTTCAGGGAGCACATTACGCGTATAGTGAAATGGCGGCAAAACAATTTTTGGGAAACGACGCTGTCTGCAGCGGTAAAACCATGTTTGAAGATGTATTTGAAGCTGTGATCAGCGAAGAAACAGAACTGGGGATTATCCCGATTGAAAATACGCTTTACGGCAGCATTCACCGTAATTTTGATTTACTGCTGGAAAACGATGTGCAGATTGTTGGTGAAACAAATTTACGGATTGAATTGCATTTGATTGCACTCCCGAACGTGAAACTTTCAGACATCAAAACGGTTTATTCACATCCGGCAGCACTGGAACAGTGCCGTAAATTTTTGACCGGACTTTCACACGCAAAGGCGGTTTCCACGTATGATACTGCCGGCAGCGTAAAAATGATTCACGAACAACAGTTGACTGATTGTGCGGCTGTAGCCGGACGGGCTGCTGCTGTTGATTACGGAATGTCAATTCTACGGGAAGAAATTGAAGATTTTCCGGAAAATTATACCCGGTTTTTCATCATTGCCAAAAATGAACATCTTTTGGGAGAAGCAAATAAAACATCGATCGTGTTTTCCACAAAAAATATCCCGGGAGCATTGTTTAAAAGTCTGAGTGTCTTTTTTTTACGCGATATCAATTTGACGAAAATCGAATCCCGTCCGCTTAAAGGTAAACCGTTTGAATATCTTTTTTATCTGGATTTTAATGGCAATATAGGGCAGGAGCGTTGCAGAAATGCGCTGCGCCATTTAGAAGAGCTGACAAATTTCATAAAAGTACTGGGTTCCTATCCCGCGGCAAACCATATCGGAACAACGAATCATGAATAAAAAGCCAACCCTTATTGTAAAACTGGGCTCAACATTTCCGCGTGTGATCAGAGATTATGGGGACTTCGCAGATTTAATTCAGGATCAGTTGAAAGCTTTCAAATCTCCGGTTGCGATAATTGATCCAGGCTCCGATGAATCGCTGCCCAATCCGCTGGGATTTGCTGGTATAATCCTCACCGGCTCCCACTCGATGATCACCGAACATGAACCCTGGAGCGAGCGTATTGCCAGATGGCTGCCAGGATTATTACAAAATGGTATTCCTGTTTTAGGAGTGTGTTATGGTCATCAACTGCTGGCATATTCTGCTGGCGGCACTGTCGGACCGAATCCGAATGGCACGGAAATCAGCACGTGCGAAATTCGGCTGAAACCAGCAGCAGGGCAAGATCTATTATTCCGAGATATGCCGACCACTTTTCCGGCCCACGCAACACATGCGCAATCTGTTCTTAAATTACCACCAAATGCAACGTCGCTGGCAGAAAGCAATCGAGACCCACATCAGGCGTTTTTTCTGCCGCCTTCTGCATGGGGCATTCAATTCCATCCTGAATTTAATGCAGAAATTACTTCCCACTATATTTGGGCTTTTTCAGAAACGTTGTGCTCCGAAGGGCAGGATGTAGATGCACTTTTGAAAAACGTCTCCGAAACGCCAATCAGTCAATCGATTCTATTCAATTTTGGTGCGCTGTGCAAATTGTGCACTTTGACGTGAAATATTTTCTCATCATCTCTGATTCAGGTATTTACATCGATAAATCATTTTCTGATGACGATTCAACAATTACTGTAACTTACCCCCCGAAATCCAAATACTGAAATAATAATGAATCGCCTGTCGAATCTGGCATTTCTCTTGCATTAAAAAAATGCAAACAACCCGCAGGCGGTGGCGCCCCCTGGACCCTTAATTAAAAAAGTCCACCCCTGCGGGATGGGTGTCGTGAGTTTTGCAAATAATGAAATTTGTAACTACTCAGCTATTGGCTCCTGGCTGTTAGCTATTAGTCTTAAAAAAAGGACTAATGATAAATAATCTTATTACTGAGTGTTCTATTTCATAAATTCAGTGATACATAAAACCGAACTATACGTTGTGATAAAAGTTATTTTCTTTACTAACATTATTTTTGTTTTTAACACCTTAGTAGCACCAGATTACCCACCCCAGAAACCTTATCCCCTTATTGAGGATGAATAAGGGAATAAGGTTTGTTCCGGGGAATTGCATTGGCTACTAAGCTAGAATAAAACAAAAATAAGGTTTAAAAACATAACTTCTAAAATATATATGTCATTGTATTTCTGAAAAATAGTACTTAGCTAACAGCCAATAAGCTGGACAATGAGACAAATCTTAATTTCAATTGAATGTATCGCTCAATTATTGTATTTTGATATTCAAATATTAAAGGAGGAACACTATGCATCGACTATTTCTAAAAATGTGTATTTTTTTGCTGGCATTTTCTGTTCAGGCACAGGATCGAGCTACTATCGAATTTTTAGTCATGCGACTCGATTATCAGAGCATGAATTTGAAGCATGTCTATCATTTTGAACAACCAATCGACATGGCGTCGCTGACCAATTCGCAGCAACGGTTTCATGGACTTGATGTGGAAGTTACACCGGCCGGCGACTTCGGTGGTACGAAAATTTTGAGTGCTTATACCGGCGATATTGTTTACAACGCAACAACGTTTTGGATGGGGACTGGTGAGCATCGCTTTCCCACAGATGAATTTGAGATTACAACAGGAGACACTAATTTTTTAGGTGATCGACATCCCAAATTTCATGATTTCGCGGATTACTTTTTTTCTGGCGATGATTTCGATGCGGCACGTCAAGCTTACGAAGCTGTGCGAGCTGTAAAACTGCCGCTCGTTTTTGCCGGAAATTCAGCTTTTGGATTGTTAACGTATCTGCATTATTTTAGCGTTGGCGAAAATGACCCCACAACCGCAGAATGGATTTTCATTTTTTATTCACTGCCCGAAGATCCGCCGCCGTATCTTCGCTATCAGTGGCATGACGTCACAAATAACCTTCCGAATTCACTTATCTACACCATTGCAACCCATAATTTTTTCGGTGATTCACTGTGGATCGGCAATAATAAGGGTGCATTTTTCTCACACACCGGCGGTGATGACTGGCAGCCAGTGGAATTCGGTGACAATAGCAAAGTTCCGGTAAAAACATTGACGACCATTCCCAATCCGTATGTAGATTGTCTCTGCTCGGTAGTTGGTTTAGGTACCGAGGAGCCTAATCCCGCGCTTTCTAAAGTATCGGGGCGCGTGTTTCGAAGCATGTTGGATGGCGAAATATGGGAAGATATGAAAGCTCCGGAAATTGGTGTGTCAGCAATTGCATTTAATTACTGGAATCCGAGTTCCATTTACGCAGGATTATACAATCCATTTCTAACCAATGAAAACGGTCTTTATCAATTTAATGGCCAACAATGGCAAGGCATTGATTTTGCACCGCAACTGTCAAATTTGCCAAAAATCAACTGCATCAGTATTGATACACAGGACACAACCATGATTTTCGTCGGGACGACACAGGGTGTGTTTTTCACGAATAAAGACATGAGTCTGTGGAAACATGTTCTGCCGAGTTTTAATATATCGTCGATTGTCATTACCTACCTTGGATTTAAGCGCCAGATATATGTATCAACAAATGGCGCCGGTCGCTCGGATGGTATTTGGGCCAGTTTTGACGATGGAGAAAACTGGGAAGTACTTTCCTGGGAGCGACAAATCGTGGCGCTGGTTCAGGATCGCTTTGCGAGGGACTTCTCCCCCACTCTGTTCGGCAGATTTTATATGGCAGTTTATAACCAGGGAGTTTTCGTCAGCTCGGATGGTTGCCGCAATTGGCGAGAAATCAACCAAGGTCTGCCAGAGAAGGCAAAAAAAGTAACCTCATTGGCAGTGCATCCCAGCAAAATTCGTCAGCTTTATTTAGGTACAGAAGAAGGCATTTACAAATATTTGCCGATGCCATCCACGCCTATTGATCTATCCATTCAAAATGACGATCTCGCGTATTGGCCCCCCCGGCCCAGAGATGGTGAACTTGTGGAAATTTACGCGACTGTGCATAATCATTCTCGCGTACCGGTCTATAATATTGATGTGTCATTTGTCGATAATGCAGATGGTAATTTGCAGGTCATTGTACCGATTGATACACTTACCATTCCGATGATACCCCCCGGAAGCGACTATACGCTTCGCGCCGAATGGTATCCCCGAAATCAACAGGGAGAGAATATCATTTTTGTGAAAATCGATCCCTTGAACCGGATTCGTGAAGCAAATGAAAATAACAATTCAGCCAGAATCAATGTGTTTCTGGATCAACCACCGGAACAGCGCACCTGGAAAGATATTACACATAATTTAATCGATCCGTGGATTAATGACATTGCAGCGCATCCGTTTATCAATGAAAAAGTGTTCATCGCCACCCGCCGTGGCGCTTATTCTAATGTGTTGACAAACGTGCGTTACTGGTCATTATTAAAATTTACAGATCCGGAAACGCTAAACGTCACGCAAATTGACGCCGAGCCGCATCCATATCTGGAGTGGGCAGTGCCAACCATTGTACTGGGTACAGAGGAATATACGCTGATTCCTGAGGAACGGAACGGACGCGTGCTTATCAGCGAAAACGGTGGCACAAAGTGGTTTGATACTAAATTTCCAAACATTGCAGTAAGCGCGCTGGAAGCGCCGACAATCAATGCGTTCAATACGTTTGCCGCTTCATATAATCCATTTTATAATCTTGACAGTTTTTTCATGTTGAAAGATTCTAATTGGGTTGAATTCGATTTAACGCCGGATAATAATGAAACCATTCGCATTAATTGCTTCTATGTTGACAATGAGTTTAAAAATATCATGGTGGGAACTTCGGACGGATTATTCGTTAGTAAAGATTCTGGAATCAACTGGAAACGCGAATTTCCAAATTTTGAAATCGTGTCCATTATTACGCATACAGGATACCGGCAGAAGGTTATATATATCGCCACCAGCGGTCGCAGCAAAAGCGATGGTATTTACAGACGTTATTTTGAGACAAATTCGTGGGAAGTCGTGAGCTATTTCACGAATATTGCATCTTTGATTTCTGCTACCGGCGGACCGGCGGAAAGTGCTGCCCCACATTTCTATGTGGGCATTTATAACAGAGGCGTTCTCGAATCGCGAAATGGCGGCAATACCTGGGATGATATTACAGACAACACCATCAACCTGAAAATTACCTGCCTCGCTTCCGGGCGCTTCAATCCCAATGTGCTGTTTTTAGGAACGGAAAAAGGCATTTTCAAATTTGACAAATCAACATCGACGACAGTTGCACAAAACGAGAACAAAGCGCCAGAGCCGAAACAATTTGAATTATATCAAAACTATCCCAATCCGTTCAACAACAGCACCAATATCAATTACTACATCCCGGCGGATATGTCCGGTGGCGCTGCGGAAATGACGGTCTACAATTCGCTGGGCCAGGAAGTCAGAAGTTATGTATTCGAAAACCAGTCGCCTGGAATGCATAAAGCAAGCTGGGATGGCAGGGATCAACGGGGCATGACTGTCTATTCCGGTATTTACCTGTTCCGAATTAAATACGGCGGGACAAGCAGGACGATGAAGGCTGTTTTCCTCAAATAACCATATCCTTATCTCAGCAGTGAAATCCCGGAGCGGTTCTCCTACCGCTTCGGGATTTTTTTGTATCACCAGGTGTTTGCCGACGCACCGTTGAGGTGTTCCGTACGTTGGCTTGATTGGATTGTTCTCCATATTTCTACAAAATTTATCTTGAATTTTGTTATCTATTCAATTATATTTAGATAATAAAAGGTCTATATTTATATGATGGGAAAACTTTTATGAGCAGGAAAAGCAAACTGCTTCAAAAAGTACTGAACAGTCCCAGAAACATCCAATTTCATGAAATGGTTAGGTTGATTGAATCATTTGGATTTCATTTAGCCAGGATTAAGGGAAGTCATCATATTTTTTCGCATCCGGACATTCCTGAACTTGTGAATCTCCAAAATGTTAAAGGGAATGCTAAACCATATCAAATTCAGCAATTCATGCAGCTTGTCGAGAGATATGATTTAAAATTAGGAGATGATTCATGAAAGACTATCACATCAATATTTTTTATAGCGATGCTGATGAAGGGTATATTGCCGATATTCCCGATCTTGAAGCATGCTCAGCTTTTGGAAATACTCCGGCAGAGGCGCTGGAACAAGTTCAAATCGCCAAACAAGCATGGCTTGAAGCAGCACGCACTAAGAACAAGCCTATTCCGGAGCCTCGATATCGTCCCGCAATCTATCAGGTGGCTATTTGATTTAGGTATCTGAAATGATATGATTGCAGCCCAAAAGACGGCTGCAATGCAGC
Organism: uncultured Cytophagia bacterium; assembly: GCA_964498785.1. Lineage (GTDB taxonomy): Bacteria > Zhuqueibacterota > Zhuqueibacteria > Thermofontimicrobiales > Thiofontviventaceae > Mariaggregatimicrobium. The sequence goes on along the minus strand of CAZCJL010000052.1, from coordinate 30,441 downwards.
GACACAGTCGCCGCACTTCATAAAATATTCCGAAGTCCCGGAGACTTCGGAAATCTGAGTTAGCCCAAAATTTCTTCTAAAATCTCCACCCCATCGCGAACAAAGCCGGGACACACTTCGCGAATAATGCCGCGCTCGTGGATGCGATCCTTTCCTTCAACCGTGCTCATATCATCTCCCAGTAATTCACGGCAGAGCAGCGATTGATTGCGCTGCATGAATTTTTCCATAAATTCCTGAACCTTTTGGTACGTCAGTGCTTTTGCCTTAAAATCGGCTTCCCCGACCCGGCCATATTTTAGACCGATCACCATAACCGCGCCGGTAACCACGCCGCATGTTGCTGCGGTCTGTGCCATTCCGCCGCCGAATCCGCAGGACACTTTCATCGCTGTTTCGTAATCCAGGCCAAGCTTCGGTGCAAATGTCGAAAAAACCGCCTGAGAACAACTGAATCCGTTGGCAAATATTTCATCTGCCTGCTCACTTTTTGTCATATTCGTTTCCTTACTCTGATTTTAAATTCGAACCACAATATTTACAAAAACTGGCGTCACTATCGTGTCCTTTTTTATGACAAACAGAACATACTGCAATCGGGTTCGATTTTGTCGATAACTGCGCCATTTCCACGGAAACGATCCCCGTGGGAACGGCGATAATGCTGTATCCCAGTATCATGATGATGGCAGCCAGCGCCTGCCCCGTACTGGTCTTTGGGGAAATGTCGCCGTAGCCGACGGTCGTTAATGTGACGATCGACCAGTAAATGCTACGGGGAATGCTGGTAAAACCGTGTTCCTCCCCTTCGATGACGTACATTAGCGAGCCGAGAACGACCACCAGCGTGAATACCGTAAAAATAAAGACAGTAATTTTGCGACGGGATGCGTTTAACGCCCGGATTAATAAATGTGCCTCCTGCAAATATTGCACGAGTTTGAGGACGCGGAAAATCCGCAGTACCCGCATAACACGGATCACCAGAAAATACTGGCTTCCGGGCAATAACGCACTTAAATATGTCGGAACAATTGCCAGAAAATCGATCACCCCGAAGAAACTTGTGGCATATTTTAATGGCCTGCGCACGCTGACAAGTCTTAACAGATATTCAATCGAAAACAATATCGTGAAACTCCATTCGAGATCATACAGCACTGAGCCATACTTGCTACGAACTGTTGAAACGCTGTCCAGCATCACTACAAGCACACTGACGATGATAAACAGAATTAACAAAATATCGAACCAACGTCCGGAACGGGTATCAGCTTCGAATATAATTTTGTTCAATATCCGTTGCCAGTTGGTATTGGGTTTTTCGGAGAGTTTACTGTGCATGTTATTTATATTTAATTATGTTTCTGAATGACTTTTTCACACGGCTGATCAGAAAAGGTGACAACCGCCTTTTTTCCCACAAAATTCGCATGTACATTTCTTTTTTGGATTTTACCGGTTTTTTGTAATCAGCCCGCGGAATCAACTTTATGGCGTTTTCAGGGCAAGATGAGAGACAGGCGCCGCATCCGAGACAGATTTCCTGTTTCACCTCGCTCTTAATCAAATTTACGTCGGATTGATTATCTTTTTTCGGGCGAATCGCTTTCACATTGCACGCGGTGAAACATTGTCCGCAATACGTACATTTATCCGGATCAATCACCGCGATATAACTGGTTTTGGCAACGCCGTTATAAAATCCGGTCTGAACACCTTGCATAATTTCACAGCAACAGCCGCAGCAATTGCATATAAACGTCGGTCGTCCGCGAATATTATCGGTCACATGCGTTAAATTTAAGCTCTGCGCCCGTTCAATAATTTCGATGAGCTCGCTCGTCGTCTTTTCAGTAGCGAATCCGCGGCGGACAAAGAAACGGGCGCCTTTTCCTAACGTAATGCAAATTTCCTCCACTGGCGCACCCTTTTTACATGTTTTCCCTTCGTGCTCCCGTTTATGCCGGCAAAAGCACATCCCCGCTGAACCATACGATGCATCCTCGATAATCTTTTTCGCACTCTCGAAATTCACGACTTCACTGGTGACCGGGACATGATCTTCATAGACAAGTGATCGGGTCAACTGCGTTTTGCTGCCAAAAAATTCGCCTATTTGCCCGTTCTTTCCATCATGATGAAAATATTCCTCCATTAATCGGGCAACTTTGTCCAGCGGAATATCCGTGCGATTTTTCATGAACGTGAATTCAAAAAAACCAATAACACCGGGCATCAGAAAGTAATATGTTTCGCCGCCATAAGGCGTATCAGTAATGATCCCTTTGTCTGCCAGAGATTCCAGAATAGGCTGTAATTCAGTTTCATCAACACCCGTTGCCGTACTCATCTCAGAAAGCGTGGCTTCTTCCAGCGGAAAACAGGACGCGACATGCGCTTCGTCCGCTGTGAATAATATCGATAATATTTCGCGCAGTATTTCATTATCTACCAATCCGATCGGATATCGATTCAAACGGTCAATAAGCGGCACAAGATGATTTTTTGATTCGGCTATATGTCCCATAATTTTTTACCTGATTATTTTATTCAATTATTTTTTTCATTTAATAAATTCTTTAAGAAACCATTCTCCTTCATCAACCAGCGGTTTCATTTGGGAATGAAACATTGTCGGTTCACTGCCCAATTCCACCTGTTGTGAGCCATTATCAAGCGTAATTTCCATTGGGATAGTAAAATCAATATTCGGGATAGAAACATGGTATTCATTAACATCTGAGCTGTCAATCTTGATCTGCGGATAGTCTGTCGTATACAAATAAAATTTTAATAATTGAGAATAATCCCTGCCAGAATTCTTATTAATCAGTTGAATAAAATCATCAGTGGTCACCAAATTTTGATATGTATATTGAGAATCCGTTGCAAATTCTTTCAAGGTCGGAAAAAAGAGACTATCTCCTAAAATGTAACGCAATGAATGCATCAGATACGCGCCCTTGGTATAGATATCACCCCGATAAACGTCCAATGTCGTTGCATTACGTTTTGGAATGATCGGAGCGCTATTTCGGATTTTCGACTTTGTTTTTGCCATAAATTCATGATATGCACCTTCTCCGGCTTTTTCCAGTTGAAATAAAGATTCTCCGTAAGAACAAATCCCTTCATGCAGCCACAGGTCGGCAAAGTCAGCAGCAGTTAATTTGTTCCCCCACCATTCATGTCCCATTTCATGAAGCATCAACCAATCCCATTTTACACCATTCAGGTCAGTATATTGATAATCATTTCCATACGCATTAATTGTCTGATGTTCCATTCCGAGATAATCGGTATGAACGATGGCAAATTTCTCTGTTGTGAACGGGTATTCGCCATAATATTTGCGATATGTGTAAAGCATATCCACTGCCATATCGATCAGTTCATCAGCGCCGGCGCGGGCTTCTGGCAGGACGTAGTAATACACCGGCATCACGCGATTATCGAGCGTTTTATATTCACGTGAGAGAATCTCATATTTTCCGATACTGATATTGATATTGTAATTATTAATCGGATAACCGGTGAACCAGTGAAATGTACGAAACCCCGCGCGCGGCGTACTGATATCGCGCAACAAGCCATTTGATGCACAATAATACTCCTTTGGTATCGTGATGTTAATTGCTGCGCTATCTGGTTCATCAGACGGATGATCTTTGCACGGAAACCAGATTTTTGCGCCTTCACTTTGGCAGGAAACGCCTATCCAGTCATTTCCAAGTGAATCACGGGACCAGTTGAAGCCGCCAATCCAAGGTGGTTTAATTGCTTGTACCGGTTGACCTGAATATTCAACTTTCAGATCAAGTATTTCATCCTTTTTCAATGGAGTTGCCGGGTTAACTAAAATCAGGTTATCGTTATGTTTAAATGACAGGCTATTATCACTTTGATCTAAAACACGACTGACATCAAAATTATCAATTAAATCCAGTTCAACCATTTCCAGGCTATCTTCCAGCGCTCTAATTTTTACTGTTACAAAACCGGCAATGGCCTGTTTATTTGAAAATATTTCAAGATTGAGATTATAAAATAACACATCATATTTTGATTGGTTTTCGGATAATGTTCCCCCGGAGGGAAACAAACCGTAACGATCATGTTTGATGAGAACAGCGGCACATAAAATAATTAGTAACACAATTAAACCACTTAAAATGATAACGATCCATTTTAAAAGTTTTTTCACGATTTTTCCCTTCTATTTTTTTTTAATGACAAATCGAATTTCGATTATGTAATAAGGTTAAAATATAATATTTTAAATTGAATAATGCAAACGATTCCGCCTACTGATAAAAAAATCAAGCGGATTATTCAAGATGAAACACTATTTGACGATAAATGAAATAATTTAAGTTACTATTCAGCATCGAGCTGTCATTCGTGCATTCGCAGGAGTGATGCCTGAATAGTTACTAATTTAATTAGAAATAATTTCAGATTCCGGTAAATAAGATATCAGATCAAGTCGATAACGTAAATGACATAGCGAACAGTTCGGTTCATCTCAAATTTTTGATCGTTGAAGCATGAAATGTATTAACACAAAAAATATAAACAATAAATCGAATGCGAATTAAACATGAAGGAAATTAATATACTTATTGCAGAAGATGATGTTGTTACCCAACATCTGGAACTGTCATTATTAAAAAAGAAAGGTTATCGGAAGCTTCGAATTGCCAAAGATGGGAAAACTGCGCTTGAGATGATCCATGAAGAACCACCTGATCTTCTCATTCTCGATTATTATATGCCGCACAAATCCGGTTTTGATGTGCTCGTTGAAATCAAGAAACATAAACATTTCAATCAGATTCCGATTATCTTTGTCACTGCCATGGCCGACAAATCAAAACTGATTGAAGCGCTGAAAACTGGGGCAACTGATTATATTACAAAACCGTTCGATCAGGCAGAATTTTTAGCTCGCATTGATGCTCATGCACGTAATTATCATTTACAAAAACAACTTTTACAAACCAATGAGAAATTAGAGAATTTAAATCACATTTTGCTGGAAAAGAACAATCAAATTAAAACGGATCTGGAAGCTGCCCGCAAAATTCAGGAAGCGCTTTTGCCCAAAAATATCCCGAATATAAATAATCTTCATATTGAATATTTGTACCGCGCGTCTAACTCTGTTGGAGGAGATTTTTTAAATATCATCCGACTAAATGACGACACATGTGTGTTTTATATCGCCGATGTGGCCGGACATGGCGTCACCTCGGCCCTGGTAACCGTTTTCATTCGGGAACAAATGACAAGTATTATGAACAACATGGATAAAAATTTAGTTCAACCTGCTGAAATTTTAACCAGATTGAATAAAAATTATCACCAAGAAACGAATTTTATCAAGGATGGAATGTATCTCACCATTTTTTGTGGCATGCTGAACACAAATCAATATCAACTGAAGTATGCTTCAGCAGGTCATCACTCGCTTCCAGTAATCTTCGATTCTAATCATTCACAAACTCTTTCAGAAATGGGAGTTGCAATCGGCTTTTTAGAAGATTTTACCTACACAAATCATCAAGTACAATTAACGAAAAATCAAAAGATTTTCCTACATACTGACGGTTTAATTGAATTAACAAATTCAAAAAATCACACATTTGGTATGAAACGACTGTTTTCATTATTAATAAAAAATTATCATCTTGATCCGGCTAACTTATTAAGAAAAATTGTTCAGAAAGGTGAACAATTTTCTGGTCAGAAGGTCTTTGCGGATGATGTTGCCTTGCTTTTACTGGAATTATCATAAAATGTTGTTTAATCAAAATTATTCATTTGATAATTTTAAAAAATATAGCAAATAAAAGAGGACTCAGAATGAATTTACAAACCGAAGTTAAGAATAATGTATACATTGTTTCGCCACAAGAAAAACGATTGGATTCCAGAATTGCGCTTGAATTTAAAACCAATTTACTGAAATTAATTAATGAAGAGAAAAGGGAGCGTATTCTGATTGATCTCAATGCTATTGATTTTATTGATAGCGCCGGATTGGGAGCAATCGTATCTGCCATGAAAAACATTGGTAAAAAAGGGGAATTAAAACTCGTTCATCCACGGGCACAAGTAAAAGACATGTTTGAATTAACACGACTAAATCTTGTTTTTAACATTTTTGATGATTTAGAATCTGCACTAAATAGCTTTATTTAATTTAGGAGAAAAAATGAATGCCTCTGTAAAGCTCATCATAAAAAGCACTCTCGAAAATGTGCAGCTTATTGGTTTGGCAGCCAAAAGCATTTCATCGCTACAATTTTCAACTGTCAAGGAATGTAATTATATTGAAACTGCTATTATTGAAGCGCTAACAAATATTGTAAAGCATGCGTACAAAAATAATTCTGATCGAACAATCGAAACCACAATTGAGTTATGTGACAATGGGATTTGCTTTACATTAACTGATAAAGGACACTGTTTTAATCCTGCGAATGCCCCACCTTTCAACTTTGATCCGAATGATTTAGATAATTTACCGGAAAACGGCATGGGTATCCATATTTATAACATCATCATGGATGAAGTTCACTATTTAACCACGAATGGGAAAAATGAGCTAAAACTAGTAAAATACATTCCACAAGAAATGTAAATGCAGATGCGAACTGCTCCGCTAACTTATGAATTCATTCTTTTTAAACTTTTTAAAAAATTAGCCGATATTCAATGAATGAACTGACGTGTATTACACGCTTCAAGCCTTCAATACTTCCATGCTCACATAATTAAAATTCGGAGCATGATCATGAAAACACACTTTATTTTTACTCTCATTTTTTTATTACCAATTATAGCAGTTGAAGCACAACCGGCATATTATTCCTATTCTGTAAAAATCGGAACATATAGTCCCCATGATATAAAAAGCAGTTATTTTGTAGGAGGAACCTTTAAATTTCGATTTACAGACACCAGTGAAATAGGAGCAGGAATTGATTTATATCGATGTATAAACAGGGATGAAACCATACTCGATGAAAATATTCATTTCGGCCAGATCACAGAAACAGAGATACAAACGAATGCTGAAAAAGTTGCCTTAATTTTACCTGTATATGCTTCTTTTCAAGTACGGAATCCCATTTTTTACAAGCACTATTACTATGTTTCTGGTACCGTCGGATATAACTATTTGGAAAGCAGAGAAAAAGTGTATTCAGAAGAAATCTCCCGGCTGTCTAAAAAGTACCATGGGATGCGTTACTCCATTGAAAGCGGATTTATTTATCGTCTTAACCATGCTTATGGATTTATCATTGAATTATCATATATTTTTTCCGAAGTCAGCCGCAGAAAAGTATCGATAGGAGCGCCGGTAAAAGGAGTTGTCAACCTGTCCGGTTTTACATTCCGCATCGGCGTCCGCAGAGGATTTTATTAACCCCACCATATTTAATCGCAATATTTATTATATTTAAAATACATACTAACATCATGACGCTTTCGTAACATTAGTTCTTGACTTTTGTTGAATTAATACCTATCTTATTCCTTGCTAATATCAAATCACATAATCGTATTATCGTAAAAAGGAGCATTGAGAAAATGGCCTTAAAAAAACAAAAATGGATATTTATTACATTAATTCTCATTGCGCTCATTATTCTCGTTATTCTTATTTATTGTCTTGTTCTAAAAAAAGAACCACCTCCTGAATTTAGCCTCATCACAGGGGATTCCTATAATCCACAATCCGAATTAATTATTAAAGCTGCAAATAATGCGACAAATCAAAATCGGCCATTGCATTTTCAGTTTGATAATTATCTGTTTTCTGACGCATCAAAAGCTGCCGAGAGAAATGGTATTTATTACTGGCAAATCGATTTCAACTATCTGGAATTTCCTGAATCTGCGTTAAAAAAAGGCGAGCATATCGTTCGATTCGGCTTTGAGTCAAAAAACATGAGCCTGCCGTTCAATATCAAACTTTATTTCCCTGCAATAGAGCAAGAGGCAGATACTACCGCGCAAAGTGGTATTATCGTTGAAAAACCGTCAAAAGTGAGCCAGCCAGAAGAAGGCGAGTTGAGTGCCGGGCAATTTTCCGAACCTTACAATGCAGAAATCCAGATCGATAACACGAAAGAACTTCACGAAATCCATAAATTGTTTGCCAATGAAGATAGAAGCAGCGCAAAATCAAAATTGCCGTATACTGTGGTTTCAGATCCGGCAGATCATCGGGGAACAGATGATGTGCCGGACGAGGTGCCGGATGCAGTGCATTCCCCATCTGAAACAGACATGACGAATATTAAATTAACCAATGACGAAATTCAAGACAATATTGAGGAAGTAAAAGACCTGAAAGAAGTGCTGGAAACTGATGTTATTTTTGACAGAGCCTGGAAAAAAGATCCCAATAAATTTGAAGATAAATTTAAAGCCACAGATCGGCCGGATACGACTGATGCTGTAGAAGATTTAAGCCCTGAACTCCACATGCAGGCGGAACGTGATAAATATATTCTGGCCGCAAATAAAAATATCGAGAAATATCAAGAGCAACAGGTCAGGAATCAAAGCTATACATCTGTTTCTGAAGTCAATGAACTGATAAAACAGAAGGGATATTTTGATTTGGAACGAAATTACAATGGCAAAGGATTTCCAAACGACTTTTCAGTGAAAATGCAAAATGGCAGAAAGGTGATCTTTGACCGGAAAACAGGCCTTACCTGGCAACAATCCGGCTCCGGCGTCCCGATGACTTTTAATGATGCGTTGGACTGGATTGATAATCTCAATAAAAGCAGATTTGCTGGTTATCAAAATTGGCGGTTGCCTTCTCTTGAAGAAACAATGACACTAATGGAGCCGGAAACAAATCAATACGGGCTTAATATTTTCGACGAATTTGACCGCCAACAAATGTGGTTTTGGACATCGAGCAAAGAAAATGCAAAAGCTGCCTGGGTGGTGAATTTTGATATGTCCAGTTGCTATTATTCGACTTTTGATTCAAAAACGTATGTGAGAGCCGTTCGATAATTTATGTAGGATTAGATCGGAATCCCACTGATTTCGGAGATCTGATCTGGGCCCCAAAACACCCTTTAGCGCTCATCTATTCAACCTAAAAAGAGCTTGCTTTGTAAACAAATATTTGCTATATTTATTTTCTTTATTTTAACTATCACCTACATTGAGCGTTTCTGGTTAATAAATCACTCATTGTAGGTATTGTAACATTAACGAAAAATATCTATTGAGTTTATCCAGGGTACAAAATTCTTTAGACCGGCACTATATGAAGCTGGCACTAAATTTAGCGCTCAAAGCAACTGCCGCTGTTCATCCCAATCCCAAAGTTGGAGCTATAATTGTCAAAGATGGTTTAATTCTTGGCCAGGGATATCACAAACATTTTGGCGGCCCCCATGCAGAGCTTGAGGCATTGCAAAATGCCGGAAGCGTGGTGCACAACGCCACAATGTATGTAACATTGGAGCCATGTTGCCATTACGGAAAAACACCGCCCTGCACCGACGCGATTATTAAAGCTGGCATTAAACGCGTCGTTATCGGAATGGCAGATCCCAACCCATTGGTTCATTTAAAGGGAGTTGGGATTCTCAAACAAAATGGTATCGAAGTGGAAACCGGTATTGAAGAAGAGGCATGTAATCAGATAAACAGAGAGTTCATCACGTTTATTACCGCTGGCCTCCCATTTGTAACAATGAAAATTGCCCAGACATTAGACGGGAGAATTGCGACTCGAAATCGCCATTCAAAATGGATCACCTCACGGGAAGCACGAAAAGCCGGCCACCAGTTACGCAGTGACAGCGATGCAGTGATTGTTGGCATCGGGACAGTGCTGGCGGATAATCCCAGGCTAACAGTTCGCCATTTAAACGGACGCATGCCGTTTCGGATTGTGATGGACAGCAGACTGCGTATTCCCATGGAATCACATGTACTCACAGATGATTTTACAGATAAAACAATTATCGCCACCACTATCAACGATGCTGACAAATACGCTAAAATTATTTCCAGAGGCGCTAAAATTTGGAATATTCCCGCGGATAATACAGGTAGAATTTCGGCGCCCGAGTTATTAAAAAAATCAGTCCGCGAAAATTTTAGTGCCGTGATGGTTGAAGGAGGCTCGGAAGTTTACACGTCTTTTTTAAAAGAAAAATTAGTAAATCGGTTGGTTCTTATTTTAGCCCCTAAAATTTTGGGTTCCGGAATTAATGCGATTGGCGATCTCAACTTACAACGGATCGCTCAGTCGATTCAACTGCAACACCTTTTGATGGAAAAAGTCGGTGATGATTTTATTTTAACCGCGGATATAAAATATTAAACAGATTGCGTTCATTATGTTCACAGGATTAATTGAAGAAATTGGCTCTGTAAAAAATTTTTTAAAACGCAATAACGGCGCTCGTATCGAAATAATGGCAACAAAGGTTTTAAGCGACCTGCAAATTGATCATAGTATCGCGATTAATGGCGTGTGCTTGACTGTCGTGCAATTTAATAAAAACTCATTTACCGTTGATGCGGTCGCCGAAACACTGGCGAAATCGACATTAGCGCATTTGCAAACCGATGAACAGGTGAACCTGGAACGAGCATTGCGGTTGCAAGATAGGTTCGGAGGACATTTTGTACAGGGGCATGTAGATGGAATCGGTATTATCAAAACGATGGGTCGGGAATCTCACGATAATAACTGGACGTTTGAAATACCTAAAATTCTTGAGCAGTTCACTATTCTCAAAGGTTGCATTGCAATTGATGGAGTATCGCTTACAATTTCAAATAAAAACAGAAACATGATAACCGTTTCAATTATACCCCATACAATGAAACAAACGATATTTAAAAATAAACAAATTGGCCAGAATGTTAATATTGAAGTCGATTTTATGGCAAAGTATATTAAGCAATTTCTCACACCCGAATCGGATTCAAATATTACTTTGAACTGGTTACAAGATAAAGGATTTTATTAACATGTTCAAATTCAATACAATAGAAGAAGCACTGGAAGATTTCAAAAATGGTAAAATATTAATTGTCGTTGATGATGAAGATCGCGAAAATGAAGGCGATTTCATTCTTGCATCTTCGAAAGTAACGCCTGACGCGATTAATTTTATGGCGATTCACGGTCGCGGGCTGATTTGTGTTCCAATGACAGAAGAACGTCTGGAAGAGTTGAATTTACACGCGATGGTAAATGAGAACACCGCGAGTCATGGAACCAAGTTCACCGTTTCAGTGGATGCCCGTCGAAACACAACCACTGGTATTTCTGCTTTTGACAGGGCGGAAACCATTAAAACACTAATTGACAGCAATACATCTGCCAAAGATCTTGCCCGTCCCGGGCATATTTTTCCGCTTAAAGCAGAAAAAGGCGGCGTTTTAAGCAGAGCCGGTCACACCGAGGCAGTGGTGGATTTTGCGCGTATGACTGGCCTGTATCCGGCTGGCGTTCTCTGCGAAATAATGGATGATGACGGGACGATGGCTCGCGTACCGAAATTAATGAAAATCTCGAAAAAACATGATCTTAAAATTATTACAATTCGCGATTTGATTGAATATCGACGGACGAATGAGAAACTTATTACCTGCAAAGCAACAATACAATTTCCCTCAAAATTTGGGACATTTATTTTACATTTATACGAAAGCAGAATCGATGATCACCATCATCTGGCAATCGTAAAAGGGAATGTCGCGACAGATGAGCCGGTCATTGTCCGGGTACATTCCCAATGTCTCACCGGAGACATCCTCGGTTCCCTGCGCTGTGATTGTGGGGACCAATTGCAAAATGCACTGGAAACAATTGAACGCGAAGGACGGGGCGTTTTGCTTTACATGCGGCAGGAAGGGCGTGGCATTGGTCTTTCAAATAAAATTAAGGCCTATCAATTGCAGGATAATGGGCGAGATACTGTCGAGGCAAATGAAGAGTTGGGATTTAAGGCAGATTTACGTGATTACGGAATCGGAGCTCAGATTTTAGCTGATTTAGGAATTAAGAAAATACGGCTCCTCACCAATAATCCACGCAAAATTGTGGGGCTGAAAGGATATGGTCTGGAAGTCGTCGAACGAATTCCCATTGAAGTGAGTCCCAATGAAAATAATTCCCGTTATCTTCAAACCAAACGGGATAAACTCGGCCACTTGATTTTGAATGGCGATATAAAAATAAATTGCGATTCATTGGATTAGTAACTTGATTATAAATAATTGAATTCATGGATTAACTTTATAAATTCGGAGGAATTATGCCGACGTTGCTTGAAGGAAAATTAATCGGCAAAGATAAAAAATTTGGCATTGTTGTCAGTCGTTTTAATGAATTTATTTCATCAAAATTATTGGAAGGTGCGCTGGATTGTTTGCAGCGCCATGAAGTATCGGACAATGACATTGATATTGCCCGGGTACCCGGATCATTCGAAATACCGCTGGCTGCAATGAAAATGGCGGGTAGCAAGAAATATGATGCGGTTATCTGTTTGGGAGCAGTTATTCGCGGTTCAACACCGCATTTTGATTACATCGCAGCCGAGGTGACTAAAGGCGTCGCACTGACGAATTTACAAACCGGAATCCCGACAATTTTTGGCGTTATCACAACCGACACGCTGGAGCAAGCCATCGAACGCGCAGGTACAAAATCAGGAAATAAAGGCTGGGATGCAGCATTGGCTGCCATCGAAATGACCAATTTAATGAACAGATTTGAATAACCTAACGAGGATTTTATATGCAAAAAATCGCTGTTCTTGGCGCCGGCATGGTCGGCCGGGCAATGGCTATTGATTTATGTTCTGATTTTGACATAACCTCTTTTGATATCGATGACAAGGCGCTGCAAACTCTTGAATCTGATTTTCCGGTAAAAGTGATCACCACCGATCTTTCTGATACGAAAAATATTCAAAAAATAGTCAGTGATTTCGATCTGGTGATCGGCGCTGTTCCCGGATTTTTGGGATTCCAAACACTGGAAGCTGTAATTTCCGCCGGAAAAAACATTGTAGACATCTCTTTTTTTGATAATGACCCATTTAAACTGGATGAACTTGCAAAACAAAAAAACGTCATTGCGGTAATGGACTGCGGCGTGGCGCCGGGAATGAGTAACGTGATCCTGGGTTATCATAATAAAAAAATGCAGGTTGAAACTTTTGAATGTTATGTCGGCGGACTGCCACTGGTTCGCTCCTGGCCGTTTGAATACAAAGCACCATTCTCTCCGATTGACGTGATTGAAGAATATATCCGACCGGCACGATTTGTCGAAAACAGCCATGTTGTGATTAAACCAGCGCTCTCTGAGCCGGAATTGATGGAATTTAACAACATCGGAACACTGGAAGCGTTTAATACCGATGGTCTCCGCACATTATTGACTACAATGAAACATATCCCCAATCTGAAGGAAAAAACTCTGCGTTACCCCGGTCATATCAATCTTATGCGAGTTCTCCGTGAAACTGGCTTTTTTAATGAAAACCCTGTTGATATAAACGGAACATCCGTCCGGCCAATTGATTTTACGACAAAATTACTTTTCCCACACTGGAAGCTCAAAAAAGACGAGTATGAATTTACTGTGATGAAAATAACTATTACAGGAAAAGAAAACGGGAAAGATACCAGTTATGAGTACAATCTGTTCGATCGATACGATCCTGCAACGAAAACCAGCTCCATGGCGCGTACCACCGGATATCCATGCACCGCGGTGGCTCGCCTAATTCTGCAAGGTCATTTTACACAGACAGGAGTAATTCCACCGGAATACATCGGCGCGAATGAAAATTGTTTTGATAAAGTGCTTGCCTACCAAATGAACCGGAACATACATTACCGGCTTGCTTAGCATTGTAAGCCGGTTGGTAATATTCTTTTCCGCTATAAATGTAGATAAATTTATGGTACCGCAATTTCTAAGGTTATCTTTTTTCTCTGTGATCCGTTCGTTAATTTTATTAAAAACAGAAATGTAATAACATAGAGTTACGCGATGTATTATAATTATTACAATTAAATTTCCTGTCGATTTTAGCGTTTCCACGTGTTAAAAAATTTCCTTTTCAAAAACTACAACACAAAATCAATCCAATTTATAAACAACAAAATACCTTTCTGATAGCTTGTGTTCGTTTTGTAATCATACATTAACAGATTGTTAACAAAGTTGACTGATATTTTTAAAGCACATACAATATATTTGAAAAATATTTGATTGACATTAGCGAATCAATTTTAGAGAATTGAAAAATACCATGTTCCCAGGCAAACAGCTAAACATCAAAATAACAGATATATGTAATGCCGCGTGTTCTTTTTGTGGTTACAATCGAAATGAATATAAAAAGAAATTAAAACAGGGATATCGCCCATTTCAACTCAATGTCCCGGAGTTCATTGATAAATTTGACTTATTGAAAAAGAAAGGATTTCGAAAATTTCACATCACTGGTGGCGAACCATTCATGCATCCGATGATAAAGGAATTTATTTGGGCTGCGAAAAAAAGTGGTTTTACTGTAAACACCGGAACCAACGGGTCTCTTATCAATGAAGAGTTAGCCAAATTTCTCAGCAATGTTGACGTTGATTACCTCTGGCTTTCACTGGATTCGTATCCGTTAGAAGCTCATCTGGAACACCGGGGTTTTATACATATCCGGAATAAATTTGAGCGAAGCATCGAATTATTAAAACAATACCGCATCAACTTTTTTGGCCAAACTGTTATTTCGCATGTCATTCCTAAAAAAAACGGGTTACCGGATATTGAAGAACATATTGATTATTATTTATCGAATTTTGGAATCCATCGTTTTGTATTTTCATACCCCATGTTTCGTCCTGAACCTGATATTGAATCGGCTCATCTGGCGACTATCGGAGCCGATTCAGTCAGTTTTGCCGAATCTGATTTAGTGGCTGTTTATAACAAACTCCTGGAAATTAAAGCCCGGCGTAAAGATGTTCAAATTGTGAATCCATATTTATCTTTATACAATCAGATTCAGGAATTGAACCATCAACCGGATATTTTTCCATGCTTTGCCGGACGCGATATTTTCTTTTTAGGAGATGATCAGACAAGTCTTCGGCCATGCTATTTTTACAGTGACAGGCAAGTGGATGTTATCAATAACGAACATCTTGTAGAAGATGATAGCTACCAAGCATGCCGAAATTGTCAGGACGAGTGTTTTCGCGATCCGAGCATTATTTATTTTGTCCAACACAATCCAGGTAAATTTTTCAAGAATGTTTTTAAACGCCCAAATGCACTTAATTATACCGTTCGCGATCTATCGGACATTATAAAAAGCAGGAGGTATCGTGAGTTCTAAAAACATATTGTACGGAATTCAGGGAGAAGGACGTGGACACGCCTCCCGTAGTTTGCACATTATTGAGCAACTAAAACAACGCGGATATGATGTTTGTATTTTCACAGGTGGCGATGCTTTGTCTATCATCAAGGAGCAAAATATTCCCTATCGAAATGTTCCCGTATTTCGTTTTTCACATGACAGAGACGGTGCGGTAAGCCTCTTTCGCACATCACTTAGTAATTTCTCACAGTTTCTGGGCATACTGTTACAGTCGGGCAAGCGCTATAAATCAATTCTTAGCGAAGTCAAGAAATTTGATCCGGATTTTATTATCTCTGATTTCGAGCCGTATCTCTCCAGAATTGCCAATCGCCTTGGAATTCCATCAATGGTCATTAATCATCAAAATTACTTAATTGAATCGCAACTGCCGCCGTTTCACTCATTCCGTAAAAATATTAAATTGCGGTTATTACAAACGTTTATTCGACTTTTTTCCTGCAAACCGGATCGCGTTATTGTCAGCGCTTTTCATCATTTTCCGGTACACCATAAATCCAAAGCAGTTTTTGTCGGGCCATATATTCCGCAGAATATTCGTCATAAAAAAACCAGCCATGGCACACATTTCACTGTTTATTTGAAAGAACCCCATTATATCGAATTTATCCTGCCTGTCATCCGAAAATTTAAACATATTTCTTTTGAAATTTTCTCAAACTGGAATCAACTCAATCGACCGCTTCCAGAATACCGTCACATTTTTTATCATTCAATTCAGCGAAAGAAATTTTTAAATTCGCTTGCCTCATCCGGAGCGTTACTAACAACTGCTGGCAATCAAGTTATCGGAGAGGCTATTTGTTTCCGAAAACCGATCCTGGCATTTCCAAAATTGAGAGACCTGGAACAGGAACTAAACGGTAAAGCGCTTGCTGCAAGTGGCTGCGGTAACTATTGCCACTTCAACGAGTTCTCGGAACAAACGATTCAGAATTTTATCTCCAAAATCAGGATTTTCCAGCAAACTTTATTTCTAAAAAAAGCAGACAAGGTAGCGTACGACGGCACAGCGCGCACAATAGAACTTATCGATCGCTTTGCTGCTGAAATTGAACTGGAAAAAAAGGAAATTATCACATTGCAACTCGGAAAGATCAAAATGAAATTCAATCCGTATCGACTTCGGCTTGGAATTTATAATGTTCAATAAACCGATCTTACTTCAAAACAGATGTATTCCGATTAATAATAATATTTGCTTTCCGCAGTTATCCCGTTGCTTTCATCCTGAAATATTCACAAATATTTACTCCAGATCCGCAAAGAAAAAATAACTTAATTGTATTCGTGAATAAAAATTGAGTTTAAAAACAAATGATAGTTGAACAAAAAACCTTCGACTCCGCTCAGGCTGAAATACATTCTTCACGGTGAACGGGGAGCAATTCCCAAAAGTTGGTAATTTCTCGCGGAGCTGTATCATAAGTTTGATTTTTTTGTAAAATGTCATTCCGGGCTTGTCCCGGAATCTCCTGATTATTATAAATTTAGGGGATTCCTGCATTCGCAGGAATGACGTTAAAAAATGACTTTTGATACAGCCCCATGTATTGATCAACGCTTTGCGTCGTATTTTTACTACTGGACGCAAAGCGTCCTAAAATCCATTCCAACACAAAACATTGGAACGAGAACATTGTTTCGGATTTTAAAATACCAACAAAATGGAATTGCACCCAGGTGAACGGAGTCGAACCATGATAACTCATTAAATATTAATCCAATATAAATTTCAACTAGTCATTCATGTTTCTAATTGACTTTTATTTATTTTTTATTATCTTATCGTTAAACCAAATTTGGAGGACGATATGAAAATCGAAAAAAAATTATCTGAGATGGGAATTGAACTTCCCGAAACACCAAAACCAGTAGCAGCATACATCCCTGCTATTCAATCCGGTGATCTTGTATTCACCTCCGGCCAGATACCTGTAGTTAAAGGTGAGATAAAGTACATTGGCAAAGTCGGTGCGGAAGTGAGCGTTGAAAGCGCGTACCAGGCCGCGAAAATTTGTGCGTTAAATGCCCTTAGCGCGGCAAAAAGCGTTGTCCGTGATCTGGACAAAATCGAACAGGTTGTAAAAGTTGTTGGATTTGTAAATAGCGCTCCCGGTTTTAGCCAACAGCCTGCGGTAATTAATGGCGCTTCCGAGTTTTTAAGAGAATTGCTCGGAGACCAGGGGATTCATGCACGAAGCGCGGTGGGCGTTGCCGGGCTGCCATTAAATGTATCAGTAGAATTGGAAATAATTCTCAGAATTAAAAAATAACGACAGGATAAAAAATGAAGCCAAAAATAACCCGTCGACGCTTCATTGGCGAAGTGTCTGCGATTAGTACTGCTGCTGCGTTATCGCCGAGAACAGTAGTCGGGAAAAATCAATCATTAAAAATCATTAAACCGCAAGCTTTAAAAAAGGGTGATACCGTTGGGCTGATCGCTCCGGCAAGCGGGATTTTTGAACCACAGACCATTCGTGACGGACAGGAAACCCTCGCAAATCTGGGATTTCGGGTAAAATTAGGGAAAAATATCTCGCGGCGATACGGTTATCTTGCCGGACTCGATGAAGAACGGTTAAACGACCTGCACGATATGTTTCAGGATGGTGAAGTAAAAGCCATCATTGCATTACGCGGCGGATATGGCAGCATGCGACTGCTGGAGAATTTGGATTATGACCTCATCCGAAAAAATCCAAAAATTTTGTTGGGATATAGTGATATTACCTCGCTTCATCTTGCTATTCACGCGAAAACAGGTTTGGTCACATTTCACGGGCCGGTGGCAATTTCCAGTTTTACGGATTACACACAAGAATATTTTTACAAAATTGTCAGCAGCGCCACACCAATTGGTGATATCAAACATCCGAAACCAAATAGTGAACTCTCCCCTACTTCCCATTTTTTTACGATCAAGGACGGAGTCGCACGCGGTCGATTAATTGGCGGCAATTTAACGCTCATGACTGCGTTGTTGGGGACGCCCTATGAATTCGATACCACAGATAAAATACTATTTATTGAGGAAGTCGGAGAAGAACCATATTCTATTGACCGGATGTTAACACAATTATCATTCGCTGGCAAATTTAATAATGCAGCGGGGATTGTTATTGATCGCTGTAGAAAATGCGGACCGAGTGATTACAAACCAGCGTTTTCAAATACACTCAGCGTGGAAGAAGTGTTCATTGACCGGCTGAAGCATTTAGACATACCTGTTGTATTTGGATTTTCCATTGGCCATGTGGCTGATAAACCAACACTGCCTTTGGGGATAGAAGTTACTCTGAACGCGACAAATCATACATTAACGTTTGAAGAAAGTGCGATTCGTTAAATATAGCCCTCTATGAGGAATCGTTCAGATTGTAATAATTTTAAAGTTTTTCTTGATTATAAAATAAAATATTATTATCTTGGAAGTTAGTTATAATTTATATTCATCTATATGATGTTTTGCGTTTACCTGGAAAGGTGAATTGAACACAATGGAATTTTTAACAGATCTTATAATCATAAGCATATTTGGTGGATTTGTCGCGATTGACACGGCAGCAGGCTGGCAACTAATGTTTTCCCAGCCACTCGTTTCTTGTACCCTGATCGGCGTATTTTGGGGAAATCCTGGAATAGGTTTTCTGGTCGGGATTTTATTTCAACTTCCGTGGCTTGCTGAAATTCCGGCAGGTGGAACGCATACGTCCGAGGGTAACGTCGGATCGCTCGCAGGAGCCGGCCTTGCAATCCACTTACTTGAAAATCAGGTAAATACCGAAAACATCATTTTGGTAATAGCATTATTGTGGGGAACCCTGGTCGGTTGGAGCGGCGGAAAATTTGTTAACTCGATGCGGAAAAGAAATGTGTTTTTTGTTTATCGGGCGGATAGCGCTGCGCACAATGTAAACACGAAACAAATTAGCCTTTTACATATCGGCGGTGTAAGCCACGCATTTTTAATAGGATTCTCGCTTCTCGCAATTTCATTTTCTATTGGTGCTATTTTTCTGGGACGAATGACGGCGTTTATACCCTCATTTTTTGACAAACCGTTTGAATATAGCAAAATCGGAATGCTTGCACTGGGCGTAGGTACAATGTTAAGTATGTTTTTGAGACAAAGAAATGTGCCATATTTTTTTATTGGAATTATTCTATCGCTGCTTGTTCTGTTAATTTTTTAAATAGGCGTTATTATTACTCATACAAGTATAAATATATGAACCGAATCAGAAAACGAGATCTTATAAAAATTCTTTTTCGGACCTTTTACATTCAAGGTACATGGAATTACGAACGGATGCTTGGTCTGGGGTTATGTTTTTGCATGATCCCGGTTGCACGCCGGATATGCCAGGATGAAACTGAACTCCGAAATTTTCTTTATCGACATCTTGATTTTTTTAACGCGCATCCTTACATGGCGTCTTATGCACTGGGTGCGCTCACCCGACTTGAAGAACAGGCAATATTTCAAAAATGGGATGACAAGCGCCCGATTACTATTTTTAAAGAACGAATTTGCGGACCACTCGGCGCTATTGGTGATGCTCTGTTCTGGCAGTTTGTGAAACCGTTTTCAGCAATCATCGGCGTTATTATGTCGTTGATGTTCGGTTTCATCGGTGTCATTATTTTCCTGGTAATATTTAATATCCCACATATCTATTTCCGAATAGACGGTATTTTTAAAGGATATTTTAAAGGATTCGATATTATACGCGATCTCTCAATTAGCGGAACCCGTAAATACTTTAGCCGTTTAAATTTGATAATGAGTATTTTTTTAGGCTTTTTAACGGTTGTCGCCGGATACTGGATTTATACAGAAGGGCACGGTAAAACAGGGGTTTTCGTTTATATTCCAATGGTCTTTCTTTCTGCCGGATTAACCTATGGTAAAAAACTCTCCATGATTATGAATATTGCCATTATGATCAGCATTTCAATATTGATAGGATTAATGCTATAACAAATAAAGATGAAAGAAGCAAAAGTAAAAATTCAAAATAAATTAGGTCTTCATGCAAGACCAGCAGCCGAATTTGTAAAAATTGCTGCTCAATACAAATCAGATGTCATTGTTTCAAAAAATGATCGGGAAGTTAACGGTAAAAGCATCATGGGTGTAATGACTTTGGCAGCAGAAATGGGTAGTGTGCTTCGCATCGTGGCAAATGGAGACGATGAAGAACATGCAGTGAACGCACTGGTTGAATTGGTAAATTTAAAATTTAATGAGGAATAAATGGATTCAACGAAAGAAGCACAACTATTTGAAGGTATTGCGGCATCACCGGGGATTGCAATTGGTAAAGCGTTCGTTCTTTCTGGTGATATTATAAAGGTTGAGCAATATGAAATCAGACAATCTGCGGTTGATAAAGAAATCGATAAATTTAAAAACGCAATTGCAAAAACCAAAAATGAACTCGGAAAAATTCATCGAAAAGCGAGCATTAAAATTGGTGAAGATGGTGAAAAGCTGTTCAATGTTTACAAGATGCTTCTGGAAGATAGCCTTATTATCGATGAGACCATTGAGCGAATTACCAAAGAGAGAATAAATGCGGACTTTGTTTACAACTCTGTATTAATGAAATTCCAAAATTTACTGGAATCGACTGATGATGAATACTTCATGGGACGTGTTGCCGACATTCGAGATGTAAAGAGACGGGTGATTCGAAATATTCAAGGAAAAAAAGAATCATTTATCAACAGTATCACAGAAAAATCCATTATCTTTGCGCGCGAATTAACACCACTGGAAACAGTCCAATTAAACAAACGTCTGGTGCTGGCATTTGTCACTGACCTTGGCGGCAAAACATCTCATGCGGCAATTATGGCTCGGTCGTTGCAAATTCCGGCAGTAGTCGGATTAATGAACCTTAGCAATCAGATTAAAACCGGCGACCGTATCATCGTTGATGGTAAAAAGGGAGAGGTAATTATTAATCCATCTACCGAAACGCTGGAAAACTATCGCAAAGATCAGGGAAAGTACCTCAATTTCACCAAAAGATTTGAGCAAATTCGCGACCTCCCCTGTCGCACACGGGATGGCAAAGATATTGAACTATCAGCCAACCTTGAATTCCCTGATGAAGTAGATTCGGTTAAAACCTTTGGCGCAAAAGGAATCGGGCTATATCGAACCGAATATTTATATTTGATGCGAAACGACCTTCCGTCAGAGGAAGATTTGTATAAAGAATATTATCAGGTAGCAAAACAAGTACACCCCAATCCGGTCATCATCCGAACGCTGGATATCGGCGGAGACAAACAACCACTTTGCATTCATATTCCCCATGAAGAAAATCCGTTTTTAGGGCTTCGTGCTATCCGATTCTGTCTCGAACAAAAAGACATCTTCAAAACCCAATTGCGAGCTATCTTGCGCGCCAGCACCATCGGAAATATTAAAATATTAATTCCGATGATTTGTTGTATTGACGAAGTGTTTGAAACAAAAAAAATTATTGCAGAAGTTCAAAATGAATTAATAAATGAACGTATTTCGTTCGATGAAAATATTGATCTTGGCGTTATGATTGAAGTGCCGTCCGCGGCAATTATTGCTGACTTGATTGCAAAAGAAGTAGATTTTCTTAGCATCGGTACCAATGACCTTATTCAATATACCTTAGCTGTCGATCGGGGGAATGAACATATTTCCTATCTCTATAAAAACTTGCCACTTTCTGTCCTCAGGATAATAAGAGATGTTGTGCAGGCCGGACATAAACAGGGCGTGTGGGTTGGTATGTGTGGTGAAATGGCCGGCTCACCACTTGCAACCTTGATTTTGCTGGGTATCGGATTAGATGAACTCAGTGTTTCTCCCTCTGTCCTGCCTGAAATAAAAACAATCATACGTTCTACAACATTTAAGGAGGCCGAGAAATTAGCAGAGAAGGTGTTACAGTTATCTTCTTCAAAAAGCGTTGAAAATTTTATGTTTAAAATCATGAAAAAAAATTACAGTGATTTTCTATAAATAATAATACATATTAATCAGGTACAACTCGAATACTACATGGGAGGTGACTTATGAAGTCCTACCTATTTACTTCTGAAAGTGTAACAGAAGGACATCCGGACAAAATGGCCGATCAGATTTCAGATGCGGTTTTAGATGCTGTCTTAAAAGACGATCCGAATGGTCGTGTTGCATGCGAAACTTTTGTAACTACCGGTTTAGCATTAATCGGTGGAGAAATCACCACAACGACTTATGTCGATATACCGACAATCGTTCGCAATGTTGTTCAAGAAATTGGCTATATTGATGCGAGTTTTGGTTTTGATAGTGAAACGTGTGGCATCTTATCAACGATCGACCATCAATCGACTGATATCGCGATGGGCGTCGACCGAGATGGCGCCGGTGACCAGGGCTTAATGTTTGGCTTTGCAATCGATGAAACCGAAGAATTGATGCCGTTACCAATTCAATTAGCTCATAAATTAACCAAACGTCTTTCCGAAATCAGAAAGAAAAATATTTTACCCTATCTGAGACCCGATGGAAAATCTCAGGTATCGATAGAATATGAAGACGGCAAGCCCAAACGAGTACACACAGTCGTTATTGCTGCCCAACATAATCCTGATGTGAAATTATTACAACTCCAGCAGGATATCATTAAATATGTCATAAAACCAGTATTACCGCCAGAACTGGTAAATGATCATGAAATCACCTATCATATCAATCCGACAGGTCGTTTCGTTATTGGAGGCCCGCATGGCGATACAGGCTTAACCGGCAGAAAAATCATTGTTGATACGTATGGTGGATTTGCCTCGCATGGCGGAGGCTGTTTTTCCGGGAAAGATCCTACCAAAGTCGACCGTTCTGCTTCTTACGCCGCACGATGGGTTGCCAAAAATGTTGTCGCTTCGAAATTAGCGAAACAATGTACTGTTCAATTAGCGTATGCGATCGGCGTTGCAGAACCTGTTTCAATTTTAGTCGATACAAATGGCACGTCCAAAATGCCGGAACCTGAGATTGAAAAATTAATCCGCAAACATTTTGATCTTACCCCACGGGGAATGATTGAAAATTTGAACTTGCGTCGACCAATTTACAAAAAGACTGCATCTTATGGTCATTTCGGCCGGTCCGAAGCGAGTTTTACCTGGGAAAATACCAATATGGTCGATTTGCTTGCTGGATAATAATTATTTTAGTTATGACTCTGCTTCTTCAATGTAATCTTTTTATACAAAATGAAGATGAGAGTTTCTTGAAAATAAATATAATTTACGAAATAATGAAACGTATGCAGGAGGAATTGTGAAATACGATATTGCAAACTTAGAATTAGCACCGGAAGGCAAACGGAGAATTGAATGGGCTGATAACGACATGCCAGTGTTAAAACTGGTTCGTGAACGATTTGAAAAAGAAAAACCACTGAAAGATATAAAAATGTCCGCCTGTTTGCATATTACCGCGGAAACAGCAAATCTGGCTCGAACATTAAAAGCCGGCGGCGCCGATTTAGTCTGTTGCGCATCAAATCCACTCTCCACTCAAGACGATGTAACTGCTTCCCTGGTGAAAGATTATGAAATACCGGTTTTTGCGATTAAAGGCGAAGATAATGAAACTTATTATAAACATATAAATGCAGCTATCGAACATAATCCGCAAATAACAATGGACGATGGCGCAGACCTGGTATCCACAATCCATTTTGATTATCCGGAACTCGTAAAACAAATGTTGGGAAGCATGGAAGAAACAACTACAGGAGTGATTCGATTACGAGCAATGGAAAAAGACGGCGCGCTAAAATTTCCGGTTATTGCAGTCAACGATGCAACCACAAAAAATTTATTTGATAATCGATATGGTACAGGTCAATCCACTGTAGATGGCATTATCAGGGCAACCGATATTTTACTGGCCGGTAAAACGGTTGTTGTGGCAGGTTATGGCTGGTGTGGTCGAGGCTTTGCGATGCGCTGTAAAGGAATGGGCGCAAATGTCATTGTTACCGAAGTCGAACCAATCCGTGCTTTGGAAGCTGCCATGGATGGTTTCATGGTTATGAAAATGGAAAAAGCTGCACCAATTGCCGATCTGTTTTGTACGTTAACCGGTGATATTAACGTGATCCGCGCCGAGCATTTTAAATTAATGCGCGATGGAGCCATCGTCGCTAACTCTGGCCATTTTAATGTGGAAATTGATATTCCTGCATTAAAAGAAATGTCAAAAGAGTGTCGAAAAAATGTTCGGCAATTTGTTGATCAATATGTATTAGAAGACGGTCGGCGAATTAACTTACTTGCCGATGGCCGATTGATTAATCTGGCGGCAGCAGAAGGGCATCCGGCATCGGTTATGGATATGAGTTTTTCAACGCAAGCGCTGGCAACAGAATACGTCATTCAAAATGCCGGTAAATTATCGAATCGTGTCTACAATGTTTCCAGAGAAATTGAAGAATGGGTTGCAAAGCTTAAATTAAAATCCATGAATGTTACAATTGACGAGCTAACTGAAGAACAGAAAAAATATCTCGCATCATGGGAAATGGGAACATAAAATAAATCGTACACTGCCAATTTGGCGGCAGTATTTCTTTTTTATCTGTTTTAAAAAAGGAGTTATCATGTGGCGTAAAACAGGAACATTATTTCTTATTTTTCATCTCATTGTTCTCATAAGCTTCATTAGTTGCTCAAAGGATAAAAAAGAGAAACAACAGACGCAAGCTGAAAACGAAGTGGAACATTCCATTGCCGGAGAAAACGAAAGTCAGTTATATGAAATTGAAATGAATTATGATTCACTGATGTATGTTTTCGAAGAAAAATTAATTGCACTCAAAGAACAGCCAAATGATATTGAAGCACGAAGACAACTCGTTAAGGCTGGTTATGATCAGTTGCATGACAGAATATTAGCCTTTGGAGAAGGAGTTCCGCCTGAAAATGCGCGCACGCCATCTCTTGCATTAAATTATGCAGAAAAGGCCGCTAAAATCGAGGCGTATCGATGGGCTTATCAAATTAAAAAATGGCATACAGATCCGATGAATAATGATTCAACAATCACAGACATTGATATGCCGCCGGCGCAAATGTTATCAAAATTAGTAATGCCAGACAGCACTATTAAAGTCCTGGTTGAGCTAAAACTAACTGATATGCCGTAAGTACTATTTAATCGCTTTTTCAATTGCGTCATTTATTTTATTAATATTTTTCGAAACAGGGCCGGGTTGTTGATAAATACTTCTACCAATCACAAGTATATCAGCGCCGGCTTTTACAACTTCAGGAGCTGATTGAGCATCAATTCCGCCATCAGCTCCTATTTTTATTTCGAATTTATTTTCATCGATAATTCTTTTCAAATATCGGATCTTCTCCAACTGCGTATCGATAAACCGCACACTTTCCTCGACAACCGGATTGGCGGTCAATATTTGAACATAATCAACCATGCCGAAAAGGTGCCGGATACTGTCAACCGATGTTTCTGGCATCGATGCAATACCTGCTAACACGCCCTGTTTTCTAATTTGCGTAATGGTTTCTTGAATTCGATGACATGATTCAAAATGAATACTGATACAATCTGCACCGGAATCAATAAATTTTTGAATAAAGCGCTCCGGTTGATTTACCATTAAATGGACATTTAATTTTAAATGAATTAGTTTTCGCAATGCTTTTACGGTTCCCGGACCGACAGTGATATTCGGTAAAAAATGACCATCCATCACATCTACCTGCAGCGATTCAACGCCCGCCGCTTCGGCCTCCACTGCCTGGACGCCCAGTCGTGATAAATCCGCCGCAACAATCGCTGGTTCAATTATTATCATTATACTCACCTCAATCACAAAATTTCAGTAATCCGCTTAATAGATGTAAACGGATCGCGCCCCAGATCAATCCGAATAACCTGCCTGTTATTATCAAGCAATGCCTGGCGGTCGCCCAGAAACTGGGCAGTTTTCAAAATTCCAAACGAAATTGACGATGCTTCCTCTCCGGGTTCATCAGGAATAGCAGCATCCAGGGGCATATCTGCTGTAAGTTGTATAAATAATCCATTTCCGGCATCTCCTTTGTGAAGCTGCCCCGTTGAATGAAGAAATCGGGGGCCATATCCGAGAGTCGTTGTGACATGCAATTCCTTTTGAATAATGGTTCGTAATTGATGCAACGCATCATTCATTTCTTCCGAAGGTTTTAGATAGGCCTGTAATGCGATATAACTCTTCCCGGGTTTGGCTTTTGACAAGAAAATGCGAAATGCCTGACCAACGTTTTCAGCTTTTGTTTCTCCATAGTATTTGATACCTTTCTCTTGCAGCGCAGGTTCATCGTCTGGCAATTTTCCTTGCTTTCGATACAAGTTCATCATTTCACGGGCGCGTACTTTTGCTGACTCCACATTCGGCTGATCAAATGGATTTATGTTTAAACTCCAGCCTGCAACAGCGGTCGCTATTTCCCAACGGAAGAACTCAGCGCCAAGATCATAAACATCATTCAGCGTCATTTCAACAACCGGGTGACCAGCACTTTTAAAAGAAGCAACATTTTTATCGTGTTCATTCTCATCTTTCATTTTCAAATAGATAAATAATCTGTCATCCGCATAATATCCGGGATCAACAATTTCTTCGCCAGTAACAGGCAAAATCCCCTTGCCTTCTTTTCCGGTGCTTTCGGCAATCAATTGTTCGGCCCATGCGCCAAATGGTGCAAAAGACTTTGAAAGTATTATAGTTAATTTGTCTTTGCCGATTTTTGCCATTTCACCGATAACAATTCCCAGATGAGAACAGGTATCAACTTTAGAATCGGAGCAGGAATCTATCATTATTTTTGTTCGACTGAGCAGTTGCTTCAAATCAACTCCGACCAGAGCGGCCGGTACTGTTCCAAAAAATGACAACGCAGAAAAACGCCCTCCTATATTTGGATCATTAAGAAATATTTTCCTGAATTTCAGCTTTTTTGCTATTTTTTCCAACCCACTTCCGGGATCCGTAATTGCGACAAAGTGCTCCCCAACCGTATCTGCTCCCAGCTCACTCTGCACATAATTATAGAAAAATTTCATAAATGAAAGTGTTTCAACAGTGCCACCGGATTTCGTTGACACGATGTATAATGTTTTCGTTGGATCGAATTGATTTTTATACTCAAGCACAGCAGCCGGATCAGTACTGTCTAAAATCATTAAATCTAAAAAACCATTTTTGTTAACGCCAAAAATTAGCTGAAAGACCTCTGGCGCTAGACTGGAGCCACCCATTCCCAACAGGAGAGCATTGGTAAATCCACTATTTTTTACATCTGTCATAAATTCATTAATTTCGTCGAAAGCATTCATTGTGGTTTCCGGGCTATGGAGCCATCCCAATCGATTTGTGATTTCCGCGGGATCAGGTTTCCATACGGTATGATCATGTTTCCAAATACGCGCCATAATGTGCTGTTCCCAAAACCGAGCGATCGCTTCATCGATGTTTGCCTGAAATTTACCGAGATTGGCGATATAATTTTTATATTTATTAACGTGTTCTCTGGCCATGCAGTTCTCTCCTATAAAATTCAATCTTATTCGACGATACACTTAGTTTTGTTCATTAATTCGTTTTTTAGCCGCGTTTACCACTTCATCAACAGTAAAGCCATATTCTTTCATAACCTCTTTTAGCGGCGCCGAGGTTCCAAAATTATCAATACCGATGACAGCATCTTTGCTTCCTGTATAATCGGTCCACCCCATTGTAACGCCTGCTTCCACTGCAATGCGCGCGGTTACGGCCTTTGGCAGAACTGACTCTTTATAATCCGCAGACTGCCGATCAAATAACGTCCAGCAGGGCATACTCACAACACGAGCGTTAATACCCTGGTTTTTTAATTTTTCATACGCCGCGATGCACAACTGAATTTCCGATCCGGTTCCAAGGAGAATGATATCCGGCTGGCCATTACTATCAGCAAGAATATAACCACCTTTTAATGCTTCATCTGCTGAAGCATACTTTTTTCGGTCCAGAGTAGGCAAATTTTGCCGACTTAGCGCCAATGCAACAGGACGATCTGTGATCGAAAGAATGTATTTCCACAAGGCTGAACACTCATTTGCGTCAGCGGGGCGAATCACATCAATGTTTGGCAAGGCTCGTAATGAAGCGATGTGCTCAACCGGTTGATGCGTCGGGCCATCTTCACCAACTCCAATGCTATCGTGCGTAAAAATGAATAGTGCAGGAATTTTCATTATCGCAGCCATCCGTATCGATGGACGCATGTAATCGGAAAAAACAAGAAATGTTGATCCATAAGCTCTTAACTTACTTAATACTAATCCATTAACAACAGCACCCATAGCATGTTCACGGACGCCAAAATGAAAATTGCGTCCATTCTGAACTGTTCTTGAGAAAGAATTAGAATCATTAATTAATGTTTTCGTTGATGGAGCAAGATCAGCCGAACCTCCAATAAGCCATGGTATTTTCGCAGTAATTGCATTTATTACCTTACCATTCGCAGCTCTGCTGGCAACTCCCTTTTCATCACCAGGAAATTCTGGTAAACTTTTCTCCCATTGTAGTGGCAACTCCCCTTTTTGAATCATGTCAAATTCTTTTGCCAAATCAGGATATTTTGTTGCATAAACGTCAAATAATTTTTGCCATTCGGCCTCGGTTGTTTTCCCTTTTGAGATTATCTGTTCGCGATAATTTTTTACTTCTTCGGGAATGTAAAAATTCTCTTCAGAATCCCATCCGTAAAATTTCTTTGTTGCTTTTACTTCATCTTCGCCAAGAGGTGCACCATGTGCGGCAGCGCTATCCTGTTTGTTCGGACTTCCATACGCAATATGACTTTTAACAATAACTAACGATGGCTTTTCTTGCTCATCAGTCGCAGTTTTAATCGCAGTTTTAAGTAAATCCAAATCGTTTGCATCCTCAACGTTTTGTACTGCCCAGTTGTAAGCCTTAAATCTGAGAGCAACGTCTTCGCTAAAAGCAAGATCCGTCTTTCCTTCAATTGTGATATTGTTACTGTCATAAATCCAAACAAGCTTATTCAACCCCAAATGACCGGCAAGTGAGGCGGCTTCGCTGGTGATCCCTTCCATCATACAACCATCTCCGGTAACAACGAATGTTTTATAATTGATAATTTCATGGCCTGGTTTATTAAAATAATGTGCCAACCACCTTTCCGCAATCGCAAACCCGACACTGGTTGCGGCGCCCTGCCCCAATGGCCCTGTGGTACATTCTATACCAGGCGCCCGGCCATATTCCGGATGACCGGCGCAGATACTATTGAGCTGTCTAAAATTTTCGATATCCTTTTTTTTAATATCGTAACCTGTAAGATGCAGCACTGCATACTGCAACATTGAGACATGACCTGCAGATAATACAAAACGATCACGATTGGGCCATAACGGTTTTGCGGGATTATAATGCATAAATTCATCAAACAGGGTGAAAGCTACAGGCGCTAAACTCATGGCCGATCCCGGATGTCCGGAATTCGCTTTCTGAATCGCATCCATAGAAAGTGTTCGGATTGTATTAATTACAAGATTCTGAGTTTTTTTGTCATGATTCATAATTACCTCGATCACAGTTTTTAGTTAATGGCTGATATATCCGTGTTAATTATTATTTTTAAAATTGTAAGATATCGAAAACAATCAGCTATAAATATAGTCATTTTTTTTAAAATCTTCAAGAAGAAAATCAGAAAAGTGGCTTCATCCGGACTCTAATTAATTATTTGATATATCGTTACTATTCAGCGTAGAGCTGTCATTCCTGCGGATGCAGGAATCCCCTAAATTTTTAATAATTAGGAGATTCCGGGACAAGCCCGGAATGACATTTTACAAAAAATGTCCGGTAGCAAGTGGCAATTGTATTTTTTTGTA
>CAZCJL010000051.1:0-47688 GCA_964498785.1 uncultured Cytophagia bacterium | reverse complement strand
CTTAATCAATAAATTTAAAGAGAATCCGAAAGCTTTGATGCACATCATCAATTATTGAATGGATACAATTTTTTTATAATCCTGCCAGTGATCTCGCATCACATTTATTTTTTGAGTCAATTGATTGATGAGATTCGCCACTAATAACCGGTGGTACTCTTTTTCTGCGGTCTCTGCATGGTCGATAAGGCGCGAATCATTCTCAGTTTTTAACAATTCTATTAAGGCAACGGTATTATCAATTTCCGCCCTGGCGATGCGCATCAATTCCTGCCTGCTCCAGAAATCAGCCGGCTTTAAAAACGGATACGGCGGATTTGGTTCCCGTGGCGTTCCGATGGCGTTTACCCGGTCCAGGACAACCTGATAGTGAACTGCATGTTCCACATTTTTCACCAGGCATTGAAAAACATTGAGACGTTTATCCAGTAGCGCATATTTTTCCGCCGAAGTTCCTGAGAGTCTTGTAACAATTTTTTGAACATGCCGGCGCGCCGAACGGACTTCTGAACGAATTTGATACAGGATTCGGTTCAACACCCGATATCCACCGAAGCCATTTACCAGGCGGCTGCCCTGTAAATCGAGCAAATCATTGGCATGAACTTCGCTCCTCGCCTGAAATTGAAATTTACGGTAATAATTTTTTTCATCCGGTGTTAACGAATCCGGAAACGGCACAAACGGTCGGGTGAGCCATCGCTGGTGCACGCACCCCAAAATGAATACAGTACCGCCGCCGCTGATCAATTTTGTCAACTTTACCACCTCGTGAAGGCTGAGCCAGGCCTGCACTAAATCATCGCCGCTTTCTGAACCGACATCGCTTTCAGCCAACTGACTGAGTAATTCCAAACGAGACGCCGGTGATCGCGTTGGATTTTCCAGAAATAAATCATAAAGACGTAAATACAGCTCCCAATTGAACCGATCCGGAATTGAAACAAACAACCGCGTCGCTTTTCTGCTGCGTGCTTTTTCCAGGTCTTCCAAAATACTCACCGGTCGCGGGATGCCAGGCACTGGCGCAAAAGCGCGCCTGTAATAAAGCAGCGAGCCCACTTCATATTTGAAATCGGTCGCGTCCGGTCCCTCGCTGTTATCGATTGCCATACCGGAATCAAGCTGCGTTGCGATGACATCTTCCCGTTTTTCTTTGGTATTGTAAATATGCACATCCAGATTCCCTCCGACAGATATGGCGGCATTCTTAAGTGTGGACAGAAACCGGGATATGCGCTCCTCCATTTTCAGAGAGGAATATGCTGCATTTCCATTGGGACCGGCATAAAGCGCGTCGCTCCATTCGATGCCAGCGCCGGAATCGTTGGTGCGCATTTGCAGAATATCAATTTCCGGACATCGTCGAATCAATTCCTGAATGGAGCGACGATACCTGTCCAGCACTTCGGGGTGCGACATCGATGGCGCAAACCGATCCACCCGGGAGCGC
The DNA here is from genome assembly GCA_964498785.1 of uncultured Cytophagia bacterium. GTDB lineage: Bacteria > Zhuqueibacterota > Zhuqueibacteria > Thermofontimicrobiales > Thiofontviventaceae > Mariaggregatimicrobium. The sequence goes on along the minus strand of CAZCJL010000051.1, from coordinate 46,235 downwards.
ATGGGATTATCGACCTGCGGACCACGCCATGCCGGATGATCGCGGAATACCTGCTCCGGCAGCATTTGCGGCTCGAAGGTGTGAAACGCTGCTTTCAAACCTAATTTGCGTAAAATCCGGCAACGGCGCTCCAGGATTTGCATCACCTGCTCGCCATGTTGCTTCGGAATATACGGCTGCAGCTCTTCCGGCGGAAGTATTTTCAAAATCCCCGGATTGGTAATCACCCATGCCGGATACGGATCATCCGGCGGCTTTAACTCCCAGTAAGCAAGTGGCAAATCTTCCGCAGTGATCGTAATATGCGTTGCACCGAGTTCTTTTGCCCGGGTAGCAAATTCTTCAAATTCTTCAAGACTTGAGGTGTAGCAGCCGAATACGATTTTTTCATACTCGTGAAAAGGAGTATCCGCCGCCCGGCAGCTCTGAATTTCAGGAATACTTCCTGACACAATGAACAAGGCAATCGCCATGATTGTAAAAAGTTTTATATGGCGGAAGTTATCTACCAAATCTGAATTCTCCCTGTTTTTAATTCTCATTGTCAATTAAATTTTTAGATAATTCGGGAGCGCCGGCAGCATCGTCCACATATCCATCCGCACCGATATCTTCGGCATAATTTCGCGACAGGGGTGCACCACCGACAATTATTTTTACAGAGTTGCGTTTACCGTCGGACTCAAGCGCTTCAATGACTTTTTTCATATTCACCATCGTTGTTGTTAATAGCGCCGACATGCCGATTATTTGCGGCTGATGCTCATCAACCGCTGCAACAAATTTCTCAGGAGTAACATCCACCCCAAGATCGATGACTTTAAAACCGGCTCCTTCCATCATCATCGCAACCAGATTTTTACCAATGTCGTGTAAATCTCCTTTTACAGTGCCGATTACAAAAGTACCGATCGGCTTCACCCCTGTTGCCGTGAGATGCGGCTGTAATATTTTTAATCCGGCTTTCATAGCTCTGGCAGCAATTAACATGTCCGGTACATAGAATTCATTTTTTTTGAATTTGTCTCCCACAATTTCCATTGCGGTGATTAAACCCTCCGTCAATATCTTTTCCGGCGAAACTCCATCGTCAATAGCGCTTTGGGTAATATTCTCTGTTTCAGGCGCCTTACCATTAACAACATTGTTTATTAACTCTTCCATCGAAACCATTTGATGTCTCCTTAAAAATCAGTTCGTTCACAAAATAAGAACAGTTATAATCCATATTCAGCCGGATTCCATTTTGTGGCATCCAGTGTCGGAATAATGCGATCGATAAAATCATCTTCATTCACCGGAATAGAAGACAATTCGTCTCTGATTCTATCAACCCACACTTTTTCTCTCTCCTCTACTTTTAACTGTCCTTGCTTGATTGCTTGCTCAATGAGTTCGAGTCCTTTTAAACATCCTAAAATAGCAGCTTCGAGATATGAATTTCCTTTTACAATTTCCCTGGAAATCTCGATCACCGCTTCCGGCGCCAGAATATATGCCTGTGGATCAAAATATATATCTGAATCCACGAGAAGCTTTTGCAATTGCAAGACACAACTTTTGCCAGTTTTAATTGCCTGGTTTAAAAGCCGAACATCGTATTCCAGTTGTTCCAGATATACGGTCGGAGCAGCTCCTCCCAATAACTTGATGTTTTGAACAGATTCATTGCTCCACAGATCGGCACATGCCATGGCAACATTTCCAAGTGGACTCAGATGCGCGCACGCGGCTGTTTTTCCTTCCATGGAAATCGGGATACCAGTAATCGTTTTCAGAAACGGACCCTCATATCCGCAATCTTTATCCGGTCCGGTAGCGCCCTCCTCAATTGCCACCAGTGTTCGAACGACGGTCAATATTCTCACGAATGCCGCGACAATTTTAGGTATGTATTTTTTCTCCGCAAGCACCATAGCAGTATTGCCAAAACCGCAGGCAGTATCACCTCCTGGGATTGCTCCGGTTTTATTTGCAATCGCAACAATGTTTTTCCATATAAATTTCATATCGCGCACACCTAACACGATCAGGGAAAATACAATCTTTTGAATTTCACACATCATAATGGCATCATCGAAAATCTCTTTACCACCAGTGCTTTCAATAGAGAGCAAATCACCACCGTTTTCCGCGCCTTTTTCGAATAGCTCCAGCATCGGTTCCATGTACTTGCTCCCCCTCGTCTGCGGAGGTCTTTCAAAATCTCTTAAATCATTTGGTGTGAGCCGTATTTCACTTTTGAATCCTTTTGTTTGATAATAATCTTCACATATATCATTCATTATTTTAACGAGTTCGATTCCATATTGCGGATTTTGCGTCATTTCCAGCAGAGTTTCGAATTCCAGAATTATCCCCTTTGATTCGAGTTGAATCGCCCGTTCAATCGCCTCCGTTACAATCTGCTCGTATTGATTTCGTACTTCCGGAAAGGTTGAATCATCAACATGCATCGGTGGCAGCGTAAAATTTAATTCGGCAAAAACAGTCCCTCCTCCGATAACCAGTCCCCGGCGGGTTTTAACGGGCTTGGCAGCGGAACCGAAAACGAGATCGTCTTTTTCAGATATTTCCAATTGATTGAATTTCATGATGCATCCTCTAATTTATATTGACTGATATTAATTCCCTAAAGTGCCCGATGCCTGTATTCTTTAATCGAAAGTCCGTGTTGAAAATTCGGCAGTTTTGTGTGCCAATCCAGTCCGATCGGGTAATGATCCGGGAACAATGGTTCGGGCAGTGTTTTGGCGAAATGACTTACCTGCTGCGGATCGCTGATATTCTCCAGCAAGTCGTTCAAATATGCCAAACGAAGCAGCGTGTCCGTTTGATAAATCGTCATCGCATCGACGCCGGCCTGATACTGGCTGTTCACCAATTCATAAACCGGCTGCGGATCGTAATAACCGGTATTTTCAAACTCACCGCTTACTTTCAGATTTTTACTGCCAATGCCGCCCATACACAATTTACCAAATCGATGTGCCAATTGCACATGATACCCGGTATGCAGTTCCGGATCTTCTTCTGTTATCGGAAACGGACTCAACATCGTACCATCGATCAAATCGTCGCGCATCCAGCGCTCCAGATCGATGCCATAAGCTAACAGCAGCCACTCTGCGCTGTCCGGAATTCTCGCGATGATCGGGCATGGTTTTCCGATCATTTCCTCCTGCTCCTGAACCTGATTTCGTAATTCCTTCATGAAAGAAGTCAACACATCGGCGCGATACTGAAACCAGTCGCGATAATCTTCTTTATTCGTCGATTCAATTTTTCTCGGATCAAGACCGGTTTTGTTTATGTACGGAATTACCAGCGAATCGTGATACGCCAGAATGGGCATTTGCCGGCAATAATCCAGTACCAGCGCATCTACACCCACGCGTTGTATTTCCAGCAGAATATCCAGGCGTTCCTGGCGGACTTCCTCGATGGCATAACATAGCTTATCCTTCATCGGTACACCGGTTTTGGCAACTTCCCAATATTCGGGATGCTCTGTTGCAAACCGGCTGATGAATCCGGCGTGGATCTTTTTCCCATAATGGCGATTCATTGCCAGTCGCCCTAAAACTGGAATCTCTTTTTCCTCACAATAATTTACTGCGACTTTCAAAGGGCAGCAGGCATCCAATACCCGCGCTACAAAAGACCAATCTTTATCGCCGATCATGGCTCCCAGCTCACAATAGCGCGTTGTATTCGCCAGATCAGACTGATACGCCACTGTCGATCTGCCGCAATTCCAGATGATAAAATCAATACCACGCTCGCGATGAATATCAATGGTCTGTTCGATTAATTTTTTTGAATCTGCCGGCGGCTCGATGTCGTACGCGACGTACCACGTCATCCATTCGGAAATGCCGCCCAGCGGCATGCGGTCACTGTCCGGATCAATCTTCAGAACGTCGAACAGGCGATCGCGGCTGCTTTCATTATGTGCACAACCGGCAAAAAATACCAGCAGGCAACACAGTGAAAGAAGGAACTTGTATAACAATTTTTTGATTCGCATCGTTTTAAATCCAAGCTTCTAATTTAATTTCATGGTACCCGAATATTCGAGATCAAAAACGCAAATGCCAGAACCAGAACAGCAATTCCGGCGCATGCCCAGAATCCCCAGAATACCACCGGCGTTGGCTTCATCAATTCCCAATTGCTGTTAGGAAATAATTTTCGATCATCAAATCGACTCGTGTCCTGCAAAGAGCGTTCAATTTCCTTTTTATCCTGCTCCAAATCGGCATTAACCGGCGTGTGAAAGCGGGCATAGAAACTGTTTAAAATGCTGGCGCTCACAGGCGTCGTGAACCAGCTTACCAGGAACATTAAAATAAATGGCGCCAGAATATCAATTATGTAGGAAATAGTCATCAATCCGGATTTGGAAAACCCGCGTAAATCGACGCCGAACAGATGAAGTATCAGCAAATTGGGCGATATTTTGCCGGAGCCCTTCAACTGCATGCCCTGATCTGTCTTGTCCCGGATAATATCATCAAAAAGCACCGGGACAGGCAGAACGGTATGTTCTTTCCGAATCACGTCACCGATTTCATCCGCCAGTCCTGATTGCACATCCTGTTCAGTGGCGCCATCATTTACAATGATGATTCGCTCATTGGTGTATTTCAGTAAATGTTCATTTTCGGAGATCGCATCGAACTGGGGTAACAGATTCGGCAGGACGATAATCATTATCCCGGAATAGATTGCCGCAGTGAGCGCCGCGGCTTTCGTTAGCCGGCGCCATAAAATACTCAACCAAAACACCGCGCCAAAAATAATAGGCAACTGCCAGATATATTTGATCAAACTAAGTACGTTTTTAAAATACAAACTAAGCGCAATCGCACCAGCGATCATCACAACGGAAACCACACGTCCCACAAAAACATAATGCGATTCCGGTTTATTCAGAAATTTAGGTTGATATAAATTCTTTGTAAACAGTGCGGAGCCGGAAATCATGAATGCATCCGCGCTGGACATGGCGGCTGCCAGCAGACAGGCGATCATCAATCCGACAAAACCGGGACCCAACAGTTGACTCGTTGCATATCCCCAGATCATATCCGGATCACCCACCACTTTGCCGAAAAGGGCAAAAGCCAGTACGCCGGTCAATCCCCATAAGATGGTCACAAACCGTTTCAGGAAATTTCCGAAAACCAGTCCGATGCGTGCAGACAGCTCGTCCTTTGCACCGCCGCCACCGGTGGCAAAAATATGCGGCTGCGCTGCCACGCCGACCAGATTCATCACAATGAGCGCAATGATGTAATACCACGTGTACTCACTGGTCGCCGCAGAGCCGACGATATTGAACATGAAATCCGGTGTTTTCTCATGCATTCCGGAAAACCAACCAATTTGATGCAATCCGGTGGGCAACAACAGCACCGACAGCACAATGATTAAAATCCCCTGTAGTGTATCGGTCCATGCCGCGGCGAATAATCCGCCCAACACACCATAAATCATCACAATCAGCGCGATGATGGGCACCGAATACCACATTGTAAAATAGGAATAAAATGGTTTGATTTCACCGCGCTTGACTTTTGGGGAGAGTTCATCCAGCCGTTCTGTCTGTTGCGGATCGAGGGAATATTTTTGCTCTGACAATTCCTTATATTCCTGATAAAGCTGAACTTTTTGTTTTTGAACATCGGTGTATTCAGACTCCGGCTTGACAGTTACAATTTCCACTGTCTTGCCAATGGCTGTGAATCCGATGGCAATATAAAACATGAACCATAGCAATCCGAAAAACACGTAAAGATTGGTAAGCAGGCTGCTCCGGAATCGCTCCTCGAAATAATCGCCGCCGGTGATTACCCGCAGTCGTCGATACCACGGCGCAATAATCCAGTAAAACGGAGTGACGAACAGCCACAACAATTGCACCCAGATACCGGACATTCCGGCGCGATATGTTTCCCGCGATGCAGTGATTGCAGTGTCGGAACTCGTCCCCGCGCCAAATGCCAGAAAGATGGACACCAGCTTCCCGAACTTGCGTCCGCCGAGAAAGTAATCTTCTTCGTTTTGGATGCGTTTATTGGCAATGTAACCGATTAAAATGATAATCAAAAAGTAAAGCAGAATGGCAACGAAATCCAGTATGTGTAAACCCATTTTGTTCTTTCTCCGATATTATCGCTTATGCAAGTTCTTTTACAGCATCGCACACTTTTGCCTGCTCTTCTGCTGTTTGACAATATGTCGTAACAATCAGCTTCATCCCTGGCTGCCAGAGCTGCCGCGCTTTCTCGATGACAACATCCGCATTACCGACAATCCTGGCATTCACCGTAATTCCTGAGTTGACAAATCCGTCATGAAAAGGTTCCGTTGGATTCGGATCAGGATCGGTCTGTTGCGAGAACGCGCCATCCACCATCAACAGTTCGCGGATTGATTTGACGCTACTAATTTTAGACGACCAGTTTCCACATGAATGAAACACAGGACCGCCAAATGGCGCAGCCATCTTCTCAGAGCAGGGGATTTCAAATTCCTGATATTGATCGTCCGATACCATAATGAGCACGTCGCTGCTCATTCCCAGTCCGGTAAAATGACGGCTGCTGGGAAAACCATGCCCCGGAGACACCAGCGCATCACCAATTAATTCCATCTGTTTTTTTGTAAAGTCGATGGTTAAATCCGTGATTATCTTGAGCAGCTTTTTTAAACCATCGGGATTGTCGAAAAGTCCCATGTAAAAATTATTTGTCTCGATTAAGAATGACGCGGCGTTCAGCGCTGACTGCGTATCGGTCAGTGAGATCGGTATTTTACCCTGCGTTTTTGTGAGAAAATAATCAATCATATCCAGTGTGTGTCTGCCGATTTCAGTTTTCTCGATCGGCACAATGTTCTGATTTAAGGCATCGTCAAACGATTTAAAAGGCGCGGCAATAGCCGGTGCATTTCCCGGCTCCCATTTGTACTCGACGCCAAACGCGCTGACAGCAGTTCCGATACCGTACCATGGTTCCAGAAAATTCGGGATATCCATTTTATAATTCATGCTCTCATTCAATCCACCCAATTGCAACGCGAGCGAATATTCCATATCCCGGCACCCTTCGGAAAAAACCTGGGGCACCCGAAATCTCCGGTAAACAGCAATTCCTTCGGAAGCCTGCCAGAAATTCATTGTGTTTTCCCTGAGAGATTGTTCATAATCCACATAGCGTTCAATATCAAATTTTTCCGGTTCGAGCGGAGAGACTGTTGTTCCCTGAGAATCGCTCAACGACACATCAAAATTCTTTTCTACCACTGCAATTCCTTTTTTACGATTTGATATTATTGTTGATTTATATTCAGCAGAATGATGCCATCCTTTGTCTGAAGCTCTGCCTTTTCGATGATTTCTCCGGTATTGTACAGCGGATCCTGTCTGCCCTTTATTTTCTGATACCGTTTTTCCAGAGAAACAGTCCGGGATTGATCAGTTCCATTATGCAAAACAATCCCGTTTTCAAAATTTCGCCGGTAGAGCCGCATGTCCGCGGGAATGAGCTTCAGGTTTCGAATCATCAACTGATGATCCACTTTCGAGAAGTCGAAAATGCAGTCCGGATTGGTCAACCGGTCTGCATCGAAACTGAATTGAAAACTCTGCCACTCAGGTTCACATTTTAACTGATCGATGAATAACTTCGCTCCCGGAATTTCAACGGAAAAGATATCGTTTGCATTTCCCTTGAATTCAAAATAAATGGTGAGGCACGGTTCCTTAACAACATTGGTTGGAATCGACCACTGTTTGGGTGTATCTCCGGGTTGATAAACAAACGCATCGCCGGATTTAGATTTAGAAAGAATCGACATATCGAAAGCGTTTACAGCATCCGTTTCTTTCGCAGAGATGAGATGCTGCATTTCACCCGTCGGTCGTCCCAAGTACCCTTTGCCCTGACCGCAATTATCGAATTCATCGAACCACCACATTTTTTGATGATGTCCCTGCACTGTATCATCAAACAGGAAGTAGCCATCCCGCATCAGACAGCGGGTTAACGCGAACCGCATCGCGTGGTAATCTTTATCCTGTTTTTCGCCGCCACCGTTAAAAATGAACAAGCCAGATGAATTCAGTGGACGATCATTATTTTTTTCGAACCGGTACCAGTTGTCATAATGACATTCCACCATTGTCCGGTTTGCATAATCAAAATGATAATGCTCCATCATCGCGCCATCGATTCTGCCATATCCTTCATAGCCTTTATTGGCTAAAATAGCCTTTTCAGGCATCATGCTTTTTAACAGTTCATATAAATGAAAAATCCCTTTGATCCATTCCTCGTTCGTATAATCGGAGCGATTGGCTCTCTCAGCCTCCTCTGTAATTGCAATATCATAGCGATTCGATGACACCGCGTGGCGACCGGCGTTATCCAGAAAAACACCATCGAATAAATCATCCAGCGCGTCGCTTTTCATTTTGCGGGTCACGTCCCGGCAGAAAAACTCGACCCACGTTTCACCGGTTTGTTCTGACTTTCTGCAATATTGGGTACAATTAAGCTCTGCCCGGGCTTTTCCGTACGTGCCACTAAACGGCAGGGCGATACTCGCAATGCGGGTTCCCGCAGGATGCGCGATCGCCGGAAATTCCCCCCATTGATCATAAATTCCGCGTTCCCGGACTCGCACAATATTCTGCTCCTGATCCGATTGCCAATCCGGAGCGACCTGCACCATTTCATAACCTGTGTCGAAATTCTGGATCAACAAAAACTGATTCGGGCTGAAGACCTCATTTTCAGACACCGGAATTTTTAAATCGGTTTCAGAAATACCGTCTCCGGTAATTTCAGTACCTCCATATCCCTCATGAAGTCCGGCATGTGTAAGTACCCAACAATAATCCACGATTTGATGATCGAAGAAATCATTCCCAAAATACATTTCCATCAAAATGTTTGTGGAATGGTAATAACCCAGCATCAGGATATTCGGATTGAGTTTCCGCACCTGTGCCATGGTTAATTCATTTACATCCTGCACCGGCCAGATCCGTTCGATGGGCTCCACAATCAAGTCGAATCTCGCTTTTTCATTAACATTCCCATGATTCCACAATGTTGCCAATCGCGGATAATTCTCAGGATATTCAAATGATGTCTCTTTGCTCACCAACTCATTCGTTGACAATAACAAACATATTAACAGTATTTTGTAAAGATATCTCAAGATAAATACTCCGTTTTTTTTCAGTTCAACATACTCCCCGTGTTTATCCACGGCGTTCACTACTCGTTCCCACGCTCCGGCGTGGGAATGCATTCATCGACGCTTTGCGTCGTAATCCCTGAAGTCCAATGACGCAAAGCGTCATATCAGCCATCCCGACGGAAACCGTCGGGACGAGAAAAGTGCTGCTCACTTGAGCAGGATCATTTTGCGTACATCCCGTTCAGCGCCGGCAGTCAATTCATAGTAATAAACGCCGCTGCTGACGACTGCACCATTTTCTCCTTCACCATTCCAGGAAATGAGATGACTACCCTGATTTCGAAAACCATTCACCAGCGTTCGAATTTTTTGTCCTTCCAGATTATAAATCTTCACAGTCACGTTTTCCGGCTGATTCAAATAATAGCGGATTGTTGTGGACATATTGAACGGATTGGGATAATTTTGATCGAGTGTGAACGATTCCGGCGTGGTCTCGTTCGATGCCACACGCTCGACACCGACAGCAGCCATCGGATCCGTGCCGTTCAAAAATTCTTCGATATTGGTGTAGCCGTTGTTATTCGGGTCTTCGTTATAGTCATCCTTATAATTGGGATCCAGACCATGCGCCAGTTCCCAATCGTCGTCCATTCCGTCCTGATCTTCATCAGGATACGGAGTGCCGGATTCCAGCACTGGCCAGGCACCGACTTCTTCCTGTGAATCAATAATGCTGCCGGTGTTATTCATAACGGTCTCAACCACTCGTAAATCGACAGCATCCCGTTTTGGCAGCGTTGCACCGGCATACTTCAGGACTTTATAAAAAGTGCTATCCGGCGAATCCGTGGTCATCGGCGGTGTTGGAAATGGCTCTTCGGATTTTGTGTATGTTCCGGTGATCATATCCCAATCGCTATTGCTATCATTAATCAGATTATCTTCGATGTAAATTTCCGTTAACAGGCTGGCTGAGTCAAATGCTTCGTCGCGGACAGAGCTGCTGGTAGAGGGTCCTGGACGAAGGTAATTCCCGATATAATTCATTTTTATAACGGGATAACCCGAAACGGAATAGCCAGCTTTGCTTCCCCAATTGTAGATAAGATTGTTGCGAAAATCAAATATCAATCCAGGCAGGGAAAGATCGGCTGTGGATCCGGGGCGCGGATTGCGGCTGCGATGGTGCGCCCACAGATTGTGATGCTCCGATATTTTGCCATCCTGAATGTAAGCAATTAAACCTCCGTAACCGTGTTCTCCTTTTGAATGTATTGAATTATTTAAACTTTCTGTAATGAAGCACCACTGAACTGTCACACTATCGGAATAGGTAACAGACAGGGTTTCGTCGATCGACCAGCTTGTGGAGCAGTGATCAATGAGGACGTTTCTGGAGCGGACAATCCAGAGTGCATCGCCATCGTTTCCTGATACATCGCCATGCCGAAATCGCAAATAACGGACAACAACATCATGCGTTGTTGAGATGATCAGCGGAAAATTTTTCACGCAAATACCGCCGCCGGGCGCTGTTTGTCCGGCAATGGTAATATAGGGACTGTGGATTTTTAAATCAGATTCCAATTCAATAGTCCCCGCAACCCTGAAAACAACAATTCGGGGGCCGCTGGTTTTGCAGGCTTCCCGCAAACTTCCGGGACCATTATCATTCAGGTTTGTCACAAAAAGCACCTGTCCCCCGCGTCCGCCGGGTGTAGTTGATCCATAGCCTTCTGCTCCGGGAAATGCCGGAATACCTGACCCTGCTGTGCTGTCATTGATGACTATCAGGAAAAAAACAATAATGAAAAACGAAATTATTTGAGCTTTCATAAGCTGATTTCTACCTCTTATATTTTTTTTAAAGATTGATTGTCAGCGACAATCTGTTCACATTATCAAAATACTTGATTCTGGAAACCGCGTAGTCAAATTGTAAATTCATTCCGGCAACCTCTAAATTAACGCCCAATCCGCCGGAAAAATCTTCAATGTCGTAATTGATTTTGTATCCGCCTCGCAGGAAAAACCAATCGGTATATTGATACTCTGCACCTATATTTAATCGCTCCAGACTGTCATTCGGGTGCTGTCCTTCAATGCATATCATCAATTTCTGTGATTCGGACTTTGGAATGAAAAATTTAAATAAATCGACCGCAACACCGACCGAATAGACAAGCGGCATGTAAAAGCCTTCATTCAAATTGGGATACGTGGTTTCCGGGGAAAAATTTCGAACCGACATACCCAGAGTCAAATCTTTGAATCCGGTGTTATAAATGGTGCCGACATCCACGGCGAAATTATCCACTTCATTTTGTGATAATTTCTGCACATCCCCGATTTGAATGAAATTTTCCCCCATATCTTCTTTAACATAACGAACATGGATTCCGACATTGAAGCGGTCTGTAACACTTGTAGCATACGCCATTCCGATGGCATAGTCATCCACTTCAAACGTTCCGGTTTCTTCATATTCGAAACCAAAACTCTGGGAACTGGAAAAACTGACGGTTGTGCCATGAAGCGTCCCGTAATCCATGTCCACAAGACTCAATCCCACAACGCCCCATTTTCCGAACGAATACGCCGCAGCAATGGAATTATGCTTTATATCCGCAATCCAGTTTGTCTGGCTGATAGAAATCGCAGCGCCTTCCATTGTGCCAAGTCCTGCCGGATTATAGAAAATCGAAATGACATCCGCGTTCCGGGCGACGTAACTTCCTCCCAACGCTGCTGCCCGCGCGTTGCCATCGATTTTCAGGAACGTCATTCCAGCCTGACCGGTTTTTTTATAATTTTGTCCGTACAGGGATGTAACCAAAACAGTGACCAGAGCTATCATTAACATAAAAACGAATTGTTTTTTTATATCATACATCGAGTATGCCTCCATAAACATATTATCTGATTAGCACGAACTTCCCGTGCGCAGTCTCCCCGGTGTTGTTGTCTTTAATGTGATAAACATAAATTCCGGCATTCGGAAAAAGATTTTCATCCGTCAGAATGGGAGACCAGTGTTCGTAAGCTGAATCATCTTTATGCCGCAGCGTTTTAATATGATCGCCGGCAACATTGAACACACGGATCGTACAATCCGATGTCAGATTGGTAAATGTAATGCGATCCCATTCACCGGGCCATTTAGATGCCTGCGCCAGATTAAACGGATTTGGCACGACTCTGACCGAACTCAGATTTTCCAGGCTGCCGCGATAGGCTCTGGCAGGATATGTCGAGCGATTATAAAATCGGCTGCTTTCCAATGGTTTTCCGTAACATGAAGGATCATTATTTTCTGATCCATCGGAAACGGCAGTAACGCTGTAATAATAAGCAACTCCCAGATTGATGTCTTCATCTTCGTATTCAGTTTGACTCGCAGGAAGCTCCGCAATCAACTGCATGTCGCCGTGATAATCGCCTTCTTTGCGATAGATTCGGTAATTGGCAACATTCGGGGTGGGAGACAAATCCCATTTCAAATGAATCATTAGTTTTTTTGATTCAACAACAAAATTTTTCGGCGGCATTGGCGCCATAGGAATACTCAATCCCTGAGATAATCTGTTTTGCCAGTTCCACTTTGCACGACCAGTGACTTTCAACAGTGAATCTCGTGACCCGGCTATAAACACATTTTTTTCCTGATCAGTGATTTCACCGTTTAGCCACTTTGCACCGATGTCCTTGCATTTTTCAATCGTCGGTCCATTCACAGCATGGACGAACACAAATTTCAACGAATCATCTGGTCCAATGGAATATGGTCCCATTCCCATCCACGCAGATTGATTGTTTCTTGCCGGCGGAAGCGATTGATCTGCAGGTTTTATATGTTTTGTTTCTCCTTTATTAAAAATATAAATGTATTTATCTTCCCGCAACCAACCCGCAGCAGTACTCCAGTCCCCGCGTCCGGTTGAAAATGGCTGTGTAATATCATCTGTCCGATCATCCGGAGATGTGTCGGCATGTAACAAACCGTACCCGGCGTACATTGCAGAAATAAGCTCACCGGCAGAATAAAGGTCTTTGGGATCATGGTTATCATCATCATTATAGCGTTCGGGAAAGGGATCGCCGCGGTCATCGCCGGGAACTTCGGGATCATCGCCATCAAATCCGTAGATGATCCGCAAACTGTCTCCTGGTTCGTTTCCGTAATAGTCGATATAGCCATCCAGTGTGCCGGTGTCATCATACGATGCCTGTCCGTCTCCTTTTCCGCAGGGATGGAGAATCATCGAAAAATATCCCACATAAATGTTGGCGATCCGCTTGGCATCCTCTTCGATCGTGGTCGGATCACAGTCTGTATTTCCTGTGTTGTAAAGAGTTACGACACGAATGATATAATCGTCATGAAATTGATTTGCCCAGGCGTAGTACGTTGATTTTTCAATCATTCCGTTACTGAAAAAATTATACTCGATAATTTTTTCATCAGACAGGATATTCGGATCCTCCCGTAAATTGTAGCCCAATTGTTCGACAACATTTTGCTTTTGATTACCTGCCGGATCAATCACCGTCGTTGACGTGATATGTGAACGCACATATTTGGTAACTTCATAGTCCGGCAAAATCATGCAATCGACTGGACCAGATGGTTCATAAAAAGCAAACTCATCATCATAAAAATCCACATAATCTTTAATCAAAATCACTAATTGCGGACCCGTGGAGCATGTTCGCATACCACCGGGCACGCGGGGCGTATCTTCGTGGCCACCTGGCCAGCGCAACCATTTTTCGCGATAACCAGACGGATGCCTGCTGTAACCTAACATTTCCCACAATGTGCCGACTTGAAGCACATCACGCTGCGCTTCAACAATGTCCGCATTCAGAGACATGATGAAGAGTGTGAAAATACCTATTAATACCACTTTTTTTATCGTCATGAATGACTCCTGCAATTTGATTAGAAATAGAACCTGAGACCAAACCAGATGTCACGCGGAAACAGATACGTTACATATTCTCGTTTTGGCATATATTCATATTCCACAGCATCACCGGGTTGTTTTCCGAGCTCCTTAATTCGCTTCATATAGTTATCAAACTCTACAGATCCATCCAGGCCATGAGCTGCAAAAATACGCGAAGGGCTACCAGGCGAGGTATATGACCCCTTGGAGATTCCGGCGCCATATTTGGTCACATTGAAATTCTTGATATTAAAAACATTGTATACATCGAGATAAAGCTCGACGCCAAAGCCTTTGTTTTCGAATAATCGACGCTGCAATTTCAAATTGAGCATGTTGTAATCACGCCATTTCCAGTTTTTCACGTGTTCCTCAACTGTACCGGTCAGGTCCCAGTGAAACCGGGTGCCGCTTCTCCAGTAATAATCCCAGGTGAGAATCCAGTTGGCAAATGGCTCGAATCCCATCACTGCTGGCCCCCAATTTTTCGGAGAGATAAAACTCAGGCTTGCTTTGGCAATACGAACCGGTTCAATGGTATTTCGGGCGCGGCTCTTCGCTTCTGCTGCTGCGTTTTCCTGTTCCAGAAACGGATCGTCCGGTCGAATCTGTGTTGGTCCGAAGCTGCCGCGAACTGCAAACCGGTGCTCGTAATTCATGAAGCCGCGCAACCAGCTGCCAAAATTCCGGTCCAGCCGAATCTCGAATCCTTTGGTTTCCTTATACTCATCGTTTCGATATGTGTAATAATAGACAGTGGCGGAATAGGTGTATGCAACCCGGCGAACATCATCCCGGATATCATGATAATAGCCATTTAAATTGACCCGGAACAAGCCGAGATCATGTTCATATCCGACCTCGTACATAATTGATTTGGAGAGATTTAAATTTGGACTGCCGAGGGCTTCCAGTCGCTCGATGGAGCCCATTTGAATCCAGTACACATCATTCGGATCAGGGATATCCACGAAATGCCCGTAATTGAAATATATTTTGCTATTGACTGTAATCGGATGAGCAACCCCCAGTCTCGGACTGAAATGATATCTGAACTTGATATCTTTCTTTGGCATTTGTTCACGAAAATCAAGTAAATGCCCGCGGGTCAGCAAATCTTCATTACTCCAGTTATCCGTTAAATCGTACATCGGCGAAACCGGCTGCCAGTAATCGAAGCGCAAACCGGCATTGACGATAATCCCCTTAAATTCCATTTTATCCTGAAAATACGCATACCCGTGATGAATATCCGCATCCCACTCGGTATGATCAAGCTTGCCTTCTCCCTGAAAATCACCTCGATAATCCGGGCCATAAGCATAACGATATTCGTGAATCCGGTCAAACGTATGTCCGACACCCGCTCTCAATTGATGTCGATTTGAAATCTGGCTGGTAATATCGAATTTCAGGTCAAAGGTATATAAATTCGACCTATCAAAACAGCGCGAGTGAGTCAGGCGATGTAGCCAGTAACCATTCTGGTCATACAGAAATGTTTTATAATGATAGCTGTAATATTTGGGAAATGCCGGAAATCCTCTGATATTGCCGTCGCGGTCTTCGAGGGAAAAATACTCCTTATATCCGACACGGATGCTGTCTTCGAAAGCAAATGGATGTTCAGGGGGAATATTTGCCCAATAATTTTTATGTGTGCCCTGGAATCGAATATCATAGTATGTTTTCGGCGAAATCATGTGTGTCCATTTCGCACCGCCATAGGTATTATACCATTTAATGTTATTGGAAATATTATCGACTGCAAAAAGAGTATTCGCAATCCCGCTATTCAAAAAATTATATTTGATAATAAAATTCGGATCACTAATATAATCATGTTGCTGATTAATATCATAACCAGCGCCCTCATCTTCCCCGTACATTCCGAAAAGCGTCAGCTTTTTCGTTGGGCTGAATTTGTGAATCAGTTTTAGATTAATATTTTGATTTAATACGCCTGGTTTACTCAATTGATACGTGTATGCCTCGAACTTGCGATAAAGTCCCAGATAAAAGGAGGTGTTTTCCAGAAATCCCCACGCCGGTTTGATCGGTCCGCCAAACGTGGCTTGAATTGTATAATCGGCTAAATCCCCGTAATGCAAAACTTCTTTTCGGTGCTGATAATCCCAGAGCTTTTTGTTATTCTCCGGTGTAAGGTTATAAATATTGCGTGCCGGGTCTTCGGAATATTCGTTCCAGCCGATGAAATCCGGTTCACCGTCTTTATTCAGGTCCGGAGCAGGTTCAAAGTATTGAAATCGTCCCCAATCCCACCAATTTTCATTACTGAATGCGTAAGGTCCAAAATGCTTGAGGGCCGCGGGACTATATTCCAACCGGAACGATCCGGTAAATTGATCCGCGCTTTCCTTTGTCGTCAAATTAATGATGCCAGCACGGGCGTTCCCGTATTCCGCGCTAAAACCACCGGTTAAAATTTCGATTTCTTTGACCAGATCATAATTAATGGTCGTGTAAGGTCTGTCATTTCGATTATCATTAAACGTCATTCCATCTACATAGACAGCGATATCCTGTTCACCCATTCCCCTGATTTGCAGTCCGAAATCATCCTTATTAATACCCGCGCTGCGGGCGATGACATTTTCGATGCTGGTTGCCGGCGTCATTTCAATATTGTCGGACTGGATATACGATGTGGAAAAGGACACATCAGCCCGCACTTTCTCCCGCTCTGCAACAACAACAACCTCTTCACTCACATCCAATGTCGTCATTGACAAGGCAAAATTAACCTGTGACGTGCGGTTAATACTAACAAACACACCTTGTTTTACCACCGATGTATATCCCATCATTGTCCCGCGCACATCATATTTTCCAGGTGGAATATTAAGGATAAAAAACTCACCATCTTTATCTGACGCCGCTCCCAGTTGTGTTCCTACCACAATAATATTCGCGCCAGGTAAAGGTTCACTTGTTTGTTTATCAACTATTCGTCCTGAAATTTTGCCCGTCGTTTGCTGCGCCTTTAATACTCCTCCGCCTATAAAAACAAGAAGACACAGAAGACATGATAAATATTTCATTTATAGCTCCTTAAAATGCCGTTTTCAAACGGTTTTATGATAGAATTACGTCCTGAAATCATCAAATAAATGCAGCGGTGAATAAATATTCCACGGCTGCAAAAAAATCATTTTTTACTTATAGTTTGTATCAAATGCCCCTTTGAATTCGTAACTAATTTAATTTAGACAGAATAACAGGATTTACATGATTTAATTCTACTATAACAACCCCTTCTACTAAGATATCGGCTGCAAATTTTATTACGAGCTGGTTATCATAATTAACACGGATGGTAATTGAAATTCAACTCGCAAACGTGTTTTTTTTAATTCTATTGCCAGACATTTTTCGTAAACCGATTCCAAAAAGCCAAATCCCATTTTGTTATATACTTGATAGGCACAACCGATAAATCTTTGTGTTGCATTTTTTAATTTCCATCAGGTTATGATTCTCTTTTTTTATGATTAACATGATTATTATTTTTTTTAATCCAGTTTATCCTGTTATCCTGTCAACTAATTAACTTTTCAATGATTAACCTATCATCTGGTTATATGATACTATTTGAGTAAAATCATTTTGCGAGTCATGGAATGCTTATCCGCTTCAAGACGATAGAAATAAACACCGCTGGGTACCTGATTCAGGCTTTCGTTCGTGCCTTCCCACATAACCTGATGGTGACCGGCAGCCATGTTTCCATTCAGAATTGTCTTTACGTGTCTGCCAAGCAAGTTGTAAACTGTTAATTTCACTTTCGCGGGTTTATTCAATGCAAAGGAAATTGTGGTCGTCGGATTAAACGGATTGGGATAATTTTGAGCTAATTCTATGGTTTTCGGCGTTGTTGCGGCAGGAGAATTCGCTTTAACACCAGTTATCGGGCTGTCAGGTTCTCTCGGATCCCATGAAGTTAATAAGAAGTAATCCCAGAATGTGGAATACGGAATCGGTTCGCCGTGTGTGGAGTAACAATGCAACCGCATATATCTTAAGTTTTCCCGCTCGATTGTTGTGCATTGCTCATTTAGATCAATCACAAACCAGTTATATGTTGTGTCCACATTCAGGACATCGTATTTTATCCATCCTTTGTTAATGTCGTTCAAATAAACACGAACCGCATTCATTGTATCTGAAATGACATGATCGCCTTTCATGTAAAAAGATAGATAATTATAATCGCTCCAATCTCCATAGTGCCAAACGCCAAGGCTATCATCGAATTCATAATTATGTTTAATATAGTCAGATTCCTCACGGAACGCAGTCATTCGTAATGCGCGTTTCCCTTCATAAGCATCATCTGAAAGACCATAATCCGGGAAAATGCTCCACCCGTTCAAACTATCATAATCAGCCAGTCTGGTTTTCCAGTCATGGGCACGCAAACTATCGATGACATTATCCGTAACAAACGCGCCCCATTCAAAATCATCCAGCAACAGCGATGGACCGCGGGGATCATCCACACTCACTTTAACATCATCCACCCATAATTTGAACGGCAGATCGAATCCCTGGTCGCCTCGACAGAAAATCCGGAAATACATCAACGAATCGATCATTGCCGGGTCCTCAGGAAGCTCATAAACGATATAAGTCCAATCCGTACCCACAGTCACCGGATCTAATTTGCCCCAGCTCTGCTCAAAATCTCTTGTATAAATTTTTACAGCACCGGAACCCGCATCGATCTCAACCGATGCTTTAATCCAAAATGATAGATAGTTGTAAGAACTCCAATCTGCATACCCTGCCGGAAAGGTATACTTAATATAGTCGTCACTTGACCGTTGCTGAGTAATCTCCAGACAATATTCGCCTTCAATGGCCTGTGAGGAGATGCTGAGATCAGGATGTCTGTCACCGGGGGCATCGGCTTTAACTCTCGGTTCCCATCCTTTTGAAACCAAACTATCATAATACGCTTCTGCATCAATACCGGCAGCCCATTCAAAATTATCTATCACTTCTATATCCTGCGCCAAAGCCTGCGGAGCCAAAAAAGCCATTATAACAACAACCAAACTTATTTTATAAATATTTAGTAATTTCACGTTTACTTCCTCCATTTTGGTTTTATTGGATTGTTTTTCAAAAATTGAGTAATGCTTTTGGTCACCTATCACCTCCTTTTAATGATCTTAATAATAAGTGTGTTTAACTCACGAAATCGATCACCTCCTTCCTTATATAAAATTACAAATTAATCACAATAATGCAATAAGTTTTCATTTCCGGGATTTCGATAATATTTCCATTATCGCCAGTAGTGCTTTCAAGCAGCACACTTTTCTCGAAATCAGGGGAAAATAATCGGGCATTTTTCACAGGTTTCCTGCTTAGCAGTTCAATCCCGGAAGTTTCTGTTTGCGAATAATTTAGCACGTGAACGACAAGTCTTGATTTTGCTTCTTGCATGACAGCATGATGAAGAACATACGGGGGGGCATTTAACGAAATGAGTTCATCATCATTCACAAGACCTTGCAATTTTTCTGATAGCGGCTCAGGTTTTGTCACCATTTCAGTAAATTCAATAGAACCGGCTCCGATGTCTGCCTTTGCCTTTTCAAACTGACACTGGAACAGCTCGCTTCGCTGTGCCATGTCGCCATACGTCAATAATTTACCACCATTTGAAATCCATTTCCGCACCAGGTCAGCCTTCGATTTATCAATTTGAATTAATTCGGACAGAATAACAACATTATATTTTTCCAGAAGTTTATGATCCAGATCAATATCAAGTAGCACATCGTATTGCACATTTTGTGCAGATAACTTGTTCAGCAACGAGATCAATTTTCGCTCAGGAGTGCCCCCCCGTGCCTGACTCAAAACCCCGATTTTGGCAATGGATGTCGGATTTGTCAGATATTCGGAGTGAGAATCAAAAAATTTGTTATATACACCCATTGCATCCAGACATTTGTGCGCATAGGGATCACCCTCTACAAGATCGCGCATAAATATGCCTTCAAAATAGGGCTCCAGACTGTTATGATGCATCTGACATTCGGCAAGACTCAGTTGCCATTTTTCCGGCGCCATCACATCCACCATTCTGCTGACGCCATTATGCCGCTTGCCATATTCCACGGCGCTCGGTCGCCAGCCTTCGGAGACTGCATATTGATATTTGAGAATCCCGATATTGCACACTAGTTTTCCGGTTTCCTCTGTATACTCGTATTCGTGTGCATCAAACAGCGTCTTTTCTGTACCGAATGTTGATTCGGTTTCATAATAGCCGGGTTCGTTTCCGTCTTCTGTAGACAAAGAATTCGTGTAACGTGCTGCACCAAGAGCGCCACGATGCATATTAAAACACACCAACGGGATTTTGTTTATTTTTCGCCCTTCTTCCATAATAAGATCAACTAATTGCCTGAATTCTGTCTCATATTTCTTTGTACCGATATTATCAATCCAAAATCCGTCAACGCCAGCTTCCAATGCCTCCCGAATGCGGATACGCTGATACGGCAGCCAGTCAGGGTGTTGCATATCTGCCATGTAGCGCGTGATTCCATATTTGTTATATCTGGCAGCGCCATACGGTACAGGTTCACCGTTTTTATCCAGTTGCCACCATTCAGTTGATCCGGGGACATATTTTGCCATATCTTCATGAAACATATTCGCACCCGACATGTAGGCAGTGACTTTAATGCCATTTTTGTGGCACTCCTTTATATAAGGTCGCAAAATATCCCACTGCTTCTGCTCGGTCTCATGGGAAAAGCCCACGCTCCATGTGACCCACAGCCAATTGAGCCCGGCGCGTTTCGCCCATTCGATCGTTTTCAAGCCGTAAAAACTTTTTACAGCTCTGAGCACACCAGCAGAATCGGACGCATCCCAATATGGCCAGCCGGACAACATGCCCTTATCTGCCTCCAGAGGCCCACCATCCCAACGAGCACAGCGGAATTTTCCCACCTGTGCCCACTCTGGGATTGCCTCCGGATTAAGCCACCATTGCTGCGTATTTTTATCATGATTATTAGTATCGGAACAGTTGAGGATTACAACGAAAAGGATGTACATGAATACAAGCGGATAAGTTTTTTTTCGTCTCATATATCACCATAAATTTAGATTTGCATTGCAGCTTAAATTTTCTTATTAAAATATAGTTACTTTTAAGTTGAATTTGTAGTGAATAACCGTGAAAAACACGTTACCATGACGTGAACGCATCATAAAATGATTGCTTTTTCCAATTTTCTACTTTATATTATAATACTGTTTCAATATTTCCCAAATGTTTTGAACTTTCACCATCATTGCTAAACCTATATGATAAAACGAGAAAAAGCTCAACATATTCTCAATAAAATACTCACAAGCTCCATATTTCAAAATTCCGAAATTAACAAGAAATTATTAGAATATCTTGTTAACAAATACCTTAATAAAGAAATTCCCAAAGAAACTGCAGTTGCGATTGATGTTTTTGATAAAGACAGCTCTTATAATCCCCACGAAGATACGCTCGTTCGGGTTCACATCTACAAATTAAGGAATAAATTAGATAAATACTACCTGCTGGAAGGAAAGGATGATGAATACAAGCTTTGTATACCCAAAGGCCACTATGAGGTGAAATTCGTACCGCAAAAACAACAATCCCAATCCGCCCTGCATTCAAGGTTACAAATTGGTATAATTCTCATAGCTGCTATCGCTATTATTTTTGGTATTTTGCTGATCTGTCTGGTTATTGAAAATCAACGACTGGATAACGAAATCAATAATTTTAAAATAATTGAAAAAGAAAATCCAATTTGGAAAAATTATTTGCAAGGAACGTTACCGACACTCATTGTCAATGGTGATAATTACTTTTTCTCGATGACTGACCCGGCGATAGACCAAAACCTCATTGTCAGAAATACAAGAATCAATTCTACACTCGAGTTAAACACATTTCTTGCAAACAATCCTGATTTGGCAGATCGAATGAATGAAGGAGATTATGCCTTTATTGGCAAGGAAAGTGCGTGGAGTTTGCAAAAATTATTTCCTATCTTTTACTCGTATCATCAACACCCGGAATTATCGCTTGCATCTCAATTAAGCTGGGATGATTTTCAAAAATATAATATTATTTATTTAGGTTCTTATAAAGCGCTGGGAATTCTCAACTCCCTATTAACAAATCTTTCACTTGAATATCAGCTTTATCCCCATAAAATCGTTATCAAATCCGATACAATCAGAGTATTCTCGCCTGAACTGATCCGGGATGAAAATCAACTAAAAAGTTATAATAAAGATTATGCACTCTGCGTAAAACTACCGGGGCCAAATAACAATTCAGTACTAATTATTGCAGGTTTTTATTTTATCGGTGTTTACGAAGCTGTAAAACAATTATCAGACCCTACGTTACGACCGCTTCTGGAAAATTATTTAATTAAGCAACACAATCATGTTCCTGAATATTTTGAAGTGTTAATGGAAATCAGCGGTTTTGGTCGTACCGGATTCAGCACAACGTTTATTCATTCCGCTGAGATTGCATCAGACTATAAAATTGAATGGAAGCGCTAATTCAAAACCGATCTTGTTTGAGCACCGAAATTACCACTATCCCGATTTCAGACACAATCCCCGCATACGAACGAAAAAATTATTCTTCTTATTCGGGCTCACCACCCGATTCGGCCGTAAGTGCGCCCACGCCAGCAATTGCGTTGCCTCCCAAAATCGCTCAGTCATCGGCGGACGTTTCGCCCATAAGCCCCGTCTTGTGATGGTAAATTTATTCACCGGCTCGCCAACGCAAAAATCAATTCTTTTGATGTGTTTTTTCCAGGTCATGAAATGCACATAAAACCGCTCGTGATGATCGCCATCGTAGATTTTACCATTGCGCCAATACCACCCTTTGGGACGCGCCTCTAATTCCGGCCAATCGACGACGATGCTTTTTTGCCAGAAAATACGAATACCTTCTGCCTGCGTCGTTTCACTTAAAAATCGTGACATTGCTTTCTCATCAAATTTGCTGTAATGCGGAACAGCAAGTGCAGCCTGATAATTGGGAACTGCACGAAAATGCGTGTTGATTCGCGAAGTATTTTTCCATAACGTAAAATGACCTGCCAGTCGTTTTTTTCGGCTGGAGATAATTTCATATTGATCTACTATCGAATCATTTATAAACGTGCGGATATCCCCCCAAATAACGTCAATATCACAATGTCCCCAAAAATCATATCCCGCAAGATAATCTTCAAAAATCAACCCGGCAGCCGGATGTAAATCAACCTGCGAATAACGTTGTTTATTGATGGAAAATCCAAGCTTCCTGCTCGCCAATGCGTTCAATTGCGCCAGGCTAAAGTGAATGAATTTTATATTTGAAAAAGTAGCTTCCGGTATTCGACAATCTGTGAAAATCAACCAGTCAATTTTATCGTTTTTATGGCAGGATAATAAGAATGCCGGAAACCAGTTCGGCCAGTCACCAAAATAAGTAAGAATGATACGAATTTTTTTCATTGAATTTTACTTGTTAATTTCGTATATACTGTTATTATTCAATTAATCAGAATTGATTTAATCTTATGACCAAAAACCCCATACTCTCCATTATCATTCCTACGTACCATCGATACTCATTAGTGAAAATGTGCATTCAATCAATCCTGAATGCATCAAATCCCGGAGTGCCAATCGAAATAATTGTGGTTGATGATGGAGGCAATCTGAACCGCACTATCGAAACCGAACTCCCTTCCGATCGAATTCAGTGGATATATCTGCCGGAAAACAAAGGCCAGGCGCACGCACAGTATGTCGGCTATCAATACTCGTCAGGCAACATTCTCGCATTTCTGGATGATGACCTGGAAATCGATCGCCACTGGATTTCCGAAATCATTCGATTTTTTGAAAAGCAGCAGGCCATTCATTGTGTCGTGGGAAAAATTGAAGCAATGGACAATTCTCACATTTTGGCACGCACGCGCCAGGTTATTTATGATCACCGGCATCTGCAATATTGTGATTCTGCATTCACAGATCATGTTAAAAATAAATGGAATTTATCACTAAAAAGCAATGTATTTTTATGCGAACGAATCAGCGCCGGGAATTTTGCCATTCGAAAACAGGTCGTGGAATCCAATAAGGACACTTCTAAATCTGCCTTTAGCTTTGCAAACGATGCAACCATGTCCCGGAACCTGTTACAGGCTGGTTATGCAATTGCATATAATCCAAATATGATTATCTACCATCATCATGATACCAAATATCGGACGCTTTTAAAAATCGGCAGCCGAAAAATGCGTCAGCATTGCGAAGATGAACGAAATGTCAATTTAAAATTACTATTTCGCTTAATCAAAAATGTCATCTGCTCTCCTCTTGATATCTTCAAAAACCAGGAGATGTTCCGGGCAGATAAAAGCAGGCGGAAAGTCTACAGTGCTTTCACGCTCATTCGGATGATTTATGCACTGGGAGAATTGATGACTTTTCTCAGGATTTATATCCGATTAAAATGTAAATTCACCAGTAATTTCTTATAACAGTTGAAGAAATGCTACTATGTGTTTTTCACGCGTAAAACTTTTTTTGATTAACTCGTTATCAAAACTATTGTTTGGTAAATGGTCAAATATTTTAAACCGCACCATACAATCCATTTTCGTATCACGACCCGACATCCTTTATCGGACAATAAAAATCCGGGATGCACAAATTATCACCTATCCGTTCCCCGAACGGTTTCGTTCCTTCTTCATTCGAACACATTCATTTCCGGAGCGATTCCTGTTTGAGCTAAAAAATGTTACTATTATTCGGGAAAACGGAGCGATAGTTACTTCGGATGAAATGATTCTGCAGGAAAGCATCGGTTCGCTGCGCCGATTGTTGCGACGGGGTGATATCCGTCATTCCCTCACTAAAAAGCCGGAACGCCCGGGAAGTGACCAACCGTTTTATTTCGCGCCATTAAAACCATTCTATCATTTTTTACTGGAAGAAATACCTTCTTTATTATATGCACTGTCAAAAATCGAAAATCTATCAATTCTCATCGATGACCGGGGAAATGACGTCCGCTATTATCACGATGCTTTTAAATTACTTTTCGGCGCCGAATTTCATCATAAAATAAATTTCATTGGAAAGAATGTCACTGTCAACCGATGTGTTCTCACCCAGCGCCATACATCAACCGGGAAAATCCATCCGGATGAAATACGATTGCTCAATGATCATTTTTTGCCAAAAGTGAAGACTGGTAAATCCCCTGAGCGAATTTATATCTCACGCAGAAAAGCAATTCATCGCCCCATTGAAAATGAACCGGAAATTGAGTTTTTTCTGCGTCAACAGAGATTTACAGTGTTGAATCTGGAAGATTATTCGCTGGAACAGCAGATTGCGATTATTAAAAATAGCCGTGTAATCATAGCACCGCATGGCGCCGGACTGTCGCATATTATCTGGAATCCTGCTGTTAAAAAAACAATTCTGGAAATATTTCCATCATATCTCACAAACGATTGTTTTGCCAGCATCGCATTTTTATTGAATTATAATTACGATTATATAATTTGTTCACAATATCGCAACCGGGAAATTTGCAATCTTGAGCTTCTGCGCGAAAAGTTAACCTGAAAAATTCATAGCCACAGAGGCTCAAAGTACACAGAGTTTTTATTTTCAAAACGTTACGCAAACAATAGCAACTCGTATTTTCTTAACTCAAGTTAAAAAGCAATATGCACACACGTTGTTGTTTCTCTGTGACATCTGAGCTTCTGTAGCACGTTTTGAGAATAATACAGGTTAAGTGAATTACGTTTGGTCTGAAAAAATGACACACATTTTATTTATGCCGATTCTGCTGCAGCCACTGAAAAAACATCGGAAGCGTGAATTGTTTTTTACGATGGTATTTATACGAATACCAGGATTCCGAAATTCCCCGATATGCAGTACATTGTTCACATGTTTCAGGAAAGCGTCGCTCCAGATGTGACCGGATGAGTTTTAAATAGCGTTCATTCGCTGGTGAGTAAATTTCCTTGAAATTCTGCTGTTTCACATTCCCGATAATAAAATCCGCATTACCATCTGATGCACCACATGCATTGACACTGCCGTCCGGCAAAATCGTATGTTTAAAAAACAGGTACACGCATGGCTCGCGTTTTTCCGTATTCTTCGTTTTGACGTCCAGTGATTGGGCGTTCAACATTTTTTGATCCACAATGCCGGACCAGTCGTGAAATACTTTTGGAATCCGAACCCGCACTCCCCTGTCCCGCAACAGTTTAACAATTTTGCAAATGGTTGAGTTACAGGTATTCAAATCAAAGGAATCATAAGTGCGGATTTTAATTTCTGTTTTTGAAAACAGTGCTTCATTCTCGTTGAGCTTATTTAAATTATTAATTAATTTTTTATACCACGCTTTCGCGCTTCTGCTAATATTCATGAAACTCGATTCATCATGTCCATACACAGTGATGGACAGCCAGCGTATCTTTTTCATTTGAGTAATCGTTTCCAAAAATAAATCATCTGCAAGAGTAAAATTTGTCGAGAAATAATAATCGTAAACCGCTGGTTGATGTTCCATGTACATTAATTTATCGCAGAAATCAGGATCAGTGAGTGATTCACCGACATGCGGCGTTAAATTGAATGTATCGAATCCGAATTGAGTGGCCTTATCAATTATCGATATAAAATCATCAAAAGACATAATTTGCCTTTTAATAGTAGAATTTGAATATGCGCAGAAAATACAGCGCAAATTACAGATCGTCGAATTAACCACAAACAGGCTTTCCAGCGGATTCGGAAAAAGGGGTTGTGATTCATCATTCATTATGACATCCCTGAAATTAATAAACGCCCTTCATTATTTCAAAATTTTATCCATTACCCAATTTACCCGTGCAGCAGATTCTTTGTTCGACGGATAACTCACTTTGCTCAACAAGCAGTTCACGATTTTTTCGATCATATAAATGTGCGAATACTCTGGTTTTGTAAATGAATAAGAATACATTTTCTTACCTTGCTGAATAACAACAGATAAACGAGTCGACATGGAAAAAGTAATTTTGCCACGCGTGCCGTAAATTTCAATTCTGTCGACCGGATTGTGCGGATCACCAGCGTAGCACCAGCAGCAACTCGCTCTCGCCCCGGATTGAAAATATAGATTCGCGACCACAGTATCTGCACAGTCATACAGATTCGCCCGATTTATGCTTCCTCCGTGTGCATCCGTAATCGGACCGATCAGAAAATCAAGCAAATCGATTTGATGACACGCCATATCAAAAAAGAATCCGCCTTTGGAAATATCCGGATTTATGTGCCACGAAGAATTCTTATTCACTTTTTGATGAATCACATGCGTCAATGTCGCTGTGGTTACATCACCGATTGTGCCTCGCTCCAATTCCTGTTTAATTTTCAAATAGTATGGAAATTCTCTGCGGTAATACGCGACGTACAGCGGCACGCCTGTTTCATCTGCCACATCATTTATCTGCTTACATTCAGAATAATTTAATGCCATCGGTTTTTCGAGGAACACCAGCTTGCCGGCAGTCAGACATTTTATCGCATAATACGCATGCACATCCGGGGGCGTTGCGATGTAGATCGCGTTGATATCAGGATCATTTATCAATTCATCGGCGTATGTAAACCATTTCGGCACATTGTGTCGGCTGGCAAAATTAATTGCCATTTTTTTATTACGTCGCATAACGCCCTCGATTGAGGAATTTCCCACACGATTGAATGCCGGGCCGCTTTTCCGTTCACAGACATTTCCGCAGCCAATGATTCCCCACCGCACATGATCCGGGATTGATTTTTTATTCAAAAGTACAGTCACTTCATCTTTGCTAAATCTTATTAACTGTTATCCGAAATACCTTAGCTGTCAGGATAATGAATTTGATTTATAATTAAATTTAGCGAAACTCATCAATCTGAACTACTTCTAAAACCATCATTCGTTAATCCGTGTTCTGAAATCAAAAATCATCAAATCGATAATTACTGTTCACGTTTATGGCAGTACTCTCCGAAGAGCAGTTGCCCTGTGCGCCTCGGGCGCATTTCTGAACTGCACGATTTTCGAGTTTGAAGGAATCCTTCGTTTTATGTCTCAGCATCAGAAAATCCCAGCCAATTAAAAAATTCAGACATCGTTATAAATGGCTTGCGATGAAATTTATAAGAATACCAGTCTGCGGAAAGCGGTCGATACGCGGAGCAGGACTGACATACGTTATTAAAATCCCGATTCAAATGCGATTGGATTAAATTCATATAAACAGAATTTTGCCCGGAATAGATATCTTCAAAAGCCTGTTGGCTAATATTTCCGATAACAAATCTGCCATTGCCATCGCCGGCAGAGCAGGCATTTATAAAACCGTCAGGACGGATTGTGTGCTTGAAAAACAAAAAAACACATGGCTCTTTTTTAATCTGAATATTTTTTTTGGGAATTAGTTTGTTATTAATAAGTTGATCTTGTGGAATAAGTCCACCCCAGTTTTGATATTCACACGGAATACGGACCCGAACTCCCAGTACTTCAAGTTGTTTTATCAATTGACATAATTCTGAATGACAGTTCAATAAATTGAATGTGTTAACAGACCGAATTCTCAATTCAGTTTTGTGATGTATTTCTAAACAGTGGGTCAATTTGTGCAAATTATTGATAACATTTTGATACCAGCGAAAATCGCTTCGGGTGATTTCTGTGAAACTTTGCTGATCATGGCCATAAATGCTGATCGAAAAGGAACGGAGCTTTTCACATTTTTTGATGATGTTAAAAAAACCATCGTTAGCGCGGGTTAAATTGGTACAGAAATCGTACTCAGCAACATCGTTTCGATTTTCGAGATAGATTAGTTTTTCAAAAAATGTTGGATCAATTAACGATTCGCCAATAAGTGGTGTCAGATTGAAGGTATCAAACCCAAAACGAACCGCCTTCTCGATATACTTTGTAAAATCTTTGTATGGCATGGTCTGCTTTTCAATTTCGGAAATATCATAAGCGCAAAAAATGCAGTTTAAATTGCAGATTGTCGAACTCGCGATATACAAGCATTCCAACGGATGCGGAATGCGACAATGTTCCTGTTCTTTGTGCATATATACTACTTTCTCAATTCAGCCCGCCAATCGGAATGAAGAGACATTCCAAGACGCTTTTCTGTTTTTGACGGATTGTATTGTTGTAATTTCAACCGGCATGTTAACGAATTTATAAATTGCTTCACTAAAAATCGATTCGGATACGCTTTTTTAATTTCTTTTATCAAATAAAGTGGCACCCACATAAATGTCGGGACACTGACTACTTTATCAGCAACACCAGAAATTTCACAACAGGCTTCCAAATAAGCATAAATAGAGGGCAGATGCGGATCCACAAACAGTAATATTTCCTGCTGTTCTGTTGGTGAATATTCCGCCACTTGGCTGAGCGCCTGATGCATGACAGATCGTGTGATCAGCGGCTTTAGACGATCTTTTCTGCTGAGCGGCATCAAATATCTATTCGAGAATTTCATCCCAATACTTCCGACCGGATTTGAAATTTCAGGGCCGATGATAAAAGCCGGACGGATCAACGACAATTTCATAGCTGGTGGCACGTGTTTCATTAAAAATAAATCCGAAGCGACTTTAATTCCGGCATAAGCACCACATGCCGCAGGATCAGTTTTCATGGCTATATTCTCGGTATAAACTTTGGTATAATCCGGATAAACGCTCATAGATGAAATATGAATCAAATGCTTCACTTTTTTTTCTAAGCAGAATTGAAGCAGCGATTTTAGATAAGCGAGGTTCTTATCTAGGCTTTCGAATTTAAGAATAATGAAATTGATTACAGTGTCAAACTTTTCATCGAATAATGGATTTTTATGAATTCGACTAACATTCCCGGTAACAGTGTTATTTTCATGCTTTAATTCACCTCGGCTAAATTGCGTAACGCTGTGACCATTCGTTGATAGAAGATCGCACAAACCACACGCTGAAAAAGCACGATGTCCGCAAATTAAAATTTGTTTTGCTTCCATTTTTACACAACCACAAGTTTATTTTTCAATAGAAGAAAATCAGGATAAACATCATCAATTTGCTGATATCGTTTTGAAATATTTTCAGCCGTCATTTTCCGAATAATCGGCCTGAATAATGCAAGAAGCGCATAATATTCTATTTCTTTCGTTTCAATAAATGCGAGCATTTCGTAAAATAACGTGCCGATTTGACAGATATCGGTTCGGACGTCAATCGGGTGTCGCTCTGTGGGAAATTCACTGGAGTCATCTTTGAACCTCAATTCACGGGAAAAATGAAAATCGCATAACTTGAGATTTCCGCAGTGATCAAATAAAATATTTTTTGGTTCGATATCGAGATGCACGATACCAGCGGGATAATCAGGACAACCTGAATGGAGAAATTTAAGTGCATCCAGAAGACATTCAATGATGTGCAATGATTTCTCAATGCTCATTCGCTTCTTACGAATCTTTTGTTTAAGTGTGCCGCCGTTAGCATATTCCATAATGATGCAGAATCCCAGCAACGGATCCTGAATGGTTTCTTTTAATTGAACAATGTTTGCATGACGAAACGCACGCAGGAAATCGGCTTCTCTTTTAATTCCCCGGATTAATTTTTCCACATTCCATGTCGGATCAGTTTTGATTATTTGGGGTTTAATTGTTTTTAAGGCGAATCCAGAACCATTCCTGTCGCGTATTTGCACAACAATTCCGATTTGCCCGGCGGCGATAACATCCACCGCGAAATATTTATTTGATATTTGATAACCTGCTTTGATCATTGTTTATTTATATGTTATCGATTCCAACACAATCCGGGTACCACTTTTTCTGTTGTATCTGTTTCGTTAAAACATCGTACGCAACCTTAAAATCGATTTCATCCAGATCGATGAAAGAATTTATGCTACGGGCAAGCAGACAGGGGACCAAAGCAAAATCCGCCGTTATTCCCAAAATGCTCTCCCCCATCACACATTCATTAAAATTTGGTTTTTCAAAACCAATGGTTCTGATTGATATTTCCGTCTGCTCACGTACTGAATTTATTTTCGTTAAAATGTCACCATTCATCTTAAAAAGAAACGGATAATTTTTTTTCGATTTTTCTGTGGGTAAAATTCGGAAAAATGTAAGACTGTCAGCGCCGATTTTCTCACAAAGTTCAGCCATATATTTAATATAGGCGCCCGAATCATACCACAGCGCAGAGTGAACATCTACCGGAATATTTAAACGCTGCAACAACTCAATGCCCTGGATCGTTCTTCTGAAAGATCCGGGAACACCTGTCAGCCAATCGTGAGAATCTTCATTTCCGTAAATACTGACGCTGACTTCACCCAATCCGGCTTCTACCAGTTCAAGCGAGCGATTTTTGCTTAATGCATACAAATTTGAATTTAAATCAATCAAAACACTGCGATCAGCTAAAGCTTTCAAAATTTTGGTGAGATTTTTATTTAACAATGGTTCTCCACCTGTGATGATCACTTTTTTACAGCCCAACTTAAGCGCGTTAAGCAATTCAGAACATAATCTATCCGTATCTGGTTCCTGGTTCCCTTTTGTGACAAAACAATGTTTACATTTTAAATCACAGCGCCGTGTTATTTCAACGACCAGTCGAAAACCTCGTTGATTAATTTTACGAAAACGACATGTGTGATCAACCGACAATCTTTGTGATTTGGTATGATTCATCGTTTACTTTACCTGCCTTTCTGTGCGATTCCAGCATAAAGAATACCTGCCTATGTTTATTTCATGTTCTAACTGCAAAAATGATTTTTTCAAACCAGACTCCAACGGATGCAATATATTTGTCGGATTTTCCGGGGCTAACACACAACCAAGCAATCGTCCTTCTGGTGTAATACCTATCAGGGATTTGGCCCGAAGACAGTCATCAGCCTCCGGCGGATTTAACAGGCCGACCAAACGAATCGGTGACGGGTTGTTTGGAATGATCTTTTCAGATAATTCCCGATAGATATCATCCAATTGATTTTGTGATGGCGCGTTTTGATATTTTGCACCATGACCGATGGGAAACATTCGTGACACAGTTAACGATTGGACCGGAAGTGAATTCACCAGATCAACAATGTACTCAATATGATCAATATTTTCATTTGTGACGCAACAGGCAACATCCACCTGAATTCCATAATCAGTAGCCCAGTTGATGGCATTCAACAGTTTATCATAAGCGCCGGCTGTACCGTGCATCGTATCGTGTACTTCTCTTGGTCCTTCAAAGGATACGGATATTTCCGTCAATCCGGCGTTTCGCAGCTCACGCATCCATTGGGGCGTCATCTGTTGCAGGTTTGAATTTAAATCAACCGGAATGTTCATTTTGCTGATAAACTCAACAATTCGTGTGATTTCTTTATACAGAAGCGGTTCCCCGCCAGTCAGTAGCACTTTCGTTGCCCGAATGTCCGGCAACTCTGAAAATATCTGAAACCACTCCTGCATGCCAAGTTCATGATACTCGTTGTATGAATTCACCATACAATGCGGACAATGCAAATTACATCGGTGCGTCATCCGAACGACGACACGAATTCCATCTCCTTTGATTGGCCTGAATCGACAGCGCTCATCATGCCTGAATCCCCGGAATGAGGTTGATGTTGGTTGCGGCTTTTCATTCATATTAATTTTTATCCTGTTAATCCTGTCTAATAAACATCTCAACGCCACGGTGCGTATTGTTCGATCTTCATCCAACGCTGTGCCGGCTCAGTGCTGATGACGTCCACCAGATTTTTCCCGGTCAGATAAAACGGAACACTAATCCGGTTCAGCGCATACTTCGCTGCTGGTCCTGACCATGCGCCATGCGTCACGGTCACGCCTCCCCCAAAATAGTGTGATGCAATTTTCATGACTCTCCCATCACAAAATCCATAAGGATAGGATATATATTTTGGCTTTGTTTGCAAATGTTCCAGAAACCAGGCGATTCCTTTCTGAAAACGACTGTGTAATTCCTGATCATCAAATTTCAGCAGATTGTGATGGTCAGTCCCGTGAAACCCGATGTCTGCCCCCTGCTTTTTCAAGTCGATTACCTGGCTAAGCGTCAGATGATGCTGGATTACCGGCGTTCTGGTATTCCACATTAAATTTGATTTTCCGGTATATTCGGTCAAATTAAAAATCGTCGGCTGAATCCGATCAAGTAATTCCGGCAAGAATGTAAACAGTCTTTCATATCCATCATCAAAGGTTATTGCATACGAAAATTGCGGTGAGGTGTCATTATTTTGAATTAATCGATCAAACGCCTCCCGAAGCGAAATATTCACATATCCTTCATTATTCAGGACATGGATGTGTTCTTCCAATCGCTCCAAAGGAATGCATCCTTTGTCGTGCGTGGGTAACGCTCCCCGATGTTGAATGTTATGATAAGCCAGTACCGTGGTTTTGGGTATATTATTATTCATTTTATATTACTTTTCATTCCTGAGTTATGCAGCCGATAAAGAACGTATCCACGAACTTTGATATCGTCTGGCAAACCCTTGAGAAGGTTTCGCTACAACACAATATATAGATAAATTCATGAATATGTATCAATATACAGCTTGTCCTGTTTTGAAAAACCTTCGCAAGGGTAGTTCCTGGACAGCCTTTAAAGCGGCTGCACTCCGATTTTGATTAATCAGATCCTTTTCTATCAATTTTTTTGCAATGACGGTGCGAGCCATTTATCTGCAACTTTAGGCCAGGAGTACTGTTTCGCTCGTTTTTTCCCGGCCAGAGCGATGCGTTTTAATCGGTTCGGATTCTCAATCAGCTCAATAATACTTTGTTGCAGATCGGAAAAATCCGGTTGATAGGTTATATATTCTGAGTCTTTTGCGAATAATCGACCCACTTCACATTTCAACGGGTTGGTCATAAACACCGCGCCTGATACTGTTGATTCATACATGCGAAACGGTACCTCGGCGTGTACCGACCAGTTTAACATGATTTTTGTTCGTCGAACCAGTTCTGCATAATTATGCCAGTATGTCCTTTCTGTAGATTCAAATCTCAGTTGATGATCCGTTGCGATTTGTTTCGCCAGTTCAATAAGCCGCATTCGTTGCGGATGATGATTCACCTTCATGTAACAGCCAATGTCGATGTCTCTGTCGTTTTCCGGAAATTCAGGATAAAACAACTGCGGATCATATCCGTAAGGACATGCAATGACTGTTTTACCCGGCAGATGTTCCTGAATAACTTCCACATCATCAAGCGTTTGAACAAGAATGACATCCCATCTGGGATCAGCAGCGATTCGAAACCAGCCGCTCTCATTCCAACACAAATTATAATCTCGTGCCCTGTCTCCAAAACGTGAATACAGCACTGTATTCTGGCAGCGAAATATTTTAGGTATTTTGGTCATTGAATTCGCCAGTGAATTCAGATAAATAATCGCCCGCTTGCTAATAACGGCCAAATAATCCGGCTGAACCTGATAACACGTATCCCGAACTGTCGCGCCAATGTCTTCCCGTTCCATGAGGATACGATGCACCTCAATTTCATTTGATGAACACGCCCAGTGTCCCACATATCGCTCAATTGGAGGAATCAGCGCGATTATTTTCAGCTTGCGTTTTTTATTCATATTGCTTTATGGAGCGAATATCAGCGTTGGCAAATATCCGTCGTGAATTTTGGGTCCCTTCACAAATTTCACATGATCGGAGTACCGCCACTCAGCGACAGTCTCATCATAGCGCGTGGGACAATATGGATCACGTTCATGGGTTCCGCCGTACCAGATCACCCGTCGGTCCAGTGTTCCGCCTTTACAAATTTTGTTAAGTTCACACGATTGGCATTCCGGAATATTTTTTGATGTATGGTGAATATTTTTCAATAATGAATCCGAAAAAAACGGATCACCTAAAAATGCATCATGAATGGTCATTCGTTTCCATTCCGGTGTAACCAGATATGTCGATGGTGTAATGGAGCCGTCTGGTAAAATTCTGAGGCTGGAAACTCCTGTATTATCTTTCATTTCCTGATTGAGCAATAATGCAGAAAACAAACAATCACTGAGAGAAACAACTGAATGATTTTTCAACAAATAGTACAGGGCTTTTTTTAGCTTAAGATAAGACAGTGGTTTCAGGTTTTGTCGAGAATTCGGACGAAAAATATTAATCCGTACAAACGCGTTGTGCTTCTCTGCAATTTCGAAAATATTATCGAGATTATTAAAATCAAGAGTCTCGTCAATGCCTAAAATTACGATAGTTGTTTCAATGCCATTGTCCTGACACAGTTTTATTGTATCCAAAGCCCAGTTGTGTGCCTGATTATGACCGCGGATGTGACAATGTTGGTTTGCATCCGCGTAATCCAGAGAAACATCAACTTCTTTTAGCGCGCTTAATATTTTTTTCCCATTTTCGGAATTATCGACTAATGGTTTCAAAGAGCCATTGGTTGTTAATGCCTGATCAATTTGGTAGGATTCATGAATATAATGTAATACCTTAACCCAGGTTTTGGATAATGTGTTTTCACCAGTCCCGTAATTAATAGAATCGATGTAGGGATGATTCCTGTCGACAAATGATTTTAAGATCACCGCCGGAATATCTTTTTCATCGGTCCTGGCAATTTTGCTATAACAAAAGGAGCAATTCATATTACATAGATTTGTAATTCCCCAGCCAACTTTCCATTTGTTAAGATGGTTTTTTCTCTCCATATATCCCCGGAATTTTTGTGAGCAACTTTTTATGCACTAACTAATTTTGCTGCCTCACAATAGCGGCATATAATATCTGATTCCTCTGTTAAACCAATTTTTATTGCCTTGTATTCACGAGTGTGAAATAATTCAGAATAGGCCATTGACGCCAGAGTGCCAATTTTACTTGTTATTTTGTAATCCATACAACACAATAACACATCTCCGTTGGGCAAAAGTACATTCTGATTCAATTCGCTTCCGGTTACCCGGGAACATTTTATTCTCCCCTTCCATTTATGTTTTGAGGGCTGGAATGCAGCGTTTTTCTTTGTAAAATTCGAGAGATCTGATAATTTCAGATTTCCGGCTCTGCAAAATAGCCGCATCTCCCTGATGTAGCTTTTAAGCGCGGCCTTAAAAACCGGATGTGCCCGGCCAATCACCCGAAACTGCAGGTTTGTAATTCCACTCTGTTCGATCATCTTAATTTTATGCTGATGTTCCTCATTACAGGGGATGGTTGTATATTTTCCACTATCATCTGGTAAATGGACTGCAAATTTTGTAAACGGAATCTTTTTAAATGATTTGATATCATATATTGTTAATCCGGTTGCTGTGGTATTTACGCGTATCTGGTAGCCCATATCAAAAGCAAAGTGAACCATTTTCGAAAAATTCGGATTTTGCGATGGTTCTGCAAAGCCGGAAAAATCGATCAGCACATTTCGGGGAATTACATGCAAATAGCGTTTGAATTGATCTAAATCCATCACGTTATTATCATGATAGTTTTCGATAAAAACCTGCTGCGGACAATAAATACACGCCTGTTTACACCCGACCACAGTCGTAATTTCCATGACGCCATTGAGATCGTTTCTATCAAATCTTTTCATTGTATCTATCTTCAATGTTATCGGGCGCTAATCTTCATTTTCTACAGGTAGCAGATAGCCCGGCATTCGATTACACGTTAAACAAGGGGCCTTCACATCTTTATCCTGACCAGAGTGCCATCTTCTCACTTTTCGCATCAGATCACTGTTCCAGGCTTTGGCAAAATCATTTGGATCTGCATCTAATTCCAATATTTGATGCGGATCAAAACTGCACATTCCGATTTTTCCGGTGCAGGACAAAAAGAATGAATCCCACGGATGCGAACAATCGGACTGAGACCAGTTAAGATTTTCAGATGTTTTTACTTTTCCTTTTTCCAGAATCTTGCCATAATCGTATTGAGTAAATATCTTTTCACGAGTCATTTCTCCCGGCATGGTCGGATGTTTTCGCTTAAACCGGACATGTTCAACTCCAAGGGACAAAGCCCAGGTTTTAAGTTTCTCCATTTCATCAACAGTTTCATCATTCAAAATAAATTGTCCGTAAATAAGTGGATACTGATAATTCCCCTTATTTTTAAGTGTGCTTAATGTTTCGACGCCAGCAACAACATTTTCAAACGGATAGGTTTCATTGTATTCATGACAGCTTTTGGACGTCGCGCCGTCCATCGAAATATTGATCATCGTGAGTTGCGCATCCAGTATTTCGGCAACAGATTCGGCCAGTACTGTGCCGTTGGTATTCATATAAGTGGACACGCTATTCTTTGTCGTATATGCAATCATTTGTGTAGTCTGATCATTTAGCAACGGTTCTCCAAATCCACTGAGAACTATATTTGAGAGTGTTTCAGATAAAAGATCAAATACTTTTGCGTATTCAGCAAACGACAGAAAGCCTTCCCGATCGATTAATTCTCGTCCGCGAGGACAAATCGGACAATAAAGGTTGCAGGCGCCGGATGGTTCAAGGTGAATCTGAATCGGCAGCCCGCGACAAAACTCATTTCGATTTACAAACGAGTTAACGACTTTTTTAAAGTTATCAAGTTTTTTTTCGTAAAGCCCGGAACGACACAAAGGTTTTGTGTATTGTTCCATTTCTTTGAAAGAGTAGCTTAGCATTTGCAGGTTATCCTATTGTATATAAGTAAAATAAAGTTAAAATCAGAGGCGTCCTTGAAGTCAGCGCGTAATGTTTGAAGTCCGGATGTTTACCTGAAGATATCTTGAATATTTTTTCTGTGCAACTAAAAGGAAGGGTTAGCAAAAAAGACTTTTTATTTAACATTTATCCTGTGCTCTGCTTTTTGTTATTATAATATATTTTAAGCACTACTTGATAAAGTTATAAATATGAAATAGTCACGATTAGAAGATTTAACGAAACAAAATATATACTGTTTTGTAACCACAATGTAATGAAAATATTTTTATATATCAACCGAAATCTAATAAAACCGGAATATTTTTAAAGGGTGCATTACTAAAAATTCATGAAAAACAAAAGGCTTCCAGCGAAATCCCCCGGAAGCCTTAATAACGAAACAGAATGAAGTATAACCGCTATTTCTGACTATTAATTTCACAATGCACTTTCAGCCATTCTTGCAACTTGTAAAGCTGTTCGGTCATTTGGTATCGGCCATTTGCAAAAACGCCGTAATCACCGCCCCCAGCCATTGCCGAAGCAAATCGGGTTGAATTCGTATAAAAAAGCCAGAGCGACGTCCACTCACGTTCGATTTCTTCATCAAAAATATTTTTACCTTGTGGCAATCCCTCTGCGAAACCTTTTTCCCATATTTCAGAGAGAATGAGTGTACCGGCCACAGTCATCTCGTTCGTTGCATGAATTGTATTCTCTATTCGCTTAAAATGATTTTCAACCCAACCTGTACTATGACAGGTTCTACAAATTTTTTGCATCGTCTCATTTCTCTGTTCCTGTTGCTCAGGAGTAATCACAAATTCAGCCACTGGTTTTGAATCCAATTCCGTGGCAATCGGTAACCCGGCGGAATTTTTCACGTCCGAAAGATCGGCTGACGCCGGATGCGGATGGGCGTACGGCACACCGAACAGGCGCCAGGCAAGCCGGTTATTGAATTGATGGCTACGTTCTGCAATGACATTATTATCACCAGATACGAGCAAACTAACGTGACAGGTTGCACATGTGGGTGCTGTAAAATCCAGGCCAATTTTCCACGGGACATTATCAAAGTTGAAATCATCTTTTTTTGAACTGAAAATATTGCCATGTTTGCTCACTTCGTACACCTTGTATGCAGGCACATCCGGACCTTTGTGACATTCGGAACAGGTGTAAGGTTTTCGAGCGGTTTTAATGGAGAAATCGTGCCGGGGATGGCAGGAGGTACATGCGCCTAAACTTCCATCCGGATTTATTCGACCAACTCCCTGATTCGGCCAGCCAATTAATTGCGGAAATTCCAATTCACCAAAATCTGTCTCCCTGGTGACTGTGCCCTCCACAATGACTTTAGTGCCATGACAGTATAAACAGGATTCAAATTCGGTTAATGGATTGCCATCACCAACAGTGAGTTTATCTTTTTGATAAGTTATCGGATGATTGACTGATTTGATTAAATCCTGATACAGTGCATTATCGACGAGGTTGCCATACGCATGCGCCATCAGATTATCGGAATACTGGTCGGCTTCTACGGAATGGCACGTGGCGCAGTCATTTGAACTAACGACCACATTAATTTGGTACCCATTGTGTTCAAATGCGTCCTGATGTTTATCCGTATTCAACGAATGACATTCATAACAACCAACGCTGATATTTTGCAATCGCTCAGGAATCTCGGACGACGACACGCGTCGCTCTAATTCGGCTTTCTGAAGCGCTTGTGCCGGAGTCATTTTAGAATGCCGACTTTGATGCCAGGATTCCACCAGACCGGGATTCATCTCATTATGACACATGATACACTCTTCTGTTTCAGAACTCAATTTTGCCTCGTCTGAATAAACAGCAGGGCATGTGATTAAAATGACACAAATTGCAATCATTAGATTGCGCCAAAGTGAGCTGTTCATTTTCAATTCCTCTTTATTTGATGAATAATACGTAAAAAAGCGGGCCACGCACATTTAAACGACCAATGAAGTGCGTGGCACGTTAATCAACTCATGCAGGAGTTTGAGCCTCATTTCATTAATATCATTTTCCGGGTTTGCGAAAATGTAGCATTTTTCGAAACAACATTTAATTCATAAAAATAAACCCCGGACGACACCAGTGTTCCGAATTTATTACGACCATTCCACATCACAGTATGTGAGCCAGCAGATTTAGGAGTGCTTTCCAATGTTCGCACTTCATTTCCACGAACATCATAAATTTTTAAAACAACCTGTGCATTTACCGGTAAATCATATTCAATCACCGTTTCGGGATTAAACGGATTGGGGTAATTTTGTTTTAAGACGAACGATTTCGGAATATTCATGATTTCTTTACTTGCAACTGACGTTTTTGCCATTGCAGTGAGTTCTGTTAACACAGAAAAACCACCGGATTGATAAACCACCGGGTGTCCGGGTTCAAATTCAGCGTCTGCAATGTATTCCTGTTCTTCCGCCATATTCCAGATTCGAAAACGGAAAGTATCAGTTGCCAGAAATCCTTCCACTGTATCTGTGAGCGAATTATTTCCCCACACGGTGATAGCTGTATTCGTACCATCCCAGACTCTGGCGCCGCAACACATTCCATCAGTAGTGAACACTCCGATCTCATCACCCACATTCAGAGCGCTGTTATCGGAATATCGCGGATTGATATTCGCCGGAACAACGATGACCGCGCTTTCGCCAGTAAGTGATGCATGTTGGAAGTGTTCCGTTTTGGACTTTGCTATTATTTTCTCATTTTCAACTCGGGAACCATGTAAACTACTGCTGGCAGGATATGTTAATGTGGCTCCGCTGGTCAGATAAATCTGATAACCCTGCGTTGGTTGCATGGAACCGATGTCATTAATTCCGAATTCAGGGATATATGTATTCCCGGAATTATTTTTCGCAAGCACCAGCGCGCTGCTAATGCTTGCCAGCGCGGTTGCCGCATTTATCGGATTATCCGGCAGATAGCTGATCATATTCCAACCGGCTTGCATTGTAATGGGCGTTGTCGGATCAACAGGCGCTCCTTCAAAATTAAGTGATTGCGCCTGTTTTAAATACGCCTGATAGCCTTGTTTGAAATCAAGATTTCCGATATCATTGATTCCAAACTCCGGAATATACGTATTTCCGCTATTATTCTTAACAAGTACAAGATGCGTACTGATACTGCCCATTAAAGTCGCGATATTCGGATCTTCCGGCGCTACATTGACAGAAAACATATTCCAGCCCTGCGCAAAATCAACGATAATGGATTTGATGTCCGTCGCATCGAATTGGTTCAGCACCATAAATGAATTATTAGAGAACAATCCATTTCCCTGCGAATAGCCCACATCTACAAACGTATATTCTTTTGCCTCGGAAGGTCGATAGACTCTGTACAATATAGTTTCACCCGCCTGAAAACCATCGATCACGCCGGAGGTCTGATCATCATCGCCCCAGGCTGTCAGCGAGAGATTGCTTCCGGTCCATTCACGATTTCCACAGCAAAGCCCGGCTTCACTGAAAAGGCCGACATAATCTCCAGCCTGAAGCGGAACGCCATCGATATTTGGATTTGCTGTTGTTGGTAATACAATAGTTGCGCTTCTTCCGGTATTTGCAATAAAATTCCAGTGTGCAGGCAAAGACACAACGGCCTTTTCAATGGAGACAGCCACATCCTGATCACCGCCATTCGAGGTCACGGAAATGGTTCCGGCGTCAGTCGTGCCGCTCATCTGACTGCGATTTACTGTCACACTAACAGTGGCATTCCCGCTGCCACTCGCAGGAGTCACAGATGTGATCCAGTTTTTATCCGGATTTTCCGCTACATTCCACATTAGCGTCCCGACACCTGAGTTTTCGATCTGAAATGACAGGCTGGTTTGTGTGGTTCCAAAATCCAAAGAGATCGGAGTCACCGAAAGAACCGGATCTGTCGGCGTCCCGATTGTAAACGGATGATTGCTTAAATCATACGGAAATCCGTCACTCGGGTCTTTTATTCGAATAATACAATTTTCAGAAAGCGTATTGGGAACAGTCCACATATAACTACCGTCGTTTGCTGTATTACTGGCAATTGACGGTGTTTCCCAATGACTGCCGCCGTCAAGCGAGAGGTCGATCGTTACAGTTGTCGGGCGATTTAAGCTTCCGTTTCTCCAGATAATTTCATGAGTGGTACCCGGTTCCCATACTTCACCGCCGACCGGAGAATCAATATTAATCCACGATACCAGATAGGCGTACATGAGATTGTCGGTATTTGACGGATCGGAATTACCATGTTCATTGAATGCTTTTACTCTGAAATAATACGTATGAGATGGAAGCGGATTATCATATTGATAGGAAGTGGTATTCGGCGGCAGCGTGGCAATGACGCGCCAACTGGTGCTAATCGCAGGTGTATTATATCCTTCCAGAATAAATCCCAGTTCATTATCCGAATTGTCATCCCAGGTCACATGAAGCTGGTCCGGTAACAATCCGACATGCAAATTGTTTGGCGGAGTTGGCGGATAGTGCGGTTCATCACCGGGAATCATTGTTACTTCATCCAGATAAAGGCCGCCTTCCAGAAATGTGCTCATTTGTCCCCAAATATTGACGAAAATTTCTTTTACTGTGTATGTTTCCGGAAAACCGGATTCAACGGGCCAGTTGAACGTGAAATGATTCCAGTCCGCACTGCCGTCTCCGTAAACATCGTGCTGTAATACCTGCGCCTCACCACTATAGAAATATCTGTCCTGCCCTTGTGCCGGATCATAAATCACGACGTATAAATTTGCATACAGCGATCCAAAGCTTGCCATACATTCTGCAATTTCCACAGAATAGCCAGATGCATTTTGCCAGTTCACGGCTGAACTCAAGTCGGGTGATTTGAAACGCATAATCCACCACGACTGCCCCGGATTGTTAATGCCATGTCCGCTCATGGTGAACATCTGAATACTTCCGTTATTATTTCCGGACGCATCTCCTCCCGGTGGATTGGGATAATTGACCGGGTCTTTCCAGCCAAAGACAAAATTATGAGAAAACGGTCCGCCACCGGTGTTATCAAACGCGCCTTCCAGACTCCATCCCTGAACTGTTCCGTCATCAAAATCAAATTTGTCAGGGATATCACTGCCGCTTCCCATATCATCGAATTCAATATTATCGATGGTGTTCTCGGCATACATCGTGTTGATAATCACCATCCGGATACCGTCTGTGTTGTTGCTGTATTCTACATCAGTAAACGCGCCGCTGTTCCAGGGCACTTCCACAGAATGTAATGGGTTGACAGGATTGTGGTCTTTGTAAAACACGACCTGCATATATGCTGGCGTATTCACTTCAGTGGGATCGTGAGAGGCTTCTAATTTGACACGACTTTTTGTATCAGAAAATCGGATAACAACGCGACCGCGAGGATCCGTTGTCCCGTTGGCGCTGATAATTGGTGATAAAAAAAGCCAGTTTCCCCCGTGTAGAAAATCATTTTCGATGAACATCTCGCCATAAGCAATAATGAAATCCACCGAATTGACCGGATCCGTGAGCGTATTATTCGGTCCCCCCCGATAAAGTTTGACCCCTCTTATGGCAGTCCAGTCGGAACCATTAAAATCAATCGTTCCCCCAAACAACGCAGATGCACAAAATCCAAGCAAAAACAGCGTAATACAAATTCTCCAGTTGCATAAAAAGCGAAATTTATGCATAACCTAACCTCCTTTAAAATGATAAATTAATTTATATAATGTTTCTGTAAATTAAAAACTTTCCGATAGTCAGTGCGAAATGAAGTGTAAAACATCTTGTCGCTGTTTTGTTCAAGAAGTGAAATACTGGAGGTGAATGAGAACAGATCCGCTTGTAAAAGATCAAAAATCCATCGAATCTCTAAAGCAATAACTGCATTTGTGATTCAATAATACTCTTTGAAAATAATACAAAGAATAATTGGAAATGTCAATTATTTTTTCTTGCTTTCCACAACATTTTTCTTTATGTTAACAAGAACCTACTTTCCAATTTAACAATTCGAGGAACGTATGCCGTTAGAAGCGTTATTTGGGTCTCCCCTGTTAAAATCCGTTGGCACCCGCATTATGTCCATGATCTTGAAACACGATCGTTTAGTTGTATTTAAATTAAATAACAGGTAAACGACCATGCTGAGAATACGCAAAAAATATACAAGGCGACAAAAGACTATCCGGGACAAATCCTGGTGGCTGATTTTACAAATGCCGCGGGCGAGGTGGATGAAGTTGGCAAACAATGGGCGTTTAAAACGTACAATGAACTTCAGATATTTAAACAGGGTGTAATCTGGGGCAGGCAGACGGTAGTATCGTCGCAGGAGGCGCGTGAGATTTGGGAGCGGGTGAATGCCAGTGAATAATTTTCCAAAATGTTTTGCTGGGTTTCTTTGCGCCCTCTGCGGCTGTGCGTTTAAATCACTTGCAGCTATCTTTCTCATTAACAGATTTATCCGTGCGCCGCGGTGTAATAAAAAGCACCGCGGCAATGCTGATAAAATATCCAAGCAGCGTACCGGGCAATCCGATTTTTATTTGA
This sequence comes from uncultured Cytophagia bacterium, assembly GCA_964498785.1. Lineage (GTDB taxonomy): Bacteria > Zhuqueibacterota > Zhuqueibacteria > Thermofontimicrobiales > Thiofontviventaceae > Mariaggregatimicrobium. Next base: position 1,594 of record CAZCJL010000051.1, on the reverse strand, counting down.
TAACTGGTGATTCGTTTTACAATAAATCCACTTAATTTCTGCTCAATGGAAAGATAGGTCATTACCATCATCAGAAGTCCCAGACTGGCAAAAATTATCACTGATACTTTTAATCCGCGCATTGATTCATCTTTCCGCAGGATCAGGAACAGCGCTAAAATAATGAGCGCGAAGCCAGGGACCATCCACAATAACATTTCATCCTGAGCAAACGTAAATCCGGAGCCGATAATTTTTTTACCACTGCAGCGTACTTCAAGCCAGGGCGCGAAAAAACAGATAACCACGATAATTGCGCCAGCCGGTGAAAACCAGGGTAATATCATATTTCGAAACGAACGGTTTTCAGACATTTATCCTCCCTCTATGAATAAGATTGATAATAAAGATACTGCCAAAGTTCGATTTACGATCGATTATTGATTCGTGACCATCTTTTTAATTCAATTCTTGAAAATCCGCGTGGATCAGCGTAATCCATGTCATCCGTATGCTATTCACTAATCAAATTAATTCCATTTTACATGTCCCTGTTTATTTGTGTTTATGTTGTCACATAATTTGTTAATTTTCCGATTTGTTCCACTTCTCCTTCAACCACATCACCAGGATTCAGCGGTGAAATACCTTCCGGTGTGCCAGTTGCAATAATATCTCCGGGATAAAGCGTCATAAAGCGGGAAATGAAAGCAATAAGTTCCGGAATCTTAAAAATCATTCTGGAAGTATTTGATTGTTGCCGCGCTTCTCCATTTACTTTTAAGCTCAATTCAAGATTCTGTGGATCGGAAATCGCGCCGTGCGGAACCAGGTACGGACCAATGGGACAAAAGGTATCGTAGCTTTTGGAGCGCAGCCACGGATGCTGATTCGCCTGATCACTTTTCTGCATTTCCCTGGCTGTAATATCATTAACAATCGTGTATCCGGCAACGTACTCAAATGCGCGCGCTTCCGGGATATGCCGTCCTTGCTGAGAAATAACTACTGCCAGCTCAATTTCGTGATCCACCCGTCCCGCATTTTTAGGAATAATAATATTACCCTTATGCGGAATCATAGCTGAGGGCATTTTGGCGAAAAAGATTGGTTCAGCCGTGGGATTGTGACCTGTCTCTTGCGCATGTTTCACATAATTTCGTCCGATGCACAATATTTTCTGCGGACGGGAAATAGGCACATCATATTCGATCGGCTCCGGTACCTGAATGTCTTCAATCTTTCGAAACTCCTTGACTGTTTCCAAAACCTCTTTGACGTCGCTGATATTAAAAAAGCCCATTTCTACCATCAACTGTGCGAACATGAGTTGCGGCGCCTGATGAAGTCCTTTAATATCCTTGTAAAATTCCCACAACTGCGTGAAATTGTATTTATTACCATCCATTTCCAGGCCTAATCGCACCAGTCTTTTCTCTGTAAAATAAGAAAACAGTTTCACCGCGTTTCTCCTTTCATGTCTGTAAACTTCAATACTCTCTCATTGGTAATTTAAATTGTATCTTCTCAATATTTTATGGTAGATATGGGCGCTTGCCGCTATGTCGTATTTAAACAGATTCCGTAGGTGTCACTTCGAGCGAAGTCGAGAAGT
>CAZCJL010000050.1:0-48303 GCA_964498785.1 uncultured Cytophagia bacterium | reverse complement strand
AATAATCAAGTATTTAATTCTGTCTAAAGCAAATTGTTGTCACGGATTCAGGATAATACTTGTTTTCTCATATCAACAACTGTTCTCCCAGGCACAGGAGCCACGGGAATACCAGCGCTGGGGGCAGTTTGGCGTCGGTAAGCTGGTAACAACTCCCAATAACTTAAACTGCATTGCAGATGGTCAATTGCGCTGGCCCGCATGGTCGCATCACCCCGCGATGGAATATCCTTACAACTCTGAACCTGGCGGACGACATATTATGTACGCGGTGGGTATTTCGTTTTATATCGGTGGGTACTCCGAAGATTACGGCCCCTCGTATAATCCCACAACTTCTGAAATACCGAAAGGCAATCCGCGAACCGAACACGGTGATCGAACATACTACCGTTATTACGACGGGTTCCATTACGAAGGCTTTCCGGAATTTGTCGCACCCGAGGAAAATGCCAGCATCCCATTGAGCGATGATACGCTGAGCTGGCCTCTGATTAGCGAAAAACGTACATTTCCTGACTATTATCCATCTGCAGACTGGTACCATGACCTCCGTTTCCCGGCGTATCAAAATGCATATCAATTGGGTATGGCAAATGCTTTGCCAATTCTCAAAGATCCGCAAACAGGCTGGCCTGGCGCTGGCCACGATGGAACACAAATCGCAGATCAGGAAATGTTTTGTGTTAATTTCTCGATCAATCGGGAAATTGTTGAGAGTCCGGATATTCAAAACGGAAAATTGATGGTGTACACAACATTACGCGGACTTTCTTATTCCGGTGATTTTTATGATGATTTTTTAGTATGGATTTGGAGCGTCACAAATATTGGCACAGAGCCAATTACCGAAGCATATTTGGGAATGATGGCGGATTTCGATTTCCCCTGGGCAAGTTACGCCGGATTTAGCAGTTACAATAAAGTGGACTGTTACGCGTACGATTCGGAATTATCCATGGCGTATGGCTGGGATGGAGACGGAGACATTCCAGGAGCGACGTACGGAAATTGGGAACATCCGGTTCCGGCAAAGTTGACAGATGAGTCTGTTGTCGAAAAGCCAGCCTTCGCGGGGGTGATGTTTTTAAAAACACCCAAAGATGATGATATTAGCGAGGAGCTCGGTGTGACTGCTTTTGACGCGTTTTGTTTGCATATAAAAGACGCACCTTATGGGATTGGTAGCTCTGCTCATGAATTTTATTGGAATAATATCGCAAACAATCGGTATTCATCCGGCGCACCCGGATGGGACCCGGACGATCTGAATCAGGATGGCATTGACGACTGGACATGGGAAAAACCCTACCCCATAGGGAACGAGCAGGTTTATGAAGGGGGATACAAATCTGAATTTACCATCAGCGCCGGTCCATTTACGTTAAATCCCGGTGAAAGCGATACGTTAATTTCTGTGGTCGTTTTAGGAAATTCCAGGGACGCTTTATTCAAAAACGCGCGATTCGCCAAACAGCTTTATGAGTCGGGCTGGAACGCAATTAAACCGCCGTTGGAACCTGTAGTCCGCACAGAAGTGAGCAGCGGAACTGTGAAACTCATCTGGGATGATCGCAGCGAAAGCGATTCCCTGAATGAATTTTACAAAAGGACTAATTTTGAAGGTTACAAGATTTATCGCAGCACAGATGGCGGACAGACATGGGGCGCGCTGGGAATCACAGATGAAAATGGCACCACTGTCGATTATGTACCGCTTGGGCAATGGGACCTGGCAAATGGAACTATAGGACCATCACCAGATTTGCCCACGTTTCAGCGCGGCAATGATTCAGGCCTTGATGAAATCATTGAAATTGCCCAAAATGATACCACGATTACCGAAATTGTTGACAGAGACACTGTGTTTCATGGCAAATTTGAGGCAGGTGAAGCAACTGGCCGACGGATTTATATTGATGAAAATGTAATCGATGGATTTAAATATAAATATGCTGTGGTTGCCTATAGCGCTGGTGATGAAGAAGCTCACATTCCACCGGTGCAAAACTCGAAAAGTCTTGGGCCACAAATTATTACCGCGATACCTCACGCGCCAAAAGCAACAAACTCTTCTCAAATGGAATTAATTCGGGTAGTCCCGAATCCCTATCGAGTAATCGCGGATTGGGAAATGTCTCAGGATGAGCGGCTTATAAAATTCACCCATCTCCCTGAAAAATGTACTATTCATATTTTTAATGTCGCAGGAGAGCATGTGCGAACATTAGAACATGATCAAAGTGCAACAGTCGTTTCGGAAACTTCATGGAACTTACGAACCAGTGAAAACAGGGAAGTTGCTCCGGGACTTTATTTCTACTATATAAAATCAGGGTTGGGTGAAAAAACGGGTAAATTTGTAATAATAAAGTAAATATTTGACAGAATAACCGGATCGAAGAATACTTCAGGGAAAAGGCGTTATGAGGTGATTAATCAAAACTATCTATTTTTGTTATCCTGTGGTTTCCGCGAATCGGGAGGACAATGAATGACATTATCACTGTTTTCTTATGGTACTAATTTAAATATTTTTTCAATATCTGGTTTATCTTATAAATCCTGTAATGCCGTCTAAAAAGATCTTTTGATAAAAAATATAAATGGAGGCACGGAAATGAAAAAGGGCGTTTTACCATTAATTTTAATCGTTTTTATCATGATTAGCCCTTCTTATAGTCAGGAGCAAATTTCTGGAAGTCTGGAACAAATCGGGACTTCAATGGCGAATTTCCTGAAGATTGGAGTCGGGGCGCGTGCGTTGGCGATGGGAGATGCGTATATTGCCTTGTGTGACGATATCTCTGCACTTTATTGGAATCCCGGCGCCCTAGATCGAATGAAAAATAATCAAATAATTGTGCAACAGACAAATTGGCTGGTAGATACGAAAATATATTATCTTGGCGCTGGCTACAAATTAAAAAATATTGGGACAATTGGCGTCAGCGCCCACTTCTTCTCGTCCGGTGAAATCGAAGAAACAACATTGCTTCAACCCGATGGCACCGGCCGTACATTTACAGCAGAAGATTTTTCCATGGGATTGACATTTTCCAGGATGATTACCAATCGATTCTCTACTGGTGTAACCGTGAAAATAATTCAGGAATCCCTGGCTAAAGAAAAAGCAAGCACTGTGGCAGTGGATGTTGGTAGTGTGTTTGAAACAAATTTTCTAAATAATTTAAGAATCGGTATGGCTCTTTCTAATTTAGGTGGTGAAATGAAATTGTCCGGTTCTGACCTGTCTGTCCAATACGCAACAAACCCTGATTATCCGACCAAAGTAATCCGGGCAAACCTGGCGACAGAATCATGGGATATCCCGTTATTCTTTCGCTTTGGTCTGGCAACAGAAATTATGAAAAACGACCAGTACCACTGGACATTAAGCACGGAAGTCATGGATTCCCGTGACTTTATACATCGCTTATCAATCGGATCGGAATGGGGATTTAAAAATACCGTATTTTTGAGGGCTGGTTATAAATTTAATTATGATGAAGAAAGTTTCAGTGTCGGCTGTGGCCTGAATTACGAAGTTGGAGGAACGGGACTGAAATTGGATTATGCGTATGGAAAATTCGGCGTTTTCGATAATACCCAGCGTTTTTCATTTATTTTTGGATTTTGATAAAAACTGAATTGTAAGATTTAATTGAGAGGTAACTAAAATGCACCGACATAGCAAATCGATATTTTTTTTAATGGGCATTTTAATAATATACAGCATCTCTGGTTGTGTTAAAGATCGTCAACCAACGAATCCACAACAGCATGAAACCCGGCGCCCCAAAATTGCTTTTCTGATTCCGGTAGATGGGGATACTGTCGTTACCGATTCCATTGTTGTATATTTTGATGAATTGATGAACCAGGCCACTGTGAGCGAAAAGTTTTCTGTTTCGCTGGTAGTCGATAATGAACCCTGGACAAGGTTGGCCTCTGTTGCGGCGCTTGCGCAAAGCAGAACCGACCCCGACTTATTATTCATGGCGCGCAGAGAGCGCGGCGCCTTTTTTACCGAAAACCGCGGAGAAAGCTGGCGTTTTTCGCCGGGACTTTCACAATATATTGTTTCTAAATTGCGGATTGATCCTGAAAATGCTTCTGTTATCTTCGCGATTACTGACAACGGATTGATGAAATCCAGTGACCGGGGTTTAAGCTGGCAACTCATTCAAAGTGGTTTACCAGAAGGAATTAAAATTGCAGGACTTGATTTTGATCCCTCCAATTCGTCCAAAATATGGCTTGGCTCAAACTACGGTATTTACTACAGCACTGCCGCCGGTCAAAGCTGGATTACCGGCGGCAACCTGCCCAGTTGGCGCGATGATAAAGATATTGTGAAAATCGCTGTCGACCCTTCAAATTCGTCGATCATTTATGCTGCCACGTTGGGGCGATTTCTGTACAAAAGCATCGATGCCGGAAATACATGGGAAATGAAACGCGGTGATACTGCCACAAGATTGGGCGCTTCTTCCATCTATGATATCGTCATCGATCCGGTCAATACTTCCATATTATATGCAGCCACTATTAATCGAGGCATTTACAAAAGCACTGACGCCGGAGAAAACTGGCGTGAGACCAATGAAGGGATGACTGACGCGGAAACTCGTAATATTGTTCTGAATCCGACGGATAACACACAACTTTTTGTCGCGACGAATAAAAATCTTTTTGTGTCAACAGATAGTGCCGCAACATGGAATCCGTTGCCCTCACCTTTTCCCGGGGCATCAATTCTTGAATTAATATGTGATCCCAATAACACAGGACAACTCGCCCTCGCTGTCCCCAACAATATTTATTTCAGCCAAAATGCAGGTGAAAGTTGGGATGAAAAAAATAGTGTTGATCAGGAAAGCATCTTTTTTGATGGGACATTCGCGTATGAAGAATGGGCCGATACCCTCCAATTTGTGGATGAAGACGGCGAGCTTGTTGATATTACCCCGCACCGGTACAATGATATTTTAGCGGCTTATGATGTCGGATTGCGGCCAGATCCACCTGAAAACGTAGAGCCCAATCCCACTGCTACCAAAATGACTTTCACCCCGAATACGAATTTCTCTTGTCACTGGATGGTTCGTATAGTTGTGAACGGAGCATTTGATGCGGGAACATTACGGGAAAGTTATGGAGCACGGGACATTCATGGTATGTCACTTGAATTTGATTATATTTCTTATTTTATAAAAAAATAGTTGATAAATAAAATATTCTAAAAGGAGGTGTTAAAAACTCTTAAATTGTAGATGTCGTTTATGCTTTTAAACCACTAAAATTGGATTTCTGCAAAAAAATATTTCCTGTTTCTATGCGATTTAATAGATGAATATTTAAGATTCAATGCTATAAAAAATCGAAATGAAAGAAGGTTTTGCAGGGATCTATCACAAAATCAAAAGGAGGAAGATATGAAAAAAGGTACCGCATTTTTCATTATTCTTCTATTGTGTAGTTTGGTAACAATTTCTTATGCACAAAAAGTGATTCAGGTAGAAGCCGGTGATGAAGCATTATCAACTGCTTATTCCGGAGCTGATCCTGGCGACGTCCTCGAACTCGTCACCAGTGGCGGTGTTTATCATACTGCTGAAAAAATTGAAATTAATAAAACGATCACTATTCGTGGCGCCGAAGGTTTAGCTGAAAAACCGATTATCACCACAGATAGCCCGGATCGTCCCTTTGAGTTGGAAAAAAATGCCAGTTTTTATCTATCCAATGTTGTCGTCACTGGTTTTGTCGATGATGGTGTGGAAGATGCCAAAGACTCGACCAAATACGCCATTCGCGTACGAGAAAATGTTAATGATAATCACTACAAATTAATTGTGGACAATGTGGATTTTGATCATTTCTACAGTATAGATGATCCACCCGAAGGCTATGTATTGCGTCTGGACGATGACGCACCAATCGCTTCGGAAATCCGGTTCACCAATTGTACATTTAGCAGAGTAGGTAGTTATGTCATCCGTGCACGTGCTCCGATTGCGCCACCAGCACAATTTGAGTTGCTTGTTTTGGAAAATTGTACTTTTGCCGATGTAAACAGCTATGGCATTCGCGCAGAATTTTTCCCGGGTGATGGCGTTCCACCGGCACGAATATACATAAACCACTGTACATTTTATAACGTTGGCAACGATGCTGTTCGAATTGATGACAATGAGTTTCCGGGTGATGTAAAAATAACCAATTCAATCTTTATGAATGTGGGTAATATTCTTGATGCTGATCGCGGAACCGTTGTTTACTGTGATACTTTAAACACAGGTGGGTTTGCCATCGATACGATGGAAGTTGTTGAAAATATTTACGCCGAAGATCCGGAATTTGCCGATGCCGAAAATTATGATTTTACTGTCAGTGATTTCTTTAAAGACCTGGCTATTGGTGATGACGGCCTGCCTGTTGGCGATGTCAACTGGATTGGGCGCACTGTGCATGAAGTTGCCGCAGGCGATGAAGCTCTTTCGGCAGCATACAACGCTGCTCAACCTGGCGACATTATTGAATTAGTCACCAGCGGAGGTGTTTATCATTCTGCTGAAACAATCGATATTCACAAAACAATCACGATTCGGGGCGCTGCCGGTTTGGCTGAAAAACCAATAGTTACAACTGATAGCCCGGATCGTCCGTTTGAATTGGGGAATAACGCCAGTTTTTATCTATCCAATATCGTTGTCACTGGTTTTGTAGATGACGACGTGGAAGACGCGAAAGATTCGACCAAATATGCAATTCGGGTGCGCGATAATCTTACCGATAATCGATTTCGGCTGATCGTCGATAATGTGGATTTTGATCATTTCTTTAGTTTGGATGATCCTCCCGAAGGATACGTATTGCGGCTGGACGATGATGCTCCGATTGCAGCGGAAATTCGTTTTACTAACTGTACTTTCACCAGAGTTGCAAGTTACGTCATCCGTTCACGCTCTCCGATCGCACCACCGGCACAGTTCGAATTACTGACGATGCAGAATTGTACGTTCGCCGGGGTAGCCAGCTATGGCATGCGAGCTAATTATTTCCCGGGCGAGGGGATACCGACTGCACGTATTTTTATCGATCATTGCACCTTTTATGATGTTGGTAATGATGCGATCCGTATCGATGATAATGAATTCCCTGCTGATACTAAGCTGACAAATTCGATTTTTATGAATGTCGGGGATATCCTTGATGCTGACCGCGGAACTGTATTATATAGTGATACCTTAAATACTGGCGGCTTTGCTATCGATACGATGGAAGTTGTTGAAAATATTTATGCCGAAGATCCTGAATTTGCTGATCCGGATAATTACAATTTCATGGTCAGTGATTTCTTCAAAGAAATTGCTATTGGCAGTGACGGCGTCGTTGTCGGTGATGTGAACTGGGCATTCGTACCTACCGGCGTTTCAACGCATAAAGCGAATGTACCGGCAAGTTTTTCACTGAAACAAAATTATCCGAACCCGTTTAATCCCACTACCACTATCAATTATACACTGACCAAAAATATTCATGTTAAATTATCAGTCTATAATATTCTTGGTCAAAAAATTAAAGCACTGATTGATAAACAGCAAACAGCAGGACAACATGTGGTTCATTGGGACGGAAAAAATGGAGCCGGACAACAGGTATCCACCGGCGTCTACATCTATAAACTGGAAGCTGGTGATTTTTCAAAAACAATGAAGATGTTGTTATTGCGTTAATATATTAAAATCAATTCATTACACAGGCAGGGATAAAACACCCGATTTTGTCCCCGCCTTTTTATTAGGTACAGATATATCTAATAAACTCGACGCAAGGAACGCAAAGATCACAAAGCAAAGTTTTTATTTGAAAAAGTACCCATGGCAAAACATTTCAACATAAATGTGTAACATAAATAAGCCAAACAGAGAGGAATTTTGTCTCATGCTTTATCCTCAGCAGAACAGATGTCGAACGGTGATGGATTTATCCGGTTTCTGGGAGATTAAAATTGATCGGGAACAGATCGGTGAATCACAAAATTGGTCAAACGGATTTGATGCAGATACACGTATCGGTGTTCCCGGTAGCTGGAATGAACAATTGGCTGAATCAGGATTGATGAATTATATAGGACAGGTGTGGTATCAAAAATCTTTTTATTGGCACAGGAAGCACGCTGAGGAGAAATGCTTTATTCGCTTTGGCGCTGTGGATTATCATGCCAAAATATGGATAAACGGGGACTATGTGGGCGATCACAGCGGCGGATTTTTACCGTTTATTTTCGATATAACGTCGCACCTCGATTTTAATGATAAGAACAAAATTGTTGTTCGTGTGGATAACACACTATCCCACGATACAATCCCGCAGGGAATAACCTGCGACAATTATTCTGAATTCAATAAACAACGAGATCAAACTTTCCCTCCGGCAGCATTTGATTTTTTTACGTATGGTGGCTTACAGCGCCCTGTCAGGATTTACACAGCACACGAGTTGCATCTCACAGATACGAAAATTATTACCCATATAAATAAAGATAAGGGCATTATTAATTATCAGGCCGAATTTAGTTACGAAGATACCGCAGCACAAGTAATTGTCACAATTTACGATGGTGATACTGTGCTTGATACACACGTTCAAAAACCGAGCGAATCCTCCATTTCAGGAGAGTTCACTATTTCGTTGTGCCGGTTCTGGTGTCCGGGCGATCCGCATCTCTATCAAATTCATTTTGAAATTACCAGTAATAAAAAATTAATCGATGAATATTATCTCGATATCGGCGTGCGCGAGATCAAAGTTAAAAATGACAAACTGTTGCTCAATGGCGAACCAATATTTTTAAAAGGCTTCGGTAAACACGAGGACTTTGCGGTGTTGGGAAAAGGGCTCTCATATCCGTTAATCATCAAGGATTTTCAATTATTAAAATGGGTGGGCGCAAATTCGTTCCGAACTGCGCATTACCCGTATGCCGAAGAAATTATCCAGATGGCAGATAAAGAGGGAATACTCGTTATTGGGGAAGTCCCTGCGGTAAGTCTTAATTTTAAATATGTCTCTGATAAGACCTTTGAAAATCACAAGCGTACTATTGCTGAATTAATCGCCCGGGATAAAAATCACCCCAGTGTAATCAGTTGGTGCGTAGCGAACGAACCGGGAATCTGGGGCGAGCAGGAATCGATTTCCAATGATGCAGAGCAGTACTGGGAACACATCTTTAATTACACCAGAACATTGGACTTGACCCGGCCGTTAACAGCACCGACATTTCCGAGATGGCAGGAGAAAGACCTGGTTTATAAATTCTGCGATTACATTTCGTTAAATCGATATCACGGATGGTATGAAATGCCCGGAGATCTGGAAAAGGCGGGGGAACGGCTGCGGGAAGAGTTGATTAAAATTCATGAAATTTACCATAAGCCGATTCTGCTTTCAGAGTTTGGCGCAGACACCATCGAGGGGCTGCACGCGACGTATCCGCAAATGTTCACCGAAGAATATCAATCCGCTTTGATTGAAAAATATTTCGAAATCATCGAGTCGTTCGATTTCACAATCGGAGAGCACATCTGGAATTTCGCTGATTTCAGAACACCCCAGCATTTCCGGCGGGTCGTTCTCAACAAGAAAGGAGTTTTTACTCGACAACGGGAACCAAAGTCAGCAGCCTTTGTCGTACGGAAACATTGGACAAAAAACAAAATCTAAAACCGTAAATTCAGGACTTTTAAACAGGATTAGGAAAATTTATGCTGGGAATTTCGCTGTTAGACTGGATTGTGCTTGGCGGCTATTTTGTTTTAATTACCACAATCGGCGTCTGGACTTACAAAAAAATCAAAAACTCCGCTGACTTCTTTATGGGAAACCGACGTTTTGGCAAAGTGCTGATGATTGCGCAGGCGTTTGGCGTGGGAACGCATACAGACCAGCCGGTTTCTGTATCCGGAGCGTCTTACACCACAGGTTTGGCCGGAATCTGGTACCAATGGATGTGGATGTTCGCCACGCCATTTTTCTGGATAATTGCACCAATTTACCGCCGACTGCGATACGTGACTATGGCGGATTTCTTTAAGGAACGTTATGGCACGACGCTGGCGATTGTTTATACGATTATGGGTATGCTCTATTTTTGCATGGATATTGGCATCATGCTCAAAGGAACAGGCATTACTATCGAGGGTCTCACCGGCGGCGCCATTCCGGAAAGTCCAACAATCCTGATTTCCACTGTATTATTTGTGATCTACGGATTAGCCGGCGGATTGATCGCCGCTGCGGTGACAGACCTCATTCAGGGGGTGTTGATTCTTGTTCTTTCGTTTTTATTGATTCCATTTGCAATTAACGCCGCAGGTGGAATGAGCAATATTAACGCCGGGTTGCCGGAGCACATGTTCAGCCTCGTCGCACCGCAGGAAGTCACCCTGTTTTTTATCATCATGATTGTATTGAACGGCTTGATAGGCATAGTGGTAATGCCGCATCACATGGCAATCGGCGGCGCCGGGAAAAGTGAAGTATCCTGCCGCACCGGTTGGACATACGGAAATTTTTTGAAACGGTTCGCCACAATGGGCTGGGCATTCATCGGTGTTTTTGCGGCGTTTCTGTATCCGGGACTTGGATTTCATGAGCGGGAATTAGCCTTCGGGATGGCAGCCAAAAATCTGCTGCCAGTAGGACTGGTTGGTTTGATGATCGCGGCAATGATCGCCGCAGTGATGTCCACCTGCGACGCGTTCATGGTACATGCATCCGCGCTATTCACCCGGAACGTATACTTGCCATACATCAACAGAAAGGCGACAGAAAAGGATATGCTGCGGATCGCCCGGATATCGTCCGGCGTGGTAGTGCTCGGCGGCGTGTTTTTCGCTTACATTTTCCCCAGCGTGATCCATGGCTTGATCGAAGTATGGAAAGTGACCGCGTATCTGGGCATTGCATTCTGGTTCGGCGTTACATGGAAAAAGGCGAACCGATACGGCGCGCTGAGCAGCGCGCTGTCCATGGCAGCAATTGCCATTTATACGGGAAATTATCTTAGCTGGTCGATCCAATATCAGATTGCTCTTTATGTACCAGTGGGGATTTTGGTGATGATTGTCGTCAGCAAGCTTACGAAGCCGGAACCAGCGGAGCAATTGCGCAAATTTTATACGCTGCTGGATACACCGGTAGGAAAAGAGCAGCAATTGCGGGATCAAAACATCGAGATCAAATTGGAGGGACAATCCGAAGCCAGGCGCCGCAGACCGGAGAAAGAATCCAAACTGGAGAAATATCTGTCCGATGATGTCGACGATGGATTACTGCTGGTCGATCTCATGTCGTTGAAGAAAAAATTTTCCTGGGCGCGTTATAAAACAGATATTTTAGGATTTGCGACTGCCGCAGGAATTGCGTTCGGTATGATTTTATTGGCTATCTTTTTGGCAAATATCGGCAGTTAGTTTTTGAACGAAAACAAAGATAATTTCTTTCTGAACGACCCCGCCTAAGCGGAAGAGTGAAGAATCTCATACCACGAAATTTAATAAAGACAGACGCTTAGTGGTATGATCCGCCTTAAGCGGATTCGTCTCCCGCCAGGCGGGATCATCATAATTCCAAATTTTCGAGTTTTCGTTCACAACAAATTAGCTTTAATTTTTGAATAAAATCCGTGTTTGATCCGTGTATATAAGTGGCACATAACTCAGAATTTTGATATGGAATTAGGAATTTTAGACTGGTCAATTGTTATTATCTATTTTCTGCTCGCGTTTGGCATTGCACTGTTTTTCATGAAGCGAGCAAGCCGCAATATGGACGAATTTTTCGCGTCGGGCAGATCGCTTCCCTGGTGGCTGCTGGGCACATCCATGGTTGCGACAACATTCTCAACAGACACGCCCAATCTGGTCACCAATCTGATCCGGGAAAAAGGCGTGGCGTACAACTGGATTTGGTGGGCATTTTTATTAACTGGCATGTTAACCGTGTTTTTCTACGCCCGGTTGTGGCGCAGATCAAAGGTGCTGACTGATTTAGAGTTTTACGAAATAAGATATTCCGGAAAATCAGCGGCTGTTGTTCGCGGGTTTCGCGCAATATATCTGGGATTGTTTTTCAATTGCGTCATCATGGCAACGGTCACGCTTTCTGCCGCTAAAATCGCGAACATCCTGTTCGGCTGGTCGCGCATCGAAACTGTCATCATTGGCGCGATTGCAGCAATTGCGTTTTCTGTGATTTCCGGCTTATGGGGTGTGGTGGTAACTGATCTACTGTTGTTTTTTATGGCAATGGCAGGTTCAATTGCCGCTGCTTATTTTTCGCTGGCTCATCCGCAAGTCAATGGAATAAGCGGATTGATCTCACAACTGGATCTGAATACTATGCGCCTCCTGCCGGATTTTTCAAACTGGGAATTAACGCTGACTATTTTCATCATTCCGCTGGCAGTGCAGTGGTGGTCGGTCTGGTATCCCGGGTCAGAGCCCGGCGGCGGAAGCTACATCGCCCAACGCATGCTTTCTGCTAAAGATGAGAAAAATGCAATGGCAGCCACATTCTGGTTCAATATCGCGCATTATGGCATTCGTCCCTGGCCCTGGATCATTGTGGGATTAAGCTCGCTGCTGGTATTTCCGCAGCTTCAGGATATTCAACAGGCACTGCCGCACATCAGCCCGGAGCTGGTGGCACATGATGTCGCTTATCCAGCGATGCTCATTTTTCTGCCGGCAGGATTCAAGGGGATTATGGTTGCATCGCTCATCGCTGCGTATTTATCGACCATGGATACCAGTCTTAACTGGGGCGCATCTTATCTTGTCAATGATTTTTATAAACGGTTCATTAAAATTGATGCCACACAAAAACACTACGTGTTTATTTCACGATTGACGACTGTCGGCCTTATGATGTTAGCATCCCTGCTAATGTTTTTATTAGTCTCTGCCAGAGAAAGTTTTGAACTGCTACTGTCCATTGGCGCCGGCACCGGACTCATCTATCTCCTGCGCTGGTATTGGTGGCGCATCAATGCCTGGAGTGAAATTATCGCCATGATCAGCTCATTTCTGATCGCGTTCGCGTTTTTCTTTTACAACAAAATCGGCGGACAAATTTCTCCGAACATCGCGCTCATTTCCAATATATTCATCACAACTCTGATTTGGCTGACAGCCACTTTTTTAACGCGACCGACAGACAGGGAAACGCTGATCGACTTTTACAAGCTCGTTCGACCCATGGGGCCAGGCTGGAATACGATTCAGAAACACGTCGCGGGTCAAGCTTCTCCCGATAGTTTGCCCAACTGCCTGCTCGGCTGGTTTTTAGGGTGTACTTTGGTGTATGCGGCGCTGTTCGGTGTGGGGAATTTTATTTACGGAAAAATGATTTTCGCCGGGATATGTGCGATTGTCTTTATTATCAGCGGAATTGTGCTAATGCGGCTTATTCCCAAAATGTTTCCTTCATGATTAGTAAATTGATAAAATGAGAGGAATGGTTACTGTGACTTCAAAAGAACGCGTATTGAGAGCAGTTGAACACAAACTTGCGGATCGAACACCGATTACGTTTGACGCGGAAAAAGAAGTGTATAACATGCTCTGTGAAAAATTAAATGTGCAATCACAGAAAGAGCTGTTTGATGCATTGAATGTCGATACATGGATGGTGCTGCCAAAGAATTTTATCTATCCGCAAGCTGAAATTGATAAACCAATCAAAAAATCGATTTGGGGCTGGCAGGCAAAAGTAGAGGAATACTCTGGCGGAACTTATGATGAGCTTTTTAACAGCCCACTGGCGGAATCCACAAATATTGCGGATATTAAAAATTATAATTGGCCCACGGAAGATGCGCTGGATTTCAGGCATTTTCCCGCTGAAACAGAAACACACAAAGATCGGGCAATTCTTGGCGTCTTTACCTGGGGCGCCTATTTTTTGGCAACACACATTCGAGGTATGGAGAGTTTGATGATGGATTTTGCCATGAATCATAAATATGCAGATTATTTGATAAATACAATCTCCGAAAAAAGCCTGTATTTTTTAGAAAAAATGCTCCAAAATTATGGAGACGGAATTGACATCGTCTTTATGGCAGATGACTATTGCTCACAACAGGGCCCGCTATTCAGTCCGGCTGCATTTAAAAAATTTGTGGTTCCTTATCTGATAAAAATCGTCGATCGAGTTCATAAAGCCAATAAAAAATTTCTATTGCATGTCTGCGGCGCTGTTCGACCATTGCTACCGATGATCATCGATTCTGGCGTTGACATGCTGGAACCGATTCAGGTGCGGGCTCAGGGGATGCAGCCAGAAGGTCTTAAAAACGATTTTGGCAACAATATTTGTTTTTACGGAGGAATGGATTTACAACAAGTTTTGTGCAAAGGTACTACTGAAACTGTCAAAAAAGAGGCTCAACGACTAATTAATATTTTGGGGCAGAACAGCGGATATGTATTCGGACCAGGGCATACCTACATTCAAATTGATGCTCCTTTTGAAAATATCATGACAATGTACCGCACGGCAAATGAATATCGTCCTCATTCTGAATAATGAGAAATCCGGAGTGCAATCCTGGTGAGCTTTGTGGTAATCTTTTCGTTTTTGAATTTTAAATCAGGAGAAAAAATGGCAAAAGTGTATTACGTGGGTGATTGGGCTGTGCAAACCGGACCGGTTTACGCAGAAACGCCATTCAATTATGCCCACAAGGGACTGGATATTTTTAATTATGGCAAATGGCTGAAAGAAGCGCTTGAATCGAATGGGGAGCACACGGTCAATTCTGTGCCAACGTGGGAATTTTATATGCTTCCGCCGGGAGAGTATGAAAAAATTTTAGCTGAATATGACGTGATCATATTTAGCGATGTCGAAGCAAAAAACTTCCAACTGGCGCCTGGTTTTTTTGATCGCCAAAAATTCGGTACGACTGTGCTGACATTCCCGGATAGAGTGCGGCTGACGGTCGAAGCGGTGGAACAAGGTAAAGGACTGATGCTGTTAGGTGGATGGCTGTCGTTTACCGGCGAACTAGGTAAAGGTGGCTGGAACAGAACACCGCTAAAACAAGTATTGCCGGTAAAATGCCTCGATTTTGAGGACTTGATGGAAAGTACCGAAGGCTTCACTGCGCAAAAGACTGAATGTACAGACGCTGTTTTCAGAAATATCGATTTTGATACATTCCTGCCAATACTTGGCTACAACCGGACACTGCCGCATGAAGACGGAAAAATTATATTAAACGTGAAAGAAACCGGCGATCCGCTGGTCGCGATACGGGAATTCGGAAAAGGGAAAGTGTTGGCATATATGTCTGATCCGGCACCGCACTGGGGCTGCAATTTTGTCTACTGGAAACAGTATCCGGAATTTTGGCTAAACTGTCTGGCGTATGTTTTGTCATAGTACAAAAAAATTAAAACTACGAAGGACACAAAGAAAAAGAATTTTCAAAATGAATAACTCAATTAAAATGAGCAATCTAATTGGAGTGCAATGCCTTTGCAGAGTGTCCCGGAACTCAAGATTCACCGGAAAAATCCTTGCAAACGTTCGATAGATATTCAGCATTATGGTGGCTACTGGCACATTGATCAATATACAATCGATTGAAGTTTTAAAAAAACTTCGCATGGGTTTTCCCAACGATACCACAGTTTCTGGACAGGCTCTTTACAAGCTGTCCACGATACCCGTGCGAAGGTTCTTAAAATAGACGGGTCTGTATATTGAATAAATTTCAATGAATTATCTATATATTGTATTGCTACAAACCTTCGCAAAGGTTTGCCCGGCAATTACCGAGTTCCTGAACACGTTCTTTATGCATTGCACTGAATCGCATTAATGCGCGTGCAGCGTACAGGAACGAATCAATTCGGTACGTACATTCATTTTAGAATTTCAGGAAATTTTGCAATACCAGGACTTTTGACAATATCTACTTAACATAGAGGATACAAAATGCAATTAAGTGCTGGAAAGAAAATCGGACTGTTTATCGCGTCTATCTCGCCGGGGATCTTTTTGATCGGTTATAATATCGGAACCGGCAGCGTCACGACAATGGCGTCTGCGGGAGCGGAATATGGTTTGACAATGGTTTGGCCGCTTTTGGTTTCCTGTATTTTTACGTACATTTTAATTGTCGTTTTCGGAAGATACACTGCGATTACCGGGCAAACCGCGCTGTTCAGTTTCAAAGAAAATTTCGGAAAAGGATTTGCGCTGTTCGTTCTGGTTTCTCTGCTGTTCAGCGAGTGGGTATCATGCATGGGCGTGATGGGTGTGGTCACGCAGGTGGTACAGGAATGGTCGCGGCCGATCACTGCGTCCGGGAATGGTTTCAATCCGATCATACTGGCGATTATTTTTGGTGCGCTCCTGTATCTGTTGTTCTGGCAGGGCAAGCATCGCTTTTTCGAGAAAATTCTGGCTATTTTTGTGGGACTAATGGGATTGAGTTTTTTAATGACCATGTTCATGGTGATTCCCGATCCAGGTGAAGTCATCAAAGGGCTGATTCCCCGAATACCTGCGGAATCCAATGCCGCATTGATTATTGCGGGAATGGTCGGCACAACGATGGGCGGAATTCTGTACGTCGTTCGTTCGATCCTGGTGCAGGAAAAGGGCTGGTCAATTAAAGATTTGAAGATTGAGAAAAAGGACGCGCTCATCTCCGCATCGATGATGTTCTTTCTCAGCGTTGCAGTGATGGCGAGCGCTGCGGGCACGCTGCATCCGCTGGGCTTGAAAGTGGATAACGCCATCGACATGGTGAAATTACTGGAGCCACTGGCTGGCCGATTTGCAATTTCCATTTTTGTTGCAGGAATTGTCAGCGCAGGACTCTCATCCCTCTTTCCAATCGTCTTATTGGCTCCCTGGTTATTTGCAGATTACAACAATAAGCCCAGAAATATGAAATCCACCCAATCCCGTTTACTGGTGCTGTTCGGCGTCTCGTTAGGACTGGTTGTTCCGATATTCGGCGGTCGCCCGGTTCTCGTGATGATCGTGTCGCAGGCGTTGTGCGCCCTTGCCACGCCGGTCGTGGTATTGCTGATGTTCTTCCTGCAGAACCGGGAATCCATTATGGGCAAATACAAAGCAAAATTAGGATTGAATATTTTTATGGTGGTCATTTTCCTGTTCACTGTTTTTATCGCGATTACCGGGATTGTGGGGATTGCGGGGCTTGTATAAAAAGAGGATCATTATGTTTGATAATAAAATCACCTGCTGCTATCTTTATGTGATTACAAAATACGGCTACCCACCGCCGGTGGGACAGACGCTGAATTACATCCGGGAAATGAAAGACCTCGGATTTCGCAGCATTGAGCTGGAAGGAATTCGTGAAAAGCATCTGTTGGAAATGTACAATATCAGGTTTGATATTAAAGAATTGATTCAGGAACTGGAACTGTCGGTTCCTTATTTTTGTACGGTGTTGCCCGGCCTTTCTTCTGCGGAAAAAAATGAAAGAAAACATAATCTGAAAATTTTTGAAAAAGGATGTGATGTGGCGCGAAAACTGGGATCCAAAGGCGTTCTGGATAATGGTCCGTTGCCGCCATATCAATTCCCGGATTCGATACCGGTCACTCGTCATTACGACGAGCACGCGCTGCGGGCAGCACAATTTCCGCCGCATTTAAACTGGAAAAAATATTGGGCTGATTTGATCGATACGTTTCGCACAGTGTGCGATATTGCAGCGGATTACGGGTTAACCTATCAGGTGCATCCGGCGCTGGGGATTTTAACCGCCACTACTGATGGCTTTCTGCGTTTTTACGATTCGGTGAACCGGGACAACATGCGCTTCAATTTTGATACGGCGAATCAATTCGCGCTGAAAGATAATTTAATGCTCTCCCTGCGCAAGCTGGAAGGAATGATCGATTATATTCATATTTCAGACAACGGCGGTGAGAAGATCGAGCACCTGACTCCCGGTGACGGGAAGATAAATTGGGATCTGTTTTTTGAAACGTTGAAAATAATTAATTTTGACGGGCATTTTGGACTGGATATCGGAGGCGATGAATCTGGAGTGGGTGATCTCGATGCTGCCTATCGCACATCCGCGGAGTGGCTGGAAAGTGTTTTATAACTATAGCGAACATCGAAAACACTGAGAGCAACCAAAATCAAGCAGCCCAAAATCGATATTCCCCCTTTGAAGGGGGACGGTTTCGCCACCGGCGAAACCAGGGGGATGTAAGCGTGCATCCCCGCATCCATATAATTTAAAACCAATTTCAACAAAGGATTTAAAAATGAACTTTCGTTTAATCATAATATTGATTTTTATTATTCGTATGTCAATGTTACCAGAAACCAAAGCTGCCGCGTACATTTACAATGTATCTGATTTTGGAGCGACTGGTGACGGCGAGACGCTGGATTCGCCGGCAATTCAGAGAGCAATCGATACATGTACGGCGAATGGCGGCGGCGAGGTACTGCTGCCAGCAGGCATCTTTTTGAGCGGTTCGCTTGTTTTAAAAGATCATGTGACGCTGCATATCAGCGAAGGCGCGGCGCTGTTGGGAAGCAAGAACATCGGTGATTACAAAGAATTTCGTCCGTCAATTCCCTCGTACAATGACAGCTTTTTGAAACACAGCCTGATTTATGCAGAAAATGCGACCAATATCGCCCTCATCGGTAAGGGCAAAATTGACGGTCAGGGCGGCTCTTTTGAAGTGAAAACAAAAAAGAAGCCCGACCGCTACATGAACCGGCCCTACATCATCCGGTTGGTAGCCTGTAAAAATGTTCGGGTGGAAGATTTAACGCTGACGAACTCTGCCATGTGGATGCAGCACTATTTCGCATGTGAGGATGTTTACATTCGCGGGCTTTATGTGTACAATCACTGTAATAAGAATAACGACATGATCGATATCGACGGCTGCAAAAATGTGGTGGTTTCTGATTGCATCGGCGATACAGACGATGACGCAATGACCATCAAAAGTACTTCCGGGATCGTTTCGGAAAATATCACCATCACCAATTGTGTACTTAGTAGCCATTGCAATGCGATTAAATGCGGTACCGAATCCCATGCCGGGTTTAAAAACATCACGATTTCCAACTGCGTGGTAAAACCGTCGGCGCATCCCACGAACATCTACGGTTCTCCCTCTGGGATAGGAGGAATCATTCTGGGGCTTGTCGATGGCGGAGTGATGGATGGCATTACGGTTTCAAATATTCGCATTGATGGACCAACTGTTCCGATTTACATGCGACTCGGTGACAGGGGGCGGATTTATAAAGAGGGGATGGATCGACCGCCGGTAGGGCAATACAGAAACGTTCGCATCAGTAATATTATCGCCACCGGTGCAGAATCACTAGGCTGTTCTATTACAGGATTGCCGGGACATCCGGTGGAAAATATTTCATTAAGTAATATTTCTATTACTTTCAAAGGCGGAGGAACACTGGCGGACGCACAGAAGAAAGTGCCTGAATTGCCGGAGCATTATCCCGAAGGCACGATGTTCGGTAAGCTACCCTCGTACGGATTTTACGTGCGCCATGCAGTAAATATTTCAATGAACAGTATTACCCTGATGTTTGAAAATAACGACCAGCGCCCGGCATTAATCTGTAATGATGTGGACGGAATGAACATCTCCGGATTTTTCGCCCAGGGCTCGCCGCAAACTCCGGGATTAATTTATTTAATCAATTCCAGGGATGTCTTCATCACAAACTCACGACCATTGAATGAGGTTGCCCTGTTTTTAAATGTTCAGGGCGAAAGCAGCGAACGAATCGGTGTTTTCAATAATGATTTGCGATTGGCGGGCAAGAAAGTGAATCTTGCCGGAGATGTTGAACAGGATGTGGTACGCGTGCAATAAAATACTTATGTGTGGTTTTAACCACGGAGATCACAGAGCTTAAATAAAAAAGACTCTGCGTTTTCTGTGGTTTATTTTAATTAAGGATTAGGTAAAATGAGATATTTCAAATATATTTATCTTTTCATTTTCCTGCTGTTATACAGCAACATACAGGCAGATTCGTTCCAGGTGCCGGTGGTACCGAAACCGAAATCTGTCACCAAAATGAACGGGCGGTTTATGATCAGGCCGCAGCAGACAAGCATTCAGTGGAGCGTGCCGGACACCAGCCGCTTGACTGTGGCGATGCGGCAATTAGCAGAAGCTTTCGGGCCCGATGCAAAGAATCAATCTGAAAAGAATATGAAAATCTGGCTGGGCTTACCGGAAATCGATTCTACATTCGATCAATTCTGTGTACAAAAGAAAGTGGAATTGAGCGAAAAAATCGGAAATGAGGGCTACGTTTTATTGATCGATAAGCAGAATATCATTGTTCGGGCACGTACGAAAGCCGGTCTTTTTTACGCAGTCCAAACGCTGCGGCAAATAGTAAGGGGAATGGTTGCGGAAAACAACCTCGCGTGCCTGAAAATTGTGGATTGGCCTGATTTGAAATACCGCGGGGTGCAGGATGATATCAGCCGCGGTCCGGTTCCGACCATGGATTTTATGAAAATGCAAATCCGGCGCTATGCGTCGATGAAGCTGAATTTGGTGAGTTTTTATATCGAGCATGTGGTGCGAACAAAGAGTTACCCGGATTTTGCACCCGCGGGCGGCGCGATTTCGATTAAGGAGTGGACGGAATTGACAGAGTATGCCACGGATTATTTTATGGAAACGATGGGTAATTTTCAATCACTCGCGCATTTTGAAAAGATCATGTCTTATCCGCAATATAGGCGTCTGGGAGAAACCGACCGTATGATCGCCCCGGTTCTCGAAGAGAGTTTTCAATTTCTGGAAGATATTTACGAAGAAATGATTCCCGCGTTCAGCGCGCCGTTTTTCAATGTCAATTGTGATGAAACATGGGATTTGGGGCGAGGTGTTTCCAAAACAATGGTGGACAGTATTGGCGTGGCGCGAGTGTATGCCAATCATTTGAACCGGCTGGAGCAGGTTGTGTCCCGGCACGGCAGGCGGATGATGTTTTGGGGAGATATCGTGCTACAACACCCTGAGATTTTTGACATGATCCCGAAAAATGCAGTCATCGGTGCGTGGGATTACAGCGCATACGAGTCATTCGATAGTTTTCTGCTGCCCTATAAAAAAGCCGGATTCGATTTTTTCTTCAGTCCCGGCGTGCTGAATTCAAACCGCATGATGCCCGATTATCAGATGACATTTACCAACATTAAAAATTTCGTCAGGGATGGTTTCAAGAACAGCGCGCTTGGTATGCTAAATACTGTTTGGGACGATGGCGGCAAGGCGCTCTTTTCGCAAGATTGGTACGGCATAGCTTATAGTGCAGATCATAGCTGGCATGTAAATGAGGAGCCAGTGGAATATTTCAATCAGCGTTTTAATCGTGCTGTTTATGGCGATCAGAGGCAGTCGATTGCAGCGGCGCTTCAGAAAATGACCGAGCTGACCGAACTCGCGCCGACGCAGGAAATGAACGAGACTGTTTTCTGGAAAAAGCTAATTCCGGAGCGTGGAGAAAAAATCCGCTTCAATTTGTCAGAATGGGATGATGTTAAAGAAATTACGCAACAGGCGGAAGAATTGCTCGACCAGGCGCAGCCGGAAAATTATACAGATGATCTGTTCAGTATTCGCTTTACGAATCAACAATACCGGTTTTTGGCGAAGAGTCGGGATGCGTTATTTCAGGCCGCGGAGCTTTATCGTAATGCCTGCATGACGCAGACATCGGATCGGAGCACGGCGCGACCAATGCTGACAAAAGCGTTGAGCAACATCGGAAACGCGCGGCAGGATTTGCAGACGCTGCGAAATGATTACCGAACTGCCTGGCTCATGGAAAACCGTAGCTACTGGCTGGATCATGTCCTGGATTTATACGATGCGAAAATTAGCAATCTTATTCAGGCAGAGCAATTATTGATGCAGACGATTTCAGATTTTGACCAGGGTCACTATTTGCCGCCGCCCAATAAAATTCGAATAGACATTGAGCAGACATCGGGACAATATTTTCAATACTGGCTATTGTGCGGACCGTTTCCCAATATCAACTGGCAGGGCAGAAAAGTGGATTATTTGCAGCCTGTGGGAGGTGAATTGAAGACAATACCACGACCCGGATCAGAATTCACAACAAATCAGGGTGAGAAATACCGCTGGATAAAATATGTATCTCCCAGAAATTCGGAAATCAATTTAGCAGATGTTTTTGAGAAAAATACAGAAGTGGTGGCCTACGCTTACTGCCGTATTGAGAGTCCGGACACGCGGAATGTCCGCGCCACAATGGGCAGCAATGACGGCATCGAAGTGATTTGCAATGGCGAACGGATTTATACAAAACACATCAAACGGGCGCTAATCGTGGATGAAGATGAAATCGAGTTGCCGCTCAAACAGGGACGGAATCATCTGCTGCTAAAGATCGATCAAAATAAAGCCGGGTGGGGATTTTCATTCCGGCTGCCGGATGTGACGGTGAGAAATCATAAGTACAAGTATCGGATTGAAAAATGATTTTACCACGGATGAATGTAGGAATTTATATTTTAGAAAAAATTTGAGCCACGGATTGGCACTGATATACACGGATTATTATTAATTTAAAATCTGGGTTTGGGCTGTCGCCACTTTTTATGATATTGAAACGAAGAAAAATTAATTAAAAAGAATGTTATATGAATTTTAAAAAAATAAAGAGGTTTGGAAATGAAGCATGACAAAAATCATACATTAATTTTATTGATCGCTTTCATCCTGATGAGTATACTGCCAACCTATGGCCAGGAATATTCAAAGGAAGACGTCGCAGAGGCGCTGCGCGATGGCGCGGATTGCGCATGTAACGTCATTCTTAATGAAAGCGGCAAATCACGCTGCGATTACAATATCCTCGAAGGCAAATGGTATGAATACGAACCGCCGTGGCATACCGGACAGCTTATTTATGGCCTTGTGGAGACATACAAAATAACGAAAAATGCAAAATATCTGGAATGCGCTCAAAGAGCTGGCGACTGGTGGGTTAGTCTGGAAATTACCGATCATCCCAGGTTAAAAGGAATGGTTCGCAGCACCCACGGCGACAGGATCGGCGACGTGATTGTTTTTGCAACCATGAGCGATGGCTCGGCGGGCTTGTACAAATTGTACGAAGTTACGGAAAATAAGAAATACGCGGACGTGCCCACCCGCGCCGGAGAATGGATGCTGGAGCACATGTATGTTCCGGAGCATGGCGTGTTTTACGATGCAGCGGATCCGAACACCGGGGAAGTACTCAAAGAAAACAGTCCTTTCTGGCCCGATAAAAAGCTGCAGAATTTATTTGATGTCTCGCGGCCAAACAACGAAGGATCGCTTTATAAAGACATGTATGAATATACCGGTGATGAAAAATATAAAAAAGTCTTTATTGAGCTTTGTGAAAGCCTGGTGGAAAAACAGGGTCCCGAAGGTTTGTGGATGGATTTTATGCCCAATCACAAAGACGAAGGATCGTTTCACCCCAGGTTCAATTTGTGGTATGCCGAATCATTATTGGAAGGGTACGACCTGACGGGTGATGAGCGTTTCCTGAACGCCGCGCTGAAAACAGCGCGCTTCTATACGAAGTATCAATCCGGGGACGGGACCTTTTATTATAAAAATTATCTGAATGGAAAGTCTAATAAAAATTCAATCAGCGGTTCCACAGTTGCTTTTGCAGGAATTCTCTGGATGCGGCTGATCGGTTACGGTGTTGGCGATGAATTTAAGGACAACGTGGAACGATCTCTGGAATGGGTTATTAAAAACCGGTTCGCGAACGATCATCCGGATCCGAATCTGGCCGGGATGTTTTATGAATTGCGTACACGTCACAAAAAAGGCAAATTATGGGTAACGATTCGGGATGTGGCGACCTCATTCGGAATGAGATTTTTGGCGGATTATTATCATTATAAATATGAAAATTGAGGCATTCAGGAGGATTGATGATGTTTTTTAAGCGAAAATATTTTTCATTGATAGTGGGAATATTCCTGTTATGCTTTCGGCCACAATCGATATTCGCTCAACAGGAGCCGCGGGAATATCAGCGCTGGGGGAAATTTGGCGTCGGCAAGCTGGTAACCACGCAGAATAATTTGAACTGCATCGCGGACGGGCAGCTACGTTGGCCCGCCTGGGCGCATCATCCGGCCATGGAATATCCGTATAATCCCGAACCGGGCGGCAGGCATGTGATGTACGCAGTGGGCATTTCGTTTCATATCGGCGGCTATTGTGAAGATTTAGGCCCCAGTTACAAATCGGAGCTTGACGAAACACGAGGCAGTCCAATGGTGGAAAGCGGTGATCGTACATATTATCGTTACTATACCGGTTTTCATTACGACAGTTTCCCGGATTTTATCGCCGATGCCGAGGATGCCAGCATTCCTGTCAGCGATGATTCGTTGTCCTGGCCGGTGATAAATGGCAAACGCCAGTTCCCGGATATATATCCCACACGTGACTGGTACCATGATTCCCGCTATCCCGCCTATCAAAATGCCTATCAGTCGGGATTGGTTCAGTCGATGCCATTATTGAAAGATCCTGAAACAGGATGGCCCGGCGCTGGTACTGATGGCAGACAGATCGCGGATCAGGAGAGCTTTTCAGTGAATTTTTCCAGAAATGTGGAATGGGTGAGCAATGATCTGAATCAGGGTAAGTTGATGGTCTATTCCGTTCTGCGCGGAATGTCTTTTGCCGGAGATTTTTACGACGATTTTCTCGTTTACTCCTGGGCCGTCACAAATATCGGCTCAGAACCGATTATTAAATCGTTTCTGGGAGTTTTGGTCGATTTCGATTTTCCGTGGGCCAGTTATCAAAGTTACGCCAGCTACAGCTCAGTAGATTGTTTTGCCTATGATGAAGAAATGAAGATGGCTTACGGATGGGACGGCGACGGCAGCGTCCAGGGAGCGACTTTTGGTAACTGGGCGCACCCGGTTCCTGCAAAATTGACCGATGAATCCATTGTCACTAATCCGGCGGTGGCAGGCGTGATGTTTCTCAAAACGCCACAGAATGATGCCGGCAGCGATGAAGTGGGCGTCGGCACTTTTGATGCATTTTGTCTGCATATCAAAAATCATGTGTACGGCATGGGCAGCGGGCAGCGAAAATTTTACAATAACAATATCATAAACCGCAACCCGGAAGACACGTTGAGTTATGACCCGGACGATCTTGATCACGACGGAATCGACGACTGGACATGGGAACATCCGTATCCAAAGGGCTCGGAAAACAATTACGAAGGCGGATATAAAGGTGAAATTACCCTCAATGCCGGGCCATTTACACTCGACCCCGGTGAAACCGACACGTTGATCGCCGTGTTCGTGATGGGCAATTCACGGGATGCGTTGTTTAAAAATGCAAAATTAGCCAGACAACTTTATGAAAGCGGATGGACGCCAATCAAGCCGCCGCTGGAACCTGTTCTCCGTACAGAAGTGAGCAGCGGGCAGGTTAAATTAATTTGGGATAACCGAAGTGAGAATGACTCATTGAATGCTGCCTATTCGCGTCAACCATTTGAAGGATACAAACTTTATCGCAGCACCGATGGCGGGCAGACATGGGGCGACAGAGAAATTACCGATGAAAATGGTACTGTGGTAGATTATGTCCCGGTAGGTCAATGGGATCTTGCGGATGGAATTACCGGGCCGGCGCCTGCATTGCCCACGTTTCAACTGGGAACGGATTCCGGGATGGACGATTTGACAGAGGTCGTGGAAAAGGACACGACGATTGCGGAAGTCGTGGATGGCGACACCGTGTTTTATGGTAATTTTTCCGCTGGAGAAGAAACCGGTCGCCGGATTTTTATTGATGAAAATGTGATTGATGGATTCACCTATAAATACGCCGTGGTTGCTTACAGCGCCGGGAATCAGGCGGAGGGCATTTCACCGGTGCAAAGCTCGAAAACGCTGGGACCGCACCTTGTAAGCGCTGTGCCACATGCCTCGACTGCCCGGCAGACATCTGATCTAAATATGGTGAAAGTCGTTCCGAATCCCTATCGGGTGATCGCAGATTGGGAAATGTCGCAGGATGAACGAATGATCAAATTCACTCATTTACCCGCGACATGCACCATTAAAATTTTCAACGTTGCCGGTGAGTTGATGAATGTTTTGCATCATAACGCGAATTCACCTGTCGACTCCGAAGAAATCTGGAATTTGCGAACAACCGAAAATCGAGAAGTTGCACCCGGACTCTATTTTTACTATCTCGAATCAGACATCGGAAAGAAGCAGGGGAAATTTGTGATTATTAAATAGTATCCCAGCACGGCGAGCCGCAATGTAGAAACACCCTTTCAAAGGTTTCAAACTTTTGAAAGGGTATCAAAAATCTTGCACAAAAATGCAAAAGTTCATTTGCAATACTATAAGACCAGATGATAGGTTAACCAATAAGAAGTTAATTATTTGACAGGATAATCATGCCACAGGCAGATGCACCTGGCGCAGCGGATAATCCGGATTATTAAATCATGTAAATTCTGTCTAAATTAAATCATTACGAATTCATAATGCCATTTAATACAAAAAATAGTGATTGGAAAGCACTTGTGAATAATTCAAAAACTGTTCTGTTTCTTCTGCTGCTCATGATAATGGCGTCCTCCGTGCATTCAAAACAAATCTTCCTCTCACCGGAGGGTCATGATTCAAATTCCGGGATCAGTCGGGATGAACCATTGGCGAGTTTGAATGCGGCGTTCAACATTGCAGAACCAGGCGATGAAATTCGTCTTTTACCGGGACGATATTTTGAAAAGACATCTGTGATTATGAGAGAAAACGGAGCTTTTGACAACCCGATCAAAATAATGAGCGATGCGTTAGATACAGCGTCTTACGCGATTATCGACGGCGGAGCGAAGCCCCGGACGGTCGGTTCGGGAATGATCGTTAAGTATTGTTCCTGGCTCACGTTTAAAAATCTGAAATTTCAGAATTGCTGGCAGGATGTGATCGCGATCGAGCATTGCAGCTATCTTTCCTTTATCGGCTGTCATTTTCAGGGTGGTAGACGGGTAATTTGTCCACAAAATAACGATTGCCATCATTTCCTGATTGAGGGATGCTTCTGGCAGCAGGATGATCGAATCTATACTGAACTCGATTGGGAGGAAATGCATCACGGCTCGCTGAGCTATTTAAACGGCAGTTTGTTTGGCAGCAAACGAATCGGCGGCGGCGTGGTGATTCGAACGAATGTCATCAAAGATGCATTCAATGGCATTCGATTTACCGGCGATAAAAATGACCGGCGCCAAAACGCGAATTTCGAGATTTACAACAATATTATCATGAACACCGGCGACAATGCGTTCGAGCCGGAAGATGTGTGCTTTAATCTTCATTTTTATCATAACCAGCTTGAAAACAGTCACGCGTTTATTTCCGTGGATATGATACGCGGGGGCGATATTTATTTCTATGGCAACCGCGGATGGCAAAGTATGAACGCCGGGCACGAATGGACGGTGTTCAAATTTCGCGGGTATGAAGATAGCGGCGCGCAACCGCTGGATGAACCATTTTACGTGTTCAATAATAGCTGGTATGTCCATTTCAATGCAGTGGATGGCTCCGGCAGCGAATATCGAAACCGTTACATGAAGCATTTTAACAATGCCTATTATTTTTCGGACGACAGTGAGTTACTGGGAGTTAATCGGGTGGGTGATGAAAATGAATTTGACTACGATTGCTCCAATACCGAGTTCCCGTATTTGGTCGAATATTTAGGATTTGAGGAAAACGGGATCGAGGCTGATCCTCTGTTCATCGATCCTGCGGCAGGATATTTTCAGTTATCACCAGCAAGTCCGTGTATCGATTCGGGTCGGGTAATGCGCCTTGCGGAATTCGATTGGGAACAGGATTATGAAGGCGCGGCTCCGGATATCGGAGCGTTTGAAAACGGGCAATTGGTGCAAGGTCCGCCATTCCGGTTCCGGGAACCGCCGGGCGGCGCATATTATGTGGAAAATCCGCGTATCGTGCGCCATCAAATTGACAAGCAGCAGGTGCGACTCTGTTTTTCGGCAGAGTTGGATCCGGCGTCAGTTGCACCCACGGCGATTCACATTTTTCAGGATAGCACGGAAATCCCGGTTCAGAGCATTCACTTTCCAGATAATGATTATGAAATGCTGGTCACGGCGACTCAGGTTTTGGATGCTGATAAAATTTCGTTGCGGATGAGCCCGCTCCCTGTTGGCAAAAACGGCGAGCCAGCCACTCACTGGGCAGCCACGATCCCCATACATGAGCAGCCGCCAACTACATCGGTGAAAATGGCACAGGATTCGGCTGAATCAGAAAAGTTACGTCTAAATATCTATCCCAATCCGTTCAATCATTCGGCAATTGTATACTGCAATCTGTCTTCTAAAAATGAAACTGAAAACGCACGGCTTCATATCTATGATATACGGGGTCGATTGATTCAGAAATTCAATTATGAATTTTTATCAAATGGTGCAATCGGACAATTGAACAGCAACAATTTTAGCAGTGGAATTTACGTCGCTGTTTTAAAATCAGGGAAGCAACAGGTGTTGACAAAATTTTCGGTTGTTAAATAGTAATACAAGACTAACAGAGAGAAAAAACGTGAAAATGCGAACCTTGAAATTTAAAAACAACAACTGGTTATTCGTCCTGATTTTAATCATGACCATGTTCACGACAACTATCTTTGGCCGGCAACCATTGGAAATTGCACATCAGGTTGCTGATAAAATTATTCGCGAGTCGGCTTTTGAATTTGAGTTGATCCGGCAACGGCAAGAGCAGGGCCTTCATGTCATCGATTTTAAAAGCACCTTCGGCAAACAAGCCACGGGAATCGGGTATGCGCTGAGTTACATTTCCTGTAATGAAGAGACCGAAACCCTGATTGGGATCAGCTCGAAAAATAAAATGGATGTCCGTGTAAATGGACAGATGGTTTACGAGCAGGAACAGCGTTCTGATTTTCAGTTACAGGAAATTTCGTACAACCGCTTTGTATTCACGGATACTTTTCGCGTTCAATTAAACAAAGGATTGAATAGAATCCTCATCAAAAGTTATGCAGGTAAAAATGAATGGACAGTCTTTCTGCGGGCAATCACGCCGGAAGGTGATGAAAATACGAACGTGTCATTTTCAATCAAATCGATTGCACCGGATGTGCAAAGCGAATGGCTGCTCTGTGGTCCGTTTGATTCGGAGTACAATCTTCCTGAAAAAGAATTTAAATGGTATTATCAGCAAAAAGATCGAATGTACTCCTGGCAGCCGCCAAAACAAAACGCCCTGTTGTCATTGGTGATTCCGGTGACCAATAGTTTTCAGCGGGATTCATATCTGGAATGGCATTACGCCAATGGCGAGACAATGCTCGGGATGCTGTATCTCGCGGAGGCTGCAAACGAAATTAAGTATGCTGATTTCGTGCGAAAATTCTGTGATTTCACGCTTGAGCACCTGGAGCGTTTTCGCTATGAATACAATGATCTCAACGCTTTTCGCTGCATTAATCATCGCTTTTTTCGGCGCACCATGCTCGATGACACCGGCGGTCCCACGCAGCCATTTATCGAATTGCTCTTGAAATCGGAAAACGCTGACTATCGAAATGTCGTCGGGCAAATGGCGGATTACGTATCAAACGAACAGGTGCGCCTCGACGATGACACGTTCTGCCGACCCGAACCGGAGCCGTACACGATCTGGGCAGACGATCTGTTCATGAGCGTACCGTTTTTGCTGCGCTGGGCAAAAATTACCGGCGACAGAAAATATTACGATGACGCGGCGCATCAAATCGTTCGTTTTTACCATTATCTGTTTGATGAAGAAAAAGGATTGATGAAACACGGCTGGTTCTCGCGAACCGGGGAAACATCAGTCGCTTTTTGGGGACGAGCCAACGGCTGGGTTGTCTGGGCAATGTCCGAAGCGCTGCTGCATTTGCCAAAAGATCATTCTGAATTTGAACGGATTCGAAGCCTGTTCGGGAAGCACATTCGCGGACTGGCGAAATATCAGGACGAAAGCGGGATGTGGCATCAGGTGCTCGATCATCCGAATTCTTATGAGGAAACGTCGTGCACTGCAATGTACGTCGCCGGTATGGCTCGGGGCGTGCTCAACAACTGGATTGATGATAAATACCGGGATAATGCTTTGAAGGGCTGGCGCGCGTTGCAGCAGGTCATCGCTGCGGATGGCACGGTGCATGGGATTTGTCGTGGAACAGGCATCGGCGATAGCTTTGAATTTTATTATAACCGCCAAACGTTTGATCATGACCCGCGGGGGCTTGGCGCAATGTTGATGGCAGGGGTCGAAATCTCCAAATTACAAAATGTGGAGTGAAAAGATGATATTTAAACATAAATTATTGTTGAAAATTTTATTCTTTTTTTTTACAATCTATGCAGGACAGCCGAATACTCTCAAAGCTGCAGAAAAGGTGATTGAAGGATTGTTTTATCATGACGGGCAACCGATATCCATCGAAATGCAGAACGGAAAAATTGAGCGGATTAACCGGCTGGATCAATTAGAAAAACCGGATCAGACCAAGCGCTACATTGCTCCCGGATTTATAGATATTCAGGTGAACGGCTATGTTTCGGTCGGTTTTTCGTCCGATGACCTGTCGATAGAAGGCGTCAGAAAAGTGACACAGACGCTATGGAAGGTCGGCGTGACGAGCTATTTGCCGACGGTCATTACCAGCTCGAATGATCAGTTGCGAGAAAGTTTCAAAATACTGGCAGATGCAATCCGCGAACCAGATATCGGGCAGTGCATCCCGGGGTTTCATCTGGAAGGTCCCTATATTTCGCCGGAGGATGGCTACCGCGGCGCTCACTCCAAAAGATGGATCCGCCCGCCGGACTGGAGTGAATTCTCAGAATTGAACCGAATCGCGGATAACAAGATTATTTTAGTCACCGTCGCACCGGACCAACCGGGCGCGGGGGATTTTATTCAGAAGTGTGCGCAGCAGGGAATTTTCGTTGCGCTCGGACATCACAATTCATCGGCAGCACAAATTAAATCCGCTGCAGACAACGGTGCAGCGCTATCGACGCATCTGGGAAATGGCTGTGCAAATATGATAAATCGTCACGAAAATGTATTATGGCCGCAACTTGCCGAAGATCGCCTGATGATCAGCATTATCGCTGACGGCTTTCATCTGCGCCCGGAGGAAGTGGCTGTGTTTTTTAAGGCAAAAAGAGCGCAACGGGTGATCCTCGTTTCGGATATGACGAAATTCGCCGGTATGCACGCCGGACGTTACACCTGGCTCGACATCGACATCGAAGTGACGCCAACCGGGAAAATTGTCAACGTGGGACAGAATAATCTTGCCGGCGCCAGTTTTCCAATTACCCGCGGAATTTATAATGTAATGCAATTTACCGGCTGTCCATTGTCCGAAGCCATCGACATGGCGACGGCGAATCCGGCAAAACTACTGGGCTTACCAAATCGCGGCGAAATTAAAGCCGGTAAAAGAGCAGATTTGGTGATATTCGGGGTTGAAAGTGAAGAGCTTGTTGTTTATAAAACGTATGTTGGCGGTGAGCTGGTTTATGAACGCTAATTGAACTATTAGATTTCGGAAATCTGAGAAGATAATACCGGAAAAAAATAATGAAAAAAATCGGATGGTTGTTGACTCTCTTATTTATCGTAAATGGATATTCCAGTGATAATGTGAAAAATTATTGCTTTGATATGGGAGCTGCGGATTCACCAGCGGAATCAGGCTTCATCCTGATCGCCCAAAATACGAAATATGATGAGACACGAGGCTTTGGGTGGATTATCAAGCCCGGGCAAACTTTCGATGATCCGGATTCAGAAGCGATCACCAAATTATCCCGGGATGGCGTGGCTTCTTCAAAAAATATGGTTTTTCGAATTGATGCGGTTCCGGGACAGTATTTTATGTCGGTGACGGTCAATAACGGATTAAGCGATGAAGACACTCAAATCTCCATTTTGGTAAATGATACAGTTTTTGAAGATTCCGTGACAATCCCCTGGTATCGCATGCCGTTCCGAACGATTTGTTCAGCGATAAATATCACCGATCCAACCGTCGATGTGACAGTCGTTGCTGATCATGGGATTGCCGGAATTTGTGCGATAGAATTGCGGGCAGCGACGCCAAACGATCAAATATCTTTTGACACTCCATTGGAAGAAGACACGGCAGCAGTCGCTGAAAAAGCCCGCGAATTAAAACGCTTTCTTGATAAAAATCCGAACAATATCGCCGCGGAGAATCAAATAAATCTGCTGGAAAAATATTTGCTGGCGTGTTATTATTATGATATCGGCTGGTGGTCCTGGGCTGTGAAACAAACCGGGATGAGCATATTCAACCGGTTTTGGTATGCATCGGATTTATTGCGACAGATTGTTGCCGATCCCGATGATCCGCTATTTTACAGAACGGCATTTCTTCTCGGAAAAATTCATTACTGGTTATTCCAGGAGCAGGGTCTGTTATGGAATGACGCTGAAGCTAAAAAATATTTTCGTATTGTTCATCGCAAGTATCCGGATCATAAATTAGTGCGCATGTATCTGGGAGATAAAATCCCGCACTATTTTGAGCATATTCACAAATCACATTCAGATGCACCGCACTGGGCTGTAACGCAGCGTGAGGCGATGGCGCGTATTTTGGAAATAATCCACTGGTGGGTCGATAACCGGCAGGTTGAAAATGGTGAACTCGGCGGCAAATACGGCGATGATGTGGAAATGCTTCGCTGGTGGCTGCCGGCTATATTAGGCGCGGATGATCCCAAAGCACGGCTGGGATTTATGCGACTGGTCGAAGGGGTTTGGAACAGCGGAAAACTTGAGAATGGGTTCGCCAAAAAAATCGATGATGTAGAACACTCGGCGGAATTCATCACCGATACCCATCCGGTGATGCTGATGCTGGATTACGGAAATCCGGTGTACATCGAACGCTGCATGTTAAGTATGCAAAACTTCCGCGATACCTGGACCGCAATTAATTCAAAAGGACATCGCCATTTTAAATCGTGTTATATTTCAGCGACAGATATTATCGACGAGCCGCCCTACGCCGTGGATGTGGCGATGAACGCCCGCGCCACTGTCGCCGGTCTATGGACAGCATGGTACAATCAAAATCCAACAATCGTCCGAATGTTCAGTGAATGGGGACAGGCATGGATCGATGACGCCCTGCGCACGGATAAAGGAAAACCGGCAGGGATTTTACCCGCAGCCGTCCGGTTCGATAATGATGAAATCGGCGGCTACTCTGATAATTGGTATCATCCGAATCTGGGATGGGATTATTATAACTGGGAATTAGTGGGGAGTATTTCCGAAATGTACAACCAGTTAACGGGAATGTATTCTATTACAAGCGATACAACATTTTTAAAACCCCTTAATCAAACAATCCGTTTTATAGAAACGCCAAATGATCCACAAACTGTGATCTCTGAAGGCTCCGCAGAGTGGGCAAAAAAAGTACTTACTGGCGAGATCGTGGAACGCCGGGCAAATCCGGAAAAATTCTGGCTGGTGGTCGGACGCACCAAAATCCTGACGCAGAGCGATTATTATGATGATTTTTTAAAGAACCACGGATCGCATTATTTGAATTATCTGTTTAGTGATGATCCTGACCACCTGGTGCAGGGTTGCGAGGAAATCATTCAGCAGTTGAATTATAATTTTGAGCTGCGCACCAGTGAAGTGAAATTTACGGATCGGGTGTATGTGCCAAACGCGGATCATCTTTTTGGTATGTACACCGGCGGCATCGGCAAGGGACGTGAATTCCCAGTCGCCGCAGTAACCTGGGAGAATACGGGAACCGACATCGCTATTATTGTTACCGAGGCAAAAACGGATTATCTGGATATTCTGCTGTACAATTTTGGCGAGCCAAAAGAAATTTCAATGAACGTCTGGCGATTAGCTCCGGGAGAATATGTTATTCGAACCGGAACACGGCAAAATGGCTCATTTGAATCCAGCCGGGAAAAGCACAAACTAACCGAGCGCGGAGAAAAATTGAAAATAGCGGTGCCTGCACGGCAAGTGTTTCGCATTGAATGTGAACAGCAGAAACAGTATCCATTTGATTTGACGAGCATGCCGGACGTTGGGCTGAGTGAAAACGATATTACCCTTTCGAATCAAAATCCGGTTGTCGGAGAAAATATTCAAATCAGCGCTAAAATCCACAATATCGGCAATGCCGCTGCCCACGATTTCTTTGTTAATTTTTATATTGATGATAACAAAATTGCCGTACATAAAATCAAGTCCATCGAACCGCCGAATGATCTTGCATCACGAACGAGAACAGTGACAGCACGCTGGATCGCAGAAAAAGGTGAACACAAGTTGAAAATTTCGGCATCAATTTCGGGGCAGGAAATTACTCGCAGGAATAATGAACAGGTAGTTACTGTAAACGTTCGGTGATTTCATAATCACCAGAGATAACAGAGAGTTTTTTCCAAAGGTATTTATTTTAAAAATCAACTATATTTTTATTGATAACGATAACAGATATTCGATTTTTTTATTATTTTTACTTTTCATTTACTGTAAGAATAGCATTAAAGTCAAGTAAATAATTTCCAAGTCACTACATTGACAGTACAATCCCAAATATAGAACTTAGGCCCTATTATGGGCACTATTTCGCCAATTTTACAAATGTGGTGGTGAACCTGAGCTAACTGTCGAAGTTGGGCTAATTTTTTCTGCGCAACCAAAAAAGCCTAATAAAATTGACTTATTAGGCTTAAAAAATTTACGAAGTCATTTTCCGTATAAACCACGTACACGAAAAAAAGCATCGTATCTATGCAGTCGGGGCGACTGGATTTGAACCAGCGACCCCTTGACCCCCAGTCAAGTGCGCTAACCGGACTGCGCTACGCCCCGAAAAATTTTTTTTCTGTTACAGTATTGTTTACTTTATAATGTTGATCCTGGTTTCTTTCTCGTTTTTCATTTTCCGATTCCCGAACACCTGTTTCTGGTTCGTTGTTATCATTCGTTTGCTCACTATTATCATTCAAAATATCAAGAATTTCCTGTAAGTCACGCCGGATATCTGCGATCATTTCTTCTTTGGTGTAATCATTAAACGGAATTGCCATTTGAGTCGGATTTTCTTTAATCGTGGATTTAATTTTTTGTCGGGCACCTTCGATCGTAAATTTTTCTTCGTACAATAATTTTTTAATGAAGAAAATAAGTTTAATATCATTTAATCTGTATATTCGATTTCCTGCCCTGTTTTTAGCTGGTCTAAGCTCGCTGAACTCCGTTTCCCAGTACCGAAGCACATACGGTTTTAAGGAAGTTAGTTTGCTAACCTCGCTGATGGAATAATATAACTTTTTTATAGGTTTTGGTTTCATAATGCGTTACAGTGGCAGTTTAAATATTATTATAACAAATCTATGCTTAAATTGCAATACTTTTTTTGATTTTTTTTAGGCGGTTAAAGTACACAGAACCCTTTGCACAAAAACAAATTGCTTTTTGTCTCATATTGTCGAAATGTGCAATCATCGAATTTTCCAGTTTTAATTTGAACCATAATTGGGTATCAATTGCGTAAACTCCTGTGCGTGAGATATTAAACATTTTCATTTCTGCAGGTATTGACGTGTTCACGGCCAGACAACATCCCCCCTGATAACCGATCTTTCGTGCGTATTCAATTACTGAAATATTTACACGATTGTAAGGATAGGAAATAATTCGAACAGGAACAGACAACCGATCTTCCAGGCGAGTTTTAGATAATCTTAATTCAGATATCAGATCTTCATCAGACAGACCAATCAAATCAGGATGAGTAACAGTATGGGATCCGATTTCCCAATCAGCGGCAATTAACGCACAGATTTCCCGAAAATTAAGATGCATACACGTCTTGCCTCCGATATTGGTGTCCCACGAGTTATTTTTTCCGACATAGTCTGAAATAACAAACACAGTA
This sequence comes from uncultured Cytophagia bacterium, assembly GCA_964498785.1. Taxonomy (GTDB): domain Bacteria; phylum Zhuqueibacterota; class Zhuqueibacteria; order Thermofontimicrobiales; family Thiofontviventaceae; genus Mariaggregatimicrobium. The sequence continues at coordinate 12,112 of CAZCJL010000050.1, read as the reverse complement.
GCTGAAAATTGATATTTATTCAGGATCGGGAAAGCAAACTCATGAACAGACCTGTATGCATCATCAAACGTAATAACTATCGGTTTTTCAACCCGAACTTTGTTATATACAATATCTTGTATTTTAACCGATTGAAAACCGCTGTTGTACAAATATCGGATTTGCTTTTCAAAAGTGTGGGGTGAAACCGTATTAATTCCCCATTCAAACGCAGTGTCAATTTTATGATATGCTAAAATGGGAATATTCATGCGGTAATTTATTTAATAATGTCTTCTAATTTATGTAATTTCAGATCAAACGCGTCTGCAACACCTTTGTAGGTTACTTTGCCCTGGATGATGTTCACGCCTAATGCAATTTCCTTGTTTTCTTCAACTGCCTTTACATAACCTTTGTTTGCAAGTTGAAGCGCGTAAGGTAATGTTGCGTTGGTTAAAGCAATTGTTGATGTTCTGGGGACTGCCCCCGGCATATTGGCAACGCCGTAATGGATAATGCCGTCTACCTCATACGTCGGATCTGCATGGGTTGTGGGTTTGATTGTTTCCACGCAACCACCCTGATCGACAGCTACATCCACGATAACTGATCTCTTTTTCATTAATTTCAGCATATCCCGTGTTACCAGATGCGGGGCTTTTGCTCCGTGAATTAACACAGCGCCGACAACCAAATCAGCATCCGAAATTGCCATTCGGATATTTTCCGGATTTGACATTAATGTAGTCACGTTTTTCGGTAGAACATGATCAAGATATCTCAATCTATCGAGATTAATATCCAACACAACAACATTTGCTCCAAGGCCAGCAGCCATTTGCGCAGAATTCGTACCGACAATTCCTCCACCCAAAATAATGACTCGAGCCGGAGCAACACCAGTGACCCCGCCTAACAACAACCCACGTCCGCCAAACAGTTTTTCCAAACAGCGAGCTCCGGCCTGAATAGCTAATCGGCCGGCGACTTCGCTCATAGGATTTAACAGTGGTAAACTACCATCTGCTGTTTCAATCGTTTCATACGCGATTGCAATCGAATTCGTTTTAATCAGAGCGTCGGTTAATTTACGCGATGCTGCAAAATGAAAATAAGTAAACAGAACCTGGTTCTCTCGAATAAGCGGCCATTCCTGTTCCAGTGGTTCTTTTACTTTCATTATCATATCTGCTTTTGCAAAAATTTCTTCCGGAGTGTCAATGATTTTGGCTCCGGCTTTTTTATAAGCTTCGTTTTCGAAACCGCTGCCAACGCCACCGTCATTTTCAATCAGAACTGTATGACCATGAGAAATTAAAATCTCTGCACCGGAAGGCTGCAATGCAATTCGATTTTCATTTGCTTTTATCTCTTTGGGGACTCCGATTATCATTAAATATTCCCTCCTTATTGGTTATTATTTGATCTATTTAGTTTTAGATGGCTTTTATCGGTTTTAAAACTGTGGTAACATAACTATCATTAACAAATAACTCGTTTGCCACAGTATGGATATCATTTATTGTTACACGATCTATTTTTTTTATGATGTGATCAAGTGAAATATGGTGATTATAATGAATTTCATTTTTCGCGAGCCGGTTCATACAGGATATAGTGCTTTCCAGGCCCAGCATCAAATTACCCTTTAATTGATTTTTCAATGTGGTTAGAGTTTGTTCGTTCAGAGAATTAGTAGCCAGTTGCTCTAATTCACTTGTTATCAGATGAATGATAGGACTAATATGACAGGGATCGGAACTAAAGTAAACGCCAAAAAGGCCGTTATCAATTGAAAAATCATTAAAACTGAATATTGAATAAACAAGTCCGAGTTCTTCTCGAACTTTCTGAAACAGTAATGAACTCATTCCGCCACCGAGATAGGTATTTAGTATCATTAACGGAAATTTTTTATTGTCAGTATACGGATAGGCTAACGCGCCCAGGCAGACATGGGCCTGTGTACATTTATCATTGATTACTGTTTCGGAGTTATTTGGGGAAGAATATGTTTGAAAGGTTCGCAGTTTAGCTTGCGGTAATTCAGCAAAGGAACGATGGATGAGTTCAACAACCTGCTCATGTTTTAATCGCCCGGCTGCAGAAATTACAATACGATTGGTTGCATAACCATCATGAAAAAAACTTAGTAATTGATCTCTGGTAAATAGCCGAATATTCTGTTTTGTGCCGTAAACCGGGAAACCCATCGGATGAGCGGGGAAAACATTTTGGTAAAAATACTCGAACACCATTTCATCCGGAGTATCTTTATAATGATTGATTTCGTTCAGAATCACATCTTTTTCTTTTTCCAATTCAACGCGATCAAACAGCGAATTGGTAAGAATATCCGCGAGGACGTCAACAGAGAGAGACAGATGTTCATCTAATACATGAGCAGAATAACATGTTAATTCTTTCGTTGTAAAAGCATCGAGACTTCCACCGACGACCTCCAGGCTCTCGGCGATTTGGCGGGTGGTTCTGTTTTTTGTACCTTTGAATAACATGTGCTCGATAAAGTGTGAAATACCGTTATTGCGCTCATCTTCATCCCGAGAACCAACGGTAATCCACACTCCTAAAGCAACAGACCGAACGTGAGGGATTTCTTCTGTTACAATTCTCAATCCATTTCCTAGCTCGGTTTTATTATACAGCGAGGTGTGGGTCATATCTGTTGAAACCTTTTTACGACCTCCTTTGGGAATCGGTATCCCCTTTAAGCAATACTTTGCGGCTAAGGTCCAATTTTCCTTGGGGATCGATTTTCTGAAGTTTTACTTCCACTTTGTCGCCGACTTTCAGAACATCTTCGACTCTATTAATTCGCCGGACGTCGATTTCCGATATATGCAACAACCCTTCTTTACCTGGTAATATTTCAACAAATGCTCCGAAGTTCATTATTTTCTTTACTTTTCCTGTGTACACTTTACCGACTTCCGGTTCCTGTACCAGGTATTCAATCATCTCGCGTGCTTTGTTAGCATTTTCCTGATCAACAGAAGCGATAGTAACCACGCCATCATCGTTGATATCGATAGCGACCTCTGTTTTTTCTATAATATCACGGATGGTTTTGCCACCTGGTCCGATAACCATACCAATCATATCTACATTGATCTTAAAAGTCATAATACGTGGTGCATAAGAAGACAACTGACTGCGAGGCGCATCGATTGTCTTATTCATGATGTCTAAAATATGCAACCGTCCCTGTCTGGCTTTTTCCAGCGCATCTCGAAGAATTTCAATATCCAGCCCTTTTATTTTGATGTCCATTTGAAATGCTGTGACACCTTCTTTTGTGCCAGCGACTTTAAAATCCATATCACCAAGATGATCTTCATCGCCTAAAATATCGGACAGAACAACGTATTTATCGTCTTCTTTAATTAATCCCATGGCGATACCACTAACCGCGTTTTTAATCGGAACGCCGGCGTCCATCAATGATAGTGTGCCTGCACACACAGTGGCCATAGAAGATGATCCGTTTGATTCGAGAATGTCCGAAACAATTCGAATAGTATACGGAAAAATCTCATCATTTGGAATCATAGTCTTCAACGCTCGTTCGGCCAAATTTCCATGTCCGACTTCCCGGCGACTGGTTCCGCGCATCGGACGAACTTCGCCAACGCAAAAGGGCGGAAAATTATAATGAAGCATATAGCTCTTAGAAAACGCACCTTCCAACTCGTCCATTTTTTGTTCATCCATTTTCGTACCCAGGGTTGTCGCTGCCAGCGCCTGGGTTTGTCCTCGGGTGAACAGGGCAGAACCGTGCGTCCGCGGAAGTAAACCAACTTCACATTCTATCGCCCGGATATCGTCTGGTGTTCGTCCATCCAGACGAACATTATTGTTTAGAATCATCTCACGCACAAGCTTCTTTTCGATTTCGCCAATTACGGACATGATAGTCTTGCGACACTCAGGATGTTCTTCTTCGTATTTTTCTTCCAATTCATCGGCCAGAGCATGAAGTGCATCGCTTCGTTCTGATTTTTCCTGGATTTTCAGAAACTGTTCAACTTTTGGTAATGCCGCTTCTTTCACCTTATTTACCAGACTTTCATCAACTTCCGGTAAAATCACTTCCACTTTAGGGTTGCCGCAGTCAGCCACTAATTTTTCCTGTAATTCCACAATCTGCTTAATTGCTTCATGTCCAAATTCGAGAGCATCGATCATTTCTTCCTCTGAGATTTCTGATGCTTCGCCTTCCACCATGATAACTGAATCTTTGCCACCGCTAAGCACGAGCTCAATATCACTATTTTCCAATTCTGTATAAGTGGGATTAATCACGTATTCTCCGTTTAGGCGTCCCACTCTTACAGCAGCAATAGGTCCAAGAAACGGGATGTCAGAAATTGCCAATGCAGCCGATGCGCCAATAATGCCGAGCATGTCTGCATCATTTTCTTTATCTGCCGAAAGTACAGAAATAATTATTTGTACTTCATTTCGAAATCCATCCGGAAACAACGGCCGAATTGATCTGTCGATGATTCGACAACTAAGAATTTCATTTTCACTGGGTTTACCTTCTCGCTTAAAAAAGCCACCAGGAATTTTTCCGGCAGCATACGCTTTTTCTCGGTATTCAACAGTTAACGGGAAAAAATCGATACCTTCAACAGGTTTCTTTGTTACAACGGCTGTTGCCAAAATGACTGTCTCGCCGTACGAAACAAGAGCTGCCCCGTTCGCTTGTCTGGCTAATTTTCCGGTTTCAATAGAGAATGGCCGATCAGCCAATGTCAATTCTTGTTTAAAAATCATTATTCCTCCAAGGCCATGCCTTTTGTTATCGTCTTATACCCAATTCTTTGATAATCTGACGATACCGTTCAATATCTTTTTTGTGCAGATAATCAAGAAGTCTTCTTCTTTTACCAACTATTCTCAACAGCCCGCGACGAGTATGGTGATCCTTTTTATTTTTTTTCAAATGTTCAGTCAATTCATTGATGCGTGTAGAAAAAAGCGCTATCTGAGATTCCGCACTACCGCTTTCTTTCTCATCATGTTTAAGACTGTACTTTTTGAAAATTTCAACCTTTTTCTCACTCGTAATTGCCATTAAATAACTCCTTAAAATAATTCAGTTTATTTCAAAATGTGCTTTAAATCTTTCCAACGTAATCGAATCTTCGATCCGATGTTCCCCGATTTTTGTCCGGGTCAGTCCATGTAAATAAGCCCCACAACCGATTTGAATACCAATATCCCGTGCAAGAGACCGTATATACGTTCCCTTTGAACATGTCACTTTCATCGTTATTTCAGGTAAATGAAAATCAAGAATGTCAATTGAATGAATAGTGACAATTGCAGGGCGGCGTTCGACTACCTGACCCTGTCTGGCTATTTTGTATAAACGTTTGCCCCCTATTTTTTTTGCTGAGTACATCGGGGGAATCTGGGGAATTTCACCGATGAATTGCTGACAATTTTTTTCAATTTCTTGCAAAGTTAATTCAGGAACAGAATGCGAATTTATGATTTTACCAGTTCGATCATCCGTGTCAGTCTCAATTCCCAATTTTATATTACCAATATATTCTTTTTGCAAATTCATCAGTTGAGATACCTTTTTTGTGGCTTTACCGGTGCATACAAGCAGCACCCCATCAGCAAACGGATCCAGAGTTCCGGCATGGCCAACTTTTTTCACTCCGACAAGATTTCTGATAACGTGAACCACCCTGAACGATGTGATGCCAGCCGGCTTGTAAATATTCAGTATCTCTCCTTCTGCGAAATTAAATACCTTACTCCGGACTTTTGTTCTCCTCTCTGATTTTCGCAAAGAGTTTTTCCAAATTATCAACTCGATCAGTTAATATATCGTAACAAAATGTTATTTCCGGGACATGCCGAAATTCAATAACTCTTCCGATTTTACTGCGAATAAATTTTGTGGCTGCCTGTAAACGGGCATCTACTTTTTCTTTATCCGCTATGCTTCCAATAACCGAATAATATATTTTTGCATACTTTAAATCTTCCGACACGGAGACATTCGTTATCGTTACAAATTCAATTCCCGGATCTTTTATTTCACTATGCAATATTTTGCTGATTTCTCTTTTTAAAAATTCGGCTACCCGAATCGATCTTTTTGTGTGCATTGTTAAACCTAATAAAACTCGACAACATGATCGATGAGTTCAACCCGTACATCCGAAGAAATTACATTGAGTACCTGGTTAAATGTGCTCTCGATCAATTTTCTGTCATTCGATACAGTCGATATCCCGATAACAGCTCGTTGCCATTTATCGTTGCTGTCAACCTCTGCTACTGAAATATTAAACTTGTTTCGCAACCTGGTTTTCAGACTTTTCAAGATAAAGCGCTTCGATTTCAAAGAACCGCTTTCAGGGATAAATAATTCCACTTGACAAATTCCGACAAACATATTATTTCGTTAAAACTAATAACCGTTTAACTTCGTCCAGTCTATATGTTTCAATAACATCATTTACTTTTATATCATCAAATCCATCCAGAGCGAGCCCACATTCAAACCCGCTAACAACTTCTTTGGCGTCTTCTTTAAAGCGCCTCAATGAATCTATTTTACCATCGTAAACCAATTTATCATTTCTGAATAATTTTGCTTTATCATTTCGTATTACTTTACCGCTAACGACATAACAGCCTGCAACAAGTCCGATTTTCGGGACTTTAAAGATTTCGCGGACTTCAATAACACTAAGATTCTTCTCTTCAAATTCAGGTTCCAGTAATCCTTCTAATGCATCTTTTACATCTGAAATTGCATCGTAAATAACTTTATAAAGGCGAATATCCACGTTTTCCCGTTGTGCAATTTCGCGTGCTTTAATCGTTGGTCGAACCTGAAATCCAATCACAACAGCATCGGAAGCAGACGCAAGTAACACATCTGACTCAGAAACTGCCCCAACACCTTTATGAATAATTTTTACACCGACTTCTGAATTAGATAATTTAGACAAACTATCTCCGATCGCCTCCACTGAGCCATCCACATCGCCTTTGAGAATTATGGAAAGTTCTTTTACCTGACCTTCTTTAATGCGTTTAGATATTTGATCCAACGTAAGATGCTTAATTTTTCGAAAATCCTGTTCACGCTTAATTTGCTGTCTTCGGAAGCTGATTTCTTTGGTATCTTTTTCAGATTCAAGAACAGTAAATGTATCACCCGCCTGAGGTAATCCGGCGAAACCCAACACCATTACTGGCTGAGAAGGTCCTGCTTCTTTCGTTTTTTGTCCGCGATCATTAAATAATCCCCTCACGCGTCCACTATATTGTCCGGCAATAAAGGGATCGCCTATTTTTAGATTTCCTTTTTGCACAAGTACAGTGGCAATAATACCTTTTCCTTTATCCAGTTTCGATTCAATGACCACACCGCAAGCAAGACGATCGGGATTTGCTTTTAGTTCCAGTATCTCGGCTTCCACTATAATGCTTTCCAGCAGTTTATCGATACCGATTCCACTTTTAGCAGAAATTTCAACACTCTGATATTTCCCGCCCCAACTTTCTATTAGCACGTCCCGGTCGGCCAATTGCTTCTTAATCATTTCTACATTTGCATTTGCCTTATCGATTTTGTTAATTGCGACAACAATCGGCACACCAGCGGCTTTAGCATGATTTATTGCTTCTATAGTCTGTGGCATAACATTATCATCAGCAGCAACCACAAGGATAACAATATCAGTAACCTGTGCTCCGCGAGCTCGCATTGCTGCGAACGCCTCATGACCCGGCGTATCAAGAAACGTAATCGATTTGCCATTTACATACACTTCATACGCGCCAATGTGCTGCGTAATTCCACCGGATTCTTTGTCTGTAATATTACTTTCACGGATAAAATCCAGTAAAGATGTTTTTCCATGATCAACGTGGCCCATTATAGTCACAACAGGAGACCTGGGCGCAGCAAGGTCGTCATCATCTTTTTCCTCAATCTCTTCAAATTTTTCCGACCCAAATTCCGGCACAAGCTCTACTTCAAATCCAAATTCGTCAGCAACAGAAACGATTGTATCTTCATCCAATCGCTGGTTAATGGATACCATTGTTCCCAGTTCCAGACATTTTTTTATTACTTCACTGGCTTCAACATCCATTTCAGTCGAAAGCTCACCCACTGTAATAAATTCATGAACTTTCAGTACATTGTTTTCTTCAGCAACAGCTTCGTCTTCAACCCTGGATTTTTTCCTTCGTTTTTTCGGCTTGCCGCTATCTTCCATCTGAGACAATGTCTGGCGGATAGATTTTTCTACTTCTTCTTCGCTTATCTGAACCCGCTTTTTCTTTTTGGATTTTTTGCGTTTTTCCTTTTTATCTTCTCCGGTCTCAAGCAATCGTTCGCGACGTTTTTTCTTCCGTTTCTTACGTTGTGTTTTTTCTTCATCACCCTCTTGAGTACCTTCAGTAGATACCGCTCGCTCTTTTGCTTTTAGTTTTCGCCGTTTTTTCTTGCCGCCTAAAAGTTCTTCTTCGCCATCCAGGTCGGTGCGCTTCTTTGCTTTGATTGGTTTGGATGGTTTTTCTTTGCGAACTTCCTTAATATCTTCTTCTTCGGTTTTCGCTGCAATAACAGAAGCTTTTTTCTTTATACGTTTCTTTTTCTTTATCTCAGTTGGTTTTGTAGTAACTTTTTTAGCACCCTTTTTTTCTTCTTCTTTTTTGGTGTCAAGCGGAGGTTCTTTTGCTTCTATTTCCGGCTTTTTAGCGATCAATTCTTTAACAGCCTCTTCTGCTTCCTGTGAAATTTTATCCTTTGGTTCCTTTGATATAATTTCTGGCTGCTCTAAATCCGTCGTTTTTGCTGTCACTTTTTCCTTCTTCTTTTCTTCAATTTTACCCGGCGCCTTTTCCTCTGCAATGTCTTCATCCTGTGGAGGTAGCTTGGCGTCTGTAACGCTTGCTGCATGGCGAAGTTTGGGCTTTTCGTTCATCATCATAATGGAAGCGCGCACTTTTTCCTCGTACTTGCGCTGAGCTTCAATTTTTTTCTCTTCTTCTTTTGCTCGTTTTTCTTTTAATTTGCGCTTAAAATCAAAATGCTTATCTGAAATATCAATTTCTTTGCTATATTTCTTGACAACTTCTTCATACATCTTATCCGTAACCAAACTCATGTGATTACGAATAGGATGATCCAACTTCACCAAGAAATTAATCAGAGCTTCATTTGATATATTAAACTCGCGAGCAACCTGAAAAACTCTTTTTTTCTTGTTATTACCCAAACTAACTCACTCCCAATACATATTTTACATATTCATTAACGAGTCCAAAATCTTCTGCGCTGTTTTATCAGCAATTCCCGGGATTTCAATTAATTTTTCATAGCCCGCTTCCAGAACATCCTGAACCGTTTCATATCCTTCGCTTTCCAGCTTCTTAACAATCGCTGGTCCCAATCCTTCAATATCATTAAGATCAATATCATTTAATTTTTCTTTAGAAACAATATTTTCATATTCAGATTCTTTGATCGTATCTATCTCATAGCCCGTTAATCTGGATGCGAGGCGTTTATTCTGTCCGCCCTTGCCGATTGCAAGAGAAATTTGATCGTCAGGAATCACTGCTAACGCTTTCCGATTTGTGTTATCAACTACAATTTTGATCGGCTTAGCAGGACTTAGTGCCCGCATTATGAAAATTTCTGGCTCATTATTCCAATTTATAATATCAATTTTTTCATTATTTAATTCTTTAACAATGGACTGAATTCGAATTCCCTTCATTCCAACGCACGCACCAACAGCATCAATTCGCTTGTCATTTGAATATACTGTAATTTTAGTTCGATCACCGGGTTCGCGTGCCACGCCTTTTATTTCGATAATTCCATCATAAATTTCCGGCACCTCAATTTCGAACAATCTGATTAAAAATTCGTCAGCAGCGCGCGAGACAATTATTTCCGGACCACGATTCGAGCGTACAACATCTTTTATGACCGCCCGAATATGATCGCCACGCCGATATCGTTCGTTTTGAATTTGTTCCTTTTTCGGCAGAACAACTTCGATCCGATCCATATTCAAAAAAATATCATTCCGATTCAACTGGCGAATATCACCGATTATAATTTCACCAACGCGATTTTTATACTCATCAAAGATAATTTCCTTTTCTGCATCTTTAATCTTTTGATTTAAATTTTGTTTCGCTGAAATTATTAACCGCCGTCCAAAACTTATCGGATCGATGATCTCGATGAATTCATCACCGACTTCTAAATCTGGTTCCACTTTTTTCGCTGATTCCAGATCGATTTCTAAATTCGCGTCTTTAACTTCATCAACAATAATTTTGTTCTGATATATTTCGATTTCACCTTTTTCCATATTTACAAAAATATCGAAATTTTCGGCATTTCCATATTTCTTTTTAATGACCGATAAAATGGTGCCCTCGATTATCTTTTGTAAAACATCCTTTTCAATGTTTTTTTCTTTTACAATCTGTTGAAATGCATCAACAATATCAAGTTTCATAAAATAATTTCTCCCCAATTACCACTTAAAATATCACCAATGCAACTTAATTTTTCCGGATGATATTTTATCAATCGAGTAAATAAATTCCTTTTGTCCCTTTTCCAAACACAAGTTATTATCATCGACTTGTTTGATAATCCCGCTCGCTAATGTTCCATCTGTAAAATGCAAATTAACCTGATGACCAATATTTCGCTGAAAATCTCTGACAGTTTTGAGCGGACGATCCAATCCCGGTGAAGAAACTTCCAGACGGTATTTCCCTGGCATAACATCAGTCACATCCAACCGATCTGCTATTTGTCGACTTAATTCAACACACAAATCAATACTAACACCACCATCAACATCTACGTATACACGCAAAATTTGATTACCGGTTCCCCCTTTTAATTCTAAATCGACTAAATCTATGCCTTGTGATTCAAAGATTGGAACGATGTTTTTCTTTATTACCGTAATTAACTGTTGTTTTCTCATATTTTTTTTATAGTAATAAAAAAGTGGGTTATTAGCCCACTTGAATCATTCAATATAAAAAATTAATTTCAATTTTGCAAGTAAAATTTATATTTATTTTAACCTTGTAATTCACTAAGATATAGTTCTGCATCTTTTTTCTGCGCAGAATCCGGATATTTATCAATCACATTTTGATACATTTTTCCCGCCTCTGCTCTATTATTTGCCAACTTATAACATCTTGCTGCGGCCATTAATTGCTGCGGAGCTTCGTAATTTTTTGAATATTTTTGGGCGCCTTTCTTGTAATAATCAGCCGCTTTTAAAAATTCTTCTTGCTGTTCCATGCACGCGCCCATTCCGGAATAAGAAGAACTTGCCAAAATCGGATCGCCATCATAATCACTAATATATTCTTTATAATTGTGGAAAGCCTCGTCATAATTCCCCTGACTATACATGATATTGGCCAGATGATAGACTCCGCGACCAGCGCTGTTCGTTCCACTGTAGTTATTTACCATGCTTCGTAATATATCTATGGCTTTTTCCGGTTGAGAATTTTTTAATTCTTCCCGGGCTTTCGTTAACTCCAACGATGCATTCATTTCGGCGTTTTTCTTGCTCCAATTGTACAGATATAACAATGCAACAATGGCAATAACACCAACCATAGCGCCAAACACTATTTTCGAATTCGCATTGAAGAAATCAATTGCTTTAAAATAATAAGTGACAAGCTTGTCTTCTTTGATTTGTTTTTTGGTCAATCTTTTTCTGGGTTTTAACATGTAAATTAATCCTCAAAAATTAATTTGGTTACTCATTCCTTTTTATTACTCCCTCGTGCCCCTGGCAGGAATCGAACCTGCGACAAATGGTTTAGGAAACCACTGCTCTATCCCCTGAGCTACAGGGGCGGCTTTATTTTAAAGACACATAATATATCGAAATTTATTGACTTTGTCAAGGATTTTTCTGTGATTTATTTGTTGAATTAAGATATAATAGAATTTATCAAGCATCAATAACTAATAACTCTACTTGCTACTAGATAAATATTACTCAAGTTTCGCACATCCTAACCGTTTAAAAAACAAGGAACAATTTTGAGCATT
>CAZCJL010000049.1:0-48473 GCA_964498785.1 uncultured Cytophagia bacterium | reverse complement strand
AATGTCATTCCGGGCTTGTCCCGGAATCTCCTAATTATTAAAAAGTTAGGGGATTTCTGCATCCGAAGGAATGACAGCTCTATGCTGAATAGTTACGATTTAATTTAAAAGAATGGATCAATTTCCCCGGATTCCAAAAAATAGAGGGCATCGGGACATCACTAATGAGCTGAAAAAATATTTTGATTAATATTTAAAATAAGTAGTTACGAATGTCCGGAGCATGTTAATAACATGTAGATCACATGCAATTGCTTGAAATTCGAGTGATCTCTCCATATATTGAATCTGTAACTTTTGCGAAATGAATAATTGTTGACAACACATTGTGAGATGCTAAAGAGTTGTCATGTTTATTAAAATTCGAATTATAATATACTATAAACATGGATTTGCTGTGAATGATATCCTATCATCCTTCTTACCTTGCACTATGAGAATCAATTGCCAACGTTCAGATAGTTCGAATTCATGTAACATAATGTCTCGATCATTGAAATTATGCTTGACTATTATGACTAATTTATTTTAATCAACTTGTAGGACAAGTAGATAAATTAATAGGTAAACACACAAACAAAAATGTGGGTTAATTGTTGAAAAAAGAAGTGAGCTTAAATTTCCACTCTGTTACCAGACCTCGAAAATTGAGTGAACAAGTAGAAAAACAATTGTTGACTTCTATTCACAAAAGCGTTTTCTCTCCCGGAGAATATTTGCCTGGCGAGCATAAACTCGCTGAGATGTTCCAGGTCAGCCGCGGTGTTATCAGAGAAGCATTATTGATGCTTTCCGCGAAAGGAATTATCGAAATGCAAAAGGGCAAAGGCGCTGTAATTTTGCAGCCTAAAATTGATGGCTTTTTTGATATGTTTTCTGTCATGGCGAATTACAAATGTGGTAACCAGAGCTTGAAGCATATTCAAGCTGTCCGTACAATCATTGAACCTCCAATCGCAGCTCTGTCAGCGGAATTTCGAAGTAAAAAAGATATTTCAGATCTTGAAGTTTGTCTTGAAAATATGGACGAGCAAAAAGAGGATAAAAGTCTTCTCGCTCAATCGGATATTGAATTTCACAAAATTATTACAAATTCCTGCTATAATCCCATGTTACCTATTGTTCTCGATCCGATTTATCATGTCATGAAAACATATCAAAAGGAAACGTTTGAGGACGCTGCATCAAACAAAGAAACAAAGAAATATCATAAGAGAATATTTACAGCCATTCTGCAAAAGGACAAGGATGGTGCATTCACTGCGATGAAGGAGCATCTGTTGATCGCTGAAAAAGACATCATAAAATTGTATTCCAAAAAGTGAATCATGATATAATGAATTCCTGGAATATGTAAGGGAGGTGATAATTTTTTAAGCAAAATTTACACAATTTAAAATATCTTTCTCATTTATTAACAGAGAAAAAGAATTAACAAGGTAAGGAGCAAAATATGAAATCTAGTGCAAAATTCAAAAGTTCCTGTCTAATCACAACAATTTTAGTGTTATTAATTCTTTCGTTCGGTTTGAATGCACAGGGAACGAACAAAATTGTTGGGAAAGTTACCGATAAGGACACGGGAGATCCGCTACCCGGAGTTAATGTTGTTATTTCCGGTACATCATTGGGAGCGGCAACAGACATCAACGGATATTATTTCATTCTGAATGTACCTCCCGGAACCTACTCAGTTAACGCTATGATGATGGGCTATAAAAAAATAGCAAAAACGGATGTGCGGGTATTAATTAATCGCACAACTAACGTTGATTTCCAAATGGAGGCAACGACGATAGCAGGGGAGGAAGTGACTGTGGTCGCAGAGAAGGATAATTTGCATATCGAAGTATCGAGTAGCCAGATTGTCACGACATCTGAAACGATTGCGGAAGCAGCGAATGTCCGTTCTCTGGAAGATTTTATTTCTAAACAGGCTGGTATTGGGGAGCGTCTTAGCATAAGAGGTGGTTCTTCAGAACAAACCGGCACTCTCGTGGAAGGCATTGAATATGTCGACCATCTTCAGGGAAGGTCTGAAATCACACTGCCAATGAGCGCAGTGGAGCAGGTGGCAATTCAATCCGGTGGTTTTACGGCGGATCAGGGGAATTACCGCTCCGGTTTGATCAACATCGCATTAAAAAAAGGAAAGACCCAGAAATATTCCGGTTCATTAACAGTGCAAAGAAATGATGCCCAGATGAAAAGATTTGGTTCCACGCTGTTCGGATCAAATAATTATTACAATCGTCAGTTTGCGACGCCGGAAATTGCATTTATCGGCAGCAGGGAATATTACCAGAATCGCTACCCGGATGATGACGTGGAACGCAATTATCAGATTCAGCAGCAGTACGTGCAGTTCAATGGCTGGATCAGCGAAGCCGAAGATCGATGGAACAGGAAGGCGTCCGCCGAACAAAAGCTGACAGCACTGGAGCTCTTTTTATGGCACAACTGGATGACGATGACAAATCCGGATTGGGAGCGGGTTCGGGCTCAGGTAGAGGCGCATCCCGAAATACTCAATATTAACGGACAGCAAGTAGATGGGCGCGGTTTCGATGATGTGGTTACACCGGAATTAAAAAAAGCATTCGCAGATCACGCCAATAGTGAAGCCGATGGTTTTGACTTTTTTATTGATGGCGGTTTCGGAGGACCGGTGCCATTTATCGATAAGCTAAGTTTTCTGGAAAATTCGACATTCTATGCTGCATATCGCGGTGCACGGCAATATTATACTCATCCTGGTTATTATAAATACCAATCAGACCATTCCGGAACGCTGACATTCAACACAACTATCAATAAAAATACTCACCTCAGAGTGAATAATCTGTATCGTTATACCCGCGGATTGGATCAATCCGGTGCGGATAGACTTGATTTTGATATTGAAGATCCGAGTGAGGATTATGCATACCTGATGCCCATTGATAATGCCGACAGGTGGTTTAAATATAATAAAGGAAAAGAACGGCGTGTATACCTGGACACCTGGTTTCATCCAAAGGAGATAGAGGTCTGGGCAAATGGGATTCAACTGGATTATTTTTTCAATAAAAGTACGTTCATCAATTTTAAATTTGCCCACACTCTTAATACAAGCCATAGTTATCCAAATTATGATCGCGATAAAAGTGTTCAAGTCCGGATCGGTCCGATACGATTGGATGAGAGACCTTACGGTTATAAAGACAGCTTAACCTATACGCTTGAAGGATGGCCCCTGGATGATAATCTGGATCGGATGCCATCTCCGTTGCAAATAAATAACCTGTTCCGCTATGCATCCAAAAACGGCGACGTTGTGGACAGGTCGAAAACACGACAAATCAAATTGAATCTGGATCTCACCAGTCAGGTGAATTACAGCAATCTGATAAAGGCGGGCGCGGAATTCTACTATATCGATATGCTGAATTCATATTTCAAATATGCCGGCACGCGATATGAACAGGTGTTTGAACAGGCGATGGATTTTTCTTTCCATAAAAAGCCAATGCAGGTTGGGGCATACCTGCAGGATCAACTGACCTACAAAGGAATCCTGGCGAATTTAGGTGTGCGGCTGGATTATTACAAACCTGGCGGCAAATGGTTTAATTTTGAAGACCAAAAGTGGAATAGTGCGCTTTTCCCCACACCTAACGCCAGCATGAGTCAACTTGAATATGTCGAGTACATGTATGACACTCATGAAAATTGGATCTGGAGTATGTGGGAAAATGCCGATGATACATTGGGGAATGTATTAACTGATATAAAAAGCCATCTTGTAGTGAGTCCGAGACTCGGCGTTTCATTCCCGGTTTCAGATAAGATAAAATACTATTTTAATTACGGTCACTTCCGACAGCCTCCGTTGTATTTTCGAATGTTTCAACTCAACGTGAATTTCCTTAGCGGGATTGGTGAAGTGGGGAATCCTAATATGGAACCAGCCAGAACCATATTCTATGAGACAGGCGTGGATTACGATTTAGGAAATGCGATTCTCCTGAAAATAGCCGGTTACTATAAAGACGTGACAGGTCAGCATGGCGGCTATACATATCAGCCGAAGCCGGAAACCGGAATGCCAAGTTATAGTACCTTTTTTAACAACAATTATCAGGATGTACTGGGAATTGAAATTAACCTTCAGAAATCTTATGGAGACTGGATCAAAGGATGGCTAAATTTCGATTATGCGTTTAGCAGAAGGGGAAATACAGGCAGATCAACCCATTACGAAGATACGGACCGGGAAATTCTGGAAGGATTTTATGAAGGGAATGAATCTCGCGCTGTGGGACGACCGCAATTTGCCGGTAATGTCACATTCAGCACTCCCAATAGATACGGCGTGCTTACAGGCGACTGGAATTTAAGCCTATTCGGCACCTGGCGCAAAGGAGGATATTTCACGTGGAATCCCGGAAATATTCCCGGCGTGAGCAGTAATCTCAATTGGCCCGATTATTACATGATGGATATGCGGGTCAGCAAATTGGTTGATGTGAAACCCTTGCAAATGGAATTTTTTGTGAATGTCGATAATCCATTCAATATCAAAAATCTCAATATACCCAACGCATTCAGAGCATTCAGCAACGACCAATCTAACTACCTCGCGTCGCTTCGACTGCCTGTTTATGATGATCCGCGATATGATGGATTAAGGGCAAGCAATGAAGGACTTCCGGAAAATGAATGGAAGTACGTCGCTGGCAATGATAAAGTTGGCGATCTTCGTTCAAAGGATAAACCGTACATCAATGATCCGGATCTGGATATATTACGATTTTTAGAGCGCCGACAAATCTGGTTCGGTGTCAAAGTGCATTTCTAAGTTGTATAGAAGATTTTAATCTAATTTACGGAGAACATTATGAGATATAAACAGATATTTCGCCAAAAAGCAGCGGTTCCTGTTGCGTCTGCGTTCATCGTATTGCTGCTTCTTTTGGGCATTAGTACCCCGTCTCATTCTCAGAATAATGCCATCCTGTCAGTGGGACGCTACTGGAATATCGTGAATAATGTCGGAGGCAGGGCATTGCTGTCCACGGGATACAAGCCTTATGACTACGAAATCTGGGGATTGAACGGACGCAGCTCTTTATCCATGGAAAACGGACAGGTGATGACGCTGTATGCAACGGACTGGAATGATGATATTTTCGATCCGAATCAGCCTGTCGTGCGTCCTTATGTTGCCTGCCAGGGAGTGGAAACCTATTACAATCCGGGTGGTACTGTGGTCGATCCTCTGACGAGTTTCACAAAATATGACTATGGTCAGAATATCGTAAATGGAGAACCAATCGATGGTGATGTGTTTGCAGAAGTGGATCCGGGTCAGCTCGTCGGTACGGCAGACCAGGTGGTACAGGTCACGCAGCAGTACGCAATTGGGGTGAATGCCCGGAAAACATTTCTGACGTGGAGCCACGATCCGCACAGTTTTTATAACATTTACGAAGTGGTACTCGAAAACGTCAGCGATGAAACATTGACTGATTTTCATGTTAGCTTCCTGAAGTTAAGTTCAGCCATGTTCAAAAGTTATGGCTATCAAACAGGATTCGGCTCTCAGGATGATCGCAAGGCATGGTTTCATTATTATGGCGGCAGACAGGAGACAGAAGGCGACAGCCTGCGAATTTACTACTGGTACTGGCCCGATGACTATTTAACGCCAAATGATGAAATGGGGGATCCGAGAAGAGATGAATTTTCGAGAGGTTATTTAGACCGGGCAGATATGCACTTTACCGGTATTTTACATGCTTCTTCAGCTCCTTATACAAACGATGCCGATGATGTCGATGATCCAAAACAACCCCGAACTACTTTTGCCGGCGCTGCCTGGTCCGAAGGCTTGCCGATACGGTCAGCCTCTAATCTGGGACTTAGCGAAGGAGAGTGGAACAATCATTTAGGAGCTTTTGCTGATAGTCCGGCGATGACCAATCAGGATCCAGGCGGCAGACATCAGCAGAATACGGACGAACTGGGCACTGCTGAATGGGATGCCATTGGCGGCGGTTTTGATGCAATGTGGCCCAGAGCTACGATGATTTTTGGTCCCTATGAGGAGTTTGCTCCGGGACAAAAAATACGCCTTGTGTTTGCCAATGGCTGGGCTGGATTTAAACAGGATAAATGTTTGGAATTAGGTCATAAATGGTTTGAGGGTACAATAGAAGCCCCGCCCGATCTGCCGAATCCCTCAACCGGCTATTTCCCGGAAAATTTTGTCATGCTATCCAATGCTGAAAGAGATATAAATAAGAATTTGTGGATAAGTACATTGATCGATTCACTGCACAGATCGGTTTCTCGAGCAAAATGGAATTTTGAAAATGATTTCAATATTCCGTCAGCTCCGCCGGTGCCATCCTATCAGGAAGTGAACGGACAGGTAGGTGGCGTTGAAATTAAATGGTCAAATCCGGAAGCAGAAGCATTATCGAATTTTGCTGCGCACCGGGTAATGCGATTTTTAGCAACCTCGGATACGGCGATTGTGGAAGAGATATATCGAACATCTGATAAGGGCGATGTCCACACGTATGTTGATGAAAGCGTGGTGGATGGCGCAAATTATTTCTACTATGTGCAATCAGGAGTGAGTGTTAATGGTGATCCTTATGCTGCCAATGCGCTGCCGGAAATGAAAGGAAAGATTATCTGGAGTAACCGGTTGTTAGTGCCCAATAAGAAAAAGGTCAGCTCCGATTTTCGGACTTCTGCGAGTGTGAAAGATTTCCGGGTCGTGCCCAATCCCTATAATGTGACCGATCCGAATCTCAACAATTATGGTTTTAAAGGCGGCAGCGAACCTCGCGGCATCTATTTTTACGATTTGCCGGGCGTCTGCACAATCCGTATTTATACCGAAGATGGGAATCTGGTGCGAACGCTCGAGCACGAGAATGATGTGGGCAGAAATGATCCGGAATGGGATCTGTTGACAGATTCGCAGCAGTTGGCGCAGACCGGAATTTACATCGCAGTGGTCGAGGACGAAGATGGGAACGTTGACTATGAGAAATTTATTATCGTCAGATAATTTTAAAGGAGCATGATACTATGAAAAATCGGAAGAAAATCGAAATAACAGTCATCATCCTCTGTCTATTTTTAGCGACCATAGTCAGCGGGCAGGTGGATGTCAGGAAAACCGGGCAAAGCACCATGAAGTTTTTGAACGTGAGTGTTGCTGCCCAGGCTGCCGGCATGGGCGATGCCTATCTGAATATTGGACAGGGTGCTGTAAGTATGTTTTATAATCCGGCAGCTCTCACTGAAATGAAGGGCAAATACGATTTATTTGTTTCCACAACGAGCTGGCTCGCTGACATTAACTACTACAGCGGAAGTTTTGCCTACAATGCCGGAAATCTCGGTACATTTGCCGCAAGTATGCTGTTTGTTGATTATGGCGTTATAAACGGAACGGAGTTAGGCGCCTATAGCGATGTGACCGGCGCCAATTACACGGAAACCGGCAAAGTGCCGGATGTTGGCGCGTATGCAT
This sequence comes from uncultured Cytophagia bacterium, assembly GCA_964498785.1. Taxonomy (GTDB): domain Bacteria; phylum Zhuqueibacterota; class Zhuqueibacteria; order Thermofontimicrobiales; family Thiofontviventaceae; genus Mariaggregatimicrobium. The sequence continues at coordinate 40,939 of CAZCJL010000049.1, read as the reverse complement.
TTGGACTTGGTTATGCCCGGCAAATTTCGACGCAATTCAGCATGGGCGGAAATGTAATGTATGTCGGTCATCAGTTAGGAACACATCCCAATCCTGCGGTTGGCGATCAGGATATGAATAAATTGATTTTTAATTTCGGCATTAAATATTTTCCCGGCGTGTTCAAAAGTTTTCGGGTTGGCATGAACATACGTAATTTTGGGACTCATGCGGAATATGAATACCAGCCGGCACAGATGCCGACATTTTTCGGAATCGGCGGGGCGATTGATTTATTCGAGCTGTTTGGAACCGAAAGTGAAGACACAAAACTGACATTTTCCACACAATTTGAACATCCGAATGATTACACAGAGCGACTGCATGTTGGCGCAGAATATATGTTTAGAGGAATGATCTTTCTGCGAGCAGGATACAAATTCAATTATGACCTGGAAAGCTTCGCCGGAGGTGTGGGATTTTTTACAAAATTTGGAAAACATGATATCAAAATCGATTATTCTTATTCACAAATTGAATTGCTAAATAATGTGCAGCGAATTTCATTGAGTTATTCGCTCTAACAGAAGCAAATCTGTCATTGCTTGTAATTTGGAATTTTTTGAAATTTGCAATTTTTTATTTTTGAAGGAGGTGATGGTATTCTTTGCTTTAACTAAATCAACAGCTGTCAATTTTAAACGGCTAAAAATGTATTAACCAAGAGTAGGAGAAACTCCGATGCTGAAAAAAACAGTTGCTACTGTACTATGCAGCATGCTTGTCCTATGTGCAGTTGAATTTTCAGTCGCACAAGACAAAGGAAATATTATTTTTCTGACAAAGAAGGAATGGGTCTATTATCCTGAAACCGGCACTGAACCCGCTGCTGGTAATTTTGCGGATTCGATGTATGTCGAAGACCTGAGAAATGCCGGGTACAACGTTCAGGTGCCGAACTATGAGGACTACAAAACACTGGGTCCGGAGCAATTAGCAGTGCTCAATTTCGCGGATATCGTCATTCTCGGTCGAGGTGTTTCCAGTGGCGATTTTAATGACGACGATGATTATCTCTGGGCAGAGCTTAGTACACCGATTCTCCTGATGAGCAATTTCACAGCCAGAGCAAATCGTTTGGGCTGGTTCCGCACCAATTCTCAGAAAAATATTCCTTTAATCGATACCTGTTTTGCTAAAGTTGAAGACCCGAGTGATCCTGTATTTTCCGGTCTCAACATCCCCGCTGATAATATTATTCCTTATACAGATGGTGTTATATATCCCCTGGTCGCTCATAAGGATTCAGTTGGCATCAACGGCGAAGTTGTCCTGTCGTTGGCGGGAATCAATACCGCCTATGGTATTGACCTGGATGTAGGTATGGTTCGGGATACAATCGATATGGTTGAACTGGATGATTTCATTCTCATGGCACGCTGGGAACCCGGGAAGCTCATGTATGAAGGTGAAATTGGCGATTACACATCTGTTGTACCTGCTGGTTATCGCAGCTATATCACTGTCGGCGGAGAAACGTTTGACTATGACGCAAACAGGCAGGCGCGGAAATATTATGCGCTGACAGATATGATGAACCAGGTATTTTTAAACGAAGTCGACAGATTAGTTGCACTGCCGCGTCCGGAACCGCTCGTGAAAAAAAATATCCTCTTTATAACGCACAACGACTGGGTCTATTATCCGGAAACCGGCACTGAACCTGCTGCCGGTAATTACGCTGATTCGATGTATGTCGAGGACCTGCGAAATGCCGGCTACAATGTGGAAGTACCCACTTATGAAAATTTTAAGACGCTTGGTCCGGAACAGGTTTTAGCATTGAACAGAGCAGATCTGATAATTCTTGGTCGGGGAGTCGGCAGCGGTGATTTTAATGACGATGATGATTTTCAATGGGCAGAGCTGACAAAACCAATTCTTTTGATGAGTAATTTCACAGCAAGAGCAAATCGTTTGGGCTGGTTCCGCACCAATTCTCAGAAAAATATTCCGTTAATCGATACCTGTTTTGCCAAAGTTGAAGACCCGAATGATCCTGTATTTACCGGTCTCGATATTCCGGTTGATAACGTTGTTCCTTTTACAGAGGGCGTTGTATATCCCCTGGTCGCTCATAAGGATTCAGTGGGCATTAATGGCGAAGTTGTCCTGTCATTGGCAGGAATCAACACCGCCTATAATATTGACCTGGATGTAGGCATGGTTCGGGATACGATTGATATGGCTGAACTGGATGATTTCATCCTCATGGCACGCTGGACGCCGGGTGATTCGATGTTCACCGGTAAAATTGATGATTATGTCGCTGCTGTGCCGGCTGGTTTTCGCAGCTATATTACTGTCGGTGGCGAAACATTTGACTACGACGCAAACCGGCAGGTGCGGAAATATTATGCGTTCACCGATTTTATGGACCAGGTATTTCTAAATGAAGTCGAGCGTTTGCTTATGCTGCCTGTACCTCCGCCGCTCGAGAAAAAACAAATTCTGTTCTTAACGCAAAAGGAATGGGTGCTTTATCCGGAAACAGGTACTGATCCCGCTTCCGGTCCTTATGCAGATTCGATGTATGTTGCAGATCTGCGAGACGCCGGATACGAGGTGATTGTACCGAATTATGAGAATTACAAAACCCTTGGGCAAGCCCAGATTGACTCCCTGATTAATGTTGATCTCGTCATTCTCGGTCGCGGTGTTGGCAGCGGTGACTTCAATGACGATGACGATTATGTCTGGGAAGAATTGGGCACACCAATTATGCTGATGAGTAATTTTACAGCCAGAGCCAATCGTTTGAGCTGGTTACGTACCACTTCGCAGAAAAACATAACAAAAATCGATACCTGTTTTGCCAAAGTTGAAGATCCGAATGATCCTGTTTTTGCTGGTCTAAATCTCCCTGCAGATAATATCATCCCTTATACAGAAGGTGTGATATACCCTGTCAAGGCTCATAAAGACTCAGTAGGCATAAACGGTGAAGTTGTCTTGTCGCTTGCAGGAATCAACACCGCTTATAATATTGACCTGGATGTCGGCATGGTTCGGGATACGATTGATATGGCTGAACTGGACGATTTCATTCTTATGGCACGCTGGGTACCGGGTGATTCCATGTACACCGGTAAAATTGATGACTACGTTGCTGCTATGCCTGCTGGCTATCGCAGCTATGTTACGGTGGGCGGTGAAACATTTGATGAAGAAGCAGGCCGCCAGGCGCGAAAATATTATGCCTTCACGGATTTTATGAAGCAAGCGTGGCTTAACGAAGTCGCCCGGATGGTTCATTTGTGGATGCCTTCGGACATCACTCCTCCATTGTCTGTCAATGCCGATGTATTCACTCCGAACCAATATTCCTTAAAACAGAATTATCCGAATCCGTTCAATCCCGAAACCAGAATTATGTTTCATCTTGCAAAATCGGGACAAACGACGATCAAAGTCTATAATGTCTTGGGACAACAAGTCATGACTTTGATGGATAAGAAGCTGTTAGCCGGTCCGCATACGGTAACTTTCGACGGAAAGAATTTTACATCAGGGATTTACTTTTACAAGATTCAATCCGGTGATTTTACCAAAGTGCGTAAGATGATGCTCATGAAGTAATTACATAGCACCACCTGGCATGATTGAAAATATCAATCTTATTTTAAAATGATTCTCCCTATCCTTTTTATCGATAAGGGAGAATCGTTTATAAAATGAATACTCATTGCGAATGTTCAATTTCATATTTATAAACCCAGCGCGGCGAGCCGCAATGTAGAAACACCCTTTCAAAGGTTTCAAACCTTTGAAAGGGTATCAAAAGTCTTGCACAAAAATGCAAAAGTTCATTTGTAATACTATAATTTAGGAGGATTGCAAAAATGTCGTCTTACAAAAAATATTCGGTATATGCAATATTGATAATCATGGCATTCTTCGTATTGCAGACCAATGTATTTGCTCAAAAAAAATGCATTTTCTTTTCCACACAAGCACCTGAAGAAGACAGAGATACACCATTAGTCACGAAACTAAGCGAAACGTATGCTGTTGATGTCTACTCAATCGATGACGTCGGCGGATGGGTCGATTCTACCTTATTACATGAATATGATTTTGCCTTTGTTTCCGAATCAATCGCTTCAGCAAGAGGAGGAGGGCTAAAAGGTGGTCCTATTCCTTTATTCAATATGGAATTATGGGGCAGCAAATGGGATGTAATGGGTTGGGTTCCTTATAATTGGGAAGGTGATTATTACGGTACAACGGAAGAAGATCAAAATAAGGTGATGATTGTGGACGGAAACCATCCTTTGGCTGATGGGTTTTTCACGGGCGCAGAGGTTGAAATAACGACATTGATAGCAGGCAGTGGTCCGTTGACCTATTCAGTTCCTCAAATTGAGATTATACAAATAGGTGTATTGTCTGCCGATCCAACCAAATCGGTTGTTTTTGGTGTTGAGGCAGGAACAGTACTATACAATGATGTCAACACAATCGATGGATCATTAGTGTCTGAAAACAGAATCGCCTGCGTTGGAGTGATGGCAAGTTTTAATGGGAATATCACAGATGATGGCTGGAAATTGATTCATGCAGGTATCGAATGGATAACGGAAGGTGGCAATGTCGGAGTAGAATCACAAAGCAATAATTTAAAGCCATCTGAATACAGTTTGGAACAGAATTATCCCAATCCTTTCAATCCGTCGACTTCGATTCGATTTACGCTGAAAGAGGCAGGAAATGTGAAATTAAAGGTTTTTGATTTATTGGGTAATGAAGTCGCAACACTGATTGACGGAGAATACAAATCTTCCGGCTCACATACTGTAAATTTTGATGCACACGATTTAACGTCCGGTGTCTACTTTTACAAATTGGAATCCGGAAGTTTTTCTGAAATCAAGAAAATGTCGTTGGTTAAGTAATGTCAGTTTTAAAAATGAATTAGTTTTTTTATTTCAAAATCAGGGGCTGTATCAATGGATAGTATGAAATGAGGCAGAAACAGAGCGGGAAATGCGACGCATTGATTCGGATATTCATTTAGAGATGACGTTCGGACTTTTGGTACAGCCCCACTCATGATATGACGCTTTGCATTATGAAGCATGTTCCATGCCACTGATTGATTTACAACTCAAAGCGTCACGCTCCCTGAAAAGCGACACACAACTGTATTCAGGAAAATGCGACAATTCAAGTTAATCTATTTGGAGAATAATATGATGAATATTAACAGACGGGAATTTCTTAAGAAGAATGCGTTTGCTGTCGGAGGTATCGGTTTAGGGCATGCAACACTAAAAGCTTTTGGAAATAGAGTTGCCAAAAATGATGTCATTAACATGGGCATTATTGGTTCTGGCAGGCATGGGCGATGGACGATGCATGTTTTGAAGCAGGGCTTGCCAAATATTAAAATGATCGCGTGCTGCGATATTTTGCCGGAGCATCTGCAAAAAGGACTCGAGCAGGCGGAAAAGGGAGCGGTAGGGTATGTCGATTATCGAAAGCTACTGGAAAATAAAGATATCGATGCTGTATTGATTGCCACGCCATTAAGTCTGCATTACAAAATGGCAGTGGATGCGTTGGCAAGTGGTAAGCATGTGTATTGTGAAAAAACAATGACCTATAACATCGAACAGGCATTGAAATTAGTGCAGGCGGCGAAAGCCTCAAAAAAAACTTTCCAGGTTGGATATCAAATGAGGCTAAATCCATTATATCATAAAATCAAAGAGATGCTCGATGTTGATTATCTTGGTAAACTTACACATGTGTATTGTAATTATAATCGAAATGCGGACTGGAGACGGCCGGTAAAAAATCCCGAACATGAGCGGATTATCAACTGGCGCATGTACCGTGAATATTCTGTCGGTTTAATAGCAGAATTATGTTCTCATCATATTGATTTGGTAAATATGATATTAGGCAGCCATCCAACTACTGCCTGCGGTTTGGGTGGAATCGATTATTGGAAAGATGGCAGGGAAACGTATGATAATGTCCATGCATTGTATGGGTATCCCGGTGGTATAAAAGCGGTTTTCTCTTCTTTAACGACAAATTCTTTCCATGGTATAAAGATTCAATTCCTGGGAACAGAAGGTACAATTATTATTGGCAATAATCAGGACCACGAAGTAATGTATTACCCTGAGGGTAAGTTGGCAGAAGATGTGCAGAAAAAGGATAAAAATGATAACCTGAACACAACAACAAGTGCAACAACGAAAGCATTGAAACGTGGAGAAGGCGTTCCTATTATAGTAGAGGATCGGGCCAAAGACGAGGGGGAAAACAAAATCATGTCGTTTGCGCATTTTGCAGATTGTATTTATAATAATCGCTTGCCATTACCTAATGTCGAAAGCGGACGTCAATCCGCGATTGCGGTTCATCTAGCAGATTTGGCAATGCGCAATGGAACCGTAGAAAATTGGAAACCGGAATATTCAGTTTAATGAATTTATTTTTTATGAATAAGATAGTTGAAATAGAGCTTTGAAAAAAATCATTGTATTAATTATAATAAGCGGAGCTCTCGTACTATATTTTGCTCTGGAGCGGAGAGGGAATGACATGCAATCAACATGGAAAATTGACTCAATAGAAAGCATCGCCGGAAATCCAGTTACTAAACTTGGCGAGCCAGTGGTTATCGGGACAAAACACGGACAGGCTGTTCAATTCGACGGAATCGATGATGGTTTGATCGTCAAATCCAATCCACTTGCAAACGCACTGTCATTTACGATTGAAGTTGTTTTCAGACCCGATTCAGCATTTCCGCAGAATAAAGAACAGCGTTTCGTTCATATCCAGAATCCGAACAATGAAGATCGGCGTGTTTTAATTGAAATCCGGCTAACATCGGATAATAAGTGGTTCCTGGATACTTTTATCATGTCTGAACGATCATCGAGAACTCTATACGCGTCAGAATATCTCCATCCAATCGGGCGCTGGTATCATGCTGCTTTGGTTTATGAAAATAATACCATGAAGCACTATGTCAATGGCGTGGAAGAAATGTCCGGAGAAGTCAAGTATCTTCCGATTGAAAATGGCTATACATCGATCGGTGTTCGCATGAATCAAGTGTATTGGTTCAAAGGCGTAATTCAACTGCTGAAAGTAACACCTCGGGCATTGATGCCGGTGGAATTTACATATAAAAATTACGGAGATGAAGATGAACGCTAAAATATTTATGACCGGCTCTCGCCTGGTAAAAGATGCTGAGGACATTCTGGCACGTGAAGGAATTATTTATGAATATGGCACTCCGAAAGACACCCCCGAAGAGATTGCCGCAAAACTACGCGATTTCGATCCTGACGGACTTATTGTGCGGCAGGGGAAAATTACAAAGGCTGTGCTTGATTCTGCTGAAAATCTGAAGGTCATTTGCAAGCATGGAGTTGGCGTGGATAATATCGATGTGAATGCGGCAACCGATAAAGGAATCCCTGTCATGATAACAATAAATGCTAATTTTCAGTCTGTCGCGGAACATGCATTGGCACTCATATTCGCGGTGCTTCGAAAAGTACCGAAACAGGATCGCGATCTCCGGCAGGGGATTTTTAATAAAGCAAATTACGATGGGGAGGAGCTGTTCAGGAAAACTATCGGATTGATTGGTTTCGGACGCATTGGCAAAAGATTGGCGGAGTTAGTGCAGCCATTTGATCCAAAAATATTTGTATACGATCCGTTTCTAAAAAATGAATTAGTACCGGACTATATCGAAAAAATCGATGATGTGGAACATATATTCAGGGAAGCGGACATCATCAGTCTGCATTGCGCATTAACGCCTGAAACAAAAGGACTCATTAATACGGATAGCATCGCGTTAATGAAGGATTCAGCGTATATCATTAATACTTCCCGGGGTCCTGTCATCACTGAAGATGATTTAATCCAGGCGCTTGAGGAAAAGCGCATTGCCGGAGCAGCGTTAGATACGTTCCAGATAGAACCTCCGGATCAGAATAATCCGCTATTCAAACTTGATAATGTGGTTGTTACTTCTCATGTTGGCGGGGCATCGAATAATTCGCTCAGAAACATGGGAGTCGGTGCTGTGAAAAACGTGCTTGCTGTGCTAAAAAGTGAACCACTACCAATGGAATGTGTGTTGAATCCGCACGTCCTGGAATGAGATTGATATCCGATAAATTGAGAGAAAAATCTGGCGGCCAGTGGATCACACAGGTGTACCAACGCTGGCAACTAATGACTAAAATGGAGCTTAACGTGGAACGAAGAAAGATACCCGGGCCGAAATCCGAAGAGCTGATTTCTGTTTCTCAAAAATATGAACCGCCCTGCATGGCGGACCAGGTCCCTGTCGTCTGGGATCACGGCGAGGGCGTTTGGGTGTGGGATGTGGATGGCAATAAATATATCGATTTTACCTCCGGCGTTCTGGTCACAAATGTGGGACATACTCATCCGCGGCACGTAAAGGCGATCCGGGAGCAGGCAGCGCGGCTGATGAACTGCTATTCTTTCCCGACGCCGGAACGGGTGACGCTGTCGCAGCGGCTTGTGGAGCTACTACCGCCGAATCTGAACAAGGTATTTTTACTGACAACCGGCGCCGAATCCACGGAAGCGGCGCTGCGAATTGCCAAGCGATATACGGGCAAGCACGAAGTGCTCTCGTTTTACGGCGGTTTTCACGGCAGAACGTATGGTCCCATCAGCGTGTCCGGCAATATCGGAACCCGGCGCAAATTCGGACCAGCTCTGCCCGGCGGCGTGATGGCGCCTTATGCCCATTGTTTCCGATGCTTTTATGATAAGACATATCCGGAGTGCGATTTTTTCTGCATCCGCCAACTGGACAAGATCATCAATTCGTCCACATCCGGGGATATGGGAACCGTGATCACCGAGCCGTATCAGGGCGGCGCGGGATTTATTTTCCCGCCCGAAGGATGGCTCAAAGAACTGGAGAAATGGTGCCGGGAACGGGATCTGCTCCTGATTGTGGATGAGGTGCAATCCTCTTTCGGCAGGACGGGAAAGCTGTTCATGATCGAATGGGAAGGCATTCAGCCGCAGATGCTGTGTCTGGGCAAGGGTTTCGGCAGCGGGATGCCGGCGTCGGCACTGGCAGGCGAAGGGAAAATATTCGAATGCATGAATTCCGGCGAAATGTCCAGCACAACCGGCGGCAATCCGCTCGCCAGCGCTGCAAATCATGCTGTGCTGGATATCATGGAGGAAGAAAAGTTAGCCGAAAATTCCGTTAAAGTGGGCGAATATCTGATGCAGCGCTTCAATGAATTAAAGGCGAAACACCATTTTCTGGGCGATGTCCGCGGCAGGGGGCTGGTGATCGGGCTGGAGATTGTGGAAGATCAGAATGACAACAAGCCGTCTCCTGAAATCACGCAGAAGATTCTGATGAAATGCGGTGAATACGGAATGCTGCTCGGCAGAGTGGGACTGTTCGGAAATGTGATCCGAATTGCACCGCCGCTGGTCATTACGGAGCAGGAAGCCGGATTTGGAGTCGACATAATGGATAAAGTGCTCACTAAACTGGCTTAGAAATAAGGAATGAAAATGAATATCACGGAGACGACAGAATTTTTAAAGCACATGATCCGAATTCCCTCGATGAGCGGCGATGAGCAGCAGGTGATGCAGCTTATTTATGATCAGCTCCTGCCGCTTGTCGATGATATCGAATTGGCACCTCTTGACAATTCATTGCGGGACGATCCGGATTACGCGTATCCTGTCGCCGGCATCGATTATACCGGCAGGCACAACCTGCGGGCAATCATTCGGGGAACCGGCCGCGGAAAGTCACTCATTCTGAATACCCACGCGGACGTGGTCCCGGCATCGGCAATGCAGGAAAGCGCATTCGATCCGTTCGAAAGAGATGGGATTATTTATGGCCGGGGCGCCTGTGATGCAAAGGGGCAGATTGCGACAATTCTGTTTATGCTGAAAAAGATAAAATCAGCCCAACACAAACCTGCCGGTGATATCATCATCCACATCGTCGTGGAAGAGGAGAACGGCGGGAACGGGACGCTGGCAGCGATCCGCAACGGCGAGCAGGCGGACGCAGCAATCGTGCTGGAGCCGACGGGGTTGAAAATATTGCCGTCTGTGCGCGGCGCGGTCTGGTTTCGCATCATCTGCATTGGCAAGCCGGGGCACAGCGGTTCGGCAGGTACAAGGGTGAGCGCGCTGGATCTGGCAAACGAAGCGATGGGCATCATGCAAAATTATCACGATACATTGCTGGCAGATTCCAAAAATATTCCGCTGTTCGATGCGTACGACGATCCGATGCCGATCACGTTCGGAAAACTGCACGCCGGTGACTGGCCTGCGACCATTCCGAACAAAGCCATCCTCGAAGGTGTGCTCGGCTTTCTTCCGAATAAAACAAAAGAAGAGATAATGCTGGAAACAGAAGCTGCCATCCGGGAAAACGGATCAGCTCAATTAAAGGATAATTTTTACATCGAATTCATGTACAGACACGATTGTCATGTTCTCGATCCAAAACATGAACTCGTCGGAACATTATCGGAAGCCTGCTCAAATACATTCGGCGAGGCACAAATTTCGGCGATGGCTGCATCGTGCGACTCCTGGTTTTACAACAATCAACTGGGGATACCCACTGTGGTTTTTGGTCCCGGCGAATTAGGGGTCGCGCATTCTAATAAAGAAAATATATCCATTGTACAGATAGAAGAAGCAGCGAACGCGCTGTTCGAATTTGTAAAAAATTGGTGTACGGATTAATCAGGAAGAATCAAATGAATGAAGCAAGATCGTGGAAAGTGGTTGTTACGGATTATATCGAAGACGATCTGAACTGGGAAGGCGAACAGCTCAACCGGTACCCGAATGTAACGTTTAAAACGTATCAGTTGAAACACGCGTCGACAGATGAGATCATCGAAAAAGTAAAGGACGCGGACGTGATCGTCGCCAATATGATCGAAGTGAATAAGCGGCTGATCGACTCGCTGACAAAGTGCAGGCTCATTATCCGGCACGGCGTGGGCTACGATAACGTCGATGTGCCGGAGCTGACGAAAAAGGGAATCATCTTCACAAATATTCCCGATTACTGCATCGAGGAAGTCGCCGAGCAGGCGGTGATGCACATTTTGAATTGCGCCCGGAAATACACATTCCAACAAAAATCGATGACCGAATCCGTGGAAAAAGGAGAGTGGGATTTCGAGCCGGTGTATCCGATCTACCAGATCAGCTATAAAACGCTGGGAATTATCGGCTGCGGTCGCATCGGCAGCACTGTCTACAAAATGATGCAGGGATTTGAGATGAAATATCTGATCTGCGATCCCTATCTGACAGAGGAAAAAAAAGCCGGGCTGGGCATCGAGACAGTGCCGCTGGAAAAGGCGCTGCGGGAATCGGATTTCGTGACAATTCATACGCCGTTAAATGATGAAACGCAACACATCATCAGCGAGCGGGAATTGAGAATGATGAAACCGACGGCATTCATTGTGAACACTGCGCGCGGCGGTATTCTGGATGAAAATGCCGTGCTGAAAGCCTGTCAGGAAAAATGGATTGCCGGGGCTGCCATCGATGTGTATGAATATCGGGAGCCGCCGGAAAAGAAATCGAAGCTGCTGGCTGTGGAAAACATCAATCTGACGCCGCATCTTGCCTGGTATTCGGTGGAAGCGGAATGGAAAATTCGTAAAAAGATTTTAAATAATATCATTCTGATGATCGAAGGGAAACGACCCAAAAATATCATCAATGAAGATGTAATTTAAAAGGAACTGAATTTAGCAGGATGATTATGAAACAGAAAACAGGATTTGCATTATTGGGAACCGGGCTTGTTGCCCCGTTTCATGCGAAGGCAATTCAGAATTCGGAAAATTGTGAGTTGATCGCTGTGGCGGATATCGATGAAAAGCGGGCAGGTGATTTTGCTGTGCAGTTCGATTGCGCGGCATATCGCCAGTTGGATGATTTACTCGAAGATGACGCGGTGGATGTGATCAATATTCTGACGCCCAATCATCTGCACAAAGAAGCGGTGTTAAAGGCAGCGAAGGCACAAAAGCATCTTTTGGTGGAAAAACCACCGGCAGTGTCACTAACAGATGTCGATGAGATGATTGCGATCTGCCGCAGGCAGAATGTCAAACTGGGCATCGTGCTGCAATGCCGGGTACGAAAAGCAGTGCAGGCAGTCCGGGAAGCGATCCGGCAGGGACGTTTCGGAAAATTGCTGCACGCGGATGCATTTATGAAATGGTATCGCTCCACTGAATATTATCACAGCGATCCCTGGCGCAGCTCGCGCAAATCAGGAGCAGGCGTCACAATACAGCACGCATTTCATTACATCGATCTGCTCTATTATCTCGCCGGACCGGTGAAAAGTCTTCATGCGCGCATGGCAAATCTGGCGCACCCGGATGTGGAACTGGAAGACACAGTGCTGGCGTTTCTGAATTATGAAAATGGCGCGCAGGGAGTCGTGCAGGCATCCACCGCGCTGTATCCGGGCACTGATCTGCGCATCGAGATCAACGGGACTGATGGCACGGCGGTTATCGTCGGAGAGCGGATCGATACATGGAAATTCAAAGAGGAATTGCCGGAAGATGCGGAAATCCGAAAAACCGGCAGCGCTGCAACAGCGACGGCAGCGACAGGTCCGGCGGACTTTTCGTTCGCAGATCATCAGGTGGTGATCGAAGATATGGCAGATGCAATTGAGAACGACCTTGAGCCGCTGATCGCAGCGCCGTTGACGCGGGGTACGCTGGAAATCGCACTGGCGATGTATAAATCCGCAAACATTGGCAATGAAGTCGAGTTGCCGTTGGAAAATGAAAATGATGTGTGGGATTAGTTGATGTCATTCAGAGCGAGCGAAGGGTTATTGGTGGATGTTGCGTAAGTTCATGTAATAACATCCCCCTAAATCCCCCTTCAAACCGAAGGTGCGCCGTTTTTTGGGCGTAGGTGGACTTTAAATTTTTCGCTATTTTTGAATAACGGGATATTCGAGGAGCATTATAATGAATGTAACTAAATTTCCGGAAACCATCCGAACAACCAAAGAGCTAATGGATCAGATGACGACGCCTTCGGCAGAAGTCGGGAAGATCATTAAATCGATTTCCGGTGAAATCATGATATTAGGCGTTGGCGGCAAAATGGGACCCACGCTGGCGGAAATGCTCGTCCGGGCAGGAGGAGACGTCATCGGCGTCGATATTTTCCCGGACAATGAAATCAAATCCCAACTGGAACGCAAAGGCGTTCGCACGATCAAATGCGATCTGTTTGATCTTGAACAATTGAGTCAGCTTCCGGATGTGGAGCACATTTTTCTGTTGGCAGGAACCAAATTCGGCGCGACCGGGAACGAACCGTTTGTATGGGCAATGAATTCATTTCTGCCGGGAAAAATCATGGAGCGATTTCCCAAAAGCAAGACCGTTTATCTATCATCCGGGAATGTCTATAAATTCGTATCCGTAAAATCAAACGGTGCATCGGAGAGAGACGATGTCGAGCCGATTGGCGAATATGCCATGTCCAGACTGGGCGGCGAGCGCATTTTAAGTTACGAGAGCCAGCGGAATCAAACGCCGGCGTGCGTTGTGCGATTGTTCTACGCCACGGAATGTCGTTACGGCGTAATCCATGATATTGCCTGGAAAATCAAATCCGGCGATGTGATCGATGTGACCATGGGACATTTCAACCAGATCTGGCAGGGAGATGCATGCGAATATCTGGTAAAATGCCTGTCGCTGTGCGAATCGCCGGCGAAGACCATTAATCTCACTGGTGCGGAAATTCTTTCGGTGCGGGAGGTCGCGAGCCGGATGGGAGAAAAAATGAACATGACTCCTAAATTCATTGGCACGGAAGCTGAGACTGCTTTGTTGGGAGATTCGTCAGAGCTTTTCCGGCATTTCGGAAAACCGGCAATTTCGCCGGAGCAGATCATGGACTGGGTTGCGGAATGGGTGATGCAGGGAGGAGAATCTCTGGGTAAACCGACGAAATACGAAAAACGAAACGGAAAATTTTAGCATGAAAAAATTGAAGATAGCTATTATCGGATTGCAGCACCTGCATCCGCACAGTTATATGGAGCATTTTAAATTTGTGGATGCGGCAGACATCGTGGCAGTGGCAGAAGCACGGGAAGATTTACGGACGGCGTTTGCCGGGGATTACAATCTGAATGGCTACAAATCATTGCAAGATTTACTTCAGCACGAGGCCATCAACCTGGCGGCGATCTTTTTGCCGCACGCTGATTGTCCCGCAGCAGCGCAGGCAGCCATCGGGAAGAAGGTTCACGTGATGATCGAAAAGCCGATGACTGCGGACAGCGGCTCGGCAGAAGAGATCGTCGAAGCTGCCGGGAAACAGGGAGTGTTCGTCACCACGCCTTATGTCTGGCGCTATCATCCGGTGGTGAAGGATATTAAAAAATTGATCGAGGAAGGCGTGCTGGGGCAGATCATCGGCTGCGAGGGCAGGTGTGCGGCGGGCAGGCTTCAGCGCTACATTGACGGCAATTCCGGCTGGATGCTGGATGCGAGCAAAAGCGGCGGTGGTCCCATGTACAATCTGGGCGTCCACTGGATCGATCTCGTGAGCTGGCTGATTGATCAGAAAGCGGTGAGCGCGCTGGCTAAAAATGTGAAAGTCAATCAGGACTACAATATTGAAGATAATTCATTTGCCATTTTGACCTATGAAAACGGACCGGTGCTCAGTCTGGATATCAGCTACACTGTGCCGGAATCGTTTCCGCATGGCAGGGATTTGTATATTTCCATCCGCGGGACAAAGGGCGTTATTTCATGGGCGCCGGCATTCGAAGGCGAGAGCGACGAGCTTTTTATTTGCAGTGATCATGAGTCGTTTCGAGCAGCGCCCCGTCAGAAGCGGAATTACGAAATTCAGTCCTCGGGCGGATATGCCGGAATAATGGGACTGGAATATTTGCAGGATATCACGCATTCGATTCTCAATAATAAGGCGCCGTTTATCACAGGCGAGGACGGGATTTATGCATTGAAGGTCGCTGAAGCGATCTATCAATCGGCGGAAAGCGGTCGCTCTGTTGCTGTGAATTATAAATAGAGTTTCGAGATGAAATTAGCCTATAAAATTAAATCAAAAAGTAAACTGACGGATATTCTGATTGGAATCATATTATGCGCCTTTTCAATCATGGTATTTATTTATTCCTTTTCCATCGAACAGAAAGCCAGCACATTCCCCAAGTTCATATCGCTGGCGCTTGCGTTTTTCAGTGGATTAATTTTTATCAGAAATATTTACTCGTTAATCCGGAAGGATGAAAATCATGCTGATGATACCAGGAAAACTGAGCAAAATGTGAAATCCTTAAAAAATGATTTATACCCGTTGTTAGTATCCGGGCTGTGCATGATATTTGTGCTGCTTTACCCTGTCATCGGATTCGAGATCAGTGCGTTTCTGTTGCTCTTTATCACCATGGCGATTATCGATCTGAAAGAAGCAATTCGCAAAATATATATTTCGATCATGGTGCCGGCGGCGCTTATTGCAATTTTTTATTACGGGCTGAAATTAAGAATTCCGCTATTGTTTGAAAACCTAATCGGAAAATAACATGAAGATAACAACACTCTTTTTGCTGATACCACTATTTTTTAGCTTTTCAGTAATGGGGCAGGATCGAATTGACATTAACGAGTATGTCAATTTTAGCAAATACAAAGATGCAAATATGAAGATTGGACCACCGTCAGAAGACGAATTCCGCGTGGTTTTCATGGGAAACTCCATTACCGAATCCTGGAGTGAAAAGAGTCCTGACTTTTTCAAAAATGAAAATTATATCAACCGGGGTATCAGCGGACAGGTAACGCATCAAATGCTGCTGCGATTCAGAGCGGATGTAATTGACCTGAAGCCGAAAGTTGTGGTGATTTTAGCTGGTACAAACGACATTGCTCAAAACAGCGGTTTCGTTTCAATTGAAGATATTGCTGAAAACATATTTTCGATGGCAGAACTAGCTGATTACCACGGCATTAAAGTCATTATTTGTTCTGTATTACCGGCGATCAAATATCGTTGGCGACCGGAGCTGGAGCCAGCCCAAAAGATTATCAAACTGAATGAAATACTTCAAAAATACGCGGCTGACAAGAATTATATCTACGTTGATTATTACTCGAGTCTGGTGGATGAAATGGGAGGATTAACGGCGCCCGATTTCACGTCAGTGGATGATCTGGTTCATCCAGACAAAAATGGTTATAAAGTGATGGAAAGTCTAATTGTAAAGGCAATCGATCAGGCATTGAAGGAATAGTTTAAAATGATAAAGAAAGTTCATCCATTATTATTAATTTATTTTTTAGTAATTATCCAGCCGCTCATTGCCGGGTATCCGGAGAAAAACGTCAAAGTCATTGTGCACGTGTCGCCGGGCGGTGGTACGGATACAATGGCGCGTGTCGTTCTGAAGCATGTCGGAGATAAATTAGGCACATCATTTATTATTGAAAACTTTAAAGGCGCCGGCGGGCAGGTGGGCTATACAACGCTGGCAATGGCGCGTCCCGATGGTTATGCGATCGGCACGATCACCACGATGAGTATCATCACGCATGAGCTGACGCGAAAAAATGTTGCCTATCAACTGAACGAAAGTTTTATACCGATTGCACGAATCGTAAACGATCCGTCGGGGCTCTTTGTGAGAACAGAAAGCCCTGTTCAATCTATCGAAGATCTGTTTGAACAAGCAAAGGAACAGCCGGATATGATTAGCTGTGGTGGCTCGATGGTATGGGGAACACATCACGTGCATTGCATTTTGTTAGATCAGATTAGCGGAGTTAAGCTGAATTATATTCCGTTTGACGGAGTATCCGAAACCAGAAACAATCTACTGGGCGGTCATATTGACCTTTCCGCCGGAGGCACGTCTGAATTTATGTCTTTAATAGATGCCGGAAAAGTAAGGGCGTTGGTAATTGCCAGCGAATCCCGATTAAAAGAGCTGCCTGATGTTCCAACGTATCGTGAACTTGGATATGATTTAGTCATTGGTTCTGACCGCGGATTCGCCGCGCCAAAGGGGACACCTATCGAATATATTAAAATCCTTTCCCAAACTATTGCGGAAGTGATTCAGGATTCGACATTTCTGCAAGCAGCAGATAAGATGTTATTAACACCGATATTGGCGTATCTCGATTATGAGGAATTTCGCGAGTACCTGTTGAAGCTGAAAGAAGATGTAAGCAAGATTGTTATCCGGCAGAGACAGAAATCGATTAAATGATAGCACTAATTTCAAATTATTATAAACAGGTAGTTTATTTTGGTAATTTTTGAAAGTCTAATAAATCTGTTTAGCTCGTATGCCCCGATATTTATGATATTGGGCGTAGGATTTGGTATCTTTCTGGGAGCTATGCCAGGATTTGGTGCGACGCTTGGTATCGTTATTCTGATCCCGTTCACTTTTGGTATGAATCCCAATATCGCGCTACCGATGCTTGCAGGAGTATACTCCGGCGCAGTTTATGGAGGAAGCATCACCGCGATTATGGTGGGAATACCCGGAACTTCTTCTGCTGCTGCAACAGTGTTGGACGGTTTTGAAATGACGAAAAAAGGGGAAAGTAATAAAGCGCTGACCACTGCCATCTTTGCATCATCCACAGGAGGTTTTGTCGGAGGCATTTCTCTTCTCCTGCTGGCAACGTGGCTGTCGAAATTTACGCTCAAATTCGGTCCTGCGGAATATTTTATGCTTTCTCTGTTTGGATTAACTGTAATTGCCACAGTCGTCGGCGAATCAATTGTCAAAGGCATCATCGCCGGTTTAATCGGTTTATTGATTAGCATGGTTGGCATTGATCCGATCAATGGTGAAGACCGGTTTACGTTCGGACAGATGTACCTGGTGGATGGCTTCCCGCTAATCCCGGTTATTCTGGCGTTGTTTGCTTTTCCACGCTCCCTGGAAATGATTCGGGATGTTTTTGCCAGCCGCACGAAGACAGTGACTGTTTCAGAATTTGATATTAGCGGGGCAGTTATTTCATTTAAAGAATTGAAAAGGATAGGTCGCACGCTCCTCAGATCGAGTATATTAGGCACGTTTATCGGAATGATTCCGGGCGCTGGTGCTAATATTGCCTGCTGGGTGGGATATTCGGAAGCCAGGCGGAAATCACAACATCCGGAGAAGTTTGGTAAAGGCAATTACGAAGGCGTTGCCGCGGCTGAAGCTGCGAACAATGCCACAGAGGGTGGTTCACTAATTCCCATGTTGACATTGTCCATCCCTGGTTCCAGCGCAGCGGCAGTCATGTTTGGCGCATTGATGATTCATGGAATGGTTCCTGGTCCCATGCTGTTTACAAAATATGCTGCAACTACCTATACTTATATCTGGGCAATTATATGCAACAGCTTTATTTTATTGGCAATCGGATACTATGGAAGCCGCCTGTTTGCTAATTTTGCAAGAGTGCCATTAATTATTTTAGCGCCGACCATGCTCCTTATTACAATGCTCGGCGCTTTTGCAGAACGTCAGCTCGTATTCGATGTTGGTGTCACCGTGGTATTGGGGACTATTTTCTATCTGCTTTCTCTGGCACGATATCCGATGCCGGCTATTTTATTAGGCGTTATTTTGGGACCAATCGCTGAAAAGGGATTTCGCCGCGCTATGCTGATCAGCAACAACGACTGGACAATATTTTTTACACGTCCAATTAGTTTAATTATTCTATTGTTAAGCATCTTTTCTCTGTACGCTGGCATACGTATCCTGAGGAAAAGAAAAAATGGATGATCTTCCATAATAACTAAAAATTCAATTGAATATTACAGGAGATATTTTGAATTCGATGAATGCAAATACGGTAACTGTACCAGAATCTGAACTTTATTCGTGTGGTGAACAAGCGTTGCTTAAAGTGGGCGTTAACCAGGAACATATAAAACTTATTTTATACGTCCTCATCACAGCGGACCTTCATGGTATTGATACACACGGAACAGGGCGGCTCATCCCGTATATCAAACGAATACAATCGGGATTGATTAATGCGAAGCCTGATATTACAGTGAAATCGTCATCACCTGCAATTTCCCTGATTGGCGGGGATGATGGTCTTGGACCGGTTGTTGGTATGATTGGCTTAAAAGAAGCGATTAAAGCAGCTAAAAAATATGGAATCGCTTTTGCCGGATGTCATCACAGCCACCACTTTGGCGCTGGTTCTCCCTACGCGCTTGCTGCATGTAATGAAGGATTAATTCTGATCGGAGCTACGAATGCGTTTCCATCAATAGCGCCGACAGGTGCAAAAAATATCATACTCGGCAATAACCCGCTTTTTATTGGAGTACCAAGACAGGACGCGCCGCATTTTATATTGGATATAGCATTAAGCGCCATCGCAAGAGGTAAAATAAGAAAATCTGCCGAACAAAATAAACCGATCCCCTCGGGCATAGCGCTTGATACAGACGGAAAACCGACAAATGATCCGGTTGAGGCGCTTAAAGGGTATGTTTTGCCCATAGCTAACCATAAAGGCTACGGACTTGCATTAGCCATTGATTTGATTGGCGGCGTACTGACCGGCGCCGGATTTGGTACAGGTGTGCTGTCACTTTTTCAGCAATGGGAAAAACCGCAAAATGTTGGTCATTTTTTTATCGTCATTGACCCCGGTTTTTTAATGGAAAAAGATGAATTTTACCTGCGCAGTAATAAGCTATTCAACCAAATCAAGAATTCGACTCCCTGGGATAATAACCAGCCGGTTATGTATCCCGGTGAAATTGAAGCAGCCAATTATGAGAAATTTAAAAAGAATGGAATCACCTTTAGCAAAAAAATATGGACTGATCTGCAAAAACTTGCAGATGGCATTTACGATGCGGAAGTATCGAAATTGTAATCACACTTTCACTTAGAGGAGAATCATTATGTTTCGGAATCCTAACAAAGTAAGAGAGAAACTTGAAAAAGGGGAACCTGTTATTGGTACTGTAATGTACTCGTGGAGCCCGACTGTCATGGAAGTTGCCGGAATCGCAGGATTGGATTTTGTGCGCATCGATTGTGAACATTCATGGCGCCAGGATGGAATGGCGGATCATTTGATTCGGGCGGCGGCTCTCAGCGGTGTGGTACCTATTATGCGAATTGACCGCGGCAGTCCCTATCTGGCGATGAAAGCTTTCGAGATCGGCGCCGGCGGAATAATCGCCGTTGATATCGATACACCGGAAGATGCGGAAGCTGTGGTAAAACAATCCAAATTTCCGCCGATCGGAACTCGCGGCTATAGCGGACAATGTTGGTCTGGCGGCTGGGGAGCAAAAGCTGGTAAAGAGTGGATTGAATGGAGCGATCGCGAGTTACTGGTAGGTTTGATGATTGAAAGCACGGACGCAATTAAAAATGTCGAAGAAATTATGGCTGTTGAAGGAGTGGATTTTGTCCTCTACGGTCCGGCTGATTACTCCATGTCGCTCGGTTTGAGATATCCGCAAAAAAATCATCCTCTCATTAAAGAGGGATTGACAAAAACAATAGCCGCAGCGCAGAAATACAAAAAAGCTGTTTGTTGTGGTGTTGGAACAGATTTAGAGCAAATCAAGAAATACAAAGAAATGGGTTTAACCATGTTTGAACTGGGCAGTGATATCGCGGTACTCAGATCAGTGTGGAATAAATTAGGGAATAATATAACAGACTTAGATTGAAAAATTTCATGAATTAACGAATGTTCGAAAAATGGAAAAATGTACGTTTAAAATGATAGCCTTTTTGTCAAACGGAAATTTTCTTTTGAGGAAAAAATCATGAAACCAATATTTAATTGTAATATAATAATTAGTTTATTCGTTTTTATTTCCCTCACAATTGCTTATGGCGTTGTCGAAGCAAAACCGGATAACAAAGTTGAAGGTATCTTTTATCTGGATGGAACTCCCGTTGTGATTGATATAAAGGATGGTATAATCCAAAAAATAACAAGAATGGCATCTGTTAATGATAAAAGAAATGCTCATGTTTTCGTGGCGCCAGGATTCATCGACCATCAATTGAATGGATGTTTTAATATTAAATTTTCGAGTGATGACTTAACTGTCAAAAAAGTCAGACAGGCAACGAAAGAAATTTGGAAGGCCGGAGTGACGACTTATTTTCCGACTTTAACCACAAATTCCAGTGAGGTATTAAAACACGGTTTTTCCGTTTTGGCGAAAGCGAGAGAAGATGCTGAATTAGCGGCATCAATTCCGGGGTATCATCTGGAAGGACCATATATTTCTCCGGTAGAGGGTTTTCGGGGGTCACATAACAAACAATGGATCCGTCCACCGGATTGGGATGAATTTATAGAATGGGTAGAGGCAGCAGAAGGGAAAATCATTCAGGTTACTGTTGCGCCGGAATTAGAAGGAGCCATAGACTTTATTGGAAGATGCCGTCGGCAGGGAATACAGGTCGCATTGGGACATCACAATGCAACTGCAAATATTGTGAGGGCGGCTGTAGATGCCGGCGCTTCCTTATGCACTCATCTTGGAAATGGATGCGCAAATATGATTCACAGACATGATAATCCATTATGGCCGCAATTGGCTGAAGATCGTTTAAAAATTGGTATCATCTGTGATGGATTTCATTTGCGCGAGGAAGAGGTGCGCACATTTTTAAAGGTGAAAGGAGTTGAGAAAACGATAATTACTTCTGATGCGGGCAGTCTTGCAGGGATGCCTCCGGGAGAATACGATAAAAATGGTAAAAAGTTGGTCGTGACACCTGATGGTATGATAAAATATCCAGCACAAAATGTTCTGGCAGGATCCGCCTCTTTGATGGATAAAGGCGTTGGTAATATAATTAAATTTACACAATGCACGTTAGCAGATGCTGTCCACATGGCAAGCCGTAATGTTGCTGAACACTATAATTTGGATGATCGAGGCGTTATTGAGCCGGGAAAACGCGCTGACCTTGTTCTGTTTACTTTGGAAAATTTCAAAGTGAATGTAAAAGAGACTTATGTAGCCGGTAAACTTGTTTTTAAAGCTGAATGATCTTTTTATGGATGATTGATTTCATTTCCCATGCTTTTTGCCAATTAGTGAAATATAGAAAAACTCCAAAATTAATTAAAAAAGAGGCAAAGTAAAATGGCTGAAAATAAATCCTTAATACCGATAATTGCTCTTCTCCTTTTTTTTATCAGTTCATCTGTTTTAGCACAGGTTCCTGCCTTTCCGGGAGCAGAGGGATTTGGCGCGACAACTCCCGGCGGACGAGGAGGACGCGTTATTGAAGTGACCAATCTGAATGATGGTGGTCCCGGATCACTCAGGAACGCCATCGAAGCCACTGGCAAGCGGATCGTTGTATTCCGGGTCGGAGGAACGATTGAGCTAAATGATGGCTTGAACATCTTAAGCCCGTACATAACCATTGCCGGACAAACAGCCCCGGGAGGCGGCATTTGTATTAAAAACGGATCACACGAAGGCACGACGCTGCGTCTTGGCACTCACGATATTATTGTCAGAGGGCTTCGTATTCGACCCGGACCGGGTGGCGTACCGGATGGCATATATGTGCCGGGAAGCGGCTATAATATTGTCATCGATCATTGTTCGATTAGCTGGGCAGTGGACGAGGTCTGTACTATTGCTGCCGGAGCCCATGATGTAACCGTTCAGTGGTGCATCATTGCGGAGGGATTGTGGCATAGCACGCATAATAAAGGACCGCACAGCAGAGGATTGATGATCGGCAGCAACGGTTCCGACACTGTAACAGACATATCGCTTCATCACAATTTAGTTACAAACAACCGCCGCCGGAATCCGGTTATTCAGGGCGTTGGTACTGGCGTTGTTGATTATGTCAATAATGTGATGTACAACTGGGGGCAATATTGCGGTGATTTCTGGGGTGATACGCAAGTGAATTATGTGCGTAATTATGGGAAATACGGCCGAAATGCTGACACACAGGGTGGCAATGGTTATCTGTTTAACAATCGCAATAAAGTCGGAGATGGTACTGAGTATTATGTCTCTGGCAATATCGGACCAACGCGTCGGAGTCTTAGCGATCCTGAAGAAAATGTCGTACTACCGGAAGACCGCGATAATATTGTCAGTACCAGATACAGCGCTCCTAACATTGCATACATGACAGCATTCGAAGCCTATGATGCTGTTTTAGCGAATGCTGGCGCCATTATTCCAACCCGCGATGCTGCAGATAGCCGTATCGTCCGGAATGTCACCGACAGTACCGGAGCGCTGGTCAATGATCCTTCCGAAGTAGGCGGCTGGCCCATGCTGGCAGCAGGAACAGCGCCAACCGATTCCGATGGTGATGGAATGCCGGATGCCTGGGAAGATGATAATGGTCTTGATAAAAACACCGATGATGCCAACGGTCGCGACCTCGATCCGGATTACGATAATATTGAAGTTTATATCAACAGTTTGATCCCTTCTCCGATTACCGGCACACTTTATAAATTGGATGTGGATACCAGCGGTTTGGGCAGCGTCAATCCATCCGGCGGATCATTTGTTGAAGGACAAAAAGTCGAACTTACAGCCATCCCGGGCAGAGGCTGGATCTTTGATCACTGGACGGGTGATTTGTCCGGATCCCAGAATCCCGATACCCTTCTCATGGATTCCGACAAAAATGTGACCGCCGTATTTATCAATGATCCGAATGCTGTGTATGATACCCTGACGGTTCATACAAATGGAGAGGGAACTGTATCGGTGGCGCCTGAACCGATGCGGTCAGGCATGAGGTATCTGAGGGGAACGCAGGTTACGGTCACAGCCAAACCCGGAGGCGGCTGGGAGTTTGAACAATGGAGCGGAGATTATTCCGGCACAGATAATCCTGCAGAAATCACCATGGATTCATCAATTACGATGACCGCTGAATTTAAACATCGAGACAGCAAGCCGTTTTCCCAGGATACCGATGCAGACGGTCTAATTTCCATGGAAGCTGAAAACTATCATTTTGAAGTACCGAAAGGCGATCATCATTGGGCAATAGCAGATGTACCGTCATCAAAAGGGGCTTCAGGTGATAAAATGGTGCAGGTGCTGCCAAATAGCGGAACGAACCTGGCTGGTACGGAAATTGAAAATTCGCCTCGAATGGATTTCGACATTAACTTTGTAAAAACAGGGACGCATTATGTCTGGATTCGCGGGTGGAGTTCTGACAGCGATGATAATTCAGTCCATGTGGGAATGAATGGTAACATGATTTCAACTGCTGATAAACTGGAATTCCCCAATACCTCAGCCTGGGAGTGGTCTAAATCCACGATGGACGGAGCTGATGCGGAGATTAATATTCCTTCTACAGGAGTTAACACCCTGAATATCTGGATGCGTGAAGACGGTACCCGGCTTGACAAAATTGTTTTAACAACCAGTGCAGGCTATGTTCCTTCAGGAACCGGACCTGAAGAAAAAATTATATCGGTTAAAGAGTTTGCAATCAACAAACCGGCACATTTCAATCTGGAACAGAATTTCCCGAATCCATTTAATCCGGAAACGAACATCAAATATCAGATTACCAGAAGCGGACATGTCGAACTAAATGTCTTAAATATAAATGGTCAAAAGGTAAAAAATCTTCATCATGGTTACCAAAACGCTGGTCGCTATTCAGCCAAATGGGATGGAAAAGATGATCATGGAAAAACGGTTTCTGCCGGAATTTACCTGTACCGATTGAAGACTGATGGGAAAATAGCCAGCCGAAAGATGTTACTTTTGAAGTGAAGGAAGGATGTTCCAAAATTTGTAATTTTTTGTAAAATCAGAGAGAAAATAAAATGTCTCACATCAAATTGTTAATTTTAATAATCACTCTTTTATTATTATTCATGTCATCAAGTGTGCTAGCACAAGTCCCTGCCTTTCCGGGAGCAGAGGGATTTGGCGCGACAACTGTGGGCGGCAGAGGCGGAACTGTGATTAAGGTCACGAACACGAATGACAGCGGTCCGGGAAGTTTACGGGCAGCGATTGAAGCCAGCGGCGCGCGCATCGTTGTGTTTACAACAGGCGGAACCATCAGTTTGCAAAGTGCATTACATATTACCAATCCCTATCTGACCATTGCCGGTCAAACCGCACCCGGCGGCGGTATCTGTCTAAAAGATGGTTCTTCCGGCCAAACCCTTCGCATCGAAACCCATGACGTCATTGTCCGCTGTCTCAGAATACGTCCGGGACCCAGCAGTCCGCGGGATGGTGTTTGGATCAATGGAGGGTCTAATATTATTTTCGACCATTGTTCGATCAGTTGGGGAGTGGATGAAAACTTTACAGCTTCCTATGACGCGCATAATATCACCGTTCAGTGGTGTATCTGTTCACAAGCATTACGCGATGCAGGTCACAGTAAAGGCTGGCACAGCATGGGCATGATGTTCGGCAGTTATATCGGTGATCCAACTGAAAAAATATCCTGCCATCATAATTATTTTGCCCACAACCTGCGCCGCAATCCGTATATTGATCTTGATGGTACGCTCGATCTGGTCAATAATGTGATATACAATTGGGGCGGCGCAGCGGATTGGTACGGTCACATAACCGAAGCTCATAACGGTTCCACGAATTTTGTCGGCAATTATGTAAAACCCGGGCCAGACAGTCACACCGGCAGGTATCTGGCTGATGCTGGTAGCAACAAATCCGCTATTACATTCTACGTATCCGGCAATATCACACATCACCGAACCAGTGACAATGATCCGGAAACTGATTGTATCGATCCCAAGGATATCAATGAAATTACTGTTTCCGACACGAGATTAACGGCCCCACAGGTCACGACCTTGTCTGCACCCAATGCCCGTGATTGGGTTCTGACTCATGCCGGGGCTATCATGCCTTCGCGGGATGCAGTAGACCAACTTGTGATCCAGAGCTTCCATGATGGTACCTCTAAAGTGATCGATCATCCTTCCGAAGTAGGCGGCTGGCCCATGCTGGCAGCAGGAACAGCGCCAACCGATTCCGATGGTGATGGAATGCCGGATGCCTGGGAAGATGATAATGGTCTTGATAAAAACACCGATGATGCCAACGGTCGCGACCTCGATCCGGATTACGATAATATTGAAGTTTATATCAACAGTTTGATCCCTTCTCCGATTACCGGCACACTTTATAAATTGGATGTGGATACCAGCGGTTTGGGCAGCGTCAATCCATCCGGCGGATCATTTGTTGAAGGACAAAAAGTCGAACTTACAGCCATCCCGGGCAGAGGCTGGATCTTTGATCACTGGACGGGTGATTTGTCCGGATCCCAGAATCCCGATACCCTTCTCATGGATTCCGACAAAAATGTGACCGCCGTATTTATCAATGATCCGAATGCTGTGTATGATACCCTGACGGTTCATACAAATGGAGAGGGAACTGTATCGGTGGCGCCTGAACCGATGCGGTCAGGCATGAGGTATCTGAGGGGAACGCAGGTTACGGTCACAGCCAAACCCGGAGGCGGCTGGGAGTTTGAACAATGGAGCGGAGATTATTCCGGCACAGATAATCCTGCAGAAATCACCATGGATTCATCAATTACGATGACCGCTGAATTTAAACATCGAGACAGCAAGCCGTTTTCCCAGGATACCGATGCAGACGGTCTAATTTCCATGGAAGCTGAAAACTATCATTTTGAAGTACCGAAAGGCGATCATCATTGGGCAATAGCAGATGTACCGTCATCAAAAGGGGCTTCAGGTGATAAAATGGTGCAGGTGCTGCCAAATAGCGGAACGAACCTGGCTGGTACGGAAATTGAAAATTCGCCTCGAATGGATTTCGACATTAACTTTGTAAAAACAGGGACGCATTATGTCTGGATTCGCGGGTGGAGTTCTGACAGCGATGATAATTCAGTCCATGTGGGAATGAATGGTAACATGATTTCAACTGCTGATAAACTGGAATTCCCCAATACCTCAGCCTGGGAGTGGTCTAAATCCACGATGGACGGAGCTGATGCGGAGATTAATATTCCTTCTACAGGAGTTAACACCCTGAATATCTGGATGCGTGAAGACGGCACCCGGCTTGACAAAATCGTTTTAACAGCCAATGCAGGCTACGTACCTTCAGGAACCGGACCTGAAGAAAAATTTACATTGATTAAAGAGTCTGCAATCAACGAACCGGAGCATTTCTATCTGGAACAGAATTTCCCAAATCCATTTAATCCGGAAACGAACATCAAATATCAAATTACCAGAAGCGGACATGTCGAACTAAACGTTTTAAATATAAATGGTCAAAAGGTAAAAAATCTTCATCATGGTTACCAAAGTGCTGGTCGCTATTCAGTCAAATGGGATGGTAAAGATGAACATGGCAAAACCGTTTCTGCCGGAATTTACCTGTACCGATTGAAGACGGACGGAAAAATAGCAAGCCGAAAGATGTTACTTTTGAAATGAAGGAAGGATAATTGCATCGCTGAAATTTACTACTACTTTTTGGACGTGCTCGCGGGTACATATACGCTGCGCATTTTACAGGCGTTTTTTGAGCTGTTTATTAAAATTGCGCCGTATCTGATAATAAGCATTTTTATTCACGTCACACTGAAGCGCATCGTAGATGTGAAAAAGATTTCTTTAAATACCCGCAGCGAAGTCCTTTCCATCGCAGCGGCTGCTGTTTTGGGCATGACTTCACCGCTGCCGACTTACGCGGCTGTTCCCATTGGAATATCTTTTGTTCCATTGGGAATCCCGGTCAGCGCGGTGATGACATTTATCATTGCTTCACCATTGATAAATCCCAGTGTCTTTTTTTTGACGCTGACACAGTTAGACGCGGAAATAGCGATTGCCAGGGTTATTGCAGCATTTGTCATCTCGATATGTGGCGGCGTGATTGCCGGTGTGATTTTTAAATCAATTAAAGAGCCAGTGCAAAATGATGATGGAACGAAGAAACAACGGTCATTTTTCGATGAATTCAAGCGGACGTCTTTATTTCTGAGCAAACCTTTCTTCGTTGCTCTCCTGCTGAGTGCAATTGTCAAAGCGATGGTGTCACCGCAATTCGTCAATGAAATTCTGGGGCAGCATATCCGGCAGAGCTTACTGGTAGCAATTGCATTAGGTGTTCCTTTCTATAGCTGCGGAGGAGCGGCGATCCCATTTGTCGAAGTGTTGTGTGAATTAGGGATGAACAAGGGCGCTGTTTTAGCATTTTTTATTGCAGGTCCGGCGACGAAATTGGAAACGCTATATATTTTTAAAACGCTGTTAGGAATAAAAATCCTTTTCTTTTATCTTATTCTGACATCAATTGGCGCCTACATCTTTGGTTTAGTAATGTTATTATAACATATTTTGAACAGGTAATGTAGTGAAAAAAAAATTATTACGGATCATACTTTTGGCAGGATTAATTTTGTGGCTTGGCTGGGATTTTTCTCAGGCAGATAAAAGTCTGGTTTCAATATATCGCTCATTTAAGCTAGCCAGCGAATTTAATGCTGTCACATCCGCCACGACAAAAGTTGCAATCGTCCGTTCGGATGACGCAAATCTCACGCATTCCACGTCAATCGATGATGCAACTATCAGCTACGAAACGATCGAAGAAATGGTGCGAAGAGCAGTGTATTTAGCCGGCGGATTTGATTGGCTGATTCATTCCGGGAATATGGTGTTGCTCAAACCAAATATCGTCGATCCGGAGCCGCCGGGATCAGGCGAAATTACGGATGTGCGCGTGATAAAAGCGTTGATAAAAATCATCGATGAAATCGATCCGGGTAACATCGAAATCGTTGTGGGTGAAGGCGCGCCAAGACCCATGGATTACGAGATGGATTATCAGAACACATGGAGCTCTCCCAGATGGCAGAAGCTATGGGATGTTGCCGGTTATCAGGATTTGTTGACCGATCCGTATCTCGAAGGCATTAATTTCAGATTATCAAATTTAAATGGTTCGCCGCCTGAGAATCCATGGCAGGACCTGGTACTCGTCGATGTACCGGGCGGTGGCGAAGCGCTCCCGCAGGGCGGACAATATTATATCCACAAAGATGTTTTAGATGCAGATGTTTTCATTACAGTACCTGTGATGAAAATTCATACGCCGGGGATTACTGTTGCATTGAAAAATCAAATCGGATTGGCGCCTTCGACAATTTACGGCTTTTCCAAAACCGAGGGTGTTCCGCAAAATAATTACCAGTATCGGTTGACGCATGGCAGTCAGGCGCCGAAGTGGTGGACCGATAAAGAGATCGTCGATCTTTCCAATCTGGCAAATATTCAGTTTGCTGTCGTCGATGCCATTGCCTGTCTGGAAAAGCAAAAGTCGGCGAGACGCTCCGGAGGGACGATAACCAATCTGGTGCGAATGAACATGATCGTCGCGGGACCGGATCTGGTTGCGGTGGATCATGTGTGCACCAGGCTCATGGGAATGAATCCGGATGATATTGAGCATATCACGCTGGCGGAAAGAGTCGGTCTGGGAACGAATAATCCGGCTAATATCGAAATTGTGGGTGCAAGTCTGGAAGAATCGAAACGGAGATTCAGGAAATCTTCATCCGCAACAGGTGATTTTGGACAAAGCAACCGCGAGTGGCTGCTGAAGGGACCGTTTTCTATTGCCGGAATTTCCGAGCCAATGGATCATGAATTTATCACGGATGAAGCAAGCGTGGCGGCGAATGCGGGAATCGATGATTGGGGCGAGGCTGTCTATTTCACGGATGATCGTATTGATTTGGGAGATTATTTTGATCTGAGTTACAGTGACGATGTGGTGAGTTATGCATTCAGTTATTTTGATGCGCCAAAAAATCAGGAGGCTGAATTGTGGATCGGCTCTGATGAAGCATTGAAAATCTATATCAATGGAGAGTTGGTTTATAATTATTCCGGTACCCGGTCATTCTCAAATAGCAAATTTTTGAGCGCAAAAGTAAAAGCAACTATCAAAGCCGGAGAGAACCGGTTGCTGGTGAAATCCCTGCAAAAATACGGGCGCTATGATTTTTGTCTGAATATCTGCGAGCCGGAAAATTATTCAGATTTTGACGGAAACCGGGTTTGGGGCTTGAAATTCAAAACGCAATCAGATTTCACAGGAGTAAAACAGAGGGAAGTGCATAAGGATCGCGCTTTTATAATCGGAAATGCATATCCCAATCCGTTTAACAGCTCGGTCTCTATATCCTATCACATTTCAGGACAGCAGCGAATCAGCATTGCTGTTTACAATGTGATGGGTAAGAAAATCAGGACATTGGTGCATGATAATATGAATACAACAACTGAAAATAGTATCACCTGGGATGGTCGGGATAACGGCGGACATCTCGTGTCCACCGGAACGTATTTCGTTGTTTTTGAAAGCGCTGGTAGCCGGCTTTCCAGCAGGAAAATATTATTTCTAAAATAAGGATAATGGTTAAATGAAAAACAAAATTACTTGTTTAATTTTACTTCTTGTAGTGAGCTATTTTTGCTATAACTTTTCCTGTCCCAAAAGTATCACGCAGCCTCAGCTTGCTATTCAACCGGAAGAGGATGGATACTGGATTGTGGAAAAATATAAAAAGATACTTTTTTATCAAAAAACAACCAAATCAATCAATGGTGAATACCCGCGGGCAAATTACATCCATCCGCTGATTAGCCTTGATGGTGATACGTTAACCGAAGATTTCCCTGAGGATCATTACCATCAGCGAGGCATTTATTGGGCATGGCATCAGTTGTGGATCGGGGATAAATGGATTTGCGATGGCTGGACCACAGAAAACAGGATATGGGACGTCACAGAGGTCGATGCGCAGGTGCAACAGGATGGTACAGCGACGCTGGACATTGAGGTTTTGTGGAAATCACCCCGCTGGCTGGATGCGCAGAATCATCAAAAACCGATGGTGAAAGAACAAACCACTATCAAGGTTTTTCCCGAACAAAGCAATCTTCGCAAAATTGATTTCACAATACGATTGCTTGCATTGGAGGAAAATATACGTCTCGGCGGCTCGAATGATGAGAAAGGCTATGGCGGTTTCTCGGCGCGGATCAAATTGCCGGCGGATATAAAATTCATTAGTCAAAAGGGACTGATAACTCCCACAAAAACTGCAATCGAAGCCGGACCGTGGATGCAGTTATACGGCTCATTCACCGAAAAAGATAAATCGGGTTTGACTATAATCTGTCATCCCGAACAGCCCGGATTTCCGCAGCCATGGATTTTGCGCCAGAAAGACAGCATGCAAAATCCAGTATATCCGGGGAGGGAGCCGGTTGCATTATCAACGACACAGCCATTAGAGTTACGATATCGGCTGCTGATTCATCGAAATGAACTGGGAAAAGCTGTCGTGGATAGCTTATTCAATCAGTATAGTAATGAATATAAACAACCGTAATTTCAGGAGGTAATTTTTATGACTGGATTTAATACGCGAATGGGAATTATAATTCTAATGCTCTCTGTTATAGTTGTGTCATGTAACAAAAAGAAAATAATCGAATCCGAAACAAAAGGATATCTGACAATTAATTACCAGATTAGCGATTACGACCTGCTCACCGTTATCTGGCTGGAAGATTTACAACATAATTATGTAAAAACACTTCTGGTGAGTGAATGGTTGTCGTATGACGGACATCGCCACACGGAAATTTGTCCTGACTGGAGCACTGTTGCCGATTGGGAAAATGTATCTAAAACCGTATTCGATGAAGTCACGACGGCAACGCCACAGATAGATACTCATGAACTCGTCGTGGATTGTGAGCAGATAAATCTACCTCACGGAGAGTATCGTTATTTTGTTGAAACCCACGTTGAAGACGAATTTAATATACTGTATTCAGGGCAGATTGAGATCGGCGACAAGCCGGATTCAGATATTGCAGAAGTGACTTATATTCCCGATAAACACCCGGATTCAACAAAGATAAACCTGCTGAGCAATGTTTCTGCAGAATATAAATTAAGAAACAGGTAGGAAGGAAATTATCATGAAAAATGATGAAAAATCAATATCGCGGCGGAAATTTTTTAAGCTTTCAACGCTTGGAATAGGCGGAGCCACGGGATTTTCTCTTTTATCGAGATGTTCTGAAGGGATAAATGCCGCTAATACTGTTGAACAAGAAAAGCCGCCGGCAATAAATGGAGGGGACAATCGAAATGGCGGAAGCTCGGGACGACGTCCGCACAATAATAAGATCGCCCGAAGAAATCTTGGCAAAACCGGAATGGAAGTGTCGTTGTTAGCATTCGGAGGCGGTTCTCAATTCATGAAAAATGATGATGGCGATTGGGAGAAAATATTAGAACGAGCGGTGGAAGCCGGCGTCAATTTTTTTGATACGGCGCATAATTACAGTGGTGGTGACAGCGAAATTCGCTTTG
The DNA here is from genome assembly GCA_964498785.1 of uncultured Cytophagia bacterium. Classification (GTDB taxonomy): domain Bacteria; phylum Zhuqueibacterota; class Zhuqueibacteria; order Thermofontimicrobiales; family Thiofontviventaceae; genus Mariaggregatimicrobium. The sequence continues at coordinate 8,362 of CAZCJL010000049.1, read as the reverse complement.
GAAAAATTTTGAATAAATATCGTGAACAGGTTTACGTTGCCACCAAATTGGAGGCGCGGGGTTTTGAAGAGTCCAAACAGCAATTCGAAGGTTGCCTGAATCGTCTGAAAATGGATTATGTCGATGTCCTGTTTATTCATGCTGTTGACAAAAATGATAATTTATCGGAGTTGGAGAATGGTGTTTACAAGATGATCGCGCAATGTAAAAATGAAGGCACGGCGAAATTCGTTGGATTTTCCGTGATGAATGAGTCCGATATTCCGGTTGCCAAATCCGTCATTGAAAATCTGGATATCGATGTTGTCTTGGGAGTGATCAATCCGATGGGGCGTTATGGAAATTGCGCTGATTTGTTACCGCTAACCAAAGAAAAAAATATCGGATTTCTGGCAATGAAAACAGTGCGGCAATTGGTGAACGCTCAAACGACTGCAAAGGAGTTGATCACATACGCATTGGACAAGGAAAATGTAACTGCGGCAGTAATTGGTCATCATGGGATGGACAAGCTGGAAGAGAATATAAGTATTGTCAATGAATATGCTACTGATACCAGTGTTCCTTATGATTGGGGCGCCCTGGAGCGGAGGATCAATAAATATGTAGAAAATCGCAAACCTGTATGGACTTTGCCAGGCTACCATGATGGTATGATGGTTTAATCAATTAAAACGGACAAGAACTCTATCAAAAAGGAGTTACCATGAAAGAATCTTCATCTAAAATGGATCGCAGAAAATTTCTGGAACGATCTGCAAAAGTCGCCGTTGGTTCGGCTCTCTTAAGTTCGGTTGCTGAAAATAATTTCGTGAGCGCATCAACGGAGAAAAGTAATTCTCAATTACCAGACTTTATTATTGATTCTCATATTCATTGCAAAGGCAACGAAAAGTGGGTCGAGGACGTCGTTAGAATTTACCGCCCATACAATGCGATGGCTTGTGTGCTCACCTGGATCGACGATCTGGAAATAATGGTCGATGCTATTAAAAGTTATCCCGATATATTTATCGGCTACGGACGTGTGGATCTGGATAATCAGAATGCAATACGAGAGGTGGAAAAATTCAAAAAAGCAGGATTTGTGGGAATGAAATTTCACAGTCCGCAAAAAAATTATGACGATCCCTCTTATTTTCAGATTTACCGGCTGTGTGAAGAATATAAATTGTATATGATATTTCATACCGGTATTTCGGGGCGCAATATTACGGACAAGCCCAACTGGATGTCTTCTGCCAGAATGCGTCCGATGTATCTGGACACATTATGCCGGCTTTTCCCACGTGTAAAAATGCAGGGAGCACATTTAGGAAATCCGTGGTATGAAGAAGCTGCCGAGGCTGCGCGGTGGAATCCCAACCTGTTTTTCGATGTGACAGGTTCGACCCTGCTTAAATTTATCAAACTCGGTCGGCTGGAACGAATGACCGAAGTTCTGTGGTGGTCGGGCAACGAGGGAGAAAAGAATCCGCACACGTTAAAAGAAGGACCAAGCGCCTGGGAACACATTGTGTTTGGCACTGACGAACGTCCGCAGGGACTGCCCTCGAATATCGAGCGCTTTTCCATGATGCTGGACAAAAATAATGTGCCGCCAGCGATTCGCAAAAAGATGTGGGGAGAAACCATGGCAAAAAATCTCGGCATCGATCCTAAGACGCATAAGTTTATTGAATAAAGCACCCGGCTCGTAACTGAAAATATCTCAAATCAAGTTGGTTAAGAATGAATTTAAAACAAATTTTCAAATCCATTGGTCCGGGCTGGATTATCGCAGCAGTGTGTCTTGGTCCGGGTAGTATTACAACGTCTTCAAAAATTGGCTCTGAATTCGGTTATGAATTTTTATGGGTAATAGTCGCTGCGAGTATCGGGATGGGGATATTTATGACCATGTCGACGCGGTACGGTGTATCGAATTCAGATTCACTTTTGCAGTCAATCGCTACGGAATACGGACGCTGGTTTGCTGTTATTATTGGTATATCGGCGTTCAATACGTCGATGTGCTTTCAGTTTGGAAATAACCTGGGCAGTGCGACTGCTCTGGAAGCCATCACAGGAATTGCAGATACCGTCTGGCCATTGATCATCACACCGGTGGGATTGATCCTGATTTTCATGGCGAAAAGTCTCTATAAAGTTATTGAGAAATTAATGATCGTCCTGGTAATGATGATGATAACGGCATTCATTACAAACCTGTTTTTCTCGAAACCTGATTTAGCAGCCATTCCGTCCGGATTTATACCCGCTTCTATTCCTGAAAATGCTTTCAGTGAAATGATTGCAATCGTTGGGACGACATTCGTGCTGAGCTCTTGCCTCTATCAATCGTATCTTGTGCAGGACAAAGGCTGGAAATTTACTGATCTGAAAAAAGGTACCAGCGATTCACTTGTGGGTGTTGCAATTTTATCAGGTGTCAGTGCAATTGTCATCATGACTGCGGCTTCGGCATTGTATCCGTTGGGTATTACGATTGCATCGGCAGCGGATATGGCAATTCAGTTGGAAGCTTTGTTTGGGTCGTATGCAAAATATATTTTCGGACTTGGATTGTTTGCAGCGGCATTTTCATCATTGATTGTAAACGCTATGGTTGGAGGAAGTCTGTTATCAGACGGACTGGGATTGGGTAAAAGCATGCAGCAGAAATCACCCAAAATATTTGCGGCTGTAATTATGGTTGTGGGCATGAGCATTGCCGTTTTTTTCAGAGGCAATGTTGTGTATGCGATTGTTTTGGCACAAGCCTCATCCATGCTTGCAGTGCCGACAATTGCAATCGGAATGTTCCTGATTTCAAATAATAAGAAAATCATGGGAGATTTAAGAAACAAATTGTGGCATAATATGCTGGCTCTTTTTGGTATTTTGTTGACTTTAATGATGGTTTATAACCTGTACCACAAAATTATGAAATTCCTTCGAATTATTTAATCAGGAGATAAAAATGAATCTGTACAATCGGAAAAGCGTTGCAGTGGAACAAGTAAAAACCTCCTATCGAAATATTCAAACCCGGCTTCCGGTACCGGAGTCGATTCCGATTCTTCAGGTATTGGAGAAATACGAACCGCAATCCATGCTGGGGCAACCACCGATTGTGGTGGACAGGGCTGAGGGATTTCAGATCTATGATAAATGGGGCAATGTCTGGCTGGATTGGTCATCAGGAGTGTTGATTACAAATGCCGGACATGCCCATCCGGAGATCATTGATGCTCTTAGAAAGAAGATCGATAGTAAACTAATTGCGACGTATGTATTCAATCATGAAAGCCGTGCAGAATTGGTTAAACTATTGGCAGAGCTTGCACCGGAGGGTTTGAATAAAGTATTTTTGTTAACGACCGGATCGGAGGCAACTGAAAATACGATCAAGTTAGCCCGGACATACGGAACCCGGAAAGGCGGCAGAAAGAAGCACATTATCGTCAGTTTTCAGAATGCATTTCATGGTCGCACGTTTGGGGCGCAAATGGCCGGCGGCAGTCCAGAACTCAAAGAATGGATTGTTAATTACGATCCCGGATTTGTGAATGTGCCGTTTCCGGATGGCTTCTTTAATGAAAACAGAGGATTCGATGTCTTTCTCAAATCCCTGGATGAACAGGGCGTCGATCCGAAAAATGTGGCAGGTGTTATTACCGAGACGTACCAGGGCTGCGGACCGTTTTTTATGCCGATGAAATACGCGAGACAGTTGGAGGACTTTTGCCGTGAAAATGATGCACTGCTCATTTTCGATGAAGTACAGGCGGGATTCGGACGCATGGGCTCGTGGTTCGGTTTCGAATATTACGGCGTTACACCAGATCTCATCGCGTGTGGCAAGGGTATCTCCTCGTCCCTGCCCATCGCAGCGGTTATCGGGCGTGATGATGTCATGGATTTCTACAAGCCCGGAAGCATGACCTCGACGCATTCCGGCAGTCCCTTGCCGGTAGTCGCGGCAATTGCCAATATCAAAGCCATGCGGGCTGAAAAAATCGTTGAGCATGTTGTTAATATAGAACCTGTCTTGAAAGAAGCTATCGGGCGTATTCAGCAAAAGCATCCATCACATATTGGATTTGCCACCTGTAAAGGATTGGTAGCCGGTTTGCAGATCGTTCAACCCGGCACAAAAGAACCGGATGGCAAAACAGCTTTGGAAATCAATGAAAAATGCTTTCATCGGGGTTTGCTTATGTTTGCTCCGGTCGGAAAAGGTGGCATGTGCATCAAAATTTGTCCGCCGCTGATAACTCCGAAAGATGCGATGGAAGAGGGGATTGGGGTGCTGGAGGAAGTGTGTGATGAGGTACTATATTAAAATTGCAGTTTTGAAGTCCCCCTTTGAAGGGGGATTTAGGGGGATGTTATTATAAGTAATTGAAATTATGTGACATCCCCCCTGTCCCCCCTTCAAAGGGGGGAACTCAAATAAGTACTAAATTTGAAAAGTACTGAGCTAAGGGGATAACAGTAGGAATGTTGCTTTAAGTGATTATAATTTAAAGACATTCCACCTGTCTCCGCTTCAAAAGAGGGAACTCGATAATTCAGATAAATACAAAATTTAAAATTGCTGAGTTAAGGGGATAGAATGGGCAATAAATTTACAGGCAAGATACTGAAGGCGCTTCTCGCAGTGGGTCCCGGACTTTTCTTAATTGGTTACAATATTGGCACCGGAAGCGTTACAACGATGGCAAAATCCGGAGCAGAATATGGCATGACATTGTTTTGGGCGCTGGTTTTGTCGTGTGTGTTCACTTATGTATTGATGGTTGCTTATGGACAGGTGACATTGGTCACCGGAAATACGGCATTATTCAATATTAAAAACAATTTTAAATTCGGCAAAGTTTTAGCGATCTACATTTTAGTAGCATTGATTATCGGTGAATTGCTCGCGCTTATGGGAATTATGGGCATCATTTCCGATCTGTTGCAGGAAGGAATCCGCTTGCTTACCGGAGATATTATGAGTACGCTGTGGATTACAGGCTTCCTGACGATCGGACTATTCATCATGCTCTGGTATGGCGCATATCAAAAATTTGAGAAACTTCTCACTTTTTTCGTGATTTTAATGGGAGTGTGCTTCATTGTCGTTTTCTTTATGTTAAAACCAAGCCTTTCGGTAATTATCAAAGGACTTATCCCTGGAATTCCGAAACAGGATGGTGCTTTTCAACTGGTCGCTGCCATGGCAGGCACAACGTGTTCGGCAGCGGTATTCATCATGCGCAGCATTGTCGTGTCAGAAAAAGGGTGGAAAATTAATGATTTGCAATCGGAGAAAAGAGACGCATTTGTCTCTGCCGGAATGATGCTTTTTCTGAGCGGCACGATCATGGCTGTTTCTGCAGGTACCTTGCATTTAATGGGATTGAAATTGGATAATACCGTGGAAATGATACATTTATTAGAGCCGATTGGCGGCAAGACAGCCGCTTTTATCCTGATTTTAGGAGTCGCCGGTGCAGGTCTTTCAACAGTATTTCCAATAATTTTGATCGCACCCTGGTTGATTTGTGATTATACCGGAAAACCCCGGGATATTCGTACACCGCTATTTCGAATTCTGGGATTAATCGGGCTTTTGTTCGGATTTGGATTACAATTTTTGAATCAACGCCCGCCAGTTATGATGGTGTTCTCGCAGGCGTTCCAGGCATGCATTCTGCCGGCAGTCGCGATTCCGATCTTTATTTTAATTAATCGCCGGTCTGTTATGAAAGACCACATATCCGGCAATAGAATGAATGCTGCCTTAGTAGCGGTGATTATATTTTCAATGCTGACCACGTATTTTGCAGTTGTTGATCTTTTTTAGGAATTACATTGAATCTGAAGGAGAACTCAAAAATTTGTCTTTCTGAGGAGCAGAGCAACCAAGAATCTCATACCACAAAGTGTATGCCTTTGTTTCGTGGTATGAGATTCTTCACTCCGGAGCTGTATCAAAAGTCATTTTTTGGTGTCATTCCTACGAATGCAGGAATCCCCTAACTTTTTAATAATTAGGAGATTCCGGGATAAGCCCGGAATGACATTTTACAAAAAAATCAGACTTATGATACAGCTCCATCGTTAAGATACTACATAGTACCTTGAATTTCCATCCCCGGAACAACGTCATATCGCACAACAGGACTGGACAATATGTCTTGTAAAATTTGAATACATTTTGAAAGGGCACGATTTGTATTTGCACAAAGGCTGATACCCGTTTTGCTAATGAGTAGGGAATATCCCTCTTCATCTAATTTCTGCAACGATTCATTGCACTGTTGAAGATCTATTTCAATGTTCATTTCACTGGTCAGGAAAAGAGAGAATTCATTGCTCGCCTCGAGGTGTGTCACTTGAAATTTGGAATCCTTATCTTCGTTTTTCATGAATCTCAAAAATTGATCAACAATCTTCTGAACCTCATGGTTGCCAGAATAAAATAAATTCATCTGATTTGTCAATTCAAAATAATCATCGTTAAATTCTATCTTAGCTGGAAATGGTTGAATGTGTTCACGCAGAATGCGTTCCAGCCTGAGGTTCCTGTCTCCGGCTATTTCCCCGGTCATGATATCCTGTTCCCAATGATTTCCGTCCAGCCAGATACCATCCCACACCGGGCGATCTACCTCATCCGGATTGGGATTGGCGGCATCACGAATTAAATCCCGATGCATTTTGATTCGTTGAAGCTCAGAAGCGATATCCGGCATCGTATCGGGCGGACTCCATCCCAGGTCTGCCACCATCAAATAATTTGGCACCCACAAATCAACCGAATTACCATGCCATTGCACGGCGTATATTCCCATAAAATTGGGTCTGTTTTTGCCAAAAAGTGCCCATTCTGCCACATTTCGATAGGCTCTTTTCTGCCCCGTAAACAAATAAGGCTCGTGTTTGGAACCCGATCCACACGCCATGATAACCCCCTGGGTGCTGTTTTTACCGGAATATTTTTTGATGCCCTGGTTGATAAGGTGTCGATTTTGGAGACTGATTTCACTACCATCCCCATATTCCCATAGACACCGAATTACCTGATCCTGATAGGCTTCAGGAACCGGCGGGGCATCGCTCCACATTAAAAAAGTCATTTCTTTTCCATATTTTACCCCGACTTTGTCAGCCAGTGGCAGCAGCTTCTCCAAATGCTTAGCCTGTTTTTCTGCTGGCAACCGGACTTCATCCAATCCAAGATGAACCATTGGTGTTTTTAAAATGGCAAACCATTCATCATAGATGGATTCAAGGAGATTGTATGTTTTTGGATCATCAATTTTGAAATGAGATTTTCTGGTATGCGAAAAGCCATCCCAATATTCTTCCTCAAATCCGCCTTCGATCAACGCCGGATAATGAAATGCTTTGGCAGAAACATGACCTAACGATTCAATTTCCGGTATAAAATCCATGCCATATTTTTCTGCATAATCGATCAATTCTTTAATCTGGTTTATCGTCAACGCACCGGGATTTTTATGACCAATGGGCAAGTTATCATATTTCACCGCGTTCAGCTCGTCATCACCTTCACGAAAATACACCTGATTTAGTTTGAATACGGAACATATACGGATCATTCGCTTAATTAAACCCATTGAAAAGGGCGCTCGCCCTGCATCGAGCTGAAATCCGCGCCAAATATAATGTGGTTTATCCTTAATTGCCATACACGGAATAGCGCCATTTGTCACCACCGGACTCGTCACAATCTGCTTGAGCGTCATCATCCCCCATAACAGACCCCGATATGAATTGGCAGAAACCTTGATACTCTCTTTCTTAATAACGACCACGTAACTCTGATCGCCTAACACAGGTAGCGATTCATCTGTTTTATGTAACTTCTCAGAGATGACTTTGTCATTGACAAGATAAATACTCAGCCTGTCAAAACGTTTTTTACCATTTAATTGAAATAAATAATCCGCATTATCTTTAACAAGATGAACAAATCGATCAACGATGAATTTACTCGATTTGGTATTTGTACTCATACTGTCATAGTAAACAATTCTTGTGCTATCGGTAAGTTGAAAAAATCCATTCATGAAATCGATTTTAAATGGCCGGGGTAATAGATGTTGGTGCAATTTTTCATTAAGAAGATCACTGTTATTAACCTGCGCTATACATAGATTACTATTCAAACCAATCAGACCGATGATAATTAAAACAAGCACAACTATTTTTATTTTCATTGTAATCTCCAAAAATTTAAATAATTTATGTTCTAAATAGAGTATCCATTCAATAATTGATGGTGTGCATCAAAGCTTTCGGATTCTCGTTAAATTTATTGATTAAGACGCGAATCTGTCATATCGAGCGAAGTCGAGATATG
>CAZCJL010000048.1:0-48505 GCA_964498785.1 uncultured Cytophagia bacterium | reverse complement strand
AAATACGACATAGAGGCAATCGCCCATATCTACCATAAAATATTGAGAAGATACTAATTCACTATATTAATTAAATTTAATTAAAGGAGTAACCTAATGAAGAAAATTGCTATCGCAATGATTCTGGGTTTGTTCCTGGTTGCAAATTTTGCTTTTGCACAGGACTATACCTGGAGCTTCGACAAAGTGCTGTATGATTTTCAAATGCCACAAACGAATACTGAAGGTATTCATGGTGTTGCAGTAGACCCGGATGGTAACATCTGGTTGGCATTACACGGTGCAATGTACACCGAACCAATCATTAATCCCGCCGGTGATACACTCGGTATTTACCGTCCGCTTTTTATTCTGGACCCGGATGGAAACCATGTCGATTTCTCCCCGTTGAAAGTCCTGGAATTCCCGGATGGTACACTGGATACAATGCATACCAATAGTCCGATCAACGGAAGTGGTAAAGGTATTAGCGTTGATAATGATGGCAATATCCTCTACTCATCATGGACAACGGTTTATCGTATTAATTACCAGACAGGCATGGGCATGAATGTATTCACACCGGACGACATGAGCTCAATTACCGAAGCTGTGCAGGATGAAAACGGTAACATCTATGTGAGCTATGTATTAGGCGGCGCCCGTCCGATTATCATGCTGGATAATGATTTCAACTTTATCGGCAATGCCGCTGATACAGTTGGACATATTAACAGAACTCTGGCAGTTTCACGTGATGGCACAGACCTTTATCTGGGTTCTACCTGGAATGGATTTGGAGTCGAAAAATGGCATAGCGACATTCCCGGTATTCTGCCGTTTGAACCGGTAGATACTTTGGGTAACTGGAAAGCTGCAACAGTTGGCGATTCTGTTTATGAAGACGTTAAATTGTGGCCAAGCTGCCTTGACTGGGACCCGGATGGCAGATTATGGGCAGGTAACCTGCGCCCCGATTGGTCTGGTCCTAAAGGTGCAATGTATTATGCATTTGATGTCGAAACCGGAATGATTGTCGACAGTGTTGGCGTTCCATTAGGCGATTCTACCGCTGGTGGCGTTTATAGCCCACGCGGCGCTGCATGGAGCAACGATGGTGAGTTAATGTACTTAGCTGACTTCGATTACAACCTCGTTGGCCAGTGGAAAAAAGTTCCGGTATCAGACGTAAAGGCTTTTGTTAACAATAATGCTCCGCTGAAGTTCCAGTTGGATCAAAATTATCCGAATCCGTTCAATCCGTCCACAACGATTTCTTTTACAATAAAAGAAGCCGGACTGGTTGAACTGACGGTTTATGATGTTACTGGTCGTCAAGTGAAAAAATTACTTGAAAAAGACATGGCTACTGGTGTGCACAAAGTTGTTTTTGACGCACGTGATTTAGCCTCAGGTGTTTATTACTATAGCCTGAAACACGAAGGCTTGACACAGGTAAAACAAATGGTTCTTGTAAAATAGCCATTTGAAATATTTGTTTGTTAATGGAAAGGCCAATCGGGTTTATTCCCGGTGGCCTTTCTATATATTTCAAAGCCCGGCATTCAGGGGCGTGATCTTTCTAATCTATTTACCCATGAATTTATGGCATCCTCAAAGAGATCAAAAACTTTTTTGGGATGAATGAAGGCGCTGCATTTTTCGTTACTTTTTAATGCATTACCTTGATGACATCTTAAATTGATAAAGGGAGTTCTCGATGAAATATCTTTCCTGCTTTTTAATTTTCATATCTTGTTATCACCTTCTTGCTGCTGCTGAAAATCAGGAGTTTCGGGCAACCTGGGTCGTGACCTGGGAACATATCAGCCCTTACAATAACACATCGCAAAATATGGCATTAGCCAGAGAAATTATTGATAATCACCATCTGGGAAATTTTAATGCAATTCTCTGGCAATGCCGGCAAAGTGGTACTGCTTATTATAATTCTCAATATGAACCCTGGGGATATTATGCCGGAGGAGCAGACCCGGGGTATGATCCCCTCGCATTGGCAATTGAAGAAGCACATAGCAAAGGCATGGAACTCCACGCGTGGTTTAATGTATTTCACTGTTCCAGTACAAGACCCGGAACACCGGCAGGCGATCACCCGGAATGGGTTTGTACCGATGAGAATGGCGTTTTTATGACAGTAGATGAAAATGGAAATTCTTTCCGATGTTTGTCGCCCGGTCTTGAAGAAGTCCGGGAATATTTGTTAAAGGTTGCCATGGAAATTGTGCGTAATTATGACATTGATGGCATCCACCTTGATTTTATTCGTTGGAATGAATATACATATCATCCTTCGGCTGCTGAAAAAACAATGGAATCGTTGCATAAAAAAACTGCTGGCGATGTTGCTATCGATGGTATTATCTCTGAGAAGCAGTTAAAAGCATTACACGAAAACCAATCGCAACGATATATTTATGATGTTGAGCATCCGGCCAGTGGCGGCGTACCGGAAGGCTTCAACGATTGGGATGAATGGCGGCGCTGGACCGTGACCGAATTTGTGCAAACGCTTCATGACTCGATTCAGGCGGAAAAACCCTGGGTTCGATTGTCGGTGGCAGCACTCGGACGGTATAACTGGGGCGTCTGGCAGGGATACGGTGATGTTTTTCAGGATGCTGCATTATGGTTCAACGAGGGATATGTTGAGCAGCTTACCCCAATGCATTATCACTGGTTAACTGCAAATGGTTTTTACGACATGTTAACAGGCGGATGTCCCAATTGCTGGAGTCAGTACATCCAACCCGGAATTGAAGCCGGGCGCATGTATTCTGTCGGACCCGGCTCCTATTTATTTGAGCGTAATAAAGTGTGGAATAACCATCCGGCTGTCATTGAAATGTGCCGGACAATCCCCTGGGTGGATGGATTTCAGTTTTTCCGATATCAAAACTGGCAGAATTTTAATTATTTTCCGGAAAGTAGGGAAACCTTTTTTCATCGTAAAAATAAAATCAGACCGATTTACCAGGTAAGTACACCGGAAGCGCCATCCATTACCCTGAATAAAAACGATGAATTGAATTATCAGATCGATGTTACGCCTCCGCCATCAATTGTCGAAAATCAATGGTACGCAGTTTATCGCTCGGAAAATACAGAGCCGGACGTGACCTCAGATCAAATAGTTGATATTCATTTTGGAAATACTTCATATTCCGTGAATGAACAGTTTGATGGCTTGCAGGATTTTAATGCTAAATATACCTATTATGCGACCACCCTGAATCGCTTCTGGAATGAGTCTGCCGCATCAAATACGGATATTTCCGGCGAAATACCATCTTATCCGCCGGTCGTTGTGAAAACAGTTCCTGCGGAGGGAGAGACGATTTCAATTAATAGCCCGGTGCAGATTACTTTTTCCAAAAACATGGACCTGTCACTGCTTAAACCGGCAATTGAAATAATTCCGGCTGTGAATATCGAAAATCTATACTGGAAGGAGCAGGAAAAAACCGCGATAATCGAATTTGCGGAATATTTCCAGTTTGATACCGATTATACGCTAATTATTCAGAATACAGCGGTTGATCTTAATGGTGTTGCCATCGACGGAAACGCTGATGGTACAGCCGGAGACGCTTTTGAATTGCATTTTCGCTCCAGTGCAGTGGATGATGTGCCTCCTTCAGTTGTTCAATACTTTCCGGATTATCGCGGAGAGGAAGAGCGATTTGATGTGGATGATATTGTAACAGTTGTATTCAATGAACCGCTGGATGAGACCACATTAACCGAAGAGGCTGTGCGTATTTTTCGGAGTTCGAACCAGGTTGCAACTCAGTTTTTACATACGTTCACAGACGGTAAATCTGTCATCAGCATTCAGCCGGAGCAACCGTATGGTATGTCTACAAATTATACAGCGCTGCTGAGCAATGTTATTTCTGATACAACCGGAAACGCATTAATTGACAACATATCATTTACTTTTACAACAACAGATGACAGATCGTTTGATCAACGCACTATTGACGAATTTTCTACGTCTGCGGATTGGAAACAGCCCGGTTTCAGTGGTTCTACTGTCGGGATTGTTGTTCCTGAATGCGAATTCGGGTACACACGGGATATTTATTTGCCAGCCACACAAATTAAACGGGCCGCGTCGTTGAAATATAAATGGGATACTTCACAGGATGCATTTCTGTTACGCGATTACCTCGGAGGCGGAGCTCCGAGAGCAGTGGAATTTGATACATCTTATGTATTGCAATGCTATGTTTTCGGCGATGGCAGCAACAATAAATTCCGGTTTTGCCTGGATGAAGCCCATGGCGCAAATTGGCCCGATCATGAAGTATCTAAATGGTACATCCTCGATTGGTATGGCTGGCGCCTGCTACAGTGGGATTTAAGTGACAGCACAACTGTTGGCGAATGGATTAGCCCGGATAATAAATTGAATGGCACAAAATACCGTGTCGATAGTTTTCAATTAACGCATGATTCCACAGGCGCGGTCAGCGGACGTATCTATTTCGATGATTTTCGGTTAGTTAAACGGACTCAGTTGCCTGTTCATGTGGCGATGAATTCGGATGTACAACCTCTAAATTTTAAATTAAAACAAAACTACCCCAATCCGTTTAATCCGATAACAAAAATTCCGTTTGAGATTGCAAAAGATAGTCATGTTTCTCTTAGCATCTATAATGTGATTGGGCGCAAGATTATAACGATTGTTGACAGAAAATTGACTGCCGGATATCATGAAGTTCAGTTTGATGGCGCCCGGTTGTCATCAGGCATTTATATTTACCGTCTGGATGTGGATGGACAGACGATGAAGAAACGCATGATGCTGTTAAAATAGTATCTATGAGCAGATGATAGGTTAATCATTAAAAAGTAAATTAGTTGACAGAGTATAAGGATAAACTGGATAAAAAAAATAATCATGTAAATCCTGTTATCCTGTCAATATGCGTTTTTTACTTGACATTAAATAAGATTATCTTTACTTTATTATAATAATAAACAAGATATCTTACCAAATAGTAGCTGTGAGTACCTTAAACGGAGGGTTTCAATGTTTAAAAAGCTTTCAATTTTGTTTATTTTTCTTCTCCTGACAGGGAGTGCCATGGCAGGTGTGACCGGTAAAATCGCCGGTAAAATAACGGATCGGGAAACAGGAGATCCGCTGCCAGGTGTGAATGTCGTCATTGAGGGTACCTCGATGGGAGCTGCAACAGATATCAACGGTAATTACGTGATACTGAATGTTCCCCCTGGAGTTTACAGACTCAAGGCGACGATGATCGGTTATACAGCCATCACTGTCGAGAATGTGCGGGTATCGATTGATATTACTACGAAATTAAATTTTGAATTAACAACCGAAGTTCTCGATGTTGAAGGTACAGTGACGATAGTGGCCGAACGTCCGATGATTCAGAAAGACGAAGTGTCCACCCGTCACTTTGTTAGTGCGGATGATATTGCTATGCAGCCGGTGGACAGCTTTGAGGACATTGCCAAAAACCAGGCCGGAGTTGTGGGAACGCATTTCCGAGGTGGTCGTTCCGGAGAAGTTCTCGTTTTAATAGATGGAATAGCGGTGCGAGACCCGGCTGGCGCCTATTCGGATGGTGTTGTTAATTTCTCTGGTTTTACCAGTGATATTCCGGAATATGGAATTCAGGAAATGGAAGTTTCATTAGGCGGTTTCAGCGCCGAATATGGCAATGTTCAATCCGGCATTCTAAATCTTGCAATGAAAGAAGGGCGTAATAAATATTCCGGTAGAGCGCGTTTCACATCAACTGACTTTGGATATCCGGATGTGAATACTGACCTGTTAAAAGATATTTATGAATTTAATTTAAGTGGTCCTGAACCACTTACCAAATATTTGCTTCCTTCCATAGGGCTTAATGTGCCCGGAGATTTATCACTTTCATTATCTGCTGAAATAACAGATAAAGACCGCGGTTATTACATGAACCAGCAGGATTTTAATCAATCCTATCAGGGAAAACTCACGTATCGCATCAATCCCAACCACAAGCTGGCATTCGGTGGTGTTTTTAGCAACCGAAAGTGGGATCAGTACTATTTCCCTGCTTCCAAATATGGTCCTGGTTCACAATATGAAGAAAACGAATATTACAGCTACGATAATTTAGACGGGGATATTCTCGATCATTATATTTACGTTAATGAACCGCATAAATACAGAGATCAGCAGGGTGAAATCATCGAGCAGAGCGGAGTAACACCTGATGGTTCTGAATATAACTCAGTTCGTAATTTTTACGTCGGGCCGATGCAAGACTATTTATGGGATCGCACGCAAAAAAGCACTAATGGTTATGTTATCTGGACGCATACGCTTAGCTCCCGAACATTCTATGAAATCCGGCTGAATAATTTTTATTCAAATTATCACTATGCAACTCCGGATGTTGATGACAGAGATGGCGATGGCAACGCTGATGAAGATCTTGTTTGGGATCCGGATTTACCAGGCCCCCATCCGATTTATCGGGAACGGGAAAATAACTACTGGTGGGTTCGCGGCGATGATCCGGGACACCGCGATCAGGAATCCTGGACACGAAGTGTTAAAGCAGACATTGTGAGTCAGGTTACGCCGAATCACATGTTAAAAGGTGGACTCGAATTTTACCACCATCGTACAAAGGTGGAAAATATTAGCTGGACCCTTGGATACGGCATTTTTAGAAAGGATATCTGGGATCGCAACTCAGTGGATGTGGGCGCCTATTTTCAGGATAAAATCGAATTTGCCGGAATTATCGGTTTGGTAGGATTACGTTTCGATATGTTTGATCCCTCTGGTTTTGGCGATGATGTCTTTTATCCCACGGATTACGAATATCCGTATTCGCAATTTGATGAAGACGGACTGCCTGTGTTCTCAAATCCCAAAAAAGCTGAACTGAAGTATCAATTTAGCCCGCGATTAGGAATTTCGCATCCGATCACAGACCAGGATGTATTGCATTTTACATACGGGCATTATTTTCAGCGACCGGATGCTTACTTTTTATTCAGAAATTACAAAATTCAATCTCTCACAAAGGTGGGTAATTATATCGGGAATCCGGATTTGAATCCCGAAAAAACAGTTGCTTATGAAATCGGGATCGAACATCAGTTTGCATCTGATATGAAAGGAACGGTCACTGGCTATTATAAAGACGTCACCAATTTGATGAATTGGCAGAAATACGTCGGAAAGAGCATCCAGAATACGGAACTCAACGTTTACACAAACGCAGATTATGGCAACATTAAAGGTCTGGAATTTACATTAACGAAACGACCGGGTCGTTTCTGGGGAGCTTCTGTTAATTACACTTTCTCTGTGGCAAAGGGAAGAAGCTCCGATTATTACGGCGGCTATGGTTCCTTTACCGATGTCAAACGAATGAATATTCTGGATTACGATCAAACGCACACAATCAATGCGAATATTACATTGCGTACGCCGAATGATTTTGGTCCGGCGATGGGGCAGTTCCGACCGTTGGCGCAGTGGACAGCTAATTTTCAAACGGATTATGGAAGTGGATTACCATATTCTTCGTACGGAACAGGTAAAATAAATGATCTGCGCAGACCATATACCACAACAACAGATGTCAAATTGATCCGCCATTTTGAGGCAGGTACGATAAAATATGATTTGTTCATCGATGTATTCAACCTATTCGATCGTGAAAATATTGAATGGCTCGGAAGCAACAGATTTTATGAGTTGAAAGATGATCCATCCATCGTTCGTCAGGAAATCGATGGCTCATTTATAAGAAATCCGCAGGTTTACAGTGACGGACGTCAGGTACGTTTTGGTCTGGCTGTTCAATTTTAATGTGTGCAAAACCATTTTCTGAGGAGGAAACAATTGATGTATCATAAAAATCATTTTAAATATCCCATCCTTGTTTTATTGTTCCTCTGTTTTTGGACAATAACAGTTATGGGAGCTGATCCGCAAGGCAGTAACAAATCCTTTGCAAAAAGGAGTCATGCCAAAATTGGACCCATTGTCGAAGACGATTGGGCGTATCATAGAATCGGTACTATCTGGAGCCGGGTCACCAATTTTGGTAAAACAGGCGATGACTCTTATGAGAATCGTACGCCCTCCGGTGATTGGCCCGGCGGATCCGGCAACTCTTATCTCTACCGTGGCTCGTTGTGGCTTACCGCTCGTGTTGATGGCGTGATCCATTCCACGCAGCCGGAAGATACTGAATATGCTCCGATTGATTCAGTGCATGTCATCACAGGGGATGACGCCAGAGCGGAGCAGGATACTTACACCAAATATTACGATGTCGTGGCTCCGTTAGCATCCGGGCATTTTCCGTTGGGGCTTGAAGTCACCGAACGGACATTTTCCTGGAGCGAAAGTTTTCGCGATGATTTTATTATTTATGAATATACTGTTAAAAACGTCGGTATCGACTCCGATGGCGACGGCTATCCCGATACACCCAGAGATCTGGACGAATTTTATTTTACCTGGCGTTTGGATGGCGACGTCAGCAAGCTGTCGAATTGGCCCACAGAAGGCGCGTATGTGCACCGGGATGACCACGCCGCATGTAATGCGAGCTGGGACTTCATCGATCTTTTTCCACAATGGGCTGGCGTCGATCACGGATTAACCGATGAGCAGGCGGACAGCGCGATGATCTTTATGTGGGACGGCGACGATCTCGAACCTTCGGAAATGGAAGGAATTGACGACGACTCCGGTAATCCCAGTGCAGATGGCACGCTTCAATCGCCGGGATTTTTAGGTTTCAAGATTTTGAAAACCGATCCGCCGACATTTCAACCAACATCGTTTCATACAAATCATATTTATAATGATCCGAACACGGATCAGGAATCGTACGACCGCATGATGAAACCGCAGATATTCGAGGGGATTCTCGTTGATCCGAGTACAGGCAAAGCATTTCCGAACGATTACCGGGCGATAATTACTTTAGGACCATTGGAAACATTGGCAGCGGGTGATTCGGTTGTCGTAACAGCTGCTCTCGGCGTCGGCTGTGATCCGGAGCGAGGCGGCATCTATAGCCTGATGACGCTGGTGGAAATCATGGACATGGCGCAACGTATTATTGATAAAGATTATGCTGTTCCGTTTGAACCACCGACTGCACCTGGTCTCGAGGTCATGGAACACGTCGTCAATGGCGTGACCGAAGGCGTGAAAGTCGTTTGGGACAATAGCGCCGAATTCAATGAAAATTTTCAGGGCTATAATGTCTGGAAGAGTTCCGGCAAAACAGCCTCTGGTGCTTTCGATTGGAGCCCGTTGGGTGCAGGGACTTACAAAGACTCCACTGATGGAACCTGGCCTCCGCCCGCAGGCGATGATCCGGGGACCTATCAACTAATTGATAACGACATCACAAATGGATTCGATTACTATTATGCAGTAGAAGCATTTACGAGTAAGCTGCCGCAACCATTTGGCAGAATGGAGAGCAATCGCCTGAATACGTTGAAAGTCATCACACCGGCGAATCCGGTTGCTGACGATTTAAGCAATGTAAAAGTGGTTCCGAATCCGTATATCGGTAGTGTCGCATGGAATAATTCGATTCCGAGCGATGCCGATCCCTGGGAACACAGGCTGCAATTCATTAATTTACCGGCTGATGCCACGATTAAGATTTTTACACTGGATGGAGATTATGTGGATGAAATTAAAGCTGGTCAGAGTGCCCGCAAAAGCGAAGCATTTGCCGGAGCGTCCAGTATGAGCGTGGCTGAGTGGGATTTGATCACCAGAAACAATCAGGATGCCGCGCCCGGAATTTACATTTATGTAGTAGATTCCCCGTCAGCCGGAACGAAAACAGGTAAATTTGTCATTATTCGCTAAACTAATTTTTGAGGAATGATAAATGTATAGAAAAATATTAATCATATCAATAATCGCCATTTTTGCCTTTGGACAACTTCAGGCTCAGGAATTTGCTCCTGTTGGTACCGCTGTTGCTCAATTCCTTGAAATTGGTATTGGCGCACGCGGCACAGGCATGGGCGAGGCATATACGGCGATGACAAACGATGCCGGCTCTGCGTTCTGGAATCCAGCCGGTGTTGCAGATGTTCAGGAACGTAATTTTTATACCGCCTATAACAGTTGGCCCGCAGAAATCGCCATTGGTGGTTTCTCCATGGCAATGAATATGGGCAATGTCGGGACTTTCGCCGTAAGCGGAATTTACCTGCTTACAGATGATATGGAAGTCACCACAATCTATCAGCCCGAAGGAACCGGCGAAATGTTCAGTCTCACCAATTTCGCGATCGGTTTGACTTATGCACGGTATTTAACAGACCGCCTGTCTGTAGGAATTACGAATAAAATCGTACGCGAAGATTACTACGGTCATGGCTATACGACCTGGGCGATGGATCTGGGTACGATTTATCACACAGGATTCCGCGGTTTGAAATTAGGGATGTCGATCCTTCATTTCTCGCCGGAAATCAGCTATAGTGGTGAATATATCGATTTCAGCGATGATCGCTCGTATTCGGTGGATAAACCCAAAAGCTTCGAGGAATGGTCGTTACCGATCAATTTCCGCTTTGGTGTGGCGTTCGATGTTATGAATACCGAACAGCACAAGATCACCGGTGCTGCGGATATGATCCATCCCAATAATAATCTGGAGCAGTATAATTTTGGATTTGAATATGGCTTCAACAATCTGCTGTTCCTGAGAAGCGGTTATCGGTTCAATCTGGATGAAGGCGGATTGAATTTCGGCGCCGGTTTTCGATATAACTTAATCGGCAATAAGCCGGTGGTCGTGGACTATTCGTTCTCCGATCTTGGTGTATTGGAAAATATTCACAGAGTATCGCTGGCTGTTTCTTTTTAAGAGGTCGAAAAATAGCCTTGCGAAGGTTTTAAACCTTCGCAAGGTTGAAATTATTCATTAATTTTTAAAACAAATTGAAGTTTGTCCGGGGAAAATATTTTAATCGAGAGTATGAACCGTTTAAATTCGCGGACAAACTTCACTCAAAATTCTACATCATAATTCGTAAAAATGTTACTACTAACCTAATTCATAAAATAGGAGGAGGTGGATCAACATACAACCTAAAAAATATTAATAATCCACAAAAATTTATTAGAAATATAAGGAGGTTGACATGAAAGGTAAGTTTACGATTTTCTTAGTGTTTTCGTTGTTTTTGTTTTCCGGATTGATGGCTCAGGATTTTACCCGGATATATGAAATCCCATTTCCTGAGGCAGATATGAATACCGGTGGTGTTGGGAATATCCTGACGGATGTTGATTTTGACGGGGATGGCAGAGTCGATTTATTTCTGGCATCTCATAATTGGAACGATGCTGACAATGAAATGACCCCATATCTGTACAAAATGGAATTTGATGGGGCAGCATGGAATGTCGTTTGGAAAGCAACCCTCGATTTTATCGAAAAGTCAAATACATGGCCCGCTTTAGCTGCTGCTGATTTAGATAAAGACGGGAAAATGGAAATTGTGTTTGGCCCGGTAAACTGGGCGACAGGTACGCAACCGAACCCGCCGCGCGTTGTTGTGTATGAATCTGTCGGCGATGGCTCCGACGCACTGGGTGTTGCTGATGGTGATAATTTTAAACCAAATGCAATGTGGACCATTACAGCCGAAGATAATCAAAATATTCGCCCGATTCGCTGGGTTGTCAGCGATATTGATGATGATGGCACTGATGAAGTTATTTTCGCCGACCGAAAAGGAAATGATGGTGGATATCACTTTGGTGCTTTTTCCGTTGATAATATTCCGGATAATGGCGATGGTTCAGAAACATGGACAATGGAAGTCAGTGCTATGGATTTTGCAGATGACACAGCTGATAATAAATGGGATGTTGCTGTAATCGGTAATAGCTTCTATACGTTTGATGAAAGCGAAATTTCAAAAGTTTCCTGGGACGGAAGTGCATGGAGTTACAGCGCTCTCGATCCACTACCAGGTGGGATTTCCTTTATAACTGCACAAGTAGCAGATATAGATGGTGACGGACAAGAAGAAATCGTCGTCAGTGAAGGTCCCTATGGTGGTGCTTCTCGAAGCTTATGGTTGTTACAGGAAGACGGTGATGGACTGAGTATGACTGAGTTAGCGGATCTTTCTGAAACCATTGGTGGTGGCTATATTATGGGTGGCGCTCATGGTGATATCGATCAGGATGGAAACATGGATTTCTTGTTTGGCTCACGAGATGCAACACCAAATGCAGCCATTTTCCGTCTCGAATATCAGGGCGGAGCCATCGATGATCCTGCAAATTATGAATTAACAATTATTGATTCAGAATATACAGAAGGTGGCCGCTGGAGCAATATCGCTCTCGCAAATATCGATGATGATCCCCATCTTGAAGTTTTTTACGCATCATGTGTCCCGGCTGGTGGATTGTTCGACTCTGGTACACAACCTATCGTTATTTTAGACATGGAAAACGGAATTGGTATTCGACCTGATCATAAAACTGTCGCATCTACATTTAATCTCCAGCAAAACTACCCCAATCCGTTCAACCCGGCAACAACCATTGTTTATAATCTCCCGAATCAGGAGCATGTTACATTGAAAGTATACAACCTGATGGGGCGCGAGGTGAAAACATTGGTTAACGGAGTCGTGAATTCCGGTACTCATGTCGTTCAGTGGGATGGTACGGATAATTTCGGCAGTAAGGTAACCAGCGGAATTTATCTGTGTACATTACGCTATAACAATAAAACCGTTAGTAAGAGAATGACGCTGATGAAATAAAGTACATTTAAGCGTGAACAGAAAGCCTCCCGGAAATTTCTTTGGGGGGCTTTTTTTATTGCATCTGATTTCTTCATTTCGTATATTAACTGCTATTTCTCTCGTAAACAATTGCCCGGTAATGTTTATGCAAAACGTAATCTTTTCTTTAAATACCGTTGCGCCGGTATTTGTGATTGTGTTCGTCGGTTATTTCCTCAAAAAATTCGGACGGATTAATGAAAATTTCGTTACGGTTTCCTCACGCGTCGTGTTCAACGTTGCCTTGCCGTGCCTGATATTTGTAAAATTAGCGACCACCGATTTTACGCAGGCTTTTAAACCCGAAATAATCATCCTGGCATATCTCGGAACGGTTTTTATCTTCATCATATCCTGGGCACTGGCACTATTCCTTTCAAACGAAGGCAGGGATCAGGGGGCGTTTATTCAGGCGAGCGTCCGCAGCAACTATGCGATTGTGGGCTTCGCGATCATTGCCGCCATGTATGGGGACGACGCACTGAGTAACGCTTCTATTTTATTGGCATTTATCATGCCCGTTTACAACGTGCTCGCTGTTATTGCACTGACTATTCCTTTGCAGCGGGAAAAAAAGATCAGTGTTTTTAAAACAATCATTGAAATATTCAAAAATCCGCTCATCATTGCCGTTATTGCCGCACTGCCATTTTCTTTATTCGAAGTCCGGTTATCACCATTTGTGATGAATTCAATGAACTACCTGGCGTCGCTATCATTGCCATTAGCATTGTTGGGAATTGGCGCATCGCTAAATTTCGAAAGCATTAAAAAAGACTCGCGCATGGCAGTTGTTGCCACGATGATTAAAATTGTTTTCACGCCGTTGGTACTTGTTTACATTGCAGTTCAAATGGGGATTACAGGTCAGGATTTGGGAATTCTGTTCATACTGTTCGCCTGTCCCACCGCCATTGCCACGTTCGTCATGGCAGAAGCTATGGGCGCCAATGGCGAGCTCACCGGAAACATCATCGTCATGTCCACCCTTGGTTCCGTCGGAACGATCTCAATTGGGATTTTCATCCTCAAATCTCTGGGATTGTTTTAGTAAATGTTGTGGAGTGCAGCGCCTTCACAGCCTGTCCAGGAACTCGATAATTGCCGGACAAACCCTTACGAAGGTTTGCATCTATACAATATATAGATAATTCATTGAAAATTTATCAATATACAGACCAGTCTATTTTAATAACCTTCGCAAGGGTAGTTCGTGGACAGGCTGTTCCTGCGCTGCCATGCAGCCCTCTTTTGGCTGCATTTAAAGGATATTTTTTCTCTGCGATTTTTTGCGTCCTCGGCGACTTTGCGTTGAAATATTATTCGCAAAGAGATTTCGGAATCGTAAACATATACCCCGCGCTGCGCACGCTAATGATGAACTGCGGCTGGCTGGGGTTTGGCTCAAAATATTTACGTAGCCGGGCAATGAAATTATCAACAGTCCGGGTCTCGATTTCCGGGGAGACATGCCACACATTTTCGAGCAATTGCTTTCTGGAAATGATCGTATCTTTGCGGTCGATCAAATAACGCATCACCATTGCTTCGCGAGTCGTTAGTTGAAATTCAGTGGATGATGTTTTAGCAGAAAGATCGGCAAAATTAATTTCGTTCTCACCAAAATAAAACACCGGTTGATCGTTCGTAATTTCCCGGTACCACTGTTTTCGTTTGAGCATGTTTCGAACCCGCGCCAGTAGTTCTTCTAAATGGAATGGTTTGTTCAGATAATCGTCCGCGCCAAGCTCCAATCCATGCACGCGGTCATTTACTCCGGTGCGGGCCGTCAGCATCAGGATTGGGATGAGCGGAGACGTCTCGCGGACGGCTTTTGCAATTTCAAAACCATCGAGATAGGGCAGCATAATGTCTAAAATAATCAGATCGAAATTGCTTTCGTTGAAACGCTCCAATGCTTCCAGGCCATCCTTTGCAAGAACTACGGCATATCCTTCCTCGGTTAAATTAAATTCAAGCCCCTGAGCCAGGGATATTTCATCTTCAACTATTAATATTTTACACATGTTCGTGCTCTCTTTGTTTAGCAATTTTCAATAAATGATTGATATAACGTTTCTTCGATGTTCGGTAAATGGGTAATTCAATTATAAACATCGTTCCCTTGTTTATACCTTCGCTTTGTATCGACACTTTGCCGCCGTGATATTTGATGATTTCTTTCACCCAGTACAATCCAAGGCCGGTCCCTTTAACGTTTGGCATCTGCTTGTGGTAAATCCGTTGAAATTTTTTAAATACCTTTTTCTGAGCTTTTTTTGACATACCGATTCCATTATCACGAAATTCAATAATCAGATTTTTAATGGTACAATACAAATGAAGATCAATTTTTACGGGTTGTTTCGAATATTTAATCGCGTTATCGATAAGGTTGTTAAAAACGATTTGAAGTGCATCCTGGTCAACAACGCACTGGCAGTTGACGTCTCCGTTTACAATAATCGCGTCTCGGGAAGTTTTGAATTGATCATACGCATCTTCAATATAGGATTGAATGATCGGTTGCATCGAGTACACACGAAAATCATACGCGATTTTCTTTTGTTCTAACCGGGAAATATCCATGATTGAATTAATGAGCCCCTTCAGGCGATTCGCATCCCGTATCATTAAATCCAGAAATTCAATCTGCTTTTCCCGCGGCACGTCCCTTTTTTTTAAGGTTTCCAGGTACAACTGAATTGCAGCCAACGGAGATTTGAGTTCATGGGTGACGTTTGAGATGAAATTATCATAAAGCTTATTCAAATTTTTCTGTTTATTATGGTTGATAAAGATGAAATAGACCCCGAATAGAATGGCCACCAGTAACACCAGCCCTATAACAAAAGTGATAATATTCGCATTCTGCGAGAAAATTTTGATCGGAAGCCTGTTTTCCACCAGTTTAAAAAAAATATTGTTGGACACAAACCAATATATCCACAAACCTAACAGCGAAAGCCATGCAAACTGCGCCAGACCAAATACGAAGATTGGGTGAAATAGTATTTTAAATTTTCTCATGATAAGTTTTACATTAATTTTACAAACGGTTTCATTTAAATTGCTTATATTAAATTAAGCATTTTTAACAAAAGAACAAAGAGAAATTTAAAAGATAGTTAAAACGTGACATTGTAGCAGGTCAAATCGTTCGTTGAAAAATAGTTGTCAGCATTTAAGAAAGACTTCGCAGAGCATGTCCCTGCGAGATCATAATTGGCGCTGCGAAACCTTATTAAAAAACAGGCTAAAATAAGCGCGCCACTGGAATGAACCCAGCGGTGGAACGATAAGACTTTAAAATTGTCTATCCTGCATTATTCACAAATCGTGCCACAGAAGCACAGAGGTCACAGAGAAACAATAAATTGTGTGCACATTACTTTTGAAAATGAATTAAGAAAAATTCGGGTTACTATTGTTTTTGAAACGTTTTGAAAATAAAAACTCTGTGTACTCTGATCCTCTGTGGCTATGACTTTTTAAGCGATGTCATTTTTAAACTAATTTCTCATCAACAATTTAATCTAATTATCTCGCAATCAAATAGGAGATCAACATGAATATTTTGCTTGTTTACCCTGAGACCCCAAACACATTTTGGAGTTTTAAAAGTGCTCTGAAATTTATTTCAAAAAAATCATCCGAACCACCGCTGGGACTGTTGACAGTGGCAGCTATGCTGCCGGATGACTGGAGTAAGAAACTTGTTGATTTAAATGTGACTCAACTAAACGAAAATGATTTAAAGTGGGCCGATTATGTTTTCTTGTCCGGAATGAACGTTCATATCGATTCGATGAAAAGCATCATTAGCCGCTGCAATAATATTGGCGTAAAAATAATTGCCGGTGGGCCCATGGCAACCAGCGACCCCCAGGAATTTTCCGGAGTGGATCACTTCATTCTAAATGAAGCGGAAATAACGCTGCCCCAATTCCTGAATGATTTAAAAAACAGGCGGCCGGAGCATGTTTATAAAACAGATGAATTTCCGGATATTACACAGTCCCCGGCGCCGATGTGGCAATTATTGGATCAGGAAAAATACGCCAATATGAGCA
Source organism: uncultured Cytophagia bacterium (assembly GCA_964498785.1). GTDB lineage: Bacteria > Zhuqueibacterota > Zhuqueibacteria > Thermofontimicrobiales > Thiofontviventaceae > Mariaggregatimicrobium. Next base: position 31,589 of record CAZCJL010000048.1, on the reverse strand, counting down.
TTCAATATTCTCGTGGTTGTCCTTTTGATTGCGAATTTTGCAGCATCACAACCTTGAATGGCAGGAAGCCTCGCACAAAGACGGCAATGCAATTCGTTGCTGAAATTGAATCACTTTACCAGCAAGGGGGACGAGGTGTGCTGTTTGTGGTGGATGATAATTTTATTGGCAATAAGCGAAAATTAAAACAAGAAATATTACCAGCAATCATCGAATGGTCGAAAGAGCGCGAATATCCGTTTTCGTTTATGACGGAAGTTTCCATCAATCTCGCGGATGATGAAGAATTACTCGATTTAATGGTGCAGGCCGGCTTTGATTCAGCGTTTATCGGGATAGAGACGCCAAACGATGAAAGTTTGGCTGAGTGCGGAAAAGTACAAAACCAGAGCCGGGATATGGTCGATGCTGTTAAAAAATTGCAGCGAAAGGGGATCGTCGTGTCGGGTGGATTTATCATCGGGTTCGACAATGATCCGCCATCCATTTTTGAGCAGCAGATTAAATTTATCCAAAATAGCGGCATCGTCACCGCGATGGTGGGAATGTTGAACGCGCCTACCGGGTCAAAGCTGTTTCAGCGCATGAAAAAAGAAAACAGACTGTTGAAAATCATGAGCGGCGACAATATGGACGGATCGATGAATTTCATTCCTAAAATGAATGCTCAAAAACTGAAACAGGGATATGCGCGCGTCCTGAACACGATCTACTCCCCGAAAGAGTTCTACCAACGGGTGAAGACTTTTCTGAGTGAATATAATATACCCACGAAAAAGCCAAAGAAAATAAATCCCCGGGATGTCGGCGCGCTTTTTAAATCAATCTGGTATATCGGATTGCGTAACCAGGGACGGCGATATTACTGGAATTTGTTCTTCTACAGCCTGTTCCGGCATCCGAAAAAATTTCCGATCGCAATAACAATGGCAGTATACGGATTTCATTTCAGGCGGGTTGTGGAGACGATTTAATTATGGGGTGTTTTGATTCTACCTGATAAAAATTTTACCGATTCCATTGCTTCAAGCGATTAAATTGTTTCTGTTTAATCTTTACAATCAATTTTAAAAAAAGCCATCAAGTCACTAAAAATAAGTTTTGTGTGTACTTCGGAGTTTACGATCTACTTTTTGTTATAATTTTCTCAAGTTTCGCACATCTTAACCGTCTAAAAAACAATTTTGAGCATTTAAGTTGTTAACATTATAATAAACAAACAAAAGGCTTATTATTCCATTTCGATTAGCTATGCCGCTTTATTGAATTCAATTAAAAAATCGTCTTCTGAAAATATTTGCGAGAGCGATTTTAACATATTCCTAAATTCTGGAGTTTGAAATATGACTCTCATCAATTTCGTGTGATCAATTTCAAATGTTTCAGCAATCGTAAATTGGATTGTCAAAAATAAACGCCACAATTTTTCTGCGACCGTGACTTCAATAAATTGCTCCCGGCATTGAGTGTTATCTTGCTCGATATTTCAGCCCAAAGTAACCCCAATTTTAATAAATAAAATAGCCAATTTTAATATTACTCAAACGACTACGATATTTTGAATAAGCTATCTCTTCATTTTAACGCAGACCGCAGAGAACCGCAGAGTTTCACCGGGAAATTTATTTAAGTTCTCGTTTTCTGAACGCAAGAGACGAAATTTTAAGTCAAAATTTGAAATGGATATGAACTTAAAATATTTTTTATATTGATTCGGGTTCCGATCTTTAATTTCCCTCTGCGATTCTCTGCGACCTCTGCGTTTGAAAATTAGTCGTTACTATTGTTGAAATTCTTTCGATTTCCGGATTAATCAATCCAGCGTACTTTTTATTTTGGCCCGTTTTTCGGGCTAATTTAATTTGAAAACTTCGGGCAAAATAATTAGTAAAATAACAGAAACCAACTGTATATTTATTTGGATCAGATAAATATCGTTGAGGAGATTCAGTCATGCTTCAACATAAAATAACAAATTTTTTAGAATATTGCAACAATGAAACACACGAAATAGCGCTTAATCCAAAATAAAAAAATAACATTTCGTGTATTTTTGTGTGTTTAGTAGGCTACAATTGTATAATATGCATAATGTAATTTTCACGATGAGAGGAGGTGGTAAACAATTATTTTATTCAATTATCAGGCGGGTGGTTTATATTTAAACGAAGGAGGTGATCTCTCATAAATATGTTGATGAAGAGAAATTCAATCTATCTAATTACACCAATATTAAACGTACGTAACAACGGTGTAAGAAATGTACGAATACAAAAAGTATGTATTCGTATTAATTATTATACTGCTTTGCGGTTTAAATTTTACACTATTGGCACAGGATTTGGCGATCAGAGTCACTGACATGCCCATTCCCGGTGGACCGCTTCACAAAGGGGGAGTGGAGAAAATTGAATCAGCTTCTGCTGAATTAACCAATATTCCAGTGAATGCCGGAATGATGGAACCCGCGGAGAGCGACGCTACTGATACTCAACTGAAAATGATAATGAATATCAACATACCTTCACCTGGGGGGCGACGATCACGGGTCCGAATCTGATTGCTGAATATACTCCTTCCGGATGGGATTATCCGATTGCGCCATTTTCGGTATCCGGTACAAATACATTGGGACCAGACCTCGCGGTTGGTACGACGACGTATATTGATTTTGCCTTTGTTAATCGGAATCAAGGATATACCGACCAGTGCCAGTTTTATACGTATCTTTTCTTTATAGCGATGATTCGCCGTTGACAGGTTTTTATTGGGATGAACTACCGGCGGATAATTATGGTTATGTTGATGATTATGAAAACGTATTTACAGATGGGCAGCATATTTTAAAACGTTTGCCGATGCCAATACTGTGGTTGCTGAATCGGATGAAACAGATAATCAATATCAACGACAATTTACCTGGGGGGATTGACGAACCGGATATTGATCGATTCCATCGCTTTGAGCAATCGAATCGGTGAGGCTTACCAACTGAACTATTTCCCCGGAGATTTGAAACCAACAAAAGAAATTCTTGATAAAATCATTTTGAATTGTTATATTTCGTTTATATTTCAATTTGATAAATCGCAACAGTCGATATAGTTAAATATGGACACAATAACACAAATGACTCTGGGCGCAGCAGTTGGCGAAGCGACGCTTGGGCAGAAGGCCGGAAATAAAGCGGTTCTCTGGGGCGCAGTCGGCGGCTTGATTCCTGATCTCGACATCATTCCCGGGTGGTTCATGGATGAGGTGGATCGCCTCGTTTTTCACCGGGGATTCTCACATTCGCTTTTATTTTCCGTTCTGCTCTCGTTGATCGCCGGCTTTCTTCTTCACAAACGATACCGCCGCACAACCAAAATCACATTTCGTGACTGGACCCTGTTATCTTTCCTGGCGTTAACGACACATATTCTGCTGGATTGTTTCACCACGTATGGCACACAGGTGTTCTATCCGTTTTCAACGTATAAAGTCGCATTTAATACCATTTCGGTCATCGATCCTCTGTATTCCATTCCGTTTATGGTATGCGTGGTTTCCGTTATTTTTGCAAAACACCATCCACGCAGACGGACAATTATTAATTACATCGGATTGGGGAGCAGTACGTTCTATTTATTATTGACTGTCGCGAATAAATTTTACATGACGTCTGTTTTTGAGCAACGTCTGCAAAACCAAAACATTGAATATCAATCCATTTCAACATACCCGACGCTTTTGAACAATTTTCTCTGGCGCGGGATCGCGGATCCCGGAGATTTCTATTATGTGGGGTATTATTCATTGTTTGATGAAAATAAACATATTCAATTCAAAAAAATACAGAAGAATCATCAACTGCTCACCAAATTTCAACAGTATTCTGAAATAAGGAAACTGACATTCTTTTCAAAAAATGAATTTGCCCTGCGCCGTGAAAATGATGCGATTATTTATAACGATATGCGCTATGGGCCGGCTTCTGTTCGTGGGGATAACACGGATTCTGTGTTTTCGTATCGACTTGAGCGAGCATCAAAGGATCAACCCAAAATAAAAGTTACCCGGGCACATACCCGCACTGTAAATCAGGCAGAGTTTGCCCAGTTTATCGAAAGAATTTTTGGGAAAAAGGAAGGATAGGAGTCATTTGAAAGAGATGCATGCAATTGCACTGGATGTCGGCGGGACGTCTGTTAAACAGGCGCTGGTTTCGGAGAACGGCGTTATTTGCCCGCCGTCAGTTCGCGAAGCGCCGATAAACTCGAAAGGATCGGCAGCGGAAATAATTGATACTTTTACAGATTCGATTTTTCACGGATTTCACATCGCTGATATGAATGATTTGGACGTGGCCGGGATCGGAATCGGGATGCCGGGACCGTTTGATTATCCGGCCGGGATCAGCTTAATTTCAGGTGTGGATAAATACGAAGCGATTTACGGAATGAATTTACGGGATGAATTTCGCGCCGCGGTTGAATTGGGTTCTGATTTTCCCATTGTGTTTGAAAATGACGCCTGGTCCTTTGTGCGCGGAGAAGCCTGGACTGGTGCAGGAAAAGGTTTTTGCCGTTTGATTGGTTTGACGCTGGGAACAGGCTTTGGCTCCGGTTTTATGGTGGATGACGAGATCGTCGAAACAGGGCCCGGTATTCCGCCGCTGGCATGGATTGGCGGTCTGAAATACAACGATGGCATTCTGGATGAGCGGATTTCCCGCCGCGGGATAATGCGCCGCTATCTGGAATTATCCGGTCGCAGTGAAGGGATCGATGTGAAGGACATTGCTGGTCTGGCTCATGCGAACGATGACCACGCGCGTGAGGTATTTGAAGAGACCGGTGAAATTCTCGGGCGCTATCTTGCGCCGGTGGTAAAACAATTCGGGGCCGAGGCAATTGTCATTGGTGGGAAAATTTCCCGTTCCGCAGATCTGTTTCTTCCGGCATTGGAAAATTCATTGAATATGGATATCGCGGTACGGATCGCCGCGCACATCGATCACAGCGCATTAGCAGGCGCAGCCCGTTTTTTATTCAAACAATTAAAAAGGGATTGAAATGAAATCCATTAGTTTTTACATAGCAATGATGGCAATTATGGTTTTTCAAAACGCTTCTGCAATGGACTCGAAAATATTTTCCGATGATTTCAATGAGCCGGCTGCCGAAAAATGGAATGACATGGCAGGCTGGGGATTCGGCGTGTGGCAGGTGGAAAATGGCATGTTCGTTTCGTTTGACAGCACACAGCCGACCAAACAGATGTACGCCGCGCTGCCGAAATTTGAGAACGCCGTGCTGGCGCAGGATTACCGCGCCGTGTTTCGGTTTAAGCCGGTGTCTGCCGGCGGGACTTTGCAGCTCACGATCAATGTCCGGCAGCAGGGACTGGATGCGCACAAGATCGAAATCAGCAATGATGGCGCGATTTCGTTAATCAGGGCAGAATCCGGAAAATGGCCGAAGATTCTAACAAAATCAGCGCCCGGAGTAATGAAATACGATGTCTGGCAATGGCTGCGACTGGATGTGTGCGAAACTAACCGGCTTTCGATGAAGGTCAAAATCTGGCGCGGTGAAATTTCCGATGAACCGGATTTCTATGATGTGATTGCTGTGGATCCGGGGCCGTTGCGTCCGACGAATCTCAATGTTGCGCTGGTTACGATGCAGACAGAGGGCGCGTACGTTGCCGTGGATGCTTTTGATATTTACAGTACAATTCCGGGGTCTGGTTTCTGGAAGTGGATTTCTGAATCCGATCAGTGGGATGGCGCAATGACGGAAAAAATGGAGCAGGTGAAGAAATATTATGACCGCGGTAAATATTGGGATTGCCTGAAAATTATGGAAACGCTGGACGCGGAAAATGATCCAGCGCTAATCAATAACCAGGCGATTGTCCGTGCGGAATGGAATGATTTTGGGCAGGCGCTAACGCACATCCGGCGGGCGAAGGAGATGGCAGCGAATCAGCCGGAAATTCAGGCCAATGCCAACTGGATGTGGTATGCAGCGCAATTTGGCGGACTGCTGAAACCCATTGACGGCGAGCGCCCATCGCTGGTTATCAAACCAAAGAAAAATGTTTTAAAAGATGCCGGAAACCTTGAGCTTGCGATATCTGTTTGTCAAAATGGGGGAGAGGCAGATATTGTGAAAATATCGGTTCTGGATGATCAAAATCAAGTTGTTCTTTCCCAGGAAGTATCTGTCAGTGACTCCGCGATTAGTATGAATGTGGCGGAACTCGACGATGGCACATATCGGGTGCTGGCGCAGAACGGGGCAGATAGCGGCGAGATCGGGGAGGCAGAGACTTCGGTTGAAATCATTCGGCATTCGTACCAAAATTTTGCACGGCAGTTGAACGATCTTACATCCGAAATTCAGAAATTGCGTGCTGATTGGCAACATGACGAACGAATTTTCGATCTCGCAAATGTCGGGGCAGAATTGACGTCTGTGCAACTGGCGCTGGCAGATTGTGACGCGCCAGGTTTGCTTGAGCTGTATCGCAGTAAAATTGAACAGGGTCTGGAGCTCGCCGGGACGCATCTGAAACATCTCACATCCGGCAGTCGCCCGTTTCATCATCAAAAGGGAAGTTACATGCGCGGCTATGTGTCCGAGATTGACAGCAGTCTTCAGGGATATGCGGTGTTTTGCCCCGACACTTACCAGCCGGATAATCCATTTCCTCTGGTGATTAATTTGCACGGGTACGATCCCAGCTATTCCCGGTGGCAGGAGAATCCGTTTCTGCCGGTGTTCATGCCCTTTGCGACAGCCGGCGGGCGCTACATTGTGGCCAATCCGTTTGGCCGGGGAAATGCAATGTACCAGCATTTGGGTGAAAATGATGTGCTGCGGGTGTTAGCCGAGGTGAAGCGTTTGTATCATATTGATGAAAATCGGATCTACCTCGTCGGCGGCTCCATGGGCGGTTGTGGCACATGGAATATCGGATTGAGTTATCCCGATCTGTTCGCGGCGATTGCACCGATTATGGGACCGACAGAGTTTTCTTTCTGGAATGGTCCGGAGCGCGACCCGTTGACTTCGGAACGGAAATTTATCAATGCAAGATACAGTTCACTGACGCAGGCGAAAAATGCGCTCAATATGCCGGTGTTCTGCAATCATGGTGTTGAGGATGATATTGTACCGGTGGAGCAGAGTCGGGTAATGGTAGCCCGGTTTAAGGAGTTGGGCTATCCCATTAAATATGTGGAACACGAAGGTGTGGCCCATGGCGGTTTCGATCCGCAAATGGATTACGATATTTACGACTGGTTTGAAAATAAGCAACGAAATTCTTTCCCTGAACGGGTGGTTTACAAATCCGCCGACCTGAAACACAATTCCGCGTACTGGATTACAATCCATCAATTTATCGATCTGCTAAACTGTGCTGAAATCGATGCGCGTATTCATGATAAAAATGAAATCGATGTCCGGACTAAAAATGTCGCTCAATTTTCGATTGATCTGAACAAGCAGCTCTTTTCGATTGATGATCCGCTTCGTGTGAAAATAAATGGTGTAATGTCAACGGTGGATTTTTCTGATGATCAGGAACAAGTTATTTTTTATTTAATTGATGAAAAATGGTCTGCGGAAAAGCCGGCAAAGGAGCCGACCGTTAAAAAGACGTCGCAACTGGCAGGCCCGATGATTGAGGCGTTCAACTCCGGCTTTATTGTGGTGTACGGAACCGATGGGAGAGAGCAGATGGCGGACGCTTGCAGGCAGGAGGCGCTGGATTTTTCCGATCAATGGAAGGAATGGCAACACGTTCCCTGTCGCATCAAATCTGACCGTGACGTGACGGCGCAGGATATGCAGCAGGACAATTTAATTTTGATCGGAAATGCGGATTGTAACCGCATTGTTGCCAGACTCAACGAATCGCTGCCCATCCGTTGTGATGATAAATCCATTCGGATTGATGACGAGCAGTTTACCACCGAACATGTCGGCTGTGCGTTCATTTATCCCAATCCGCTCAATCCGGCGCGCTATGTTTTGATAATGGCAGGAAATTCAGCGCACGCGGTTTACGGGATCACCCGGCGCATCGGATTTGATTTTGATTATGTGATTTTCGATAATCGCACCATGGGACTGGATATTCCGCAGGGAAATTTGACCATCGATGGCACGCCGCTGCGTTATGGGTTCTTTGATCAACAGTGGAAATTGACCCTGCGATATCAATTTAGGAGCGACATGAATGTGCGAAGTAAAATTAAACCGCGAATGATGCCAATTCATTCGACCCGAAAAATTAAGAAATCGACGGCATATTTAAGCGATATGAAACCGGATGGCGTTACACAACTGACGGGACATCCGCAATTCGATCGCACTTTTTGGGGCGAGCCATTTTCGCAGGACCGCGGAAAAGGAATCGGCGTGTTCCCGAATTCCGAACTGACGTACATACTAAATGGCGCGTGGGATGTTTTTACGGCGGATTTATCAGCGGCCATGCGTCCCTTTATCGCAATCTCAAAATCTGAATACAATCAGGGGAAAATCCAGTTTGGCATTTACGGGGATGATCGGCTGTTGTTTGTCAGCAACGTGATGGATGTCAATTCAGAGCAGCAGCATGTTGAAGTGCCTGTGCGCGGTGTACGTGTGCTGAAATTAATCGTCAGAACCCAGGACTGGATTCCCTATTTTGCCCAGTCAGCCAATTGGGGAAATGCACGTCTGGAAAGAAGGAATTAATTAATCCTGAGTGCATTGGCCATGTGCGCCTCGGACGTATTTATGCAATGCGATTTTCGTTTTAGCGACTGCAGTTTAAACGTTATGAATAAGGAGGTGAACCATCAACTAAAAAATCTACCGGTGCAATTCCATTTTGTTTGTATTTTAAAATCCTCAACAATGTTCTCGTTCCAATGCTTTGCGTTGGAATGGATTTCAGGACGCTTTGCGTCCAGTAGTAAAAATACGACGCAAAGCGTCGATCAATACATGGGGCTGTATCAAAAGTCATTTTTGGGCGTCATTCCTGCGAATGCAGGAATCCCCTAACTTTGTAATAATCAGGAGATTCCGGGACAATCCCGGAATGACATTTTACAAAAAAATCAAACTTATGATACAGCTCCACGAGAAATTACCAACTTTTGGGAATTGCTCCCAAGTCTACAAATTTTCAATAGACATTTCCATTTAACCCGGTATTTAATAATTGAGAGGTAACAGCAATGAAAATTAACAAATTTAGATTTCTATCTGTCGTGATGTTAGCAATCTTGCTCCCCCTGCTGAGTAGTTGTTTCACAATACTTTTTATTGATCAACCGACTTCCGTGACTGTTGGTGACGATATTAAAGTAACCATGGAAGTGCGAACGGATACCCAGGATGCAAATCCACATTACGGAATTTTGGGGGTGTTGGTTCCTCTGGATTGGACTGTTGGCAATGTAGAATATTCCGGCGATTTCGGTCCTGATGAAATGAGCTACCTTCACCCGGACAGCAGCGACAAAGAACCGAGTGGAGCGGTCAATTATTGGAATGAAGCGCTGGAAGACAGCTTTCCCGCACCAGAAGGAATGCAGTGGATTGTCTTTCAGGCAAATACTCCTTTTGCATCTGAGCTTGACACCGGCTATGTGGATATCACTATCAAAATGACGGTCGGGAATACACCCGGTACTTATAACATCGGATACATGGTAACAAACGCTGCCCTCGAATTCACCGATCCTTCTTACTATGATATTAGTCTGGATAACACCATCGAAGTAACCGGCGGGACGGACGTTGCCACGCAGGGATCGGAAACGCTGCCGGATGACTACCGCTTGCAGCAAAACTACCCCAATCCGTTTAATCCTGTCACCACCATTCGTTTTGATTTGCCCGTGTCCGGACAGACCACGTTGAAAGTGTTTGATCTCATGGGCCGGGAAGTGGCGACACTCATTGACGGATTTACTGACGCCGGCTCACATCAGGTGCAGTTCGATGCCTCGGATATCGTGTCCGGAATCTATTATGTGCGACTATCTTCCGGGAATTTCCATGCCATGAAAAAAATAGCCCTGGTGAGATGAGTCTTTTTTGGCATTGAATATAAACGAAGTCTTGAGCCATAAACGCAGAGGCGCAAAGCTCGCAGAGATACACAAAGAATAATTTTTTTCTTTGCGTTTCTTTGCGCTCTCGGCGGCTCTGCGTTGATGGATTTCGTTGTTTCGTCGTTTTAAATACCAGGCAGGACATAATACATTCGCCAAAAATAACCTTATTTTTTTTTCGTAAACCTTAGTAGCCTCGCAACTGTCCCTCCAACCTTTCATGGTAAAACTATGTCAGAATTATTGATAGCATAATCATAAAAGATAAAAAAGAGGTTAATTATTCTGCTATAAATCATTCTGAGATAAAACCTTCATTGCTATCCAAAATAAATGATGCTATACCAACTATTATTGAGGAGATACAAATTCAATTCAGGATTTTGGTACAAAAAAGTATTTTTATAAACGCAAAGATGCAAAGGACGCAAAGCGACGCAGAGGAAAAAATAGTTACCTTTGCGGTTCTCTGCGGTCTTTGCGGCTCTGCGTTGATGGATTTCGTTGTTTCGTCGTTTTAAATACCAGACAGGACATAATACATTCGCCAAAAATAACCTTATTCTTTTTTCGTAAGCCTTAGTAGCCTCGCAACTGTCCCTCAATTTTCTGACCTTATTATGTTATTTTGAATCTGCCGGAACATACCATGTCAAATTCATTTCGCCCTTTCAGGGCTTCGATGGAGTTTGTCCAATAAACTCAGGGCGTTACCCTGAGCTTCATTAAGTTGCCCTTTCAGGGCATTTTAAAAGAAACATTGTTTTATTTCGTTTATTGCAGCCGTCTTTTTGGCTGTAATAAATCAATCTAAACTATACGTGCGTTTGGGCTGCAAAAAAAGTATGTTTTATAAACGCAAAGATGCAAAGGACGCAAAGCGACGCAGAGGAAAAAATAGTTACCTTTGCGGTTTTTTGCGCTTTCGGCGGCTCTGCGTTTAGATTGCTATTTACCAAATATATAAGATTTTTTATCAGACCCGGGATCCCATCGCTCCAGGCGCTAAGTTGGTTATCCCTCATGAATGTGCAAAATACAAATCCTGGACTTTTAATACAGCTCCGCAAAATAGCCCCTCCAAAAAAAATAGAGTCCCGAACGGGACGCTTGAAACAATCACTGCGACAGGATAAAAAAATATTCGTCACGAATTTTTTGGAATTTTAAAGAATTAAAATAATCTGATTATTTTTTGCAATCGTGGGACATGTGTGGTATTTATACAAAAAATTCCGAACATACCACAAAAGTGAGACAGAAGACAATGATTAAAAAAAGCGTAATGATAATATTCGTACTGATGATCGCAGGAGCGCCGTTAAGAGGCTGGCAATGGTCACAGCCAATTGCGGTATCCGGCGGTAATACACCGGATATGGATATTGATAAAAAAACCGGCAATGTGTTTGTACTTACCATGATTAATGGCGTTAACATTACTGTGTTTGATAAAGATGGAAATTTTATTTCTCAGGAGAATGTGCCGGGGACTTCAGGTGATAAAGGAAATGAAAATGGATTTTCTTTTGGGGCGACTATTAGTGTGGATAACGAGGGCTTTCCTCATATTTGTTATAGAAAAATGAATTATGATATTCATTGGGATCATTATAGTACCTATTATAAGAGAAAGTCGAACTCAGGCTGGGAAAATAAAATTACGCTGATTCATGGTCCAAGAGCTTCTATGGTCCGGGTTAAAATAGATATGAGTAATAACGTGCATATTGTGAATGGATATGGAAATTATTATTTAGAGCTGGTGGGAGAAATTACATATATTAAATTATGGTATGGAAAAAGACTCGAATTTAAACTTGATTTAGGAGCTAGCAATTTGGTATATCGTACGGACACCAACTTAGAAATTGACTGTTATGGAACGGAGCACGTTCATGTTATTTCCGGAGTTCCCAATCCCACGGGTGAACTTTATTATGTTTATTCTTCGGATGGTGGTGATAAATTCTCTGTTGCAGAGAACATCCGACAGGGAACCAATGAAAGCCGCTGCGGCAGCCCGGATTTACAGGTGGACGGGAATGGTTTCGTGCATCTTTGTTACGGCGAATCTGACGATGAATTGATTCACGGCAAACCGTCGGTGCATTATGCACGGATTGAAAATTTTGTTAAGGTGATGGATGACGTTGTGACAGCAGAAGATGAATTAGTCCCCTGGCCGTCTTCTCTCAAAATTGGTATTGGCTCCATCGGTTGCAGCGACGATGGCCAGCGTCTGGTGCTGGCTTACGTGGAGCAGCCGGGCGGTCCGCTATACGCGCGTTATTCGCTAAATATGGGCGAAACCTGGTCTGAACCGACGCAGTTGGCGACAAGCTGCGGTGGGTACGATGGCCGGGATAAACAGATCGTTCGGGGAAACGGAAATTCGTTTTATTTAGCCTATAGCTCAGAGGGCAACGTATGGTTGCGTCAATTAACACTGGATCCCAATCAACCGCCGATAGCCGATGCCGGCGGACCATATAACAGCGATGAAGGAGCTGCCATCACTTTTGATGCCTCAGCCTCCGTAGATAGCGATGGCGCGATTGTACAGTATACCTGGGATTGGAATAACGACGGCCTGTTTGATGATACCACGAATACGGCGACGATTTCTCATTCATATCCTGATGATTATTCAGGCCAGCTCGCCCTGTGCGTGACCGATGACAAAGGTGGGGCAGATACGACGTATGCCGAGGTCGTTGTGACCAATGTGCCGCCAATTGCTAATGCCAACGGGCCGTACAGCGCTGATAAAAATACCGATCTTATCCTCACCGGCAGCGCCATCGATCCGGGCACACTGGATTCGTTGAGTTATGCCTGGGATTTGGATACGGACGGCGTTTATGAGGCGGCCGGACAGACTGTCACGACCCGGTTTGCAACCGGCGGCGCTCATGAAATCCGGCTGTGTGTTCGTGATGATGACGGGGGAGAGGATTTTGATACGACGCTTGTACAGATTCGCAATGAGCCGCCTGTCGTGGGAGTTATTCCAGGACAGCAAATTGACGAGGGTGGGGTGTTCAATCCAATTAATTTAGATGATTATGTTCACGACGCAGATAATGTAGATAGCGAATTGAGTTGGAGCGTCGCCGATCAAAAACATCTGTTAGTATCAATCACAGATCGTGTTGCACAATCATCGGTTATTGATAGCAACTGGTACGGCGCGGATACGATCACTTTCAAAGTGACTGATCCTGGAAATTTATGCGATGAAGCAGCGGTGATTTTCACGGTGTCTAATGTGAATGATGCACCGGTACTGGCGCAGATACCGGCGCAGATAAAACAGGAAGGCGACGCATTTGACCCGATTGACGTGGATGCCTATGTCGCTGATATTGATAACGCAGTCAATGAATTAGCCTGGACCATCAGTGGGCAGGCTGAATTGAGTTACGAGTGGAACGGGCATGTTTTGCAGGTTTTGACGCCCGATGAAAACTGGTACGGCAGCGAACATGTATTATTTACAGTCACAGATCCCGGCGGTTTGAGCGATACGCAGCAGGTGCAATTGACAATGCAGGAAGTCAACGACCCGCCGGTTATTTCCGGGTTTGTGGATCAACAGATCGATTATGCTGCGGAGTTCACGCCGATTGAACTGGATTCGATGGTGACAGACCCGGATCATAATGTACACCAGTTGCAGTGGAGCGTGCTGCCGACCATATTCCTGACGGTGACAATCGACCCGGCCCGAATTGCGGTGATCACCCGCAATCAACCGAACTGGAGCGGGAGTGAAGTGGCGACCTTTGTGGTGAGCGACGGCAGTTCGTCTGACAGCGCCGACGTTCGTTTTACCGTGGGAGATCAGCCGCAGCCGCCGGTCATCAGTGCGATTCCCCCGCAAATCGTGACAGAAAATCATCCGTTCCAGCCGCTTTATCTCGATGGCTATGTCTCAGACCCGGATCATTCAGACCGTGACCTGAATTGGCAGGTGGTTGCCAGCGAGTTGCTCGTGACTGAAACGGATCGGGTGCTATCGGTGGCTGTGCCGGATTCTGAATGGGCCGGCAGCGACACCCTCGTATTTATAGTTACTGATCCGTCGGGACTAACAGACACCACGACTGCTGTTTTTTCAGTGATTGCGGTGAATGATTCCCCGCAGCCGTTTGCACTCATCCGCCCGGTTTATCAGACGTACTCTATTATGCCGGATTCAATTGGCTTTATCTGGCATTGTTCAAATGATCCGGATCATGATGACCAGGTCTGTTATGAACTACGCCTGAGTGATGTCAGCAATTTTAGCCATGTTATGGAGCAGTATTCTCAGTTGACAGATACCAGTTTTGTGTACTACCCGTCCACCAATTTGGACGCCGGGAATTACTACTGGCAAATAACCGCCTGTGATCAGCACAATGCCACTGTTCGTTCAGAGGTTGGTTCATTCACCATCGAATACACCGCAGTCATGGATACGGAAAATCACCGCCAGCCAATCAGTTGGCGACTTGAGCAAAACTACCCCAATCCGTTTAATCCTGTCACCACCATTCGTTTTGATTTGCCCGTGTCCGGACAGACCACGTTGAAAGTGTTTGATCTCATGGGCCGGGAAGTGGCGACACTCATTGACGGATTTACTGACGCCGGCTCACATCAGGTGCAGTTCGATGCCTCGGATATCGTGTCCGGAATCTATTATGTGCGACTATCTTCCGGGAATTTCCATGCCATGAAAAAAATAGCCCTGGTGAGATGAGTCTTTTTTGGCATTGAATATGACTGTATTCTTGCCATAAACGCAGAGACCGCAAAGTTCGCTGAGATACGCAAAGAATAATTTTTTTCTCTGCGTATCTTTGCGCTCTCTGCGGCTCTGCATTTTGGGCTCTCGTCTTTCTATGTACAAATTATTTCGAATTCATTTCGCCCTTTCAGGGCATTTTAAAAGAAACATTGTTTTATTTCGTTTATTGCAACTGTAATAAGGAAGCAGTAAAAGCGTATTTTTTTGATCAGCCGCTTCCGTCGACTATCCGGTTACATTTGATCAGAGATGAAATAATGGCGTTATCATGAAAATTCCAGGAGATGTGACCGAAAACATTAACGAAAGCACTTTTCGAAATAAAAAAACCTGCCTGCTCGAAACATCAAACAGGCAGATTTTTTTTATATTAAAGTATAATCTTCAAAAATTATCAACCACCCCATGAACCATGATCTTCTGGTGTGCCATCTTCATTGTATGAGATCCAGGAACCAGACCCTGTGCCGGTCCAGGTTGAGGTAAATTGTTTCACAAATGCATTGTTTATCCATTCATACGCAATTAAATCACCGGAGAAATCAGGATTACCGGTTAATTCGAGTTTGAAGTCTTCCGGCGCCAGGAAAGTAATGACTTGAACATTACTTGCATCCTCAACGTTTGTCACTTCAAAAACGACTACCTGAGCCGGCGCTAACTCAGGATTGTAAACAGTAAACAAACTGGTTTTTCCATTTGTCGTTTGAGAGCCTTCAATGAAAATCCATTTCGTTACTGTAATTCCTTCAAAGGTACCGGAAATTGCTACTTTCCATTCCGCTCCATCTTCTGTCCGGTTAACAGTTAATGTGACCGCATATTGACCGCTTTCATCGTTCACATTCCAGTTATAGCTCCAGTCATCATCCTGGCTTGCTGTGCCTTTTGAAAGTGCGCCTGCGGGTGGATTGAAAAATGTGAGGTAAGTGTTAAAGCTATTTGCCATTTGAACATAAGCCACGGTTTGAATCGCACCGGGATCGTTCGATGATTTCATTGCCTGGGGAACATTCACGGTCGGAGCCTGAAATTCAGGCAAATCTCCGGATTCCGGACCCGAAGGGCTATCGTCCGAACAGCCGGCAAAAAAGCTAACTGTCAACATCAATAGCGCAAACAATAAGTAATTTCTCTTAAACATACATCCTCCTTTGGTAATACGTTAACAATAATTATATCAGTTATTCCGGCTCAAATATCGAACTCGCAATTATGTTCGCTATTTTACTTCGTAACGGGACAACAGTTCCCTCATCATTCGGATGAACACGATTCGTCAGAAAAATAACAGACGTTTGCGTGTCCGGGTCAATCCAAATCGATGTGCCGGTGTATCCGGTGTGCCCGAACGCATTCTCGCCAAACAAATCTCCGCCATTGGTTGCATACGCGGAATTTAAATCCCAGCCCAGGCCTCTGCCGCTAAATTCAACCTCGGGCACGATTGTGGTCATTCGTTCCACAGTCAGCGGACTCAATACCCGAACGCCATTGAAAACGCCTCGCTGGAGCAGCATGTCAGCAAATATTGCCAAATCGTCTGCTGTGGAAAACAGTCCTGCGTTTCCTGAAATTCCGCCCTGCAATCGCGCCAGTGGATCGTGGACAACGCCAATCAACGGCTTCCCATTGATGATTTCTGTCGGTACGCAACGATCATGGAATTTTTCAGGTGGTGTAAAAAATGTTTGTTTCATTCCAAGGGGTTGAAAAATGTGTTCTTCGGAAAATTGATCGATGGTTTCTCCGGTAATTCGTTTGATAATATTCGCCAGCGTGATGAATCCGAGACAACTGTAATGAAATTCAGTGCCGGGCGCACAGGTTTTATCGAGTCTCGCGATATGGACTGCCAATGAATCAAGAGGACAGGGGGAGCCGTATTTTTCTTCAACTTTTTGCGCGTTTGTATACGGCGGCAAACCGGAGGTATGTGTTAGCAGATGCCACAACCGGGCATCGGGACCTTCTGCACCGTTTTCATCAACATAGGCAGAAAACTGCGGGATGTAGTCTTTCACTTTATCCCATAACCGGATTTTTCCGCGCTCCACCAAAATCATGATACTGGTGGCTGTGGCGACAGGTTTTGTGACAGAGGCCATATCGAAAATCAAGTCCGGCGTCATCTTTTTTTCGTCCGGGACCAATTGGCTTTTTCCAAACGCCTCCCGAAACACAACATGTCCCTTGCGGGTGACGAGCAGCACCGCACCGGGGATTTGTTTCTTTGCAATAGCATCATCAATTACAGATCGGGCAACCGCCAGCCGGGACGATGATAATCCCATTTTCTCCGGAGTGCTGATTGGTAATGACTGAGCAAAGCCATTAAATGTGAATATTAAAGACGATAATGCGACTAAATAAAATTTGTACATTTTATGCTCCTGTTTTATTTTTTAGATAATATAATCAACCGTGCAAAAATGTACAACCGTTTTTTGAAAATTGTTAATAAATTGAATTGGAAAGTCTCAATACTTTCAAAAATCAGCATTTGTTGATCCTTGTTCTGAAATCGAAAATTCTAAATCGAAGATTGCTATCCTGTTTTGAAACCGCAGATTTAACAGATTGCGCAGATACAAAATCTGTGGAATCAGTGGAATCAGCGGTCACGCTTCACTTATAAAAACTGAATAATTATCAGCAAATAGAGACGGATCGTTTATAAAATTGAGGTGTAATACTACTATTGCTGTTTCTTTTTCTGGGCAAGTTCAACAAACAGGTGAAGGTTTTCATTGATGTCAAATTTTTTCATGTCTTCCCACTTTTCATATCCGGGTAGCCCCAATTCAATCTTATTATTTCCGACTTTCACAATTCGTTGTTTAATCGGGCTTTTCCCCAGATATTTACCGTTCACTAAAATATTGGCGCCCACGGGATCGGTTAGTACAGATATGGTTGCCTTGTTATTCTGCTTTTTTAATTGAACATCAACGTCCCGGGTATTGTTCGCTGTGATAAAATAAGCGCCTTCATAGATGTTGTACTCCGGGCCTGCTGATATGGTAAACGTATGCGCTCCGGCGCGGACACGGTGAATGGTTAACTCTCCCGTGTCTGTCTGATACGTTTTCTTGCCATCTTTAATAATTTCTGCCTGTGGGACGTTCAACTTAAATTTAATATTGCCCAGATACTGCTCCGAGTATTTTTGGTATGATAAATAAGATCCCAATGCCGTAAAAATCAGCGACGCGAAGATAAGCACAAAAGCTCCGAAACGAGAGGATGATTTATTATAAAGAGGATCTGGTAAATCTTCGTATTGTGATTTAGTTTCCTGAGATGCTAAATAATTTACATCTGACATAAAGCGGGAGAGCCGATATTTTAAATTAATCTGATTTTCCCATTTCAAAAATTTATTAATATCAAAAATTAATTCAGATACAGATTGATAGCGTTTTTCCAGAGAGCGATTAAGCATTTTTTTCAAAATTCGATTCACCCGCCGCGGGATTTTATTAACATACGAACGTGCGGATTTATATTTGCCCTGACTGATAAGGCTGAACAATTGTGTGTTTGATAGCGCAGTATATGGTTTTACACCGGTTAACATTTCATAGAACAGAATACCCAGCGAATAGATATCGGTTTGATTGGAAATATCGTCTCCATTTACCTGTTCCGGCGACATGTAAACCGGCGTCCCGACAATGACGCCAGTTTCAGTGATATTATTCGGCGTGTCTTCTTTGGCAACGCCGAAATCAATGAGCTTCACTTCGCCCTCGGTCGAAATGAGAATATTCCCGGGTTTTACATCCCGGTGAATGAAACCCCTGGCATGGGAATGTTCCAGCCCGCGGGCGATTTCCCTGGTGATGATAGCTGCTATCAACGGCGGAATGGGGGAGAAAATCGAAAGAATCGTTTTCAAGTCCATTCCGTTAATATATTCCATGATCAGGTAGTAATCACCGTCGTCATGAATAAAATCATGCGTCGCGACGATATTTTCCTGGCTCAGTGCAGCAGAAACATACGCTTCCCGGTTGAAGCGTTCCACAGATTCAGGATCATGCTTTTTCAGCTTTTTAATGATGACAAAGCGTTTTAGTTCGGGCTGGGCAGCTTTGTAAACCACTGCCATCCCGCCTTCACCGATTTGATGTAAAATTTCATAAGAATCAAGTGTGCTCATAGCCTTCCCAATCACTCAATGTTACACGATTTCGTCCGGAATGCTTGGATTGATACAGCGCCGCGTCGGCAGCTTTGAGAACGATTTTTCCATTCGAACCATTATGCGGATGACTGGCAACTCCGATGCTCACGGTTATTTGCTTTGGCGAATTCGTCTTGCTCTCCTTTTCAATTGTTGATCGAATTTTTTCAGCAACGATTTTTGCATTTTCCGTACTGGTTTCAGGCAACAGCACCACAAATTCTTCACCGCCGTAACGAGCGACAATATCTGTCCGCCGGGTTCGGGAACTGAGAATTGAACCAACCCACAGTAATACGTTATCGCCAATTTCATGACCAAATTCATCGTTTATTTGTTTGAAAAAATCAATATCAATAAGCACTACCGAAAGTGAGTGTCCATAACGCGCATTTCTCAAAATTTCTTTCTGAAAGATTTGATCAAAATAACCCCGATTGTAAAGACCGGTCAGTGAATCAATATTCGCAACGTTTTTTAACTTGGTCCGATTGATCTCAATAATTCGTTTTATTCCCTGTACATTTTCTGCCAATTGACTATTCTCTTGAATGTTTCCCATCAACTTTTGAAATTGTTTTTCCAAAACAATTGAATCCTGACTTAATGAGCTTGTTTCGGTGACGAGTAATGGCGAGGTCTTATCCTCTTTTTCTACCGATATATATTCATTTCCAATGCAGATAACATCAGAATCGCTCAGAGAATATTTTGTAATCTTTTGGTCATTCACAAACGTGCCATTTTTACTGTTCAAATCCTCAATGATACACTCATCGCCATCAAAGATGATCGCAGCGTGTCTGCGGGATACAGTCTTGTTGGCAATCACAATATCATTGGATACGTCGCGGCCAATAATATAGGGATAATCTTTCTTTGTGATTATTTCTTTCGGACCGATTTTTAAATGAAAATTGCTTTTCGTCATGATTAATTTCTGAATATTTTACAGGTTGGAAGCACATAGATTATATCGGGGTTCTGTTGGAAAATTTTAGTGAATATGGAAAAAAATGTGCCATGTACTGAACTTGTTTTTTGAATTTAAATAAACAGTACATGGCACGTTGAACCTAAAAATCCAAAATAAATTTTATTTGTATCGGAATTTCAAAGTTTGCATAGTAAACAAAAAAATAAACCACCGATTTCACAGATGACGCCGATTATAATCTGTGAAATCTACGAAATCTGTGGTTGCTTTGCATTAATTAGTGTTTGAACGAAAACAATGTTAGTGTCATTCTGAGCGACCCCGCCTAAGCGGGGGAGTGAAGAATCTCATGCCACGAAACTCAGTAAAGACAAACGCTTGGTGGTATTAAGAATCTTCGTCGCTCTGCTCCTCAGAATGACAATTTTTTGAGTTTTCGTTCAGACATTAATTAATTCGCGAAGCTATGTTCTTATTTGATTTCTGGAATTTCCTGTATATGGTTTTTGAAAAATTCCGGACTCGACAGTGGCAGCGGTTTGCCCGGATGCTGTGCGATAAATTTTATATAAGAGATTTCGTTCGGTTCGTTGTGCTTGTTTTTTATTTGCCTGGAAAAAGGAAACAGATTAAACATCTCCAGGCTGAATAAACCGGGTTCAGGAAATTCTTTTATTTCAACCTCCTTTTCCACGGGTATTCCGGCAGCTTCACGCGCGATAATAACAGAGGTTTCCAACCCGCCGATTTCATCCACCAAACCGATTTGTTTTCCAGCGGTACCAGTCCACACCCGCCCCTGCGCGATCTCGGATACCTTTTCGACGGATAAATCCCTGCCGGCAGCGACTTTCGCGACAAAACCCTGATACATGTCGCGAATCATTTTTTCGACTAATGAGCGTTCTTCGGCATCTAAATTCCGATCAGGAACCCGCAGGCCGATTAATGGCAGGGTGATACCAAAGCCAATTTCGGCATGGTCGCCGACTTTGACGTAATCAGACGTCATCCCGAGTTTTTCGCCGAGATTTTTATTCCACAACCAGCCACCAATCACGCCAATAGAGCCGGTAACCGTAAACGGTGCGGCAACAATGGAATCCGCGTACATCGAAATCCAGTAGCCACCGGAAGCTGCCACATATCCCTGACTTACAACGACCGGTTTCTTTTCCGCACATTTTTTCATTGCCTCGGCAACAATATCCGACGCCATGCCATCTCCGCCAGGAGAATCCACCCTGAAGACAACGGCTTTAATTTGATCATTTTTCGCCAGCTTGTTGAAGGCTTTCTCCAATTTGCGCGCCCGGATACCGGTTTCCATCGCACATTCGCCGATTCCGTAAACGATTGCAATCTGCGGTTTTGGTCCCCATTTTTCCGGCGGCAACTGCTGTTTTGCCAAATCCTTTATTTTAGCGCGGTTCTTGAGTTTTTGATCAAATGTTCTGATAATTTTATCACTATCCACCCAACGACCCAATGTATCCACCAATCCTGTATTTATCGCATCCGCTGCATTGAAGATCATTTTGTTATTGATTAAGCTATCCAGAGTACTTTCGGGCATATCGCGGGATGAACAAATCTCTTTACGAACCACTCGATACAATTCGTCAATGAGCGCCTGGCGCTGCTCGCGATCCGCATCTGACATGCTTTCTCTGGATATCTCCTCGGCAGCAGATTTGTATTTGAAGAATCTCCATTCGTCAAAACCGAGACCTAATTTATCGAGAGTTCCCTTCAAAAATGTTCTGCCCATAACATACCCTTCCAGAACAATCATGCCTTCGGGATCGAGGATGACTTTATCAGCGACGCTTGCCAGATGATAATTGGTCATTTCGCCGAGTTCCATGAAGATGTACACTTTTTTGCCCGCATCGCGAACTTGTTGCAATTTGTCCCGGATTTCCCATCCCATTTCCGGGGATACGCGTAATTTGGATAGATTCAACGCAACAGCCCCCACAGTACCATCTGTAATCACTCCGTCCAAATCTGCGAGAATACCGGAAAGAGTGAGTTTGGATTCATCAAAGAAACGAAATTTTTGGTAATTGACGGTTCCCTCCATCTCGGTGGCAACATATTTTGAATTTTGACGAAAATAGCGATCAATGACATTGTGTTTGAGACCGCCGGCACGAAAGCCGTAATAGAGACGATCCATATCGCCCTCGGCTGGTACACGGGTTTGTGCGTTGACGCCGGAATATCCAAAGTTGAATGATAAACCCAGCGTAAATGCTCCGGATTCAAAATATCGACCGGTTAAATGAATTCCCGGCAGAACCCCGACGATTGCACCAGTGCTCCACAACAGACCATCCAAATTGTCCTTTTGTTCGAACGCGCAGTCCCCGAATAGCGTAATGAGGTCTGTTCCGAATGGCCGAATCGCGATGTCCAGAATTCCGGTGCGGTTACTTCCCTTAGTAGAAAAATGCCCGGTCATTCCCATCGATACAAAAGGATTCGGACGAACGAGTGTTCCGATAGAGAATAAATTTTCACGCAATATTTTTGCAGCATCACCGCCTGACCAACCATACCCCATGCCCAATGCAAACGCATTGTTGCCACCGCTTATATTGATGCGGTAGTCTGTCACGTCGTCCTGGTGGATTAATCCGAATCCAAGATGCGGAACCCCGGTAAAAAGCCCCCAGCGATCCACAGATGTTCGGTTCTGATTATCTGTTGAGAGATAAAGATATGTTTCCGGAGCATGCGTAAAATTTGATGCAGCCGGATTGACAAACCCCAACAGTCCATTCTGGAATGCCCCGGATGACGCGAATAAAAAGTCCGCATGTTGATAATAATTCGGAATTGTTGATTGTGCCAATCCTGGAGCATTAAAAGAAACGAGTAAACCAAGCGCGAGAAAAAGGTTTTTTGTCAACTTCATATTCCCTCCATCAATTTTGAGAACGAATAATTATATTAATATAATCTAAAATAATGATAAAATTGAAAAAAAGAAATGAAAAATTTAATTTTTTCACGTGATTCCATATCTGTAAAATGTTTATGAACTTTGAATAAAAATGAAATTTACAATTGACATTTATTTAATTTTCACGTATATTTTACACATTGAAGTCGAATCTATTTATTTGAGAACAATCAAAAAAAGACAGGTGACATGTACGCACCATATCCGAATCGAATTAGCAAACTCAGGATTAATATCCTCTTTTTGGAAACAGTGTTATTCGCAACAGTATTGATCTTTTACCATATCCGGGAGAGTTCGCACCTGTTTCCGCTACGGTATTTTGAGTTTATGGAAATACTGTCCTATTTCTTCCTCATCTCGATCGTATTTCTGTCGTTCAAAGTTTATGCGATAAAATTTACGCGGGACTATTTATTTTTTGCCTCTGCAGCTCTTATCACAATCGTTATTTTAGTATTAAAAACGATTGGCGCTGTGTCTATCGCTCCGTTGGCTATTATTTTACAGCCAGTCGAAAAGCTGCCAATCGAGGAGTTATTTCTGGCAATACTTCTGGTGTTCACATCTTATAATGCCGGAAAGGCAGTGCCGGAAAATAGAAGGATCGTCGCTGCATTTGCTATTCCGTTAACGTTTATTATCTTGAGCGTGTTAATAACTTACGGTGTGCTGTATTTCTTGTTCCCGTTACACTTAGTGCAAATATTTGATCCTGTCCTGATGATCCTGACAGTTGTTTTTTTATTATGGTCTGCGATAAAATTTATTCGATTATATACACAGAAAAGCGTTCATATTTATTTCTGGTTTATTCATGGCGTCATTTTTTTTATTTTCGGGAAATTATACTTATTTGCTGTTAAGCAACCTTATGATGTTTTTCAATTCATAGGAAGCGTCTCAATGCTCGTTGGATTTGCATCATTAATCATGGTGATTTTTGAGGAGCATACTCGATTTATGGAATCCGAAATTGAAATTCGTAAATCACTAGAAAAATCATTGTATCAGGTGGAGAAAAATTTTGAAAACTATCGTACGCTTATAAATAAAATTGATGTTGGTATTTTTGTGGTTGATGAAGACGGACTGATCACATTTGCGAATGACTGTATGGGGCGTCTAATCGGCATGCCCCGTGAACAAATTATCGGTAAAAATCAAACAGCGCTGTTTGATGCTGTAAATCTTGAAAAATATTTAATTGAAAGAGAAAAGTTGGCCTCTAACCTGAAAAGCCAGTTCGAGATTGAGGTTCGGAATCGCAAGGAGCAAAATTTGCCTGTGATGATGACGTCAGTTCCGATAAAGGACAGGTTGGGTCGATTTAAAGGGAGCCGGAATGTGGTGATTCGAATTAGCGCATGGAAAGAATTTGAGCGACGGATCAAAGAGTATTCCGAGAACCTGGAGCAAAAAATCGAAGAACGCACCAGGGAAATCGAACAGAAAAGTGAAGAATGGAAGCAGGCGAAAAATTATTATGAGACATTGATTTCCGGAATGCTCGATATTTTGTTGGTTGTAGATGAATATGGCAATTGTATTTTTATCAATGACTATGGAACAAAATTATTAGGCTATGAATCAAGTGAATTGAATCGTCGAAAATTACCTGACTTTTTTGCGGATATGAAAAACTTGCGCAAAAATTACGGTGACTCGATGAAAGTAGAGCTTCGTGATTATGAAGCGCCTGTGAAAACAAAAAGTGGCCAGGAAATTTTGTGCAGTTGGAATGTTCGCTACTTGTTTGATAATAAAGGGAAAAATATCGGTGCAATGTGCGTTGGCAGAGATGTGTCGGAATATAAGGCAATGCAGCAGAAATTAGAGGAGCACAGCAAAATTCTGGAGGAGCAAGTCGCCCGGCGCACCAGTGAGCTAAATGTTAAAGTCAATCAGTTGGCAAAGATTTTAAAGATCGGAGAAGATATTATATTGAACGTTAATCTGCCGGATATTTTGAAACATATCTGTGAAGCGATTAAGAGTATGGGATGGGGTACAGCAGTCATATCCATAAAAGCCGATAAAACGCCTTTGTCCAGGATTGCTGCACAAGCAGGAGTTCCGAAAAACCGGCTGAAAAGTTTTATGAGTAAATACGATATGCTATTGTCAAATACACTGAAATACCTTCGCAATGAATACCGGGTTGGGAATTCATTTTACCTGGAATATAACGAGATCACAGACTCGAATTTTATCGCTCATGGGCTTGAGAGAATGGGGAAAGACAACACAAAGTGGTCTTCGGACAGCGCGCTCTTATCTCCCCTAAAAGTAAAAAATCGAATTCTCGGCTTTTTGATGGTATTTGATCCGGAAGATGGCTGTGTGCCGAACACGGAAGAACTTAATATTTTAGAAATCTTTGCCCAAAAAGCGGCTGTTGCCATCGAAAATAATAATTTGTTTAAACAGGTGGAAATTCGGGCGCAGGAATCGGAAAATATCAATAAAATCAAATCTGAATTTTTTGCCAGTATGTCCCATGAATTACGGACGCCGCTCAATTCCGTTCTGACTCTTGCCAGTATCTTGCTACAAAAAATGAGTGGTGATTTAAATTTAGAACAGATCAGGCAAATACGAATCATCAAGCGGAATGGCGAACGATTGTTGAAATTGATTAATGATATTTTGGATCTTTCTAAAATTGAAGCAGGGCGGATGGATATGCACTATAGTTATTTTCCGTTCATTAACGTAATTCACACCAATATCGACACAATTCGCCCGCTGGCCGATTCGAAAGCGCTAAAACTGGAATTGAAAGTCGATAAAAATGTTCCGCAATACATCTTCAGTGATCGCGATAAGCTCGATCATGTGCTGACCAATATTATTTCCAACGCGGTTAAATTTACGAACAAAGGAAAAATATCGATAATCGCTGAAACGAAAAAACGGGATAAAGTATTGAGTATTTCAGTAAGGGATACTGGTATCGGTTTTGATAAAGATGATTCTGGATTTATTTTTGAACCATTCCGACAATCCGAGAATCAGGAAAATTCACAGAAAAAAGGCACGGGACTGGGGTTGTCGATTTCTCGCCAGTTGATTAGAATGTTGGAAGGCGATATTTTGGTTGAAAGCAAAAAAGGGCGGGGATCGGTATTTCAAATCTTACTTCCGCTCAAAGAGGTTGGTGAAAAACAGAGAATTGGTACACAAAAAGTCCGAGAAATAAACACTCAAAAACCGACTGTTCCTGCAAAAAAGCAACCCGTCCGGGAACAAAACGTAAAAAAAAGCATTCTGCTTGTTGATGATAACCTTGACAATCAATATGCACTAAAATTTATTTTAGAAGACAAAGGGTATAAAGTGTTGTTTGCGAAAAATGGAATAGAGGGCGTTAAAAAAGCACTGAAAGAAAAACCGGCATTAATTTTGATGGATATGATGATGCCGGGATTGAATGGTTATGAAGCAACCGCACGCATTCGATCAAAAAGGGGAATGCAAAATATTCCGATCATCGCAATGACTGCCAAGACTGCTGCTGAGGATGATGGAAAAGCATTGTCCGCAGGATGTGTTGATTATTTGTCAAAACCGTTTTCGCTGGATGATATTGTAAATAAAGTTAATAAATGGATAGGAGGAATTCGATGACTGATAAAGAATTGGCAGAGGCATTGGAATTGTTTCATCATAAACTCAAAAATCAATTACATTCTGTCGGAATTAATCTTGATGTCTTAAAAACAAAGCTCAAAAAAGCGGTTCCTGGTGAAAAAGATGTTTTCAAACATCTTGATCTGGTTTTCGAGCAATCTCAAAAAATCAACGAGGTGGTAATCGAATTTATTAAGTATTCAAAAATGAAAGAGAATGAACGGAAAAAAGTGAATTTAAGAAAACTATTAGAGGGTGCGTTGAAGTGAATATAAATAATGAAAAAATTCTCATTGCTGATGATGAGAAAGCCATTATAGAGGGGCTTAAAGCATTATTAGAAGAAGAGGGGTACAAAGTTGACGCAACGCTTAATGGAAAAGATGCGTACGAAAAGATCAAAATCGGTAATTATGGTTTGTTGCTCATCGATCTAACAATTCCCGGAATGAATGGGATCGAGGTATTGGAAAAAATTAAATCTGATAACATACCAACCGATGTGATTATCATAACGGGAAAGGGGACAATTACCACGGCGGTGGAAGCAATGAAAGGCGGAGCTTATGATTATTTAACAAAGCCCGTGGCTCCGGATCGAATGCGCACCGTCATTCCCAAAGCATTGGAACATAATCGACTTGTAAAATCGCATCGGCAACTACAGGAACAAATTAAGCATTTTACACATTTTGAAGACCTGGTTGGTAAATCACAGCAAATGCTGGAAATTTACTCCATGATCGATGCTGTCGCAGATTCCACGGCCAATGTAATAATCACCGGCGAAAGCGGAACCGGTAAAGAGCTTGTTTCACGCGCGATTCATAAAAAGAGTGGCAGAAAAAATGGGCCATTTATCGCGGTTAATTGCTCGGCTTTTCCAAAAGATATTTTGGAAAACGAATTATTTGGTCATGAGAAGGGCGCGTTTACAGGTGCGCTCAATGAAAAAGCAGGGTGTTTCGAATTGGCAGATACCGGAACATTATTTCTCGATGAGATCGGTGAAATGGCTTTGGAAACTCAAGCCAAAATTCTCCGTGCATTGGAGGAACGGAAGTTCCGACGGCTCGGGGGCAAAAAAGAAATCAAAGTTGATGTACGTATTGTCGCCGCCACAAATCGGAACTTAAAACAGGCTATTGAACAAAAATTATTGCGAGAAGATTTGTACTATCGTCTCTGTGTTGTGGAAATCGATATTCCTCCTTTAAGAGAACGCATTAGCGACATTCCGCTCCTGGTGCATGAATTTTTGGAAATGTTTAATCGGGCAAATAATAAACATATCGACGGTCTTTCTCCGGAAAGTATTGAAGCGATTATGAAGTATCGTTGGCCCGGGAATGTTCGGGAATTGAAAAACGTGATTGAGCGCGCAGTGGTTCTCTGTAATGTGAACCGTATTGAGGTTCATCATCTGCCAGACAGAATTCTTGATTTGAAATCAGGTTCCAAAGGAATTTCTATTCCTCTTTTTTGGACTATGAAAGAGGCTGAGAAAAAAATAATTATATCAACACTGGAGGCATTAAACAATAATAAAACTAAAACAGCCAAGGTGTTAGCAATTAGTCTTAAGACACTTCACAATAAATTAGCGACTTATAAATAATGACTGTAAAATTTACATCACTGTAAAGGTGCATTAGCCTACAAAATATCAGATACTTATTCGGAAAGACATTTTGTTAAGTCGGTTATATATAAAAATTACATACAACGAGAAGACAACACAATAAATTAATGTTAGATTTGTAAGTCAAACAAAAATAATTGTAAAAAGCCCGTTAATACCGGGCTTTTTTATTGGCATAAGGTTTGCATGATTGTAACAATAAATTAGAACTAAAAATATAAACATATTTTGGAGGTGGACTGTGAAATTCATCATGAGTGGAGTCATTTTACTGGGGACACTTTTGAGTGTTTTTTTTATAAATTTTCCGATTGTTTCCAGGCAGGACACCGGTTATAGCAGGATACAACGGAAAGCATTTTTCGAACAATTATCTGTTAAATATTATGGCACACCAAATTATTACCGTCAACTTGATGCTGTAAATAGAAAATTGAATTTTAATCAATTGCATAAACATACTGATATAATTGTTCCGACATTAAATGCAATTCAAAAATCATATTATAAAAATTCTCGGCAAACTCAGCGAAATATGAAAAAAGATGATGACCATCAAAGCACGATTTGGCGCACATCACCTTTTTATAGTTCTCTGGCGCATACTTATATTGGGATCATCTTTGTTGTCGCCCTTGCACTCGGATTTTTATTGGGCAGAATTAAAATCCGAAAAAATGATGATTCCAATAATGTTTTGTCCTATTTTAATAAAAAAAAAGATAATGATGATGTGGAAATAATAAGAAACCGGGATGAGTTTTTAATTCATTATAAAATAAATAAATCATGATTCGCCCCCTGAAGGAAAACGGCGAAGGTTGATCGATTATTAAATGCTAAAGCCTTCGCCGTCTTTTTTTTGCGGACATGAGAATCAAAAAAAATGGAAATAGCTATGACATCGATTTACAGGACGCTTTTCGCAACAATTTCATTTTTATTATTTGGAGTTAACATGCTTCCGGGAATGGTGCTAATCAAATGGAATCCTAATCAGGAGAGTGATTTAGCAGGTTATAAAATATATTATGGAGATCATTCTCGTCGATATAGCAATGCAGTTGATGTCGGATTAGTCACCAGTTATGCTTTATCTGATCTGGAGGCAGGTAAAAATTATTATTTTGCATTAACAGCGTATGATACGGCCAGAAATGAAAGTTATTTTTCCAATGAAGTTTCTATTTTTATTCCCCGTGTTTCTGATGATGGGGAAATAATAACACCCTCTGATGAGCCTGTCTATAATTATCCCAATCCTTTTGATCCTAACCAGGAAATCACGCATATCAGGTATGTTTTAGGATCTGAGGAACATGTAACTATCCGCATTTTCGATGTGCGTGGGAAGGCTGTTCGTACTATTGTAGACAATAGATACAAGAGCAAGGGAGAACACCTTGAGGATGTATGGGATGGTCGAAATGATGATGGCGAGATAGTACAAAATGGAATTTATTACTGCCAGTTTACAACAAATCAAAAAAAGGAATATATAACAATCGCTCTTATTAATTGAGACTAGAAAATATTAATTAAAAAATAGTACGTTTTTCCAAAGGTAAGGGGATTATTGCATCATGAAACAGCAGCTATTCTTACTTGTGTTTATTTTGATTTTACCTCTGAAAATAATTGCAGCAGATGCTCCTAAATTAAATCATCTATCTTTTATAGGTGTCGGGGCAAAAGCAACGGCTCTTAAGGGAGCCTTTTCATCTATTGCTGATGATTATTCAGCTCCTTTCTGGAATCCGGCAGGCATCGGTTTTATCAACAGTGTTTGTATCGGGGGAATGCATCATCAGATGTCTCTGAACAGAACAATTGACTTTTTTTCCGTTGTTATTCCCGGTTCATATAACAGCGCCTATGGGTTCGGGTGGCTCAGTTTCAAAATTAATGATATTGAAGCGAGACAAAAAAATAGTTTTGAACCCGATTATATTTTCAATAGTAATGATCAATTGATTTATTTAACTTATGGAAAAAGAATTTGGGGAAGATGCTCCATCGGAGTGAATGCCAAATTTTTCTATGACAGATTGGGAGATACCAGAGCATACGGCGGGGCAATGGATGCCGGATTGATGCTCCAGCTTTTTAGAAACATAAAGATAAGCCTGGTATCGCAAGACCTGATTGCAAATGTAAAATGGGATACAGGTAACCATGAAAAATATAATCCCTTATATAAAACAGGTATTTCATTTACCATTAAAAATCTATTGATTACTTCTGAATATCGGAAATATGGCAACAGTGAATCGTGGATTTTTGGTGCAGAAACAAAATTGATGGGCGTTTTGAAATTGCGTTCCGGAATTGGCGCTGATCAATGGGCGGTTGGCACAGGGATCTCAGTTCCAGTCTGGAGTAAAACTATTTTATTAGTCAATTACACACTTTTGAATGATCCGTTTAATGTTGAATTTTCTCAAATCGTGGATTTTAATATTCAGATTTTTTGATTAAATAATATAATGAAACAACGAAGCTTACCTCAAAAAGGCCTAATGAAACGCTGGAATACATATCCAGTCGTTTACTGTCATTATAATATTTATCCATTTTGCTAAGACTACCGGCCGATAAATATTGGTTGTATTTTTTATCGGCCATGTCTTTTAAATATGCCGCAGTAAAACCCGATGCAAGTGTAACTGCAAATACCGAATATATAAGTTTTTTATTACTCGATACCTTGTTATCGTGTTGATTACTTTGTAAAATTAGCAGGGGCTGGTCTTCCATCGCTGTCAAATCAATAACTATGGTTGAGCTTTTTAATGTATCAGGTTTTATGGTAACGAATTCATAATCGAGCTTTTTAATAAGTAGAACAGCGTTTGCCGGATCTGGTATCTCGCAGTAGAGGGGAGTAGCGCCAATATATTGGTCATTTAAATATACACCAGCATCAAACGGATTTGTACGTATTATAAAATTTTTTGTGAATTCTGGTTCTATAATAAGTGTATCAGCCGGTTTGATTGTTATTGCCTTTGTCCAGTCGTTGTGACGCCATAATCCCTTTTGTGGATTTGATACGACAAGCCGATAACGTCCGATCGTTAAAAGAATTGGCTTTGAGGGCGTTTTAGCAACAACGCTATCGTTAATAGAAATTGTCAGACCTGTATCCGGACTGACTATTTTAAGAAAACCTGTTTGTGAATACAATCCGGTGTTAAAATAGGCAATACTCACAAGCAGAATTGTCAGAAATCGATATCGTTTCATAGAATTGTAGGTATCTTCTCAATATTTTATGGTAGATATGGGCGCTTGCCTCTATGTCGTATTTA